>JANPLU010000044.1:0-19895 GCA_031422435.1 Acaryochloridaceae cyanobacterium VAR_48_metabat_390
ATTTTTTCGTTTTTTTTGGGGGCCACCCTTGGGGGGGGCGGGTTCGCCCTTCCCCCCTTTACGGGGGGGGGGGGGGTTGGGGCGCCCCCCTTTTTTGGGCCTGCCCCCCCCCCCCCCACGCAGCAGCATCCCGCAGCAGCGGGTGGAGTGGGCATACCCGACCAACTATGGCGAACGGCTGAGCCAAGGTATTGATGGCGCACCGCTGCGTAACCCGTTTATCGTGGTCATTCACGAAACCGTTGGCTCGGCCAGCAGCGCAGTCAACACTTTTCAAACGCCAAACTATAGCGCCCAAGGCGGTCAGGTCAGCTACCATGCCCTGATTTGCCTAGATGGCACCATTATTTATACCGTGCCGTTCCAATATCGCGCCTTTGGAGCGGGCAACTCGGTCTTTATGGGCAGTAATGGCCCCGAAGCCGTACAAAGCAGCCCTAGGATTCCGGCTTCAGTCAACAATTTTGCCTATCACTTTTCCCTAGAAACGCCTGTAGACGGTCGTCATAATGGCGGTAGCCACAGCGGATATACGGCAAACCAGTATCATTCCCTCGCATGGCTTGTGCGCTATACGAAGGTTCCTGACGCTAGAATTACCTACCATAAAACCGTCGATCGCTCAGGTACCCGCAGAGATCCCCGTAGCTTTGATCAAAACTATTTTTTTCAGGCGCTGCATTCCCAGCAGGCAACGCGCCAACCCAGGCTAAAGGCCCCCCTTTTAGCAGCCCTTCCCTAGGGGCACAAGACCTAACGCCCCTACAGCGCGGTATCGGCTGCCGCTACTCCTCTTCAAAGGCGCTGTCGTTTTCTTCGTAGGGGACGGTATAGTTCTCAGACCACTCGGCACCTTCGCCCTGAATGTCCTCGTCAGAAGCTTCTGAGCCGCCGCCGACCACCGCTAGGTCAATCTGCTGGCGGTAGTAGTCCACGCTCTTGATTTCAACATCCACGTGATCGCCCAGACGATACTGCTGCCGATTTTTGCGACCGATCAGCGTCTGCTGCCGCGCGCGGTACTCATACCAGTCGTCCTTAAGGGAGCTGACGTGGACTAGCCCTTCTACCAGCAGCGTTTCTAATCGCACAAAGAACCCGTAGGACTGAATGCCCGTAATGACGCCCTGGTAAATTTCGCCCGTGCGCTGTTGCATTTGCTTAGTCTTTTTAAGACCCAAGAAGTCTTGCTCAGCTTGACGAATAAGCTGCATTTGCTCATTGAGGGGCGCAACCACTTCGGCGAGGGCGCTCTCAATCTCGCGCTGCTGCTCTGGGGGCAGTACATTCCAGCTAATTTGACCGTGGCAGGCACTGTGGCGAAGGTTTACCTGTTCTTTAGAACGGGCACTCTTGCGATCGCGTCCATGAGCCAACGCCGTACTCAAAATTCGTAGGTTCAGCAAATCGGCGTAGCGGTTGAGGGGCGACACAAACTGCCCGTAATCTCGCACGTAAGCCAACCCAAAGTGTGGCCCAGACTGGAGGCTGTAGGCTACGGGTTCTAAGGTTTCAGCCAATAGCTCAAACAAGATAGGTGCCGTATCGAGGGGCAAGATTTTTTCAGCAAACCGCTGGAAATCTTGGGGCAGAACGGTATTTTCTTGGGCGAGGGTCATCGGCAGATCCGAATTTTCGAGCAGCTTCATGAAATCTTGAAGCTTATGCGCCTCAGGGGAAGCCTGCACCTGAAACAGCACCGGAACGCCCAATGCCTGAAGGTGAGTGGTCAGTAAGTAGTTGGCTAAAATCAGAGCTTCTGCGATCGCCTGCCGTCCCGTGGGAGGTAGCGTATCGGCAATCACGCCAAAGCGACCGTCATCACCGAACATGCGAGGGTGAACTTCTGGCATCATCACTAGCTCAAAGTCACCGCGCTCATGGCGCTGTTTGAGGAGCTGCTGGGCGACACCTTGAAACTGATCGACCCAGTCATACAGGTCTTTGAGATCTTCAATATCAGAGCTAGGGGTAATATTGCGCTGGGCGATCGCCTGAAGCTGTTCGTAGCTAATTTGGCGATTCACCTGCACCACGCTGGGCTGTACCTCAAAGGCCATTACCTCGCCCGTTACGCTGATCGTCATCATAATCGAAAGGGTCAGACGCTCTTCGTCTGCCACTAACGCTCCCACGCGCTCCGCCACGGTTGCGGGAAAAATGGGCACTAGGGTATCGGCTAAGCCAATGGTGGTGCCCCGTCGCCGTGCCTCTTGATCTAAGGGCGAACCTGCACCCACAAACCCTTGAATATCGGCAATATGAACCCCCAAGCGCCAGGTGCCGTCTTTGTTTTGCTCCAGAGACAGCGCATGGTCAAGACTCGCCAGCCCAATGCTGGCATCGCCCACTGCAAGCGTAAAGACTTTTTGGTAAGCCGCCCGACTTTTAAGATCGGCCTTGCGGAGCTTAACGGGCAGATCCTGAGCCGCCGCCTCAACAGGTTCCGCAAAATGGCGCGGCAGGTCATACTTGCAGAAGACCAGCTCTGTGTCCGCCGCAGACTGGGCATCACTGCCCAGCACCTGATTGATTCGGCCTAAAGGCAATTGCGCCCCCAAAGGATACCGCAGCACCTCCACATGCACCAGATGGTCTACGGCTTCATCGAGAGCCGGATCATCCCCTTGCTGGAGCAGCTCAATCTCAAACAGCAGCCGATCGTCAAGAGGCACGGCGCGGTAGCTGCCTGTGTCGGTGCGCCGCACATGGGCAATCACCGAAGGGTTAGAGCGCTCCAAAATCAGCCGCACTTCTCCCTCTGGACTGCGGCGGCGGCGACCTTCCTTTGTCACCTTCACCAGAACGCGATCGCCATTCCAAGCCGAATGGAGCTGACTCTCGCGGATATAAATGTCTTCCGTTTCTTCGCCTTCCTGAATCGCAAAGCAAAACCCTTTGCTAGAGCAGCGCAGCTTGCCCTCAATCACGCCTTCTTCAGTAATCCGACGATACTTGCCCCGCTCCTTTGTCAAAATGCCGATTTTTTCTAGGGCATTTAGGGCAATCTCTAGCTGTTTCAACCCTTCTGGCTGATCGCAATCCAGCTTTTTCTCTAGCGCTTTCGGCGCAACTAACTTATCTTCCGCGAAGCTAGAGAGGAGGGCGCTAATTGAAAATTCCATGTATCGTTGATCCTTAAAACTGTCCTACAAGAGCAGTAGGCCATCTCTTTCCCAGGCAGCGTTGGGGGAGAGCAAAACCTAATGCGCGGCTGCGGCTAATCTTTGAACCGAACTTCTCACACAGAATGAGAAGAAACGAGAGTTCCGTCAAAGATCACCACTGAGTTGAGGGTTGTTGGAGCAATCTGAATCTAAGACCACGACCCGTGAGCAACGGACGCAGCAAAGTTTTATTTCAATTGACAAGCCAGTTACCAAAGCAGCAGCTGTCAGCGAAGTAGCTGGCACTAGAGTGACCTTAACGGTTCAAAATCCCGTCATACAAGGAGTTTTGTGGCGTTAGGATCTCTCTTTTTACCTTAGAATTCAGAGTGCGAGGCGCTTCACAACCTTCACAACTCAATATCCCTATAGTTCCCTACCAAGGCTCAACTGTCAAACATGCTTGACTCAAGCATTCGTAACGGTTATGAAAGACCACGCAGCAGGTCGTTGTCTACCAACCCAGAGGCTGCTTTAGCGAGTTTGGATTGAACCCAAAGATTTGCTGGGATTTACACCTTTCCCCTACCGTTTTCCAGTCACGATATAGGAGGTTCGTTTTCCAATATTAGTTGCATGATCCGCCATACGCTCTAGGGCGCGAATGGTTAAGGTCATAAGCAGTAGGGGTTCTACAGAACCCTTGAAATTGCTTTGATTTGCAAGAGCTTCATAGACGTGGTCATAGCAAGCATCCACCTCATCGTCTTTGAGCTTCATCCGCTCCCCCGATTGGGCGTCTAGGTCGGTCACGGCGCTTAAGCTCATGGCTAACATTGCGCGGCAAATATTAGACATGGTTTCGACTTCACTCAGGCAGGGCAGGGGCGGATAAGGGAGAAGTTTGAGCGCTACTTCACCCAGTTCTTCTGCGTAGTCTCCAATGCGCTCTAGGTCACGCACAAGCTGCACCATAGTGCCAATGAGCCTTAGGTCATTTGCAACGGGAGACTGAAGGGCTAAGAGCTTAATGCCATTGGCCTCAATTTGATGGTAGTACAGGTCAACCTGCTGATCGTGCTGCTTTAGCTCATCTACAGCAGACAAGTCTCGATGAAACAGCGCCTGATGTGCCAGCCAGCAGGAATGTTCCACCAGTGCGCCCATCCGCAGCACATCATCCTGCATTTCTTGGAGCTGTCGCTCAAACTGGCTACGAATTGATTTAGTCACTGCTGGGTACATGAAAATTTAAGGGGCTATGTATAAAATCTTTTGAAAAAAGAAAAAAGATTGAAAAAGAAAAGTTTCTAAAATTAATCCGCCG
The DNA here is from genome assembly GCA_031422435.1 of Acaryochloridaceae cyanobacterium VAR_48_metabat_390. Lineage (GTDB taxonomy): Bacteria > Cyanobacteriota > Cyanobacteriia > Thermosynechococcales > Thermosynechococcaceae > JAAURS01. The sequence continues at coordinate 4,435 of JANPLU010000044.1, forward strand.
CTGTTAGTGACTTGCTAGATTGACCTAAGCTGTGATGACGTATGTGAGCCGTCCGTGGTGATAGCCCACACAATCTAATCTTTAAAAATATTCTAAAAGCGGTGATGGGGCTGTAAGCGATACTACTTCACGCCATATTTTTTGTTTAGGATAACAATTTTTCGGCATGACCGTATCCATTTGTGGCTTGTATGAGTTAATGACAGATGAGCTTATTTTTAGCATTGCCTCACCTATTCTTTCGCGTTGCCGCCAGCCATGACATTCACGCCAAACCCTTCAGAATCTTCGGTGTTGACGATTTTAGGGGGAGGGGTATGGGGTTTAGCGCTTGCCTCTTTGGGTCGCTCAAAAGCCAATTGCGTTAAGGTTTGGTCTCGTCGGGGCGATCTTTCTCTAGAAGAGGCTATTGACCAAGCCCCAGTAATTGTCATGGCGATCGCCATAAAGGGGGTACAGGATCTCGCCACCCGCCTCAAGGCGCTATCTCTGCCGCAAGAAACGATTCTAGTCAGCGCTACTAAGGGGTTAGATCCCGTCACTTGGCAGACCCCTTCTCAAATCTGGCACGGGACATTTCCAGAAAACCCGATGGTGGTGTTATCTGGTCCAAACCTTTCTAAAGAGATTGATCAAGGGCTTCCCACAGCAACCGTTGTCGCCAGTGAGGATATTGCAGCAGCGGCTACAGTCCAAACGCTATTCGCCTCAGACAGCTTTCGCGTGTATACCAATACTGATCGACTGGGGACAGAGTTAGGCGGAACGCTGAAAAACGTAGTGGCGATCGCCGTGGGGGTCTGCGATGGCCTTGCACTAGGGCAAAATGCGCGAGCCGCACTCATCACGCGATCGCTCCCAGAAATTATTCAGGTTGGCACTCTTTTAGGCGGTCGAGTCGAAACGTTCTATGGCTTATCGGGGTTAGGAGACCTACTCGCCACCTGCACTAGCCCCCTCAGCCGCAACTATCAGGTGGGCTATCAGTTGGCACAAGGTAAAACCCTAAACGAAGTTTTATCGCAAATTCAGGGCACGGCGGAAGGCATTAATACAGCCCATGTGCTGATCCAGCTTGCAGAGCAGCGGCAAATTTCAGTGCCTATTGCGCAGCAGGTACATCGCCTGCTCAATGGAAAAATTACGCCCCAAGAAGCGGTAGAGGCGCTGATGGAGCGCCGCCTAAAGCCGGAGGTGTCTCGCTCCTGACGCTAAAGGACAGATTAAGAAAAGTTGCGATTACAAAGAAGTACGCAATCCACTTCTATCAACTTTGCTGACGGTTTAATGACGGCGCAGAACGTGATCCCTATACTAAAGGAGTGAAGCAACAAAGCTTCCCTGGCAGATTAAACAGCCAAAGACCCATCAAAATACCAAGAGGATACGTGCTGTTGATTATTCTATCTGTCTCGTTCTCGCAGAATAGCGTTCAGCGACCTGGCAATCTTCCCCTACTAAGCACATCAATGGGAGTGTGTTCAGGCAACTTTAAAAGTGTCCTGAAACCTCCATTTAGCTCATAAAGCTCAAGGGGAAAAGAATGAGTCGGTTTGGCTGGACGCTATTCTCGTCAAAATTTTCAATCCAGTTCGTAAATCAGCCCTAAATAGAGGTCTTGGCCTTTGTTTAGGGCTTTGAGCTTTAAAGGCTGAGTACCAATCTAAGTCCCTCTGACCATTCCGAGACCGTTTTTGCCCATAATGAGTTCGGGAAAACGATAACGGGAGGGAAAAGTGGCAAGAACACCGAGTGAATTTGTGGTGCATGTTCTGATGGAAGGGGGACACCGCGAAGAAGTGCGCTTCGCGACGATTCAGGAGTTTCAGCACTGGTACAGCAACGAACTGGTGCCACGAACTGACTCCAAAGAGTTTATTAATTTGCCGATGAAGACCGTGCAGGGGGAATACATGGTAATTCGACCCTCCAGCATTTTGGCCTTGCGGGTGGAACCTGTCTTTACCTCCAGCGTCGAACACTATTAGTATCTATCTGGCTGTTACATTGCACTGCGGTCAGCAACAGTCAGACAGATTGCGTTTAAGGTGAGGCGTTGAATGGTACAGCGGATTTCTGGCATTGCTTTGGCAACAGGCTTACTGGCTCAGGCGGCGATGGTGATGCCGATACTGGCAGCGCCCTTGCGCCCCCTTAGTTCAGCTCAGATTCCGCCACAGCTTGGGCTGGATGCTCAGATTTGGCAAAGTCCCTCGGGGGGAGTGGGCGATCGCCAGAGCTTGCTCAAGTCGATCAACTACAGCCTCCGCTACCTCAATACTGCTACTGCTCAATCGGCGTACCGTGGCTATTCGGTTCCAGGTATTACCCCCGCTCGCGTTCGCGCAAGTCTGCTGCGATTTCGCACTTTAGTTCAAACCTCAAAATCACCCGAAGCCCTCTCTAATGCGGTAAAGAGAGACTTTGAGGTGTATCAATCTATTGGTAAAGATGGCAACGGCACCGTAGATTTTACGGGCTATTATGAGGCCACTTACCAAGCCAGTGCCGTACAGACTGCAACCTATCGCTATCCGCTGTATCAGGTGCCTGCCGATTTTTCAAACTGGTCACAGCCCCACCCCACACGTCTTCAGTTAGAAGGTGCCGATGGGCTACAGGGCAATCAAGGTAGGCTACGAGGACAGGCATTGGTATGGCTGCGCGATCGCCTAGAGGCATACCTTGTGCAGGTGCAGGGTTCCGCAAGGCTAACGCTCACCAATGGCAAAATAATGACCATAGGTTTCGCTGGCAAAACAAACTACCCCTACGTCAGCCTGGGCAAAGAACTAATTAAAGCAGGAAAAATACGTTCAGAAGATTTGACCCTACCGGTCTTAATGCAGTATTTCCAAGCGCGTCCAACCGAGCTAAATGAGTACATTCCACGGAACAACCGATTTGTGTTTTTCGCCCCAACCTACGGCGCACCCGCAACGGGCAGCCTAGGTGTGCCCGTTACAGCAGAACGCTCCATTGCCACAGACAAAGCCTTAATGCCGCCAGGCGCTTTAGCTATCATTCAGACGCGATTACCCTATTACGATGCTCAGGAAAATCTGAAGTATCGAGAGGTGAGCCATTTTACCCTAGACCAAGATACAGGCGGTGCCATTAAAAGCCCAGGCCGCGTCGATATTTTCATGGGGACAGGTGCCCCAGCGAAAAATAAAGCAGGGCTTGTCAATACGCCAGGACAGCTTTACTACCTGATGCTGAAGCGCTAAACGAACCTTGAGGCAGTCATTAATGAGAAGCCGAACGCTGAGGCATGGTGCGAAACTGAACCTTCGCTGCTTTTTCTAAGGTTTGAAACTGGTCGTACAGCTTCTGCGCCGCAAATTTTTCTTCATCACAAGGATCTTCGTCAATGATTTCTTGACGGATCCATCCCTGAAATTTTACCTGGAGAGACTTCAGCCACGAGGATGACTCAGGTTGGTTTGCATGAAAGGTTTGGTTTGAAAGCATGGCTAATCTTTGGGGGTGAGGGGAACACCAGCAGGCCGTTACAGCTTAGAGTTGGCAACGTAAAATCTGTGACGACAAGCAGGCGATATATCTATTGACAATACCGAGATGAACAAATGATTACACTCGGCCTTGTGATGTATTCAGAAACACACTTTGTATATTTCTATAGTGAACACTTTTCTAGAGCGCACGCTCTTAATTTCATGAAGATGAACATTGCTTCACATATCTTCATTATATACGGGCTTTCTTTAAGGTTACGAAAAGCGTTGTCTTGTGCCTATGTCAGGCGATCGCCCGTTTTAGAATCAAAGACCATTAAATAGTTGAGATCGGGCTTAATGTGAAGATGATCTCCGAGAGAAGCAGTAAAGCTACCTGAAGTGACCAGATTTAGAGTCTGGTTTGACTCTGAAATTAAAAAAGCTCGAATAAGCGTTTCTCGACCTAAGGGTTCTACCACTTCAACGGTGACAGTTAGCGTCCCTTCTTCTGGGGTAGGTACAACCTGAATAAACTCAGGACGAATTCCAATGTCAACATTTTGAGATTGAGCTTTGTTAAAAACAGTACAAAAATGAGAAGGACAGGGGATACTTTGGCCTTTGAAATGAAATACGCCATTTTGATAGGTGCTGTGAAGCAAATTCATGGCTGGATTGCCTAAGAAAGTGGCGACCATCCGGTTAGCGGGCGTTTGATAAATTTGTTGCGGCGTCCCAATCTGCTGGATGTGCCCTTGAGACAGCACCACGATTTGATCGGCGAGGGTCATGGCTTCGGTTTGGTCGTGGGTCACATACAGGGTTGTAATGCCGACCTGCTGGTGCAGGCGCTTAAGCTCAACGCGGGTGTCGTCTCGCAGTTGAGCATCTAGGTTAGAGAGCGGCTCATCGAGCAGAAATACCTGGGGCTGTCGGGCGATCGCCCGTCCTAATGCCACCCGCTGCTGCTGTCCGCCAGAGAGTTGCTTGGGTTTACGCCCTAATAGGTGAGATAGCTCCAGTGCCTCAGCTACCGTTGCCACCCGCTGCTGAATTTTGGCTGGCTCCCAATGGCGCATTTTAAGACCAAAGGCGAGATTTTCGGCAACGGTCATGTGAGGGTAGAGGGCATAGTTTTGAAAGACCATTGCCACATCGCGATCGCGGGCAGATTGGTCATTCACATTTTGACCTGCAATATAAATCTCGCCAGCGGTAAGGGACTCTAGCCCTGCCACCATGCGTAAAATAGTCGATTTACCGCAGCCCGATGGCCCCACTAACACCCAAAACTGTCCATCCGGCACCTCAAAGCTAATATTCTCAACGGCGGTGGCACCCGCGCTGAATCGACGGGCAATTTGGTGAAGGCGAACGTTTGCCATAGGAGATATGTTGTAGAGAGACGGTTTTAAAAACAGGTGTTGTCAAAACTCTACCGCAGCGGCCTTAGCTTTGCCGTCCCCGCGTATAGTCTATAAACTGTCGAGCGGTGCGTCCAGACCGCACGTTATGCCGTACTGCCCACTGCAACGCCTGATGAGTCAGCTCTTTCTCAGGCAGGCTAATCTGATAGCGCTGAGCCAGATGGCGCACAATTTTGAGGTAGGTATCCTGATCAGTTGGCTCAAAGGTGAGGGTAAGACCAAAGCGATCGCTGAGGGACAGCTTTTCTTGCACCGTATCCCAGGCGTGAACTTCATCAGCACTGCTGGGACGGGGGCGATCTTCAAAAAATTCTCGAATTAGGTGGCGGCGGTTAGAGGTGGCGTAGACGGCAACGTTAGTCGGACGGGCGGTGAGGTTGCCTTCTAACACCACTTTGAGGGCTTTATAGCTGTCTTCTTCGTCCTCAAAAGACAGATCATCAATAAAAACAATGAACTTGAGCGGAGAGGAGCGGATCTGCTCAATCACATCGGGTAGGTGCATCATATCGGCTTTGTTTAGCTCAATGAGCCGTAGACCGCGATCGCCATACTCGTTCATCAGCCCTTTAATGAGTGCAGATTTACCAGAGCCTCGGCTGCCGTAAAGTAATACGTTAAGGGCGGTGTGTCCTGCTAACAAAGCCTCGGTATTTTGTTTGAGGGCGGCTTGCTGCCAGTCGTAGCCCACTAGCTCCGTGAGCTGAATCTGTTCTGGGCTAGCGATACCCTCGAGTTTGTCTTTGCGCCAGCGTAGGGCTTTGGCAGCAGCAAAGATGCCAATCCCATTTTGCTGATAGTGATGGGCAAGGGCAGGTAGAGCTTCCGCCCAGGTGGGGACGTTGTGAAAGACGGGCGATCGCCTTTCTGCGTTGGGTTCGAGTGCCTGTATGGGAGGCAGTTCAGGGAGTGACAAGGCAGCGAGGACAGACTGAATGAGGGTAGGGGCTGCGATCGCCCAGCGCTGAAGCACGTTGAGATCGTAACGGGCGGCTTGCGTTAAGCCTTGCGGCAATTCTGAGAGGGGTTGAAGCTGCGCTTGTTGGGTAAAGGGGTTATCTGCGCTTAAAATTTTTTGCTCAATCCAGGTTTGCCAGCTAAGGGAAGCCTTGGCAACGGCATAAAACCAATGGCTATAAGCCCGTACAACTTCTGCTTCACAGACTTTTAATTGCGTTAAGAGTGTCAGAAGCTTGAGATAAGCCTGGCTAATTTTGTCGTCTAATACATCTCGGTAGACCAAAAGCGCGGCAGATTGCATAGAGAGCCGCTGGAGTTCTGTAACTGCCGCTTCAGGATTGGACAAGCTGCTTACCTTGAGTGAATGAAAAGATTTCGCCTTTTCATAGGATAAGCTTTCCTGCTTTTCTACACATAGCCCTATAGTGTATGCAAAAGCCTAAAAAAATCCCCTCCTCGGAGGGGTGCCCAAAGGGGTAGGTTAGTCAGTTATGGCGCAACTGACTAACCTACCCCTGTCTCAATTTGTATGTGAAATATTAACGACGCTGAACAGAATATAGGCCACGAACCGGAGGATTTGGCACAAAAGGAGAAGCCGAGGCGATGAGTACAGGCTCTCGCCCTACTGCCACTGAAAATTCGATGCTACCCTGCTGGAAAACCACCGTCGGCTCAGCACGATTGCTGGTATCAATGTTTTTAACAAACAGCCGTCCACCAGACAGAGAATCGCCAATGCCGACGGTTCGGCTAGTAGGCTCATCTGGTACTTGTACAATGGCGCGAGGCTGCCCACCCACCACGACTACACCCGTTACTTTTACATTGGCAGGTTCAGGCGCTTTAGGCAGTTCAGGAAGGGTCACACCTGCTGTCGTAGCACTTTGACCTCCCGTTTGACCTCCTGAAGTTGGAGGCTTGGGTAAGCCTAAGCTACCCGCAATCCCATTTAGGAATTTGTCATAGCTGTTTACCATTCGGTTGATGCCCTGCTGTTGACCAGAAGAACTAGAAACTGCCGAGGTAGAACCGCTCGCAGCGGCAGAACTACCACCCGCAGAGACCACGCGCGCAACAGGCCCTACAGATCCAAACGGGTCAGTTCGCCCACTCTTAATCACGCGCAGCCGATCATCTGGATTCGTGGGGCGCGTCAGTGCAACTTTAGAAGGAGAATTAAGCGTGGCTGGCACAGAGGGAGACGGAAAAGACGCAACGGACTGAGGCGATGGCTTAACGCTCAAATCCTCCTTAGACTCTCCGCACCCAATTACTGCCAAGGGTACCAACGCAAGGGTTAAATATAGGGGGACTCGATTAAACCGCACCTTCATCTGTCTATGCCTCACCGTGACCTTTAAAAAACTTAAGCCTTGAAACCTGAATGCTGTACCGTCTGAATAGCCTGCCATCAAAGGCTAACTCATAGCGTTCAAATTGCCTATAAAACTCAATCAGGCAATATTTGAAATAACGTTTCGTTCTCCTCAACGGTCAGAAACCTAATATGTCCCAAACAGAAGGGAAAGTTTATATTCTCGGCGCTGGACTGGGTGCGGTGGATTTTTTGACCGTCGCAGGACAGGCCATTTTGTCTACCGCTGATGTTCTTATTTATGATGCCCTAATCGATCCAAAATTATTAACCCTCACCCCAAAAACCTGTATTCATGTGTGGGCAGGTAAGCGGGGTCAATCCATCAGCACGCCCCAAGCCGATATTAATCAGCTCCTTGTTACCTACTGCCAGCAAGGGAAACGCGTTGTGCGCCTTAAAAGTGGAGATCCTGCTATTTTTGGCAGAGTGGCCTCAGAAGTACAGGCACTCCAAGCGGCAAACTGCGCCTACGAAGTTTGGCCGGGTCTATCTTCTGCCCTAGCAGCCCCCACCCTAGCCGGAATTCCGCTCACCGATCCGGCTCTCAGCCGCAGCGTGACCATCGTAAGCGCCCATGAAATTGCCGCCCTAGACTGGGAACTCATGGTTCGCAGTGAGTCTTTAGTTATTTTGATGGGGGGGCGATCGCTCCCTACCCTCATCCAGTCTCTCCAAGCCCACGGCAAACCTGCCGATACGGCGATCGCCATTATTAAATGGGGTGGGTGGTCTCAGCAGCAGGTCTGGGTAGGCACCCTAGAAACCATCCTCAGCCAGACCCAAGGGGAAACGCTATCGCCGACGGTGATGGTCATTGGTCAAGTGGTGCAGCTTCGTGAAACCCTGGGCATTCCTAACGTCTCTGCTTTAATGTCGCCCCTCCCTCCTATGTCAAACGCTTCTGAAAGCTCGCCCCTTACTGGGCTAACGATTTTAGTCACGCGCTCAGCCAGTCAAGCCCCTGCGTTTCGGCAAAGTTTGGAGGCGCAAGGCGCAACGGTTTTAGAGATGGCGGCGCTCGAAATTGTTCCGCCGTCCAGTTGGAGTGAGTTGGATGGGGCGATCGCCCAGATCAATACCTTCGACTGGCTTTTTCTCACCTCCGCCAATGGCGTTGAATACTTTTTTGAACGGCTCAATGCCCAAGGGAAGGATGTCCGCGCCTTAGCAGGGGTCAAAATTGCCGTAGTGGGACGCAAGACCGCCGCCAGCCTTCAAGCAAAGGGGCTTACCCCTGACTTTATTCCCCCTAACTACGTTGCCGATGATCTGGTGGCGCATTTCCCTGATCTAGAGCAATTAGATCACCTACGCTGCCTGTTTCCAAGAGTAGAGTCTGGTGGTAGAGAAGTTTTGGTTCAGCAGCTCACGGCAAAGGGCGCGACACTTGTTGAGGTGCCAGCCTATCAATCTCAGTGCCCTGCTGCAATAGAGCCGCAGATTTTAGCAGCGATCCGACAGCAGGCAATCGACGTTATTACCTTTGCCAGCTCCAAGACCGTCGAACATTTTTGGCAGTTGTTACAGCAGTCCCCCCAATCTGCGTCGGTAGACTGGATGCAAATTCTAAACTCCACCAAACTGGCCTCCATTGGCCCTCAGACCTCTAAAACTTGCTATGCGCTTTTCAACAGAGTAGATATTGAGGCGCAGGAGTACACCCTGGAAGGGTTAATTCAAAGCATTATCCAGACACACAGCTAAGCAAAGATTACACAGTGACCAAGATCACAAATAAGTCGTGATCTTGGTCACTGTGATTCTGCAAATCCTGTGAGAGGGTGCATACAGTAAAGTATTAGCACTTAGTCAAAGGATTGCTCTCAGCGGCAGTCCTTTTTTATTGGCGCATCGCCTAGTTATGAAAAGTGCTGGAGAATGTGTAGATGATCATTCCCCTTTCAAAGCACAAACCCACTATTGCGATCGCACCCGACTCGTTCAAAGGCACCCTAACGGCAAAAGAAGCTGCCCAAGCCCTTGCAGAGGGACTCCAGCAAGCACTGCCCTCCGCCAAAATTTTACAGTGGCCTATGGCAGATGGCGGAGAAGGCACCCTGGCAGCACTGAAAGCCGTTTTAGATGGCGAAATTGAGCAGCGAGTTGTGCAAAATGCCGTAGGTTCTCCGACAAAAGCGGGGTTCTATCGTACAGAGATTCAGGGGCAGCCTGCTGCGGTTCTAGAAGTTGCGCAGGTTGTCGGCATAACGGACTCAGAACCCCAGGCGTATCCTGTCGCCCAGCGCACGACCATCGGCTTAGGCGAACTGCTGCGGCATATCTTAGACCTTGGCATTCGACAGCTTTATATTGGCCTTGGCGGAAGCTGTACCAATGATGGTGGGGTAGGGCTGCTGGTTGGGTTAGGTGCCAAACTGCTAGATGCTCAAGGCCAATGCCTCCCCGCCACGCCAGAGGGATTGGCACAGCTCTCGACCGTTGATTTCTCCGGTCTAGAGCCTCGGCTTCAATCAACTCACATCATCTTACTGTCAGATGTTAATAGCCCTCTGTGTGGGTCTAATGGAGCGACTCATACCTTCGGCGCTCAAAAAGGCTTGGTCGATAGAGAAGAGCGCGATCGCATTGACTCCAGACTCCAGCACTTTGCAGTCTTAGCAGAACAGGCCATGACGCAATGGCACCCCTATCGCCAGAGTTTGCAAACACTCCATACCCAACCTGGCACTGGCGCAGCAGGTGGGTTAGGCTTTGCACTTCAGCTTTTGGGCGGCATCCATACCTCCGGCGCGCAGTTTATCGCGGAGCTGCTGAATATTCCCTATCTTCTCAAGCAGGTAGACTGGCTGATTACGGGGGAAGGCTGTAGCGATCGCCAAACCCTCCAAGGCAAAGCCCCTTGGGTCGTCGCGCAAATGGCTCATAATGAAGGGGTACCCGTCACGCTTTTATCTGGAGCCATCATCTCAGGCGATCAGATGAGCCTAACCCAATCATTTAGAGGGCAGTGTTTCTCCCTGACTTCTGGCTCAACCTGCTGCTTTCCTGCATCAGATGCGCCAAAATCGACCAGTGATTGCCTTCTACATGCCGCTGACTGGCTCGAAAAAGCAGGACGTCAACTCGGCTATCAATGGCAACAGCAGGCAGACAAAAACTCTGAATTTTGAATACCCTTTATCCTCATCACTATGTTTGGAAATTTTCAGCAGAGCCAAATGCGCGTAGAAATAGAAGCAACAGCATCCCAGCTTTCCCGTGCGCTGTTACATACGGCTTCACTTCGGCGCTGGCTGCTGCCTCAAGTGATTCCTGAAGCACTGCCAAAAGAACTTTCGCCTGGATTAACGTTTACCAGTTGGGCAGGGTTTGTGCCCGTGTCGCACAACGTGGACGCCATTGATCCAGACGGCGTGCGACTGCTCTTAAGCCGTGGGATAGATGGGATTCACGAATGGCACTGGGGCGAAGGCTGGGTGCAGTCTTGCCTAGAGGGGGTTTCTTACCTGCCGCTTCAGGCGGGCAATGCTGCTGCACTGCTGCGCTTAAAGACTTATTTAGCTTTGCCAGATTGCCTTAAGGCTTAACTTAGCTTTACCACCATGACGGTACAGGGTGCATCACTTACCACCTGACTGCTCACCGAACCTTTGAGAATCCGATTAACGCCTGTTAACCCCCGACTGCCCAGCACAATTAGATCGGCATTGTAAATATTGGCAAGGCGAATAATTTCCTCCGTCGGCTCTCCCATCACAATTTCTAGCTCAGACTGACAGGGCAGCATTGCTTGGTGAACCTGAAGCGCCTTTTCAATGTGTCGAAACTGACCCAGCTCTGGGTCAACAAACGGAAGGTCAGCAGGCTGCTCTAGATTGGTTTCAGATAGCTCAATGACGTGGCACAGCACAACCATCGTGCTGGGCTGGAGCTGAATCTGCAAAACGCACTGAATTACGTAGTCTGACTGGTCAGAACTATCTAAGGCCACCAAGATTCGATTAAACATGCTTCGTGCCTCCAAATGCGCGGTTTCGCAGCAGTCTCTCGACCTTACTACGACAATTATGGCTCTAGTACAAAGCAGTTACGAGTATTTACGCAGCGGATTGCCCCACAAGTCAAACTATGGGTAATTAGGCTTAGCGCGTGCCCGTAAACGTACCGAATCTCGGTGAGAGGGAAGCCCTTCCGCTTCTGCCAAAATCTCAATCGCACTAGCCACCTTATTCAGTGCAGTGCCAGAATACTGAATCAGGCTAGAGTGCTTCATAAACGTTTCAACCCCCAAGGCCGATGCATACCGCGCTGAGCCAGAGGTGGGGAGGGTATGGTTGGGGCCTGCTAAGTAGTCTCCTATCGCCTCAGGCGTATCCGAGCCTAAGAAAATCGCCCCTGCATGACGAATCTTTTCGAGTAGCGCCCAAGGATCTACCACCTCCAGCTCAAGGTGTTCTGGCGCAAACTCATTAGAAAGCTCCGCTGCGCGTTCTAAAGTATCGACTACAATCACCACGCCATAGTGGGCGATCGCCTTTTCCGTCAGGGTTCGTCGTGGATGGTTCACAAGCTGAACCTCCACTTCATGCACCACCTGCTCTGCTAAGTCTGCACTGGTGGTAATTAAAATGGCGGCGGCGAGGGGGTCATGCTCGGCCTGCGCCAATAGATCCGCTGCCACAAAGACCGGATTGGCGAGATGATCCGCAATGACTAAAACCTCAGAAGGCCCTGCCAAAGAATCAATCCCGACGGTTCCGTACACTAGCTTCTTCGCCAGGGTGACATAGACATTCCCAGGGCCTGTGATCACGTCTACTTTTGGAATAGTTTCGGTGCCGTAGGCTAAAGCGGCGATCGCCTGGGCACCCCCCACTCGATAAATCTCCTGAATCCCTGCTTCTTGAGCCGCTACCAAAACGGCTGCGTTAATCTGCTTATCAGGGCCTGGGGGCGTCACCATTACCGCGCGTGGCACCCCCGCCACTGCCGCCGGAACCGCGTTCATCAGCACCGTACTGGGGTAGCACGCACGTCCGCCTGGGACGTAAAGCCCTGCCCGATCTACAGGGGTATAGCGCTTCCCTAAAACAACCTGATCATCCCCAAACTGCACCCAGCTTTTGGGCTTGCGCTGCCGATGGAATGCCTCGATTTGGCGGTGGGCAAGCTGAATCGCGTCCAGCAGTTCTTTGGAAACCTGCTGGTAGGCCGCGTCTAATTCAGCGCCGCTCACCCGTAATCCGCTCGCATCTAGCGTGACCTGATCAAACTCAGCGGTGTAGTGCAAAAGCGCGCGATCGCCCTGACGCTTCACGCTCTGCAAAATTTCGCGAACCGTCGCCTCTTTGTGCAGAACCTGATCATCATGGATGCGATCGCAAATCCGCTGGAGTTCAGATTTTGCCTCAGAGAGCTGTGTAATCGTTCTCAGCATGGGTTTGAGCAGCCAGTGGTAGGTCTTAAATGAGAAAGACTAAACTTAAGTATAGCGATGGATTTGGGTACTAGGGCAAACCCGCCTTTCCACATTTAGCTTAACGCGATTTCAAAAAAGGCAGTGTTTGGCAAAGAAGTGGTGCTATGATAATTTATTGGGTGTTTTTATATTTTTGCCGAATAACTGTGGCTAACATTAAATCTGCGATCAAACGCATTCAAGTCTCGGAACGTAATCGTCTCCGCAATAAGTCCTATAAGACCGCTATCAAAACGCTGACGAAGAAGTATTTTGATGCCGTTCGTCAGTACGCTGCTGAGCCAACACCAGAACAAATGGCGTTGGTCGAAGAGCGCATGTCCTCCGCTTACAGCAAAATTGACAAAGCCGTCAAGCGTGGCGTCATTCATACCAACAACGGCGCTCGTAAAAAAGCACGAATCTCCCGTGTTCTCAAGAACTCAACGCAAGAAGTCGCTGCTGCCTAGTGTAGATTCGGCTTGCATTTTGGGCTGCTCCTAGCTAGGGTCATCAGTCAGATTTAGGCATTGACAAGTTTCTGAAACTCGAAATATCAGAATGAATCTCATTGATACCCATGTTCACCTTAACTTCGAGGCTTTTGAGCCTGATTTTGAGGCAGTTGCCCAGCGTTGGCGAGAAGCAGGCGTCGTTCGGTTGGTGCATTCCTGTGTTGAACCCAGCGAGTTTGAGAAGATTCAGGCTTTAGCGCATCGCTACCCAGAGCTATTTTTTGCTGTGGGTCTGCATCCTTTAGACGTAGCGCAGTGGTCAGAATCTTTGGGGGAGCGAATTCAAGTCTTAGCTGCTTCAGATTCTAAGGTGGTTGCCATCGGGGAAACAGGGTTAGATTTCTACAAGGCAGATAATGCAGCGGAGCAATTTGAAGCCTTTGAGACTCAGCTCCTGATCGCTCAGCGGCTCAACCTTCCGGTCATTATTCACTGTCGTGATGCGGCACTGGCGATGGCTGAGTTTCTGAGGCAATTCTGGCAGCAGCATGGCTCTGTTAAAGGGGTAATGCACTGCTGGGGGGGGACGCCTGAAGAAACGCAGTGGTTCCTTGACCTAGGCTTCTTTATCAGCTTTAGCGGGACGGTCACATTCAAAAATGCGACTCAAATCCATGAATCTGCTAAGATTGTGCCTGAAAATCGACTACTGATCGAGACAGACTGCCCTTTTCTAGCCCCAGTTCCAAAGCGAGGAGAGCGCCGAAACGAACCTTCCTATGTCTATCACGTCGCCCAGCGAATTGCCGAATTGCGGAACTCCCCACTCGGAGAAATTGCCGCCCAAACGACTCAAAATGCCTATCAGTTGTTCAATCTACCTTGCCTGACTGAGCAGCCTGTTTTGGCACAAGTTTAGTTAGTTACGTTAGACTGAATCACCGACCCAGCAGATAAAGCGAAGGCTCCTTAAAGGTCATATCCTCAGGAGTCGCTTAACTCCAGACAAATCTTCGTTGCCCAGACCCACCGATTTAAAGACCCGCTACGGCGCATTATGTTTGAATTGACTTTTCCTTTGCGTAGGATTATGACATACAATCTATTTGCGCTGGGCGTGACCTCTAGAGGAGACGCATGACTAATCAGATCTACACCCAACCCGCTTTTGCTCTACCAGATTTGGTCGAAATTCAGCGGGCTAGCTTTCGATGGTTCCTCGAAGAAGGTCTAATTGAAGAGCTAGACAGCTTTTCGCCGATTACAGACTACACAGGCAAGATTGAGCTTCACTTCCTTGCTAAAGATTATAAGCTGAAGCGGCCTAAGTACGACGTCGATGAAGCAAAGCGGCGGGATAGTACCTATGCCGTTCAAATGTATGTTCCCACTCGCCTCATCAATAAAGAGACAGGCGAAATTAAGGAGCAAGAAGTTTTTATTGGCGATCTGCCCCTCATGACCGATAGAGGGACGTTTATTATCAATGGCGCTGAGCGCGTGATTGTAAACCAAATTGTGCGGAGTCCCGGCGTCTACTACAAGTCTGAAACCGACAAAAACGGGCGGCGAACCTACAATGCCAGCCTGATTCCAAATCGTGGGGCATGGCTTAAGTTTGAAACCGACAAAAACGATCTCGTTTGGGTACGAATCGACAAGACGCGTAAACTTTCGGCGCAGGTGCTGCTGAAGGCGCTGGGGTTAACGGATGGCGAAATTTTTGATCGACTCCGTCACCCTGAGTACTACCAAAAGACGATTGAAAAAGAAGGTCAATTCGGCGAAGAAGAGGCGCTGCTGGAGCTGTACCGTAAGCTGCGACCCGGTGAGCCTCCGACGGTCTCTGGTGGTCAACAGCTTTTAGACTCTCGATTCTTTGACCCCAAGCGCTATGACTTGGGTCGGGTTGGTCGCTACAAGCTCAATAAAAAGCTGCGGCTTAGCACGGCTGAAAATACGCGGGTGCTGACACCAGACGATATTTTGGCTGCGATCGACTACCTGATTAACCTAGAGTTTGACATCGGCAATGTTGATGACATTGACCACTTAGGGAATCGTCGCGTCCGATCCGTGGGCGAACTGCTCCAAAACCAAGTGCGCGTGGGTCTTAATCGACTAGAGCGCATTATCAAAGAGCGGATGACCGTTTCTGATGTGGAGTCTTTGACCCCCGCCTCTTTGGTTAACCCTAAGCCTTTAGTGGCGGCGATTAAAGAGTTCTTTGGATCTAGCCAACTGTCTCAGTTTATGGATCAAACCAACCCGCTAGCGGAGTTAACCCACAAGAGACGGCTGAGTGCTCTTGGACCAGGGGGTCTAACGCGAGAGCGCGCTGGGTTTGCGGTACGAGAT
>JANPLU010000045.1:0-2777 GCA_031422435.1 Acaryochloridaceae cyanobacterium VAR_48_metabat_390
GCAACTTTTAAGATGACTCGCTCTTTTACATACGAAAATAAGAATCTTTTGAAGGATCATATTGGGTTTACGTGATATATGTTGGGCGTATTAATCCCTAACCTCAACCGTCGCTCGACTGCGGTTTGCTGGCTTTTGAGCTATATGCGTCAACAACCAGCAGATGGCTAGAATCTGTACCTCAATGAGAATTATTGTATTTTGATCAATGACCTTGACGATTTACAGACATTCGCGCGAAGATAGAGTGCGTTAGGGGTTATAGCTCAGTTGGTAGAGCACTGCAATGGCATTGCAGGGGTCAGCGGTTCGAATCCGCTTAGCTCCATTGGTTGGGGAACCATTATCTGATAAGGCTTGCGGGGTTTCAAGGGAAACTTCACAGGTCGCTTTTTGCTGAATAGACATCCATGAGGATAGGCTGTTTAGGGCTTTTAAGTACCGTAAGTTTCCCGTTATTTACCCGTAACGGAGAAACCCATGAGAGTTTACGTAGAGCGCGATCGCAGCCGATTGAGGGTGCGTGTAACGTACCAGGGCAAGAAACATCAGTTCAGCACTGGGCTGATAGACACCAAAACCAACCGAGCTTACGCGCAGGGCATCGCCAGCAGAATAGAGTTAGATATGGTTAGTGGCCAGTTTGACCCTACCCTGCTGAAGTATCGCCCTAATGCCGTGGGGTCTAACCCTGCGGGGGTGAGCTGCCCTGAACTATTTGAGCGCTTCACCCAACATCGGTTTAAAGACTATGGGCTTGCGCCTGGTTCTAGAAGCCGCTACACCTGCATTGAAAACTACCTGTCTGCACGGCTGGATGTGCCAGCGCACCAGGTTAATGCACGAACCGCTGGTGACTTTGCAGCATACCTAAGCGAGCGACTGAGCGGCATTACCGCCAAGACTTATATCTACCTGATAGCAGCAGCATGGGACTGGGCAAAAGGACGCTACCACGTCACAGAGCCAAACCCTTGGGCAGGGCTAGCGGTGAAGATTAAGACACAGCAACAGCAGCGGGTTAAACCCTTCACCGCTGCTGAAGTAAAAGCCATCATCGGAGTCTTCCGCAGCTCCAAACGTTACCAGCACTACGCTGGCTTTGTAACTTTTCTGTTTGGCGTGGGGTGCAGATTTGGTGAAGCCGCTGGACTGCAATGGAAACACGTTGCCGATGATTGCCAGACCTGCTGGATAGGTGAGAGCGTAAGCCGTGGGCACCGCAAAAGCACGAAGACGGGGAAGGCACGGACAGTGATGCTTAGCCCTATGGTGGCGAAGATGTTAGGCGATCGCCACACAGCCATCAAACCTAAACCCGATGACCTGGTGTTCCCCAGTCCTAAAGGATTACCTATTGACGACCATCGGTTTAGAGCAAGGGCATGGAAGGCGGTTTTGGCGCAATGCCATATCGAATATAGGAAACCTTACGCTGTTCGCCACAGTGCCATTAGCCACGCCCTAGCTAATGGTGCGAACCCGATGGATTTAGCAGAACAGACCGGACATGATAAGCGGGTGCTGCTGAGTACCTATGCCCATGCGATCGCCAAACAAAGTTTATTTGTGGAGTTTTAAAGAGATGCGTGAATTTACATTCCTTCCTTTGCCACTGAATCAAGGGGTGCATTTATTCCCTTCGGCATATCAGCTTTCAGAAATACTTGAAAGCCTTCCAGATGATGAAAGTGTTGAGAATTTTTTCGATTGGAGCGATGCCCAAATAGGGCAGATGGGTTTAATTTTTCTTGACCCTGACTATATGCCAATGCTCATACCGTTGCGGAATCTTTGCGTTGAAATAGGATACGAATTTACCCAATTTTTGCTAGATTTTCTAACTTACTCTTACTATGTGAACCTATTTGGAGCTGGGTTGTGGATTAACCAAAAGGAACTAAGACAGGCATCAACAAGCGTTATAGAACTGCTCAGAACGGGAACGTATATCGAAGTTGAAGCATCTTTTCCTCATGGCTTATCTAAGCATCAGGACAAGATTCATCAATCATTAAGCAGTCGTTTCGTTTTCTATCGGCTGTCATGCGATCGTATTAAAAACTTTATAAGGTTGGCATCTTTCCATAGAGGGCAACAGGTTAATAATTTACTGGCTGATTCTATCGGATCAGTCTTTGACCTGCATACAAAATTACCGTCAAGGGTTGGGCGCTCTATTCCGCTTCAATGCCCCTACTGTCAACGGCTTTTTAACCGAGTAATCAAACCAGGGTCAACAAAACCTCCCCGCTTTCATTGCGATGCGCCCTTATGTAAGAAGGAGTATCGGCGCTTGAGTAAGCGGGAACAAAGGAGTGTTGATGATGGCTGGGAGTCAACGCGAAAGGCAGCAGATTGCCCTAGCTGTGGGGAGAAGAGAGTGCTTCATACGACTGAGGGCGTTTGTCGTGAATGTCGAGGGCTGAAACCCTCTCCCAAAGCGAGGAATGGTGGGAGACAAAACCATCTTGGTGATTCAGAAGCTTGCCCTTAATCTGACTTTATCCCACAAGTCTTAAATCCTTTATCGGAAGCCCCAACCGAAAGAGAGCCGATAGCCCCAAAGTTTTGCCGACAGAAGGCTATCGACCCCCCTAACACACACTCATAGGAGAGTTATGTCCAAACCAATTATCCGTGAATTTCCGTTTATCGGCAGCGATCGCCTAGAACAGTATCTCGACATTAGAAAGACACAGCGGCTAGAGCTGAGATCCAAACTGCCCACGCCGCTCTACTGGTATCAGTTTCCAGGCGGTCGAAAGATTTTTTGG
>JANPLU010000046.1:0-30453 GCA_031422435.1 Acaryochloridaceae cyanobacterium VAR_48_metabat_390
ACTTCGTGAGGCTGCATTGCGATGAATTGACCGCTTTTTATGGTGATGACGTTACGACCTCGGTAGAGATCTTCTAGAAGCAGACGCCAATCATGAGAAACTGTAGCCGTCGCAAGCGCTGAAGAAGTCATTGCAGGCTAACCCATTTGGTTTTGACTTAGCTTAGCGCCGCAACGTCAATAGCAGGTAATGCATAGGTTTTGGTTGGGTTAAGCTTTTGAAAGTCGAGAAAGTTTACGTGTAGGGCAACCGCTTGTGAATTGTGATTATGCTGAGCTTCCGCTCCGCTATACTGCGTGAGCAAGGCTCAGCATTTTGTTCAGGAGGTCTAAACTGTGCCCTGGTTTGTCAAAATTGAGCGCGGTGTTGTGGATAAATCGACGTTTGATCGGTTTGTGCCAGCCCATCAGGCTTTTGTGCAAGCACTTAACGAGAAAGGGTATCAGGCAACCACAGGCTATTGGCGCGATAGCAGAGGGGGAATGCTCCTCTTTCAAGCAGATTCTCGCACTGAAGCAGAACAGATTCTTGCCAAAGATCCTTTAATCGCAAATGGCTGCGTTGAGTATGAACTTCACGAATAGGTGCAAACTATCCAAAATCCACGGTAAGTTCTGCTAATGAATTAGAAAATCTTCCCTATTTTTGGGGTGGTGGAGTAACTGATATTTTTGAGTAGGATGCCAGTCCTGAAAATGTTTTAGCTAAGATTCTCGTTCTGAGAGGCTACGCGATCGCCAGGCACAAGCTCTTCTAGTATCCTAAAGCGAATGTGATTAATCGCTAAATCCCCTAAAGAAATATGCTCCGGCTTGTCATCGGCCTTCATTTTGGTAAACGAGATCCCTTTGCCAATTTCGGTGTGGTACCAAGATAGACCCATAAAAAATCGCTCAGGGTAAGGCCCTCGATCAACCGTATCGTCCACGTTAGACTCCATCGGTAGCCAGCCAATACCAGGCACATAAAACTCTAGCCAAACATGGTTGAAATCTGGTTCTAAAGGCAAATGACGAAGCTCTGGATGCTGAGGGCATTTGTAGCGCCCGATGGTGCGACAGGCAATTCCATTCAGTCGCGCTAAGGCCAGCAAAATCCCCACGTATTCCCCGCAGGAGCCAATCCCCCGCGCTAGGGCGATGTCTGGGGTATCAATGCGGGGCTGAATGCCGTAAGAAAGCCGATCGTACACATAATTACGGATCTTGAGCATTTTCCGCAGCACATTCGTTTCTGTGCCCACCGCCTCCTTTGCCGCCTGAAGAATGGTGGGCGTATCCATTGCAAGATCGTCGTCATCCACTAAATAGCGCTGCTGTAATTCCAGGGGCAACGGCAGGCTGCTATCAATATCCTCAGGGGATAGAGAATACTTAAGGCTATACATTTCAATGACGGCCTTCCAGCCTAATAGCCCACCCTGATGGGGCTGCACCTGGTCGAAGTTAAACACCGCGACCTGCTGTCCGTCCTGTTCTTCAAGGGTATATTCATGTCCGATTGGCTCAACGTGACGCACCCTCTGCCGCAGCGTATTGGAGGGTAAAGCAATGCGCCACTGAACATTATTCAGCGTCACGGCTTCGGTGGGCAGCAGTTCTTCTACATAGGACAGCTCCACCAGATACCCATTAGAAAGCGTATAGCGGTCGGTCGGGCTGTGGTGAATGTGTAGCGGATGGATGAAAGTGCGATCGCGAAACGTCAGTTCATAGGGAAATTCTGCATTGGGATCATCCCGAATATAGGGTTCTTCATCAGCATAGGAAATATAGCAAACGGGTTCTTGGCCTGACTCAGGCGCATAAAACGCAATGCCTGTCGGGTCGCTAAAGGGCGTAAGCGCACTAAACTGAACGGCTCCCGTGGTGCGATTAAGGGAATAGACCGTCTGCTCCGCGCGATCGCACACCCACAGTGCATCTTCAAATACCGTTAGCGTTTCAGTACCCATCCCAGGCTGCGGAAAGCGCCCGATCCGCTCCCCCGTGCTTTGCTCAAAAACATGGATATAGCCAGACTTCTGACAGCTCACATATATGGCAGACTCCCACACTGCCACCCCAGTTACGGGATAGGGCAGTCGCGTAAAGACGGTTGATGTAAGGGTTTTGCGATCGCACCAAAATACCTCCTGTCCCTTTGCAAACCAAATCTTATCCTGCCAAACGGCTACACCCGTCGCACCGATCCACTCAGAAACATGGTGAGGATTTAAGATGCTTGTATTATTAGTGCGAGGATCCACATGCACCAAATACCCGCGCAATAAATCCACAGCGAGTAAATGATCCCCATCAGAGGCAAGACCAGACAGGGCATAAACGCCAATGGGACGAATTGTAGAATACTGCAATGATGGCTCAGAAAACGGGCTTTCAGGCTTCGGCATAATTCAACGGCTTACTAGGTCTACCAAACTCTATCGCCCTCAAGGTAAAATCAGGTCTACCTCAATACGCTGAATCAGATGAGACTAGCATGAAAGTTGTTTATGACCCAGATAAGGATATTTTACAAATCACTTTCGTGGAAACGACTATTGAAGAAACAGCTCAAATCGCACCAGGCTTAGTGCTGGACTATGACGAAGATGGAAACGTCATTGGTCTAGAGCTGGTTAACGCATCCACAAGAATGGATAACCCTCAGAATATTTCTTATCTTATTGGCAAAGCAAACACTGATAAGCCGCAGCTAAGCGGTCACGGTTAAATACAGTCAGCTCTTAGTTCTTTGAAAGAGGGGGCGGTCTTAGTCGTTAATCCAAGACTCTTTGCCTGTTAGCTCAATGACGCGATCTCGCAGCAAGAAGTTGTTCGCTGCCAGTTGATGCTCAACATTCTGCCATTGGCGATCGCCAAAGTATCGGCTTAGCTCATAGATACGCTGCTGGCGACCCACTGAGCCGCGAGCAACCAAAGCCCGAACTTCGTCTTGAATGTCAGTAATAGAATCTAGTGCAATAGTAGGCATCGTTAATTTCCCCGCAAATAAAATAAAAATTAGATGAATCATGCGTCTGTACTTTCACAGACAGATTTTTAAGAAAGCCCCGTTACAAGCGCTAAAAGAAACCCATAGTATTTGCGCTATTACTCAGCCTGCGTTGCTTTTAGCTAAATGCTAATCGTGAATAAAATTTAACTGCTCTTGACCTGGTGCAACATAACTGTAGTGTACGTTACTGATTCGGTCGCGTACCACTTAAAGGTCAAGAGTTCATGACGTTGTAGCAGGACTTTAGAGCAAGGGATTTGTCAGCAATGCTTCAAAGTAAAAGACCGCAGGTCGCTATGATAAAAAATGCCAAATGCTGTAAAGCTATCAATGGCCTTCCGCCAACCAATACCCATCAACCTTGAGTAAACCATGACTGATTCAATTCAAATCTTGATGTGTGCCCCTCATCATTACGATGTTGATTACGTCATCAATCCATGGATGGAAGGAAACATCCATCGCTCCTCGCGCGAACGAGCTGAGGCGCAGTGGAATCAGCTTTATAAAGTCTTGAAAACCTACGCAGAAGTGACTTTAGTAGAGCCACAGCCAGGATGGCCAGATATGGTTTTTACCGCAAATGCCGGATTGGTTTTGGGCAATACGGTTGTCCTTAGCCGCTTTTTCCATCCTGAGCGGCAGGGAGAAGAACCTTTC
Organism: Acaryochloridaceae cyanobacterium VAR_48_metabat_390; assembly: GCA_031422435.1. Classification (GTDB taxonomy): domain Bacteria; phylum Cyanobacteriota; class Cyanobacteriia; order Thermosynechococcales; family Thermosynechococcaceae; genus JAAURS01. The sequence goes on from JANPLU010000046.1 coordinate 3,661, forward strand.
TTCCAGCAGTGGTTTGAGGATAATGGCTATACCGTTTATACGCTGCCCAAAAGTTTACCCTTTGAAGGTGCAGGCGATGCGTTACTGGATCGTGCCGGACGGTATCTATGGGCAGGCTATGGCTTTCGCTCTGAACTCGATTCTCATCCCTACTTGGCAAAGTGGCTGGATGTAGAGGTGCTGTCTTTGCGACTAGTAGATCGGCGCTTTTATCACCTAGATACCTGTTTTTGCCCGCTCACTGACGGATATCTGCTGTATTATCCAGCCGCCTTTGATACTTATTCCAATCGCATGATTGAACTACGCGTCCCCGCCGAGAAGCGAATCCCCATAGATGAAGTGGATGCGGTCAATTTTGCCTGTAATTCGGTGAATATTAACCGCGTTGTGGTGATGAATAAAGCCAGTGACGGCCTGAAGCAAATCTTAGGCGATCGCGGTTTTACAGTGGTCGAAACGCCTCTGACAGAATTCCTAAAAGCAGGCGGCGCGGCAAAATGCTTAACCCTACGGACGACGGAGCCGCGCCCAGAGTCGCCTCAATCCTCTTCAATTCAAAGCCGAGTGATTCATCTTGAAGGCCATTTGCTCGATTCTGGTCTGGTGAATCAGGTGCTAGACACCATTGTGGCAGGGGGCGGCAGCTTTCAGGTGCTTAATTTTCACCTCGGTGAACAGCGTCAAGATGCATCGGTTGCAGAGGTTAAAGTCTCAGCGCCAGATCTAGAGGTGATGGCAGACATCATGGGACAGCTCATTGACCTGGGTGCTATCGGCGTGACGGAAGAAGCGGCAGAGGCGCATCTCGCGGCAGTCCCTCAAGCGGGGGTCGCACCGGATGATTTCTATGTCAGCACGATTTACCCGACGGAGGTATTGATTGCGGGGCAGTGGGTTAAGGTTCAGGGGCAGCGGATGGATGGGGCGATCGCCGTCACAACTTCTCATGAAGGGTCTATCGCACGCTGCAAGCTGTTGCGAGATTTGCAGGTGGGCGAATCGGTGGTGGTGGGCAGCGAGGGCATTCGCACCAAGCGCAATACGACCACCCTTAAAAAAAGCTCAGCCGAAGAATTCAGCTTTATGGGGGCTGGGGTTTCAAGTGAGCGTCGGGTAGAGCTGGTAGTAGAACAAATTGCCTGGGATCTGCGCCGGATTCGAGATCAGGGCGGTAAAGCCGTGGTTACGGCAGGGCCTGTGGTCATTCACACGGGCGGCAGCGAACATCTCAATAAGCTGATCCGAGAGGGATATGTCCATGCGCTGCTGGGGGGCAATGCGATCGCCGTCCACGATATTGAGCAGTCGCTCATGGGCACTTCTTTAGGGGTTGACATGCAGCGCGGCGTTTCAGTGCATGGAGGGCATCGCCACCATCTTAAGGCCATCAATACTATTCGGCGCTGCGGCAGCATTGCGAAGGCCGTGGAGCAGGGAGTGTTACGCAGCGGCGTAATGTACGAATGCGTGAAGCATAACGTTCCCTTTTCGCTGGCGGGATCGATTCGGGATGATGGCCCTCTGCCAGACACCAAGATGGATTTGATTGAAGCTCAGGCCGACTATGCCCGTCTCATTGAGGGCGCTGACCTGATTTTGATGCTGTCGAGTATGCTCCATTCCATTGGCGTGGGGAACATGACCCCTGCGGGAGTGAAGATGGTCTGCGTGGATATTAATCCGGCGGTGGTGACTAAGCTGAGCGATCGCGGTTCGATTGAGTCGATTGGCGTTGTGACGGACGTGGGGCTATTTCTGAGCCTTTTGGTGCAGCAGCTCAATAAGCTGACTGGGCAGTATGCGCGTCTGTAGCTTTGTGTGCCAGCGTTATTAAAAGCGTCAACAAAAGCGGCCTAGGATCGGGAATTCAATAACTTGCAGAATGGGTAAGAGACTTTAATATCTTGCACGCCCTTATCCCCTAGCCCCTTCTCTCTAGGGAGAAGGGGAAATCAGACTCTTGCTCCCTCTCCTTCGGGAGAGGGCTGGGGTGAGGGGAAATCTGGCTTTTATTTAATTTGCGACCCTTAGGCTGCTGCTACTAATGCTGGTGTTGCTGCATCCTCTTGCGCTAGCATCCCGCGAACTGCGTCCACGTTTTTACGAGCATCGCCAAACAGCATCAAGGTGTTGTCTTTGTAAAATAAAGGATTATCCACCCCAGCATAGCCACTCGCCATACTGCGCTTCATCACAATTACCTGTTTAGCATGCCAGACTTCTAGCACAGGCATCCCCGCAATTGGGCTATTGGGGTCTTCCAACGCGCTGGGGTTGACCGTATCGTTGGCTCCAATCACCAGCACCACGTCGGTTTTTTCAAAATCTTCGTTAATTTCATCCATCTCCAGCACGATGTCGTAGGGCACGCTAGCCTCTGCCAGCAGCACATTCATGTGCCCTGGAAGCCTTCCGGCAACGGGATGGATACCAAAGCGGACATTGACACCGCGATCGCGCAGAATCCGCGTAATGTCTGCCACTGCGTGCTGGGCTTGAGCCACCGCCATGCCGTAGCCCGGAGCAATAATCACGCTACGGGCATTGTTCAATAGCTCCACAGTTTCATCAACGGTGGTTGAAGTGGCTTCGCCTTCAATAGCCTTCGCGGCACCCGTTGCTTTGCCTGTACCAAAGCCGCCCAAAATTACGCTAATAAACGAGCGGTTCATGGCTTTACACATGATGTAGCTGAGGATGGCTCCGCTGCTGCCCACGAGCGCTCCTGTAATAATCAGAAGGTCGTTATTGAGCATAAACCCAGCCGCTGCTGCCGCCCAGCCAGAGTAGCTGTTGAGCATCGAAATAACCACAGGCATATCCGCTCCGCCGATCGCCGCGACTAAATGCAGCCCTAACAGACAGGCGATCGCCGTCATAATCAGCAAAGGCTGAAGCCCAGTGGGGGCATCGGTACCCATAAACTGTACGCCCAATATGACACTACCCACCAAAAAACTGATATTGAGCACGTGGCGACCGGGCAGCATCAAAGGTTTACTGCTGATTAGCTCTCGCAGTTTGGCAAAGGCCACAATCGAGCCAGCAAAGGTAACGGCTCCAATAAACACGCCCAGATAAATTTCGATTTGGTGAATGCTTGCCTCAGTCCCGACCAGGGTAGCTTCTTCGCTGAGGTAGTTGCCGATGCCCACCAAAACGGCAGCAAGCCCCACAAAGCTATGCAGAATTGCCACCAGTTCCGGCATGGAGGTCATGGCAACTCGTGAGGCTAAGGTTGCCCCAATTAAAGCGCCAGGGATAATCATGGCGGCGAGGGTGCCATAGCCGGTGATATTGAGATGACCGCTTAAGGCCGTGGCAAGAAAGGCGATCGCCATGCCGATAATGCCAAACAGGTTGCCTTTACGAGCGGTTTCTTGGTTAGAAAGTCCGGCAAGGCTCAGGATAAATAGGGCGCTGGCTGCAATGTAGGCAACCGTGACTAGACTGCTGTTCATAACGTGCTAATACTTTTCAAACTGCTGTGGCGCTTTTGATACTTGAAAGATTGAGGATTCTTGCGTACTGTTATGCCCCTCATCCCAACCCTTCTCCCAAGGGGAGAAGGGCTAAGTCCGTCCATATTGCTCCCCTCGCCCTCTGGGAGAGGGGCTGGGGGTGAGGGGCTTTACCTACGGAACATATTCAGCATTCGCTGCGTAACCCAGAACCCTCCGGCAATGTTGATGGTGCCCACTAAAATCGCGATCGCCCCCAATACGGTAGTCGGCGAAGTTAACGGCCCTGAAATTTGCAGCATCCCACCCAAGATGATGATGCCGCTAATGGCGTTGGTGACGCTCATGAGAGGGGTATGGAGCGCAGGTGCCACGTTCCAGATCACCTGCCAACCTACAAAGCAGGCCAGCACAAACACAATAAAGTGAGACAAAAACGATTCTGGTGCGCCTAAGCCCATGCCCAGCAGCGCCAAGCCTACAACAATTATCCACACCCAGCCGCTAGATTTCTTGGCAGGTTTTGCTTCAGCCGCTTCAGCCACTTTCCTTTGGGCGGCAGGTGCAGGCGTGACTGGCTGCGGTGGAGCAGCAGGTTTTGGTGCAGGCCAAGTGATTTTCCCGTCGTGAAGCACCAAGGCACCGCGCACCACTTCATCGTCGTAGTTAATGGCGTAGTTTTCAGACCCGCCCATGTCTTTGAGCAGATGGCACAGGTTGGTGCCGTAAAGCTGACTGGCCTGGTTCGCCATGCGGCTGGGTAAATCCGTCAGGCCGATCACCGCAACGTCATGGTAGCGATAGATTTCGCCAGGGCGGGTCACTTCACAGTTGCCACCCTGCTCTGCCGCCATGTCCACAATCACAGAACCCGCCTTCATGCTTTCCACCATCTCGCGGGTGATGAGCTTGGGTGCAGGTCTGCCAGGGATTAGTGCCGTGGTGACAATAATGTCTACGTCTTTCGCCTGAGCTGCAAATAGCGCCATTTCTGCGGCAATAAATTCAGGACTCATTTCTTTGGCATAGCCCCCTGCCCCAGAGCCATCTTCTTGAAAGTTCAGCTCCAAGAACTCGGCACCCATACTCTGCACCTGTTCTTTGACCACAGGACGAGTATCAAAGGCACGAACGATCGCCCCCATACTCCGCGCCGCGCCAATGGCAGCTAACCCAGCCACGCCAGCCCCTATCACCATCACTTTCGCAGGTGGGACTTTACCAGCGGCGGTAATTTGCCCTGTAAAAAAGCGACCAAACTGATGGGCGGCTTCCACAATTGCACGGTAGCCCGCAAGGTTTGCCGTGGAGCTAAGGGCATCCATCTTCTGCGCCCGTGTGATGCGGGGGATGGAGTCCATCGCAATTACGGTGGCGTTGCGCTCGGCAAGCTGGTTTAGCAGTTCTGCATTTTGGGCAGGCCAGATAAAGCTGATCAGGGTTTGGTCTGCACGTAACAGCTCTGCTTCGTGGATGCCCAGTTCAGGATGCTGCTGGGGGGCACGGACCTTGAGGATGATGTCTGCGATCGCCCATAGTTCCTGGGGATCCGTGGCGATATGACATCCTGCCTGGCTATAGCTAGCGTCTGAGAAATTTGCCAGGGCACCAGCGTCTGACTCCACCCAAACCTCAAATCCCATTTTTTGAAGCACTTGGGCGGTTGCAGGAGTAGCCGCGACCCGCTGTTCTTCGAGGTACACTTCTTTGGGAATCCCCACTTTAAGCGACGGTCTTGCCATAGGCTCCAGGGATTCCGAAACCTGAAGTGCTGGCTCTACTGCAATGGTCATGGTCGCTCCTTAAAGACACAAATTGGGTGAGGTGAACGTCACCAAGGGCTATACCAATTTTGAAACCCTAGGGTGTGGCTTGAGACTCCTTTGTTTAGTGACGCAGGGAATACGATGAACGGTGTTTAGCGGGGAGGTACAGCCTAGGAAATTGGTATAAATTCTTTAACTTTAACTTAAGCCGCATCCTCAACGATCCCCAAAAACTAAGGCAAATTCGTAATGTGTCTTCATTGAATTATGAAGATTCATGCTTGATTTTCCTGGAACAGGCAAGTCTTGCTTTTGAAAAGGATTGTCAGTGTGCTAAGAAGCCAGACAGGACGGGAGTTGCTTGCCAAAGGATGCAGAGCACTAAAAAATCCCGTTCATCTATCCGCTATCCGCAGATATTGAACGGGATCGAATCTCTAGGATTGGGTCTAGAGAGCATGTTAATAACGCCCAATTTAAGACCCTCACCCCAACCCTCTCCCTAAGGAGAGTGAGAAAGAGTCCAATCCCCCTTCTCCCCAGGGAGAAGGGGCTAGGGGATGAGGGCGTGCAAGGTGCATGACTATCTCCCCAATTCTCCGAGGTTCAATTCACGATTCTTAAGTCAGATCTGAAACTTTTAATTGATGCCCAGTCCCAGCATTTTGTGACTGGGCATCAATTTATCTACTAGTGCTCATATTTTAGCTGGCGACAATCGCTTACCTAAGCGCAGCATCAGCATCTGAGTGGGCACCGCTGGATTAGAGCCGTTATCGCTGATAAGAAGCAGACTGCGGCTTCCATCTGAGAGCTGAGGGCCAAGAGAAAGCCCCTCTAGATTTTGAAGCGGAATCTTCAGATCTGCGAGATTCAGCAGTAGCTGTTTGCGGATAGGCACAATGCCCTTCAGATTAGACGGCAGAGTCCGCATCCCAGAAATATCGGTGGCAACGCCTGTGGCAAGTTGATAGAGGGTTGCGCCATAGCCTGTGATAGGGCTATAGCTGCGCTCAAGGCTTATAAAGTGGCCGGCATTATCAATCGAAATGAGGTCTGTTAAAGCGTGAAGGGTGCCATCTTTGGGGTCTGAATCAAGCGGGTAAAGATGCTCGGAAATCAGAATAGGCTCCGGTTCACCAATCCAGTAGTGTAAAAAGCGGCTGAACGGTTGAGATGTGTCTTGCTTCAGCGGGGTTGCGGTGGCGGTGAAAAGGCGATCGCCCTCTGCATTAGTTGCCAAAGATTCAAAGCCCTGATTCGGGTTAACGCCCAAGACTAGGGTGTCGTCATCTGGGTTAAGCGCCCAAAACTGTTTTGGAAGCGGCAGATCTTGCTGCCAAGCGCCATCGGCAACCTTAAATTCGCTCAGGCGGGGCGGAATCTTAAGGCTCTGACTTCCCTCGCTGGCCACAAAGACTGTGCCATGCCGAGTCAGCACCAACCCTTCGCCATCTAACGTAGCGGATGGGTTGGATGGGTCAAGCTGAAGCGGATCTTTTAGAAGCGTTACGGTTTCGACATTGAGGGACGATGAGTTAGAAGGAGAGTCGTCTTGGTTGAGGCTGAATGTATAGAATCGAGGACTGGTCTTATCATCGGCTAGGGCGTAAATTCGGTTCGCCTGGGAGCTGTAGGTCAGCGCCGAAAACCCACCCAGCGTTGTGCCGTTAAAATTAGACTGTGGGAGCGTATAGCTTGCAGCTAAAGACGCTGATAGGTTAAGAAACAGTCGAGACTCCGCACTAACTTGGGGCAAGTTAGTGCCTGTCAAAAGCAGTGCTAGCCCCAAACACAAGGAAACAAAGACCTTATGCCAATACCTTAAGCGCTGGGTGGCTGCCAAAATTGAAGTAAAGCCTGTCGCCATCGCAATTCCCTCCTAGGATCAGTGGGTGGCATACTAACAATCGTGGATTAACCCATCTGGATTGCGAATGCTGCTAACTACCTTCTTTACCTTAACGGCTGCCGTTGAATTTACCTCCCCTGGCGTTGGGTTCCCCATAGGTCCACTTAACGTGCGCTGGTATGGACTGCTGATTGCCAGTGCAGTGTTAATTGGGCTTACCCTCGCCCAGCGGCTGGCTCAATCGCGTCAGCTCAGCCCCGATTTGATAGGGGGTTTATTAATATGGCTGATTGTGGGCGCAATCCCTGGCGCGCGGCTGTACTATGTGCTGTTTCAGTGGCCTTACTATAGCCAGCACCCAGACCAAATTTTGGCGATTTGGCGCGGCGGCATTGCTATTCATGGCGCAATTATTGGGGGGACTCTCGCAGCTATTTTATTTAGTCGCGTTAAGCGCTGTTCGTTTTGGCGACTAGCAGATATCGTGGCTCCGTCTTTAATTTTGGGACAGGCGATCGGGCGTTGGGGCAATTTCTTTAATTCTGAAGCCTTTGGTAGCCCCACAGATTTACCTTGGAAGCTCTTTATTCCCGAGGATCGTCGGCCTGCTGGATTTGAATCTGTCGGGTACTATCACCCCACATTTTTGTATGAGTCTTTGTGGAATTTAATGGTGTTTGGACTGTTGATGGTGCTATTTGTGAAGTTTCCCAAGGCCAAGCGAGGGACGCTGTTTTTGGTATATGCGATCGCCTATAGCCTTGGGCGCTTTTGGATTGAAGCCCTCCGCACGGATAGCCTCATGTTTGGCCCTCTTAAAATGGCACAGATGGTGAGCTTAGTCGGCATTATTTTGGGTGGGGCAGGGTTAACATGGCTTTACCTCCTGCGGCGCACCTTACCCGATACCGCCGCGACCGCCAAACAAACTCCTCTCGGTTATTAATCATGACCAACGCACTACCACCAGCGGTTTATATTGTGGGTGCTGGTCCTGGCGACCCAGAACTGCTTACCCTCAAAGCCCATCGCATTTTGTCTCAGGCCGATGTGGTGCTGTATGCCAACTCCCTCATACCCCTCCAGGTTTTGGAGGCGGTAAAGCCAGGAGCAGAGATAATTCAAACCGCCAACAAAACCCTTGAAGACATTCTGCCCATCTTGATTGATCGGGTGCGATCGCGTCATCAATCCGTCGTTCGGCTCCAGTCAGGCGATCCAAGCCTATACAGCGCCGTTCATGAGCAAATTCAGGCGCTGGGCGAGGCTGAGGTTCCCTTTGAGATTATTCCGGGCATTAGTACGTTTCAGCTTGCCGCCGCTCGGCTTCAGGTCGAGCTAACGGTACCAGAACTGGTGCAGACCATTATTTTGACGCGCATCAGCGGACGCACCACCATGCCCGCAGCGGAAGATCTGGCGGGTTTAGCAGCGCACCAGGCTAGCCTGTGTCTGTACCTCAGCGCCCGTCATGTTGAAGCTGCCCAAAACAAGCTGTTGGCGCACTACCCAGCCGAAACCCACGTTGCGATTTGCTTTCGACTGGGGTGGCCCGATGAGCAGCTTTGGGTGGTGCCGTTAGGCCAAATGGCGGCGGTGACAAAAGCGCAGCAGCTAGAGCGCACCACCATGTACCTAATTAGCCCTGCGTTAAATCCGGTGAAGGCAGAAGGATCACGATCGCGTCTCTACCATCCCGACCATGCTCGTCTGTTTCGCCCTGCCCCATCGCAGCAAAACTCTAAGGAAAAATCTAAAACCTGACTTTTTTGTGCAAAGACCTGACTTTTTCTGAATCGACAAGCGTCGAACAACGGGTCACAATACATACAGTTAATTGTCTTGCAAACACTGTAAGCCTTTACATTCGTTACTCAAGATAGCCAAAACAAGCCTGCAATGAAAACCTTCGGGGTCTAACTGCAGGCTGTTTCTTGAAAAGGCAATCCGCTGCATTTTGTCTTTTAAGCTTTTCTTAACCAAAAGGCAACCCTGCCATAGGATAGGGTTGCTAAACGTAATAGAATGCTTTGCAATGAGCCGCCTTACTAGATTCAGCCTAGGCTGAATGGCTCATAGTCAACGGCTCGAGTTTAGGTGAGGAGTTTGAATTTATGAAACAGCAGACTGTTAAACAACAAATGCAAAATGCGTTGCGATGGATCCCTAGCCCAAGGGCTGCGATCGCCCTTTCGATGACCGCTTTACTCGCAAGCTGCGGCACTGCCGCTACTGGCCCTTCTGCCGATGGCGGACTGAAGCTTGGTTCCCTGCTGCCCTCTACGGGAGATTTAGCCCCCGTCGGACAGCCCATGACCTCAACCGTGCCGCTGCTGGTCGAAACGGTCAATGCTTGCGGCGGCGTAAACGGCAAGCCCGTAGAGCTGATCGCGGCAGATGATGAGACAGATGCCACCAAAGGCAATGCTGCCATGACCAAGCTCGCTGAAGTAGATAAAGTGGCTGGCGTGGTCGGGTCTTTTGCCAGCAGCGTTTCTCAATCTGCGGTTGATGTGGCAGTGCGCAACAAGGTGATGCTCGTGTCGCCCGGAAGCACCAGCCCTGCCTTTACAGAACGGGCGAAAAAAGGCGACTTCAAGGTTAAAAAAGAGGATGCATTTGGCTATTGGGGTCGTACCGCGCCTTCCGATGCTTACCAAGCCCCTGCACTTGCTAAACTTGCTTTCGATAATGGGCTGAAGCGCGTTTCAACAGTTGTCATTAATAATGACTACGGCGTTGGCTTTGAGAAAGAATTTGTGACCGCCTTCAAGAAACTGGGTGGCACCATCATCAATGAACAAAAGCCCATCCGCTACGACCCCAAAGCCGCCACGCTTAATAGTGAAGCAGAAGCCGCATTTAAGGGCAACCCCGATGGCGTTGCCGCAGTTCTGTATGCCGAAACGGGCAGTTTGCTCCTTAAAGCGGCCTATGAAGGTGGTCTAATGAAAGGGACAAAAGTTTTGCTGACCGATGGCATGAAATCTGATGAGTTTGCCACACAGGTAGGCAAAACCAAAGATGGTAAGTTTATTGCCGAAGGCATCAGCGGAACCATCCCTGGCGCAAATGGTAAAGCGCTGGAGGCTTTAAATAAGCTTTGGCAGGCCAAGAAAAATAGCGCCCCCCCTTCCTATGTGCCACAAGCCTGGGATGCAGGCGCACTGCTGGTGCTGGCAGCTCAAGCCGCAAAGGCCAATACCGGAGAGGCGATCGCCGCAAACATTCGTGCAGTCTCGGCTGGCCCTGGCGAAGAAGTCTCGGATGTTTGTAAAGGGCTAGAACTCCTCAAGGCAGGCAAAAAGATCAACTATCAAGGAGCTAGTGGTAACGTAGACATCGACGAAAACGGCGATGTTGTAGGGGTCTACGATATCTGGCAGGTGCAGAGCGATGGGAAGACTAAAACCATTGGTACGGTAGCACCTACAAAGTAGAGACAATAAGTCAACGGTCACCACATCACTTTTTTAAGGTTATTCTCACGAGCATAGTAATGTTGAGGGTACCCAGCGGTGCCCTCAACATTGCCGCTTAGAAAATATCAATCAAAATTAGTAGGAAAGCAGCGTAAATACTAAAGTTGTCACAATTCCAATCTCAACAATACTTTTGTCATCTTTTAAGACGGCTTTGAGATAAGACATAATAGCCTCCCCAACGGGTTAGCGATTCTCTTTTATTTTATCAATTCCAGAAAATATTCGTTAGATAGTTACATTTAAGCTAACAGCGTTTTCGCCTTTTAAATTTAAACATCGCTGAAGTTCTTGCTTAGAGTGGATGTAAATCTTTTTGAAAAAATATCTGAAGCACTTTTTGGGAGAGGCTTGAAAGATTATTCTATTTTACAGGACAATAAATCTAATTATTTACTCGTGCCATCGAGTGATCTCGGTAGAGATATCATATTTAACTACTACTGGCTCGACCCAAAAGATCTGGTAATATACTTCCTAGATTTTGCTGGGCATAAAATACAGTCTGTAATGATCTCCCTTTAGGTCTTGTCATACAACCGCGCACGCTTGCTCGATGCACTTTACCAACCCGCCATAGTTTTGCAAGAGCTGAACTGCATTTTTAAAATGGGTGTACCGGGAGATGACTATTTCACCATGTGGTATTGCATCTAAGCAACATTGATCAAACGCTGACCTACGCTTCAGCAGGCCACTCATCAGCGCTACTGGTCAATCCAGATCCGTACAGCAGTTCAACATTTGCGGAGTTATCATGGGGTCCATGCCAGACATGACCTATGAGAAAGGCTCATTCATACTGCATTGAAGCAGCCATTTGCCTTTATGTCTGTAGTGACGGCGTATGCGAAATTTTTCAAGCCAATAGGGAAATCAGAGAACTTAAAACTTTTATTGATTTAATTTCGGTTTATCAACAACAGCAGACCAATCATCTTGAATCTATATTTTGCTCACATTTGTCAAATCAAGGCTCAAACGTCTTTAATGACGATTTTTCGCTGATTCAGGTCAAACTGAATCCTCCGCAAATGCCTTGTAATCAAGGTGCTGAAGAAGTTCAGCCTCCTCAATGATCATGTCGGCATAACAGGTGGGAATCCTTAAGTTAAGCCACATCAATGAATGGTGTCCGCTAGTTTTAAATATTTGAAGCCTCTAATTTTTAAAAAATTGAAAAATTTCTTTGACTGAAAACTTGAGAGAATCACTAAAAATAAACTGTCGTTTGAGATAGTTAAAAAATCATGACTAACAAAAAACCTCAAAATATCCGACACCTATTAGTTATTGAGGACGATCAGGGTAAACGAATGATTACCCTCCAGGAGGTAACCTGCTCTATTGGAAGAGACCCTAGCAATACGATTGTGCTGTATAGTCCTCGGATTTCGAGGCAGCATGCCATTTTATTACGTACAACTAATCCTAAGATTGATGGCTACCTCTTTCGGATTATTGATGGAAACTTGCAAGGCAATCGCAGTCGTAATGGTCTAACAATTAATGGTTTAAAGTGTTTCTCTCATGATCTAATATATGGCGACGAAATTATTTTTGCAGAGGAAATAAGAGCAAGATACTATGTCTCAAGTAACCCATCAGATATTGAGTTTTTAATTTCCTGTGAGAGTAGTGAACTCTCAGGATTTTTACAGACGATGCATAATCCATTTCAAACCCTCAGTACATCAAGTTTATCTAGTCGAGACCTGAAAGATTCTAATGAAGCTTCTTTAGTCAGATTAGCTTCCTATCCTGAACTTTTTTCATATCCAATTCTCGAAGTAAATCTTTCTGGAAAAATAATTTATCTTAATCCGGCTGCCGTCCAGGAATTTCCAAATATTCGAGAAGAGGGTACAAAACACCCACTCATTGATGGAATTATTGAAAGCGTAAGTAATAATACAAAAGACTTTCATGTGCGACAAGTAAACATTGGTTATAAAGTATTTGAGCAGTCAATACACTATTTTGCAGAAAGTGAGCTGATTCGGAGCTACATTACTGAAGTAACAGAGCGTAAGCTTGCTGAAGAAGCACTCAAAAAAGCCTATGATAATCTTGAATTAAGGGTGGAAGAACGAACTTCCGAGCTAAAAACCGCTAATGAGAATCTACAGGCAGAAATTACTGAACGCCAAAAAGCGGAGGAAGAAGTTCGATTTACTCAAAAGATGATGCAGGCTATCAGTGAATCCTCCAATTTTCATTCGGCATTGAGCATCGCACTACAAATGATCTGTGAAGTCACTGATTTCAGCTATGCAGAAGCATGGATTCCCAGCCATGACGGAAAGTTGCTTCAGTGCGGATCATTTTGGCATCGAGATGAAGTATCGTTACGGCAATTTCAAAAGCTTAGGCAGATCAACACATTTGCACCAAATGAGGGTCTTCCGGGCCGAACCTGGGTTTCTAAACAACCTGAATTAATCAAAGATATGCAGGAGCCAGAGGATAAGCTGCTATCTACTGGTCAGGAATATCTAAAAACGGGATTGAGTCTTCCTTTAATCGATAAAGGCCAGGTTGTGGCAGTACTAGTCTTTTTTGGCTATGAAGATTGCAAAGAAGATGTGAGAATGATCAACTTTATTTCAACGGCTGCAGTCCATATTGGCGGATTAATGCGTCGCAGACAGGCAGAAGATGCACTGCGCTCAAGCCACGCTACAAACCGAGCATTGCTAACGGCCATTCCAGATTGGATGTTTCGCGTCAATAGCAGTGGAATAATCGTAAATTTTCACGACCCTAAGATTTACCCATTACCTCTACCCATTAAAGACTTTATGGGGAAATCTTTAACTGAAGTTCTGCCACATGATGTTTCTGAGTTGTTGTTGAACTGTATCCATCAAGCATTCAGCACTAACGAAGTTCAGATTGTTGAATATCAACTGCGATTAAATGACCTATGCTTAGATTATGAAACTCGTATTGCCGTGAGTTCTAGTAAAGAAATAATCGCCATCATTCGAGATATTACTGAGAGAAAAAAGGCTGAAGCAGAAATTCGAAATGCATTAGAACGCGAGAAAGAACTTAATGAGCTGAAATCTCGATTTGTATCGATTGCTTCTCATGAGTTTCGTACGCCCTTATCAACTATACTGTCTTCAGCACAGTTGATTGAGCATTATTCACAGAAGTGGAGTGAAGAAAAAAAGGTTATTCACCTTCAGCGTATTCAAACATCAGTCAGACACATGACCGATTTATTAAACGATGTATTGCTGATTAATAAAGCTGAAGTGGGTAAGCTAGAGTTTAATCCAAATCCAATTTCTCTTAACTGCTTCTGCCAAGAAATCATTGAAGATATACAGCTAACAAGTGACGATCATAAAATTATCTTTAAAGATAAGAGTCAATGCAAGATCATTAATGCAGACCAGAAGCTGCTTAGACATATTCTAACTAACTTACTCTCAAATGCTATCAAGTATTCCCCAAATAAGGAGAATGTTTATTTTGACCTAGATCATCAAGATGACAATATTATTTTTAGAGTAAGAGATGAAGGGATTGGGATACCAGAGAAGGAGCAAGGTGAAATCTTTACCTCCTTTAATAGAGCCAGTAATGTGGGCACAATATCAGGAACGGGCCTAGGCTTATCAATCATTAAAAGGTCTGTAGACCTTCATGGTGGACATATTGAGCTTGATAGCTCACTTGGATCAGGGACTACTTTTACGATTAAACTGCCACTTGAAAGCGTTGTCTAAAGAATTAAATTAACAATAGGAGAAAGTTGTGACTAAAATTCTTGTGATTGAGGATGAAGTATCTGTTCGGGAGAACCTTGTAGATCTTCTCGAGGCCAGCGACTATGAAGTTATTTGTGCTGAAAATGGTTTTTTGGGTGCAGTTTGGGCATTTGAGCACATACCAGACCTAATCATTTGTGATGTAATGATGCCTGAAGTGAATGGCCATGAAGTGCTAGAAGCCCTGCGTCAAAATTCCGCAACGGCTACAATTCCATTTATTTTTTTAACGGCTATGGCTGATATACAGTCAATCCGAAAAGGCATGGAACTAGGAGCAGATGATTATTTAACTAAACCTTTTGAGAGTCTTGATTTACTCAAAGCAATTGAGGTAAAGCTATCCAGAAAGGCTCTCATAGAAAAGACGTATACTAAAAATGGAAGTAATGAAGCATTGTCTAAAGTTTTAATCGCTATTCATATGCTTCAAAAAATTGAGGAAGGAAATCAGAAAGATCAGTCTTTAGACCTTCTTAGAAATGTATGTTTTTTTGAAATTAAATCAGTTGGCGACATGTCAGGACTTGATGAATTATTGACCCCAGATGAAATGGATTTGTTTGATCGCTTAAAAGAGGCGGGATCTGCTAAGGCTTTCTGAATTTTGACTTCGCGTTTGAAACGGTAAACATTGCTTATGTCAGACGTAGCCATCCCAAATGATTTGTGAGAAGCCGCTACAAGGAAAAGTTTAGGGACGTCAAATTAGGGCTCTTACTCTTTCTAAAGCCTCATAAATTACTTGTGATGGCCATATCTTAAATTGTGTTGGGTGGGCTTAAGCAAAGATACTCAGGGCTTACCTTACTTTACTCTTAATTCTAGAGGATGAGTTTACCTTTCTCGGTTGCTTATACAGTCGAGTTGTCCGTTGTACTATCACTCCATCACCATTAAATAAACAGCTCTCTAATTCCTAAAGCAAGGGCTTGATGATGAATTGGGGCAATTTTTAGTTCTAAGGGCTGAGCATCTGCCGCCTCCACTTGAGCTGTCCGCCATGATCAGAAACCGATGGATTGGACTGACCGCCTATCCTGCTGTCGTGTATTCTCAGCTTTCCTGTCAACGTGACTGCTGCTGTACAAAATTTTGAATTAGCCTTATCGCTTCAGGCTGAATTTCATGTCCCATGTCCAGCTCGTGATAGTCTACCTTGGCACCGGCCTGCACTAAGGCTTCGTGGGATTTCCGCGCGATCGCAATCTGAACGACGGTATCCTGTCGTCCATGAATCATCAGAATAGGCGGGAACATTTTGGGTAGAGGACGCACCTCCAAAGGATGCAAATAACCGCTCAAAACCACCAGCCCCGCGACGGGTAAGTGAGTGCCGATATCTAGGGTCATAGCTCCACCCTGAGAAAATCCAGCCAGGATAGTTTTGCGAAGAGTAATGCCATCGCCTTCTTCCAAAGACAGCATCCAATCCGTCAGCATTTGACGACTTTCTGGCAAACCTTTACGCGTTGAAAAGTCAGAGAGGTCATACCACATCCGTCCCTGGGGCACTTGAGGATGGGGCATTGGCCCATTGGGAAATAGAAACTGATACGCTGTCAGGTCTAGGTAAGGCGCAAGAGATGCTAAATCTTGGGCATTAGAACCCCAGCCGTGAAGGGCAACAAGGCGACCTGCTGGTGAGGTCAGGGGTGGGGTAGGGTAGGCGATCGCGCTCAAAGACAAAGCAGCACTCCTGATGCATGAATACCTATACTGTAGGTCAAGTTCTATCAGTCAAGATCGCGCGTCCACCTTTATGCTGGTAAAGGCGTTGCACTCATTACAGGTTCGGTTTCCCCATGACTCGTCTGGCACTTTTAAGCGTTTCTGATAAAACTGGGCTAGTCGAGTTCGCCCAGCGCCTCGTAAACGAGTTTGACTTTGAAATCATCAGCAGCGGCGGCACAGCAGCCACTCTCAAAGCAGCAGGAGTTCCCGTTGCCAAAGTTTCAGACTACACGGGCGCACCCGAAATTTTGGGGGGACGGGTCAAAACGCTTCACCCTAAAATTCATGGCGGCATTTTGGCACGTCGGGATGTAGAAAGCGACCTAACGGATTTAGCCGCCTACAACATTCGCCCCATTGACCTTGTGGTGGTTAATCTCTACCCCTTTGAGCAAACCATTGCCGACCAGCAGCAGCGCGGCGAGACGGATTTAGCAGCGGCGATCGAGCAGATTGATATTGGCGGCCCTGCCATGTTAAGGGCTTCAGCTAAAAACTTTGCTCACCTGACGGTGCTGTGTGCGCCCGACCAATACGAGACTTACCTCACCGAACTTCAGCACAACAGCGGCGAATCGACCCTAACTTTTCGTCAAAGCTGTGCGCTGAAGGTGTTTTCGCTGACGGCTTCTTACGACCAGGCGATCGCCCATTACTTTCATCAGGCTTCCAGCAACGCCACGCAGCCGAATAGCCTTCCCAAAACTCTGATTCTTTCTGGTCAAGAAAAGCAGACGCTCCGCTATGGCGAAAACCCTCACCAAAGTGCAATTTGGTACCAAATTGGCACAGTTCCAACGGGCTGGGCGGCGGCAACCCAACTCCAGGGCAAAGAGCTGAGCTACAACAACCTAGTCGATCTAGAAGCCGCACGGCAAATTATTGCGGAGTTTGCTAGCGCAGCCGATGAACCCGCCGCCGCGATTTTGAAGCACAACAACCCCTGTGGTGTGGCTCAAGCTGCTACCTTAGTTTCGGCCTACCAAAAAGCATTTGAAGCCGATTCTACTTCAGCCTTTGGCGGCATTGTGGCGCTGAATCGCCCCATAGATGCCGCAACGGCTCAGGCATTAACCCAAACCTTTTTAGAGTGTGTTGTAGCCCCAAGCTGTGATGCCGAAGCCGAAGCAATCTTAAAAGCAAAGGGTAAAGTGCGGGTGATGATTTTGCCAGATTTACTGAGCGGCTCTGCTGTAACCCTCAAAACCATTGCGGGTGGATTCTTAGCCCAAGCAGCAGATGAGGTGTTAACGCCCCCCGCTGACTGGCAAATCGTGACCCAAGCGCAGCCCACACCCGCCCAGCTTGCCGAAATGTTTTTTGCTTGGAAGGTGGTAAAGCACGTCAAATCTAATGCAATCGTAGTGACGGCGGACCGTGCAACGTTAGGGGTAGGCGCAGGTCAAATGAACCGCGTTGGCTCGGTCAAAATTGCCCTGGAGCAGGCGGCTGAAAAAGCTCAGGGTGCAGCGCTTGCCAGCGATGGATTTTTCCCCTTTGATGACTCAGTGCGGACAGCGGCGGCGGCAGGCATTCAATTACTGGTTCAACCAGGAGGTAGTGTGCGCGATGCTGATTCGATTAAGGCCGCAGATGAGCTAGGGCTAGTCATGGCAATGACCCAAACCCGTCATTTTTTACATTAAGGGGACTTGGTACGGATAGAGTTGGTCTAATACCCCATTGGAGGTGCTTAGACCGACTTATTTTGTCTAAGCACCGTAATTATTCTGCAATCCTGATTCTAGGGATAGGAGTACAGAATATTATGCTGACCCGTTCTGTCTCAATGCTCTAAAAAGAAGGTTATGGAGAAATATTCGGGATAAAGTCAGAAAGAATGCTGAAGAGGTTGGTTTGACGTAATCATTCTGGATTTATGGGATCAACCTAAGGCGGGACAGCTTATCCTGTAAGGATTTTAGCTTGGCTCTATATCTGTCTCAGGGAGGTCTGAGGCTATAATTGCCTCAAATCGTTGCTACAAATTGCTAAAGTTCAAGAGCTGTAATGATTCCAGCTTTTGATGATTGTCCATCTCCCTGCAACCTCTTATGGAGCCATCATCTTTACGGCGACTGCCCCACATTCTGCCGTTAATTTTGGGCAGTATGAGTATGGCGGATGGGTTCCCAAATATGCCCTTTGCACTCTATCAGCCGCTGACGGATGTCTCAAACCAGCAGGAACCGACTCTAGACCTATCGGCACGATTGCCGAATCGGGTGTAGACCCTTAAGCAAATGAGTTTGGTCAAGGCGCTCAGTATGCCTGTCCCCGACAGCAGCCTATCTTTCCTGACTATGAAAAATCCATTCAACGATGCCGCCGCTTAAAGGGTATTTGAGGAATTTCAGCGCGATCGCCTCCAAACGATTGAGCAGAGAATTACAGAACGCAAGGTTGCACGACAGCAGCCTTAGATTCGTTTAGTGCCTTCTAAGATTGCCCAAAGTATTGCGATCTAGCTACAGTAGACGGAAACTTGCGCATATTAGCTGGAGCGGTTTATTTTGAACGAACCTACACCCCTACGTCGAAGTATCTTTGTAGGCGTTTGGCTGGTTTGGATGGGGATCATGTTTTACTTTTCCACGCAGACGTGGGGGAGTGCCGCAACCCAATCTTGGCTAGATCAGCTTCTTACGCTTTATTTTCCACCGATTCGGGAGGGGATAACGGCCTCTGACTTAGGGCAACTCAACTTTATCGTTCGTAAATTGGCTCACTTTACCGAGTACGCAGTGTTGACCACCCTCGGCTATTGGGGATGGGTGAATGGCATAGGGCGATCGCCCCAGCAGTCGCTCCAGCTTGCCTTAATCATCTCCATCCTGTTTGCTATATCTGATGAGTTCCATCAGCGATTTGTGCCAGGCCGGACTTCGCTCATCACCGATGTTTTAATTGACTGTTTGGGGGCATCACTGGCAGCATTAGCCCTGCGGCAGTGGGTGGTAGCGGCGGTGCGTACGCCCACCCCAGGTGCTTCATCTTGCGTAAAATCATAACGCCCTAGGAGGAAGATTGAGCATTACCCATTTTTTACATGCAACGTTACTTGTGACCCATCTGGAGGCCGCACAGCATTTTTATGAGACCGTTCTGGGACTTAAGCCTGTAGAGCGAAACCTCTCCTTTGCAGGGGCGTGGTATCAGATTGGAGTTGTGCAACTTCACCTCATTGTGGTGGAGGCTGTGGTTGGCGATCGCGTCAACAGCCAAAGATTAGGACGCAACCGCCACATTGCCTTAGCGGTAGATGACCTAGACGCGATCCAGCAGCGTTTGGAGGCATTTAACCACGCGTTTCAGCCCAGTGCGTCTGGAAGACCTGCCCTATTTATTGCCGATCCTGACGGTAATATCATAGAACTGTTAAAGGGCTAAAAATACTTTAACTTTAGAGATTCAACATATTCAAACTTCATGGATAATCAGAATTCAATTCTTAACTTTTTTGATAAAGCCTATATTATTAATCTTCCAGAGAGACAAGATCGTCTTAGAGAAATAAATCGTGAGCTGAGCAGAATAGCGAAATCTCCCTCATCTGAGAAAGTAAAGGTGTTTAGCGCAGTTAAGCCATCAGAGCAAGGTGAGTTTCCCAGTATTGGTGCGCGAGGGTGCTTTTTGAGTCATTTATCAATTTTGAGAGAAGCTCGCGATCAGAACCTTAAAAAGGTGCTGATTATGGAGGACGATTTATCGTTCTCTAAGGGTTTGATTGTTAATCAGAGCCTGATTACCCAAGAATTAGAGAAGCTAGACTGGGACTTCATCTATTTTGGACATACTCAATCCATTGCTTCTAACCATACAAATTTCTTTCAAGAGTTTTCTGAATCCGTTGCCTTCACTCATTTTCTCGCAATTAATGGAAAAATTCTGAAACCGCTCATTCACTTTCTAGAGCAGATTTTAGAGCGTCCAGGGGGACACCCAGACGGAGGCCCCATGCATGTTGATGGAGCCTACTCAACCTTTCGAGCGCAAAATCCCACGGTTATTACGCTGCTTGCCAGTCCTAGCCTAGGATTTCAACGGTCATCTCCTAGTAATATTGCGGGCTATAAGTGGTTTGATCGGCTACCGCTCCTCTCTCAGGTTCTCAGCACCGCGCGTCTTGTCAAAAACTACTGCCGACGTCACCTGGGCAGCAATTAAATGCCCAGAAAATCTTAGTGCGCCATTGAGCATACCCCTTGAAAAAGGCGAAATCAGCTCCCTACTTTGGTACTACAGCACTCGAAATAGCAATGCTCTCTATTCTCTGTAACGTATTGCCATTCTTCTTGCAGCTCAAGCACCCCGCGCACTTCTATAATAATCAAATGCCTAACCACGCTTTGAAGTGAAGTCTGTGACAGAATCTGGAAGCTACAAAAAAACCATATGGTTGCCCCAAACCCAGTTTGATATGCGGGCAAATGCCGTCAAGCGAGAGCCGGAGCTGCAGTCGTTCTGGACGCAATCGCAGGTCTATGAGCAGCTCTCGCAAACCAACCCTGGTGAGCTGTTTATTTTGCACGATGGCCCACCCTACGCGAATGGGGATCTCCACATTGGTCACGCGCTCAACAAAATTCTCAAAGACACCATTAATAAGTTTCAGCTCTTACAGGGGCGAAAGGTGCGCTACGTCCCAGGTTGGGACTGTCATGGGTTGCCGATTGAGCTGAAGGTACTGCAAAATCTCAATGCTGAGCAACGGGCTAACCTCACCCCCATCAAGCTCCGCTGGAAGGCGCGGGACTTTGCCCTCAAGACAGTGGACAGCCAGCGCAAAAGCTTTAAGCGCTACGGCGTTTGGGGCGAGTGGGAGAACCCCTATCTCACCCTAAAGCCAGAGTACGAAGCCGCTCAGATTGGGGTCTTTGGGCAAATGGTGCTAAAAGGCCATATCTATCGCGGTCTTAAGCCCGTCCACTGGAGTCCTAGTTCTCAAACGGCTTTAGCCGAGGCGGAGCTAGAGTATCCCGAAGGTCATACCTCGCCTTCACTTTATGCGGCGTTTGAGGTTACGTCTTTACCGCAGGCGCTGCAAGAGCCTCTAGATTCCTACTTGGGTGAGTTGGGGGTTACCATTTGGACGACGACGCCCTGGACGCTGCCAGGAAACTTGGCGATCGCCGTTAACCCCGACCTCACCTACGCCGTCGTCCATGCTGTCGATGATGGCGCACCAGGACGGTTTAAGTATTTACTGGTTGCCAAAGATCTGGTCGAAACCCTTGAGGCCAAGTTTGAGACGGCGCTTGTGGTTCAGGCGACCATCATGGGCAAAGCGTTAGAACACATGACCTATCGCCATCCTCTGTTTGACCGACAGAGCGAAGTGGTGATTGGGGGTGACTACATCACAACAGAATCTGGGACAGGGCTGGTACATACCGCTCCAGGTCATGGGCAAGAAGATTACCAGGTTGGCTTACGCTACGGGTTGCCCATTGTGTCTCCGGTGGACGATCGCGGGTTCTTTACCGAAGAAGCGGGTCAATTTGCCGGACTGAAGGTGGTGGATAAGGCCAAAAACGACAATGACAAGTTGAAGCTTGAGGTGAGTGAGGGCAATCAGTCCATCATTGATGCGCTCAACGAAGTGGGTTCGCTGCTGCATCAAGAAGCCTATAGCCACAAGTATCCCTACGATTGGCGCACGAAACAGCCCACCATTTTTAGGGCTACGGAGCAGTGGTTTGCTTCGGTGGAAGGGTTTAGGGAAGAGGCGTTGGAGGCGATCGCTTCGGTAGAGTGGATTCCGGCTCAAGGCCAAAACCGAATTACCTCAATGGTTTCAGAGCGCTCAGACTGGTGTATTTCGCGGCAGAGATGCTGGGGTGTCCCCATCCCCGTGTTTTATGACGAGGAAACCAACGAACCGCTTTTGAACGCAGAAACTATCGCCTACGCTAAGGCCATCATTGCCGAAAAAGGCTCCGATGCCTGGTGGGAACTATCGGTTGCAGAGCTTTTGCCCCAAGCCTACCGCAACAACGGACGCACCTACCGCAAGAGCACCGACACAATGGACGTGTGGTTTGACTCCGGCTCGTCTTGGGCAGCGGTGGTAGACCAGAGGGAGAACTTGCGCTATCCAGCAGACATTTATCTAGAAGGCTCCGATCAGCATCGGGGCTGGTTCCAGTCGAGTTTGCTCACGAGCGTTGCCGCTCAGGGCATTGCGCCCTATAAGACGGTCTTGACCCACGGCTTTGTGCTAGATGAGCAGGGTCGCAAGATGAGTAAATCCATCGGTAACGTGGTGGATCCGGTCATTGTGATTGAGGGTGGCAAAGACCAAAAGCAGGATCCTCCCTATGGCGCGGATGTGCTGCGGCTCTGGGTCTCTTCGGTGGACTATTCTTCGGATGTGCCCTTGGGTAAAAATATCCTGAAGCAAACGTCAGATGTGTACCGCAAAATCCGCAACACGGCGCGATTTTTGCTGGGCAGTTTGTCAGATTTTGACCCTGTAAAGCATGAGGTACCCTACGAGGCACTGCCGGAACTCGATCGCTATATGCTGCACCGCATCACCGAGGTGTTTACCGAGGTGACGGATGCCTACCAAAAGTACGAGTTTTTCCGCGTTTTCCAGACGGTTCAAAATTTCTGCGTGGTAGATCTATCCAATTTCTATCTCGATATTGCCAAAGATCGGCTCTACATCAGCGCCCCCGATGCGCCCCGTCGCCGCAGTTGCCAGACAGTGCTGTGGATTGCGCTGGAGAATTTGGTGCGGGCGATCGCCCCTGTCCTTTCCCACATGGCAGAAGATATCTGGCAATTTTTGCCCTACGCCACGCCCTACAAATCTGTATTTGAGGCAGGCTGGTTAAAGTTGAAGGATAGCTGGAGCCGGCCAGAGTTAGGTTCTAAGTGGCGACAACTGCTCGATTTTCGTCAGAAAGTCAATAGTGAGCTAGAAGCAAAAAGGGTTAGTAAAGAGATCGGAGCTTCCTTGGAAGCTAAGGTCACGCTTGTTCTTTATGACAAAGAACTCAAAGAAACATTGCTCAGAATGAATCCAGTCAAAAGCGATATTACACATGGGGTTGATGAACTTCGCTATATTTTCTTGGTTTCTGAGGTTGTTTTAAGAGAGGCAGTTGATGCAGCAGAGCAAACTGTAGAACTTCAGGTTGCGAAAGGAACCCCGATTATTGATAAAGCTGAGGGACATAAGTGTGATCGCTGTTGGAATTACTCAACCACGGTAGGACTGTCGCAAAAGCATCCGCTGCTGTGTGATCGGTGTGAGACGGTCATTGAAGGTATGGCTGAGTCCGGTCAGCTTGTGCAGTCTGCAGACGGGAGTTGGCAGCCTGCTTAAGACGCTACGACAGGCCATGCAAAGTTCAATAAGTAAGATAGATTTGTCTGCATCCATCAAAACTTTGCCCATCAAAATAAACGCTCTATTTACCGTGTGTCAAGCATTTCAGAACTTAAGCTGAAGATTGTTAGCTGATCTTTTTGCCGATCTAGATTGGCTTAGATGTTCCCATCAGCGCCACAACATTTTCGCTATCCTTGAAGGGTTGATGCCAGGCACGGTGTACCACTACAATCTCAGAAATTATCCGTCTGCTACTGAGGAACAATTGTCTTTGCCTCAGCATCTTTACCTATACGGATCTTCCTATCACTTCAAGCCAACTCATCCTGTGCTGGCCTCTGGCTCCAATCAACACATCCTTCTAGAAGGAAATGCCCCATGAACACTAAAACCAGAATTTTTACGGGTGCGGTCGCGCTAGCGCTAGCCGCCACCTCAACGCTCTTTACCGCTTTAGACGCTTCGGCAAAGCCACACTATGACCGTGACCGTCATGATAACGGGATTGCTTGGGGGAAACGCGATCGTGACAATCGCTACGACAAATCTGACTATTATCGCAACGGCCGAACTGTTTATATTTATCAGCCTTACCAGCCATATCAGCATCAGGTTTATCCAAACACTGTTGTGAGATTACCCTATGGCTGTCGTACAGTGGTGTACCGCAATCGCACCTACTATACGCGCGATAACAATAATTACTACACCTACGATGCAGATAGACGCGGTTTTATCGTCGTCAACTTTCCGGGTGTCAGAATCGGCTTTTAGCACGCCTAATTAATGCATCCCCCATAAGTACAACCTATTAGGGCTGTACCTGAAAGGCTAAGCGGCTCTGTCCGCTGGCCTTTATTTTTTTGAGTAGTTTGGCAGCCTCATCAGTAATGAGGGCATAATCTTCTGGCATTTCTAGAAATGTCATCACCCCAAAAATACACTCGATTGAGACATCCTCTGACACTAGATCTGTTTTGAGTTCCGGCAAAATACGCGTAAAAACCTGCTTTGCCTGGTTATCATCAGTTTGGGGCAGAATGATTGCAAACTCACTATTGCTAAGCCGAGCCACCACGTCGTTTAATCGTAGCGCTTCACTTAGACGTTCTACAAATTGATACAGCAGCTCGTCTCCCTTTTGGTAGCCTAAACGCTGATTAATTTCCTCGAAGTTATCGAGGTCAACATATACCAGCGTTAGCGGGAAGCGATATCGCTGAGAACGGTTAAACTCTGCTTCGAGTAGCTCCATAAAAAAGCGCCGATTAATTGCGCCTGTCGCCGCATCGGTTCTAGATAACTGCCGCTCAATTTCACTCGAAATTTTAAGGCGATGGATTAACTCCGCCACTACATAGCCCACTAGCCCAGTCACCAGTCCATTCCAGAAGGATAGCTCTGGTTTTAAAGGAATCCACTGCCCCCAAACTACGGCGGTAGCACTTAAGCCAGCCATCAAGAAGCCAGGGCGCACACCCACAAACCAAGTGGCGATCGCCACTGGAATCAGGTAAAAGATCAGCAGCGATGCTTGAGCCAGACGATAATCTACAGTGCCAATTGCCAAAATGAGGACAATGCTGATGCCTATTAGAAGTGGTTTTGGCAACCTGTTTAATACAGCTATCACGGCTTTGCTTAACTCAAACTGAAGTGTGATCAATCGTCCTCCTTTGAGCCGCTGGCAATCGCTCGCTTTTAGAGTACCCCAATTCTTTCTAGAATTAGCCTGCCTTGTCAGAATTGTGATGCTTGTCTGCATAGATGCTCTAAGTTCCCTTCACAGGTGACGCAAAATCTCGGCATGAGCGCGAGTTCAGTACACCTGCTAAGATCTCGCTCATGCCTCTGCTGCGATCGCCCCTCTCTTAGACTGCCGCTATGACCGCCCCTATTTTGACCGTTCAGAATCTTCAGGTTCAGTTTAAGACGGATACAGACCTAATCAAAGCGGTAGACGACATCTCCTTTACTCTGAAACGCGGACAAACCCTGGGCATTGTGGGGGAGTCCGGTTCAGGTAAGTCTGTCACGGCGCTGTCGCTACTGCGCTTGGTGCCTACCCCTGGCGACGTTGTAGGTGGGGAGCTATGGTTTCAAGAAGAGTCTCATCCTGCCATTAACCTGCTGACCCTTTCTGAACTCGAAATGCAGCATTATCGCGGTGGGCGAATTGCGATGATTTTTCAGGAGCCAATGAGTTCTCTCAACCCCGTTTTTACCTGCGGGTTCCAGCTCATTGAGGCGCTGCGGCTGCATCAGCCTATTACCAAAGCAGCGGCAGAAGAACAGGCGATCGCCCTGCTCCAAGAGGTCAAGCTCATTCCCTCAGAAGAACTGCTGAAGCAGCGGCTTCTAGATGAAGCAGATAACAGAGGTACAGTCGTCACCGAGCGGCAGTTGTTTGCAGAGATGAGTGAGCGCAAGCGATCCTTTTTGCAGCGATACCCCCATGAATTATCTGGCGGACAAATTCAGCGCCTTATGATTGCGATGGCAATTTCGTGTAGCCCTGCCATTCTGATTGCGGATGAGCCAACTACGGCACTCGACGTAACGGTGCAGGCACAGGTGCTAGACCTGCTCAAGGAACTGCAAGATCGGCGCGGGATGTCGATTATTTTTGTGACCCACGATTTGGGCATTGTGGCGGCGATCGCCGATGAAGTTGCGGTTATGTACCAGGGCAAGTTTGTAGAGTACGGCTCGATCAACCAAATCTTCAGTCACCCGACTCACCCTTATACCCAGGGTTTACTCGCCTGTCGCCCCCAGCCTAACAAGCAGCTCAAATACCTGCCTACGGTGGCAGATTTCATGAAAACGGTGCTGGATGAGCAGGGCTTCGCCGTCACTCAAACCACATCCACTCAACAAGACGGGCGGCTTAACATTGAGATTAGCGAAGCCGAACAGCGCGATCGCACCCAAGCTCTAGCCCGCCAAACCCCGCTCGTGAACGTGACAGACCTCAAAGTTTGGTTTCCGGTGCGGGGGGCAATGGGTCAAGCCAAACGCTACGTTCCCGCAGTGAATGGAGTTTCGTTTCAAATTTATCCTGGCGAAACCTTGGGGCTAGTGGGTGAGTCGGGCTGTGGTAAGACGACCTTGGGGCGCAGCCTCCTGCGACTGATAGAGCCAACAGGTGGCTCCATTCAGTTTGATGGGCAGGAAATTACGACACTCAACGGCAAGCGGCTACGACGGCTGCGTCAAGACCTACAAATTGTGTTTCAAGACCCCTTTAGCTCCCTAAACCCGCGCATGAGCGTGGGTGCAATTGTGATGGAGCCGATGAATATTTTTGCCAAGCTGAGCGGCATTAAACAAAACGTCCGAGATCGCGCCCTCTACCTCCTAGAGCGAGT
>JANPLU010000047.1:0-2015 GCA_031422435.1 Acaryochloridaceae cyanobacterium VAR_48_metabat_390
GAGGGTATAGAACGCTTTGAAGGTACGAAACCCTGAGCCATGAAAGGCAATGACGATGCTTGCTACTTCACTCAGGCTTAGTTTTGAACGATATTGTTTGGCTTCTCCGTCGTAGGGCAGTTTGTGTAATGCTTCTCCAACATGGTTTAAGACCTGATAAAAGTCGTCGATGTCGCAGAAGATTTGGGTCAGGTCAAGGCGAGCTAGACTGTTATCCATGGCTGAGACTGCTTAAACATCAATACTTTGAGCTTAAGACCTCAGCCTTTCTTTTGGGTATTTTTGTCCATCGAACTCACGTCAGCAACAGAAAAGCGCGTGAGTTGAGAGTTGTTACCTGACCGACTTACGGAGCAGTAGGGAAGGCAACAGTGACAAATTGAAACAGGAAGTCAGCGTTGTATGAGTAGCATTAATATCGGGTACCTCACGACTGCGGTTCAATCCGGATCAGCGCACCATTCGGCTGGTCGGTTAAGACATAAATCAGTCCATCGGGGCCTTGGCGCACATCTCGCACCCGCTGACCAATTTTAATTTGTTCCACTTCTACCCCTTTTCCCTGAGCATCAATTTTGATGCGACGGATATCTTGGGAGACCAGACCCCCAGCCAAGATTTGCCCCTGCCATGCCGAAAAGCGATCGCCTCGGTATACCGTTAACCCTGAAGGTGCAATTGATGGCGTCCACTGTAGTCTAGGACTGACCGTATTGGGGCGGGAGGTTTCTGTTGAGATTACACCTCCGGTATATTCGCGGCTAAAGGTAACGAGGGGCCAGCCAAAATTTTTGCTACCCTCAATCTGATTGAGTTCATCGCCCCCCCGAGAGCCATGCTCCGTCTGCCAAACCTTGCCTGTCGCTGGATCTAAGGCCAGTCCCTGAGAATTTCGATGTCCATAACTCCACAACGCTGAGGCAGCTTGTTTTGAAGCGACAAACGGATTGTCTGGGGGAATAGAACCATCATCCTTTAAGCGCACAACTTTCCCCAAATAACTGCGGAGATTTTGCGCCTGGTTGCGGATGGGTTCGCCGCTAAGCTGGAGGGGTGGATTCCCACCATCCCCTGTCGCAAGGAGGAGTGTACCGTCTGGGAGCCAGACCAGACGCGATCCAAAGTGTTGTGTCCCTGGCTTTGCGGGGGAGACTTCAAAAATTACCTGCACATCGCTGAGGCGGGTGCCATCAAACTTGGCACGGGCAAGGCGAGTACGATTAGATTCCCTTGTGCCGTGGGCATAGGTGAAGTAAATGAAGCGGTTTTCAGCAAATTTGGGGTGTACAGACACCTCCATCAGTCCGCCCTGCCCCGCTACAAAAATTTTAGGTAGGCCAGCCACAGGAGTAGGGTCAAGGGTTCCGTTGCGGAAGATTCGCAGTCGTCCGGGGCGCTCGGTGATCAGCATCCCGCCATCGGGCAACCACGCCAGACTCCACGGATGTTCTAGATTTTGTAGGAGTACGGTTTTTTGATAGCCCTGAGATGTTGCTTGGGCGGCAAGGCTTACGGGTGTAGCGGGGGTCGTTCCAGTCTCTGGGGACGGGACGGGGGTTGAGGCGCAGCTTGCGATCACCAATAGTGCAACAGTGCCCCGAAGAGCAGAAAAAAGGGTGGACGGAACATTCATAATCCATTCAACATAAGTAGCATCTTAGGACTAGCAGGACTAGGTTTTCTTATTATAGATATGCGGATATTTTTGAGTAAAGAACACAGAAGATTTTGTTTACACATCCATCTAAGGAAAAATTCAGTGGTTTGTTAGTCTTTCAGTCATTACAGACGTACCTCTTAAGAATACGATCGCTGTATAACGGGTGTAATTAAAAGTGAAAGTTCCTGTTAAGCGGCGCTGGAAGCAGTGTTTGCAATACTGTTCGGTTAAGCCCATAGCAGCGTAAATTAGCAATTGTCGTCAGATAAACCTATGTGCCTGTGCAACTCAAAGAATTGAGCTTAACTTCCCCAAAGATTAGTCCTGAAGAGATTCTTCAAGCGATTAGCGTTGC
>JANPLU010000048.1:0-33365 GCA_031422435.1 Acaryochloridaceae cyanobacterium VAR_48_metabat_390
CACTACTATGGCTCTTGAATGTCTCAACGCCGTTTTTTCGCAGCTTAATAAAACCCATTGGAAAGATCAGCAGTCCTTTGAAAAATTTATGCGTCTATGGCCCGAGATTGTGGGTGCGGCTGTTGCGGCACAAACGCGTCCGGTTAAGCTGAGCGACCAGGGGATTTTGTACGTTACGGTATCGAGTGGCGTGTGGGCACAAAATTTAGCCTTCGAGCGGGTCAGACTTTTAAAAAAGGTTAATGCGTCTTGGAACGGCACAGTTAAAGATATTTACTTTTCCACCCGAGACTGGCACCGCAGTAGTTCTCTTCGTCTGCGTCAGGGGATGGAACTAAAGCTTATTTCTAGTCCGGCGCTGAAGATCTCAGGGAAAAGACCGCAGCCAAAAGACGCTCGAGATGCGTTTTCTCGCTGGTCTTTAGCCGTGCAAAAGCAGACCAAGGGAAATGTTTCTTGCCCTTTATGCCAATGCCCTACACCCCTTGAAGAACTTAAGCGTTGGGGTCACTGTTCGCTGTGCCTCAGTCGCCCTCAGTCAGAAAAATTTCCCAAACTTTAACGAGTGCGCCAGAGAAAGCCGCCGATCTAGACTTGTCCCAGAATTTGTGAAAACTGAGCGTGCATAAGCGCAATCTCTGGGCTGTGCTGAATGGCTTGAGCATAGCGATGCTCGGCAGTAGAGCCGTCCTCGAGCGGGGTAAGGAGCGCCTGTACTGCTGTCAAAAGCGTTTCAGCCGATTCGGCTTCTTCTGGCTTTTTGGCATTGAGCTGTTCATCAATACGAACAATCATTTGAGAGATGGGTCGCAGCCAGTTAAACCATTCGTGCCCCAACACAAGCTGAAAATATTCACCTCTTGTCGCAATGACGCCGTGCGTTTGCTCATAGGTATTACGCTCATGCTCCATCAGGGCTTTATGGAGGTTTAGCAGTAGGGGTCTAAGATTACGCAGGCGCTGTTGAGACTGCTGATTGAGGTCTGTATCTGAGAGCATTGACACAAAATAGATAAGCGAAGGTGAAAAAATTGAATGAAGGAGTTTTGCAAAGATGACTCACTGAGGGATGAAGC
The DNA here is from genome assembly GCA_031422435.1 of Acaryochloridaceae cyanobacterium VAR_48_metabat_390. GTDB lineage: Bacteria > Cyanobacteriota > Cyanobacteriia > Thermosynechococcales > Thermosynechococcaceae > JAAURS01. The sequence goes on from JANPLU010000048.1 coordinate 1,077, forward strand.
GCAGAAATAATACCCCATGCCCCAGTGAGACACTTTAAGCACTTAGGAATGGGCGGGTTCTTCAGTAGCGCCACCAGCGGCAGTAGTCCGAGCCTGCTGCTGCTCTAGGGTGGCGATCGCCGCATTTACTGCCGCCAAACGGGTTTCTAGGCCATCTCGTGACATTTTGAGAAATTCTAGTTGGGCTTTGCGACAGTGTTGCCGCGTGGCGGCATCCATAAAACAGGAAAATGGAAACATAAGAATTATCCAGCGCTATGACTCTTCTATAGTATGCAAAGTTTTGTGTCAATGGTGTCGATGAATTTTAAGCAGTAGAACGGTAATCCTTAGAGAGGCTATGAGCGAGTTCTGCATCCTGAAATTCAGCAGAGCTACTTTAACTTGCTGTAGGGCAGTCTGTTAACCAAGCTTTAATTGCAACGGCAACGCTGCCGTCACTGCTGTTGCGTGGCGCAAGGGGTGGCTGCGAGACAGTGGCAGGATAGACTCCAATCGTGGAATACATCATCGCAAGCTGCCAATGCTGCTGCTGCCCAGCGAAGAAAGCCCAGTGATATTCCTGAAGGTTAGAAATGCGTTGCCCATCATAGCGACGCATTAGGGTTGTAAAAAAAACCTGCTTAACGTCACTCGATTGAGGCTGTGGCGGTAAATCTACTATGCCCGACAGGGGTAAAGGTTCAAATTCGGGTTTTGCCGCCAGCAAAATGTAGCTTTTCGTAATTCCTGCACGGATACGAACGCGGTTGATGTAGCTCGGTAAGTCTGGGAGCATCCTGTCTATGAGCGCAGTGAGGCTACTCGGACACTGTTGAGCAAGGGGCGTGGCTTCGGGAGCCGATGGTTGGCTAAAGGCTGGTTTTGCAACCGCCGCCAAGCTATTGCAGAAGACCAGGCTTAAAAGAGTTCCAGCACTGGCGATCGCCCCTTTCCTTTGTCCCCAATGCCTAAACAAGGGCAGCAATTTCCTGACAAATGGCAGCAAAGGCCGCTGCGGGGTCGGCGGACTCTGTGATGGGACGACCAATGACGAGATGATTAGCACCAGCGGCGATCGCCTCAGCAGGCGTTAGTGCGCGCTGTTGGTCGCCCAAGGCCGCACCCTTAGGCCGCACCCCAGGACACACCAGCAAAAAGTTATCCCCACAGATTTGTCGCAGTTGACTGGCTTCTTGAGGAGAACACACTGCGCCACTCAACCCAGATTCTTTTGCTAATAGCGCCATCTGAAGGGCATACTCTGGAAGCTCTAGCGGGATTTTGAGATCAAAGGCTAGTTCCCGAGCAGACAGGCTCGTGAGTACCGTAATTGCAATAACCTTGGGTGGCGCAACCCCTGTTTGGGCTGCTCCTTCAATTGCGGCAGCTTGAGCAGCTTTAAGCCCCACTCGTCCGTTGGTGGCATGAACTGTTAGCAAATCTACGCCATACCGACCTGCGGCGCGACAGGCTCCGGCAACGGTGTTGGGGATATCGTGGAGCTTTAGGTCTAAGAAGATTTTCTTCTGATGCTGTTTCAAATAGTCCAGAATACTAGGGCCGCTGCTGACAAATAGCTCTAGACCCACTTTCCAAAACTGCACCTCGCTGAGAGAGTCTATGAGGGCGATCGCCGCATCTTTGCTTGGTACATCTAGAGGCACGATGATGCGATCGGCAATGGCAGTAGGAGTAGCTGAAGAATTCACAAAACGTCCCCAAAATATTTGCTCTTATTATGGCAGGTCAATGGGTTATGGCAGGTCAACAGAATCAATGAATGACGGAAGAAAGTCTTGACTTAAAATCTGATCTGCCCCATAGAGACAATTTGATGGGAAGGATATTGAGAGCAACCCCGTCTCATCACTGGCATCTTCGACGGCGTCTTGATAGCACTGCTCAATCTGCGCCTCAAAATAGGACTTAAGCGATGGATACTTTCGCAGTAGTCGGCTAATTTGCTTACGAGACTCTCGAATGCTACTTTCCCAACTGGGCGATCGCCGCTCCGCCTGGTGCTGCCATTTCAGCAGATGCATCAGCAGTCGGGTGAGCTGACTATCGATCGCATCCCGATGCCGATTTCCCAAATCTTCTACCTCTTCAATCAGATGGGCGAGATCCAGCTCATCAAACCGACCCTCCCGCAAAAGTCCAACCGTTTGGCTCACCCAATCGACAAAATCTAAGTCGTAAAGCCTTGGTTTTGCTAGTGTCATGCTCTTACCTCTGCCTTAACGGTAAGGAAATCCTATTTATCAAAAGCGAGCATGGAGGGATTCGAACCCCCGACCCTTTGGACCGGAACCAAATGCGCTATCCACTGCGCCACATGCCCTTGACTGCATTTTTCTAAACGCAGCAGCCCCTTTAGCTTATCGTTTACCCGTAGCAACCGCAAATGAAACGATGCGCAGAATCCTATAAAAATGCCATTGGGTCGGTGGGTTCGCCCTGGCGGCGCACTTCAAAATGAAGGTGCGGTCCCGTCGAAAGACCTGTGGAACCCACAGCAGCGATCGGCTGACCTTTCTGTACGACTTGCCCTGCCGTGACGTACATCTCGCTGGCATGACCGTATAGAGTTGTAACGTCGTTGCCGTGGTCAATAATGACTGCGTTGCCGTAGCCTCCGCTCCATTCTGCTGCTATGACTACGCCGTTGTCTGCGGCTCTAATGATGCTGCCGTATTCTGCACCAAAGTCTACGCCATTGTGGAGGCGACTGGTGCCAAGAATGGGGTGTACCCGCCAGCCAAAAGGACTGGTAATGGGGCCATCGGACGGCAGTAAAAACTGACCCGAACCTGGGACAAATATTGCGCCAGGAAACGCAATTCTCGCAGCTAGCTTTTGCTGAATATTTTGCGAAATGCGGCTAGATTCTTCTGCTAGCTGCTGTTCGGCGGCGGTCAGGGCTTGGCGATCGCTCTTCAGTCGATTGGCGAGAATGCTTTCGGATTGCGCCTGGTCTTGGGCAGATACCTTTTGGGTGGTGAGCTGCTGAGTAATAAGCGCAATCTGGTTTTTTTGAGCCTCAGTTTCTAGCTTTTTAGCCTCGATGACATCTTTTGCCTGCTTAAGCTCCACTAATGCCTTTTGGTCTTCGCCATAAACCCGCTTAAGCTGATACTGGCGATCTATTAAAGCTTCTAAGGATCGACTTTGCATGAGGGCAACCCACCCTTGAGCGTCGTTTTGGCGCTGCAAAAATCGGAGCCGTGCAGCGGTGCTGGTCTGCTGCTTATCGTATTTTGCCTGGAATACAGCAAGTTCCTTTTCGATTTGCTTTAGCTTTTCATTCGCGGCCTTTAGCTTATTCTGCTGCACTTCAATTTGGGAGGCGGTAGCCTCAATTTGTTGCCCCAGCCCCCCAATGCGATCGCGGGTAGCCTTCTCCTGCTGCTCTAGCTGCTGTTTGGCCTGATTCACGCTAGAGCGGTACTGATTAATCTGCTGCTGCTTTTGCTGAAGCTCTGGCAAAGATGCGTCATTGACCGCCCAGGCCGTTGCTGGAGGCAGCAGCAGCTCCCCTAGTGCAAGCTGCATGGCAATGGAGAACGCTAAAATTAACCCTTTAAAAGCAGTGAACATTCAGATTGGCCTGAAATAGGCTTGATTAAGACATTATGAAGGCGGCCTATGCAAACAGACGTATGCCCTAAGCTAATGTACCCTAATCTTTTAATTCGCCGAACTTATCTGCCGCACGGATGGCTCATTTATTTCAGTTTTATAGCTACAGCGCCGCTTTGACCTGTGCCTCAAACCAGCCAATGATTTGTGGCAGCGTGAGTTTCTCAAGGGCAATATTTTCTTGCTGGGCAATTTTTTGAAGCGGAATGAGGGATGAAATCAGTAAGCGGTCAAACAGCTCTATAAAAGACTCATCCGCTGGCGCTTGAAGGTTGAGGCTAGCATCTTGACGAATCCAGGTGCTAATCTGCTGAGGCTGAAGTTCTGCAATGGTGATGCTCAAGGCTTGACTCACCTGCTGTAGATATCGCCAGCTATAGACTGTGATGCGAATTGAAAAGCGATCGCGGGTGGGCAGTAAGGTCTGATCAATCTGGGCACATTCTTCAGGCGAAAGAAACTGACCGAAGGATTCAGGAAAATTTAGCATGGCGAACTTTCTAGCTGTTTGCTTTTTGTGGTCCTACTTTTGCTATCGCGGCGGCGAATGGGCACCTCAATACCCCAGTATCGCGCAGCCTGGGACATATCCAGTTCAAGGAGCGTAAGGTCGCCCAATTTTAGAAAATTTTGGGGCTGCATAGGCTTAGCCTTCATTGCTTCCATCAGCGAGGCCGCGACATGACGGGCAAGCGGTGGCGGTACTGCATTGCCAATTTGTCTCGCCCCGTGCCATTTTGTGTGATGCAACCTAAACCAGTCGGGGAAGCCATGCAGCCGTGCCATCTCGCGCACCGTAATACAGCGGGGCTGCTCATAGTGGATGGGTCGGGGACTCGTAAAGGCGCCTCGTGCCGAATCTGTCCCAGCGCGTAAAGTATTGGCTACACCGTCTACCGAAAGCTTAAAAAACCTTGAGATTGGCTCAACCTGGCCTGGGGACGTTTCGGCAAAGCGACGGCGAGAAATGTCTGAATGATTAGAGCGGATGCTAGAGGTTAATAGCTTAGGATTCCACTGTCTGTGGTAGCCACAATGCCATGAACCATTTGCTATGCAGCGCATCTCTTGGGCATAGGCGCTCTTAGGTTTCTGCCAGCGCCAGAGAAGCGTGTTATCGCCTTTCACAAGCGCATCGAACGCCTCAGGATCGGGTAAATCGCTGAGGGCATCGTGGCAAGATGGCCCTTCGGGGAGTTTAAGCGCCGCAAACTTAGCCACTCCAGCAGGTCTTGTAGTCGGTTCAGGGTATTCTGGCAGCGGCAAGCCCTGCCTTGCACCCATTAAAATCAATCGCTCTCGGTTTTGCGGCACGCCAAAAAACGATGCGTTAAGGACTTTCCACGGCAGCAACACCCGATAGCCCAACTCATCAAATGCAGCGATCAGCTCTTCTAAAAACAGCCGATGTTTACCAACCGTCAGCCCCTTCACGTTCTCAAACACAAAATAGGAGGCTTCTAACTCATCCACAATCCTTACAAACTCTCGCACCAAAGCATTTCGCGGATCTTCAAGGGCACGTTGCCCCATCAGCGAAAAGCCCTGGCAGGGTGCGCCGCCAAATACGACATCAACAGGGCGATCGCCAATCCCTGCTGCTAGCCGAATATCTGCCCCAGATAGCGTCGCCACAGACTGAGGCAGCACCGCGCAATTAGGGAAATTAAACTTGTGAACTGCCGCGTGGACAGGGTCTACCTCAACTGCTGCGACCACATCAAACCCAGCTTGCTCAAAACCTAGGCTAAGGCCCCCTGCCCCTGCAAATAAATCAATTCCGGTGGGTCTGTAGGACATGCTTAACTCATTCATCTACTGGATTAAACCAAAAAACACGTCGCTAGGACGTGTTTTTGATTTCGCTAGTTAGCGCTACGAGCGTTAACTAGGCAGCAACTAAGCCATAGGCAGACATCTTCATAATGTCGCGGGTGGTAAAGCCGATATTGCTAAGGGCTTCGCCGTACTGAATCATAAAGTCCTCGACCAGCGCCTCTTTTTCCATGTTCAGGACTTTTGCATCCTTTTCCACTTCATTGAGCATCCGCCAAACGATGGGCAAATTTTGGCGATTGGCAGCTTCAACTTCTTCCTTGGTAGCCTCAAAGTTTTCCTTGAGCCAGATTTCCCCAAAGTTGAGGTGGCTGTACTCATCTTTAACCACGCCCTCGGTGATTTTACGAGCAAAGTCATCCGCGACAGGGATGTAGATGTTGTAGGCGGCGATCGCAAAGCACTCAATAATCAGCGACTGAATCACCAAACAGGCTGCAACCTTGTTTTCGCTGGCGGCAGTTTGGAAATTTTCATGGAGGCTCGCAAAAAATTGACTCGCAAAGCCTAAGTCCGGCGTAACGCTGAGATTCCGAGCGCAGGCTTCAAACCCCTTGCGATGCCGAGCCTCCATCTTAGAAAGACGCAAGAGATCGTCTTTTTGATTCGGCAGCATCTCCGCTAGACGGATGTAGTTTTCGTGAGCTTCCTGTTCGCCTTCAATCACGATTCCATTGATTCGGCTATAGGCGTCACGGTAGATATCACTATGAAAATCAATGTCCGGGCTAGCCTGGAGTTGGGGCATATCTGTTGAATCTCCTAGTGGTTCTATAGTTATGGGCTGAATTGATAAAGATTTATATCAAACAGTCATTATGTAATCTGAGTCCTTTACAGTTTACTGCACTCTCTAGAGGCATTCAGAATTTTCTGCCTTTAGAGTGATGAGTCTGTCTTGCAGCAAGGATGGATTTTTGACGCAAGGCGATCGCTCCAACCGCAAGCCTTTGTCTGAAGCCGAATCAATCTCTCTGATTTCAGCGTACCCAATTCGAGCCGTCTAATATTCTCTACGCATCTCAATGAGGATTGGATTTGTTTATAAAGAGATGCTTAAGTAAGCTAGAAGCCCTACATCAGCATGTTATCTTTTGTGGACTGGTGTAAAGGCGTGCAGAATTTAAGTCTAAAAAGTATAGGCATCAACGCAAGGACGATTTTAGAGTCCATGCTGACCTATAGAGCAGCATTAACTTTTGCCCACGCTTGAAAAAAGGGTAAAGAGTCTTTTAGATATTTAGGTGTGAGTATCAACAGGCTTTGAGCGGGCTTTATATATTCATACACCCAGGTTATGAAGCGTCTGGCTTGATACACTTCCCTAGCTTTAGTAGAAATACTGATCTCCACGTCTTGCAGCGTTCCGTTATCAGTCTTTTGGAAAATAAAGGTTCAGTATTTTATGGATGCTAAATCCGTCAAAATATCGTTAAATCAGTTAAATAAACGAATTGGTCTGGATTAAAGCAGGTATACCGCCACTTCATTAACCTATACCTGCGGCATCAAATTATTGGGGGTGAATTTATGGCTGCTGCGACCAACACACAAAATCGACTGCTAGGCTTTCTGAAAGAAGAGCTGCTATTGCCCAGTGACTCCATTGATCTAGCGCTGCGTCAGTGTAATCAACGCTCTGGCTCGCTGCCCATTATCTTGTGGCACTATGGCCTGATTACTTTAGATCAGCTCAGCAGTATTTATGACTGGTTAGAAACGGCTTAGTCTTTTACTATCTTGAAGCATTTCTATGATGAGGCGGCGAGCGCTTTACAGGCTGCGCTAACGCCAGCTCCAGGGGTAAAGGCTGTGTGACCTAGTTCTGGCAAGACCGCTTCTAACGCGGAGATTGCGGTCAAAATATCGCGATCGCACACAAACCCCAGATGGCCTACCCGTACAATTTTACCTTCGAGTTCATCTTGCCCACCCGCCAGAGCAATATCAAAACGTTGGCGAAGATATGATCGCAGCTTTTCTGCTTCAACAGGTGCAGTAACTACCGCCGTAATTGCAGGGCTAGCCGATGCATCATCTTGAGCATACAGAGACAGACCCAGCGCTCGGACAGCCGCACGAGTAGCAAGTTTATGACGATGATGACGCGCAAAAATGGCTTCTAGCCCTTCCTGTTGCATTATTTCTAAAGCAACCTGAAGCCCAAACACAAGGTTAATGGCAGGTGTAAAGGGAGTCGTATTGTGAATCGCTTCAGCGCGATATTTACCGAGGTCTAGATAAAACTTAGGCAGCTTTGCGGTCTTGTAGGCATCCCACGCTTTTGCGCTTACGGATACAAAACCCAAGCCCGAGGGCATCATATAGCCCTTTTGAGAGGCTGATGCAACCACGTCTAGCTCCCATTCATCAATGGGAACCGAAGCAGCACCTAAACTGGTCACGGCATCCACAATGCTTAGTGCCGTGCCGTGGGCTTTGATATAGCGACTAATCGTTTCTAGGTCGTTGATAACGCCCGTCGAGGTTTCGCTATGGGTGATGATGACGGCTTTAACTTGTTTGGCAGTATCGGCTTCTAAGGCTGCACGAATCGCTTCTGGATCTAGCGCTTTACCCCACGGTGCGCTGATGCGCTCTGCCGCTAGGCCAAACGCATCGCACATGTCAGCCCAGCGTTCGGCAAATTTGCCATTGCAGCAGACGAGGACGCGATCGCCAGGACTCAGGAAGTTCACGATGCTTGCTTCCATCGTGCCCGTGCCGCTGGCAGTTAGCACCAGTACGTCGTTAGCCGTCTGGTGAAGCCACTTCAGGTTTATTAAAACCTGCGCCATAATTTTGCTAAAGTCTGCACTCCGATGACCCATCGGGTGCCGCCCTAAAGCAGACAAAACAGATTCCGGAACTGGGGTAGGCCCCGGAATCATCAGCATGAGCTTATCTTTCATTGCTGTCTTCTGTACCGATGTTAAGGATGGTGCCGCTGCCGCTGCTGTTACCTTACCACTTGGAAACAACGTACTCGGTCAAGTCAAGCACACGTTGGCTATAGCCCCATTCGTTGTCGTACCATGCCACAACCTTTACCATGTGACCACCCATCACCATGGTGAGGGCAGCGTCAATGATAGAAGAGCAAGGATGACCTTTATAATCGCTGGAAACAAGCTCAATATCGCTATAGTGCAAAATGCCCTTCATAGAGCTTGCCGCAGCCGTTTGAAGTGCTTGATTCACCTGTTCTGCAATCGTAGGCTTTTCAACTTGCGCGACAAAATCAACCACCGACACGTTAGGCGTGGGCACGCGCAGCGCAATGCCGTTTAACTTACCCGCCAATGCAGGAATCACTAGACCCACAGCCTTTGCCGCACCCGTTGAGGTAGGCACAATATTGACCGCAGCAGCTCGTGCGCGGCGAAGGTCGCGGTGGCTTGCATCTAAAATGCGCTGGTCGCCTGTATAGCTGTGGGTGGTGGTCATCATGCCTTGCAGAATGCCAAATTCTTCGTGCAGCACTTTCACGATGGGTGCTAGGCAGTTGGTGGTGCAGCTTGCGTTACTAATAATGTCGTCGCTGGTTTTGTAGTCTTGGTGGTTAACCCCAAAGACGTACATAGGCACTGAACCTTTACCAGGTGCCGTAATGACAACTTTCTTTGCCCCTGCATTGATGTGCTTACCTGCACCTTCTGGGGAGATAAAAACGCCTGTGGATTCAATAACAATGTCAATATTCCATTCACGCCAAGGCAGGTTTTCTGGGTTCCGGTCAGAGACGCACTTGATAACGTGACCGTTTGCGGTAATGGAGTTATCGTCTGCGCTAATCTCGGCATCTAGTACGCCCAGCATGGAGTCATAGCGCAGCAGGTGAGCATTGGTTCTAGGATCGGAGGTGTCATTAATGGCAACGATCTCAATATTGCTGCTTGGTCGCTGCAACCAGCACCGCATGAAGTTACGTCCGATGCGCCCAAACCCATTGATCGCTACTCTAATCACTGCGTCCTATCCTCTTTTTTATAACTCACTTAAAAAGTCAGTCAGTCATGACCCCACCGATCATATCTCAGAAGGTGCGTCTGAATGAAGCGGTTTTTGTACCTAAAATCTAAACAAGTTTTGGCAGTACCACAGACAAACTTTGGTAAGCATAATGTTTTTCGTTAAAACCTATCCATTTCCAATGCAGGAGGGCAGGCTCTATTGTTGTGACAGGTGCATTTGAGCGTTTGCTTTAGCCGATTGGTGAAGCAGGCGAGTGTTCGGTCGGGTGTAGATTTGATTGAACAATATCAAGCGGCAAAGTAAGGCTGCAAATGTTGCTGAAGCTGAACCACAGACAATCGCGGGGAAGGACGCGGAATAGGTGTATCTTTAGGCGCTGTTTCGTTTGTTCGATAAAATAAGACTGGAATTTCGTATTGATAGGCCATGAACCAGTCTGCTTGGGCGGTAATGTCTCGAATCTCTAGCTGAAAATTCAAATCCTGAATTTGCTCCAGCTTTTCTTGCAGCCCTTCACAAAGATGGCAGCCTGGTTTGCTATAAAGGACGAGCGTTGGCATAGATTTATTTAGAAAAAGACAGGCTTTCAATGCGCGATGATTGCGCCCTTCCTATCCTAGAGAGTCTTGACCTGTCTAAGATGACTCTGGGCAGAATTTGATGTGCAAAGATACAAATAGGCCGTTAGAAGGGTAGCCTAAAACCAAGGTCTCTAAGACTACGCCTGCTGGGTCAAATATCTAGCTTACTGCGTGTAAATTTTAACGTTCTAATATCTACCAAGAGTTAGCAGTCATGTTGATGGGGTTTTGCAAGTCTAATTGGAAATGGATCGCTGGGTCCCTCTTCCTGGCGGCAGCTACGGGTCTTCCGGTTGTTAGCCAAGCACAGTCGCCTGGAGATGTAATTCGGATTGGGTCGCCCAGTACCTGGAGCCAATATGAGTCTTATTGGAACCAGCTCATTAACTTAAGTGGTGCGAGCACCCCTCCTAATGCTGCGGCTGGAAGTGGTGGTGATGCAGCAGCCACTGCCAGTGACCCCAAAGTCTTAGAACAGGTGCTCATTAGAAACCTACGCGTTAGTAACGTACGCTTGGTGCCAATTTTTAAGCTCAATGGTTCTTCCCAGGTTTCGGGTAGAATCACGAACGGCAATAGTAAAGCCGTTACGGTTTCTAGCGTTAACCTTGAAGTCCTAGATTCCTCTGGCAACTTAGTCCAAACGAGTGCAGCAGCACCAGAGCCTTCGACCATTCCGGCTGGGGCAACTGTCACCTTTCAGCAGAGGCTAGATACGGTGCCATCCGATAGTGGCTTTCAGGTTCGCCTGTCTCGAAGCAACCCGTTTACGATTCAGGGCGGCGTTTAGGTCGCGCCTATTGATATCAACAATAATGGCAACCGTTACTGTCAAGTTATTTGCAGCCTATCAAGAAGCATATGGTAAACCAGAAGTTGTCTTAGAGGTAGCTTCTGGTATGACCGTTGGAGAAGTGGGCGATCGCATCCGCCACCCTTTTCCTGCACTCCAGGCTCTCGCTGAGGTGACGCGCTATGGAGTAAACCTTGGGTTTGTAGACCCGAGTACCGTGGTTCAAGAGGGGGACGAGGTTGTGCTGATTCCCCCTGTGAGTGGTGGGTAGCAACGCTAGGGCGCGTGTTTATCTAAAAGTGTAAACAGCGAATCTTCTAATTCATAGCCAAATAGCTCTGCCATTTGCTTGAGGGTATTGGGTCGCGCTACGCCATTTTGCTTCAGCCAATGGTGCAGCACAAAAATTTTCTGCATCAAAAATAAATCTAAAGCCTGTGGGTTAAACAAAATGCCTTCACGCTTGCTAAATTCGTGGGGCACTAGCATGGCAGCATAGCGCGCCAACTCGCCAGACTTCCAATCGAGCCAGTAGGGGAGCCAGGGGTAAATGCTGTCGAGTCGCAAAAACCACAGCCGCACTTCAGGGATATCGGGCAATTCTTCAGACTGCTCTGGAGCTTGAGGATAGTCAATTTGAAACTGGAGAGACTGCTCATGGTCAAACAGCGTTTTGGTCTGGAGCCAGCGATCTAGCACAGCCTTAACGGGAGACAGGTCTAGGGTCTCAAAATGTTGGGCGTTGACGGTAATGACGGTAGACATAGGGAAGTGCGATCGCATCTAAATAATGCTTAACGTAGCCTGGAACAGGCAGACAGAAAAGCGCAGGGCTAAAACTCGCAAGCAGTTTGAGTTTGGTTATGATGGAATCAATACACAATAAAACCGCTTTTAAGATTTTGGGAATGTACAGTGCTGAGTGAAAAAGAGGGTGATGTTCAATCAATTCAGTCGCTAGACGATGCGCTGACCAAGTGTCAAACTTTAGGGATGCGACTCAGTCGGCAGCGCCGCTCTATTTTAGAGCTATTGTGGCAAGCTCAAGAGCATCTCTCGGCACGACAAATCTATGACCGCCTCAATCAAGAAGGCAAAGACATTGGACATACATCGGTCTACCAAAATTTAGAAGCCCTTTCTCAGCAAGACATTATAGAATGCGTTGAACGCTCAGACGGTCGTCTCTATGGACATGTGAGCGATTCTCATAGCCATATTAATTGCCTCGATACCGATCAGATTTTAGATATTCACGTCCAGCTCCCTGATGCGCTCATTGCAGAAATTGAGCAGCGTACAGGCGTAAAAATTACGGACTATCGCGTTGATTTTTATGGCTATCGTCAAGGCGATTCGACCTTGAGTTCACTGTAGTCAATTAAGCCCTGTGAGTCTCCTCTGGTGCTGGCGATCGCCGTAATCGGTGGACGCATGACCTCCACACTATTCACGCTGATCGTGGTTCCGGTGATCTTCACCTACATTGATAGCCTTCAACACCTCATTTTTGGGAAGTTATGGAAAGGGGCAGGCGATCGCCGTGCCCAAGATCCATTAATTTAAAGTATCTCGGCTCAACCCGAAGTTCTTGTCATTTTGCAATGGTTGTTAGAATTTCGTCATATAGTACTTGTATGTATGGTGCGGCAAAATTGTATCAAACATCACAAAAAAATGAAAAATAGCAGACTTAATTAATTCATTAAGTACTCGCTTTGTGGAAAAAAATGGACAATAGCCGTCAGTCAGAAAAACACGATTCTGAATCTTCTTCTCTGCTAGGCAAGGATAATTCTTTCGTTAAAAATCGATTGGAGCGATCGCTGAGGCTACAGAGGGTATGCAATCGGACATTAGTGCATGCCAAAGGCGAGCAGGAGCTGCTACAGGAGTTATGCCAAAGCATCATCAGTGAAGGTGGGTATCGATTCGCGTGGATTGGGTATGTTCAGAATGATGAGAAGCAGTCTGTAAACCCAGTTGCCCATGCCGGACATGGCGAAAATTATCTTAAAGCACTACAGGTTTCTTGGGGAGAGAACGAAGCAGGCCAAGGGCCAACAGGTCGTGCGATCAGATCAGAGCAACCCTGTATCGTGCAGGATATACCAACGGAACCCAATTACGCACCCTGGCGGGAGGCCGCACAGCAGCAGGGTTATAGGGCATCAATGGCGCTGCCGTTAACAGATGAGAGCGGAGTGTTTGGAGTACTGAATATTTATGCAAGTGAGCCAGACGCATTTCAAGATGAAGAGGTGCAGAGCCTGATCTTTTTTGCCGTTGACCTGAGCTATGGCATTAGAGCCTTGAGAACAGACCGAGAACGCAAGCAAGCAGAAGAGGCATTGCGACAGAGTGAAGAGCGCTACCAGAACCTAGCGAACAATATTCCAGGAATGATTTTTCAAACGCGCACCACATTAGAGGGAGGGTTTTCTGTACTTTACGCCAGTACAGGCTGCTACGACCTGTACGAGGTGAGTCCTGAAGAGATGATGACAGGCAGATATACCCTCAGAGATTTTGAACATCCCGATGATTCTGTGGTTATTGATCGGATGATTTCCAGGGCTAGTCAATCCCTGCAAATGTTTGATCAGGAATTTCGCATTGTGACTCTGTCAGGAAAAGAGAAATGGATTCAGGCGGTATCACATCCGATCCCGCAAGCAGATGGATCCATTGTCTGGGATGGCGTCATGCTGGATATTGATGGGCGCAAAAAGTCTGAAGATGAGCTGCAGCGGGCTTTAGATACTAATCAAGCAGTACTTAACGCCCTACCAGACGTGATATTAAAAATCGGTCGAGATGGGATTTATCGCAGCATCATTCCTAAAAATGACGTGTTTCTCCTTGCTCCTCCAGAGCAATTCCTTGGTAAACATCTTAACGAAGTCCTTCCGGCTGAGATTGCCCAAGAACGGATGACCCTAATTGAGGAAGCCTTTTGCACGGGAAAGACTCAGATACAGGAGTATTCACTGTGGGTAGAAGGCAAACAACATTATGAAGAAATCCGCTGCGTTGTTTGCAGCGAAGATGAGGTCTTGCTTCTGGTTCGAGACATCACCGAAAGTACAAGAAACAAAGCAGATCTTCAGAAAAGCGAAGAACGACTGCGAATGGCGATCAGCGCTGCCAATCAAGGGATCTATGACCTTAATCTACAGACAGGAGAATCGACTATAAGCCTCGAATATGCGCTCATGCTAGGGTACGAGCCGGAAGAGCTAAAAGAAAGCTATGACCGTTGGCTTGAGAGGATTCATCCAGAAGATCAAGAGAGCGTTGACAGGACTTTTCGACAGTATGTTGCGGGAGAGATTCCAGAGTACAGAGCAGAATTTAGACTACGCACAAAAACTGGAGAATGGCTATGGATTTTATCTATAGGTCAGATTGTTCAGTGGGATGCGTCAGGAAAGCCATTAAGGATGTTAGGGAGCCATACCGACATTCACAAGCTCAAGCAGGCAGAATCTTCGCTGCGGAATTCAGAGGCAGAGCTACTGACGGTATTTCAGGCTATGACAGATGTGGTAGTCATTCGAGACATTCAAGGTCGGTGCCTTAAAGTTGCGCCGACAAATACCACAGGCTTTTACATATCCCCTCTAGAAATGATAGGGAAAACAACCGATGAAACATTCCCCGCCCCCGTGGCTAAAGCTTTAAATGATGCTATTCAAACCTGTTTAGCTGAGAAAAGAGTAGTTGAAACTGAGTTCTTTTTTGAAAAATCCGCCAGAACGTTATTTTTTGCAACTACGGTCTCCCCTATGACCGAAACCACTGCACTTATCGTGTCTAAGGATGTCTCTGATCGCAAAGGTGCAGAAACTGCGCTCTTAGCGTCTCAAAAGCAGTTTCGCAATCTGGTAGAAAATTCCCCTGACATCATAGAGCGATTCGATTTGAATCTAAAACACCTGTACGTGAGTCCTTCGCTGACGGCTTTAACCGGTATACCGATAGAACATTTCCTGGGCAAGTCCTGCCGTGACCTTGACATGGGTGAGAGCATGATCAGTGCATGGGAGTCTGCAGCCGCAAGACTGCTGTCTTCTGGTCAAAAGCAGGTGATTGAATTTGAAACGTCTACGCTGGACGGCCTTCGAACCTTTGAAATGGCGATCGTTCCAGAATTATCCGCTGAACAAACGCTTGATTCGATACTCTGCCTTTCTAGAGATATTACTGAGCGTAAAATTGCTGCAGAAGCGCTCCAAGAAAGCGAGACCCGCTTTAGACAGCTAGCAGAAAATATACAGGACGTTTTTTGGATTGCAGACAGGGAGCTTACAGAGATACTTTATGTCAGCCCTACCTATGAAATCCTCTGGGGTCAAAGCTGCTCTAGTCTCTATGAACAGCCGCAGACTTTTTTAGAAGCAGTCCATCCTGAAGATCGCGATCGCGTTGATGATTTGCTCCAGCGCCAGCGGTATGTAGGCTGGAATCATGAGTATCGAATTTTACAGCCTGATGGCACAATGCGATGGATCTGGGAGCAGGCTTTTCCGGTTCCTGATCCCAGTGGGATCATCAATCGTGTTGTAGGAATCTCCCAAGACATTACCGAGCGAAAAGAGTCTGAGTCTCAGCTTCTTCATAACTCTCTCCATGACACCCTCACCCGCCTACCCAACCGCAGCCAACTTATACAGCGGATAGAATTGGCTCTCCTTAGAGTCCAAAGAGCTGAGATTCATAGCTTCGCAGTTTTATTTCTAGATCTAGACCGATTTAAGAACGTCAACGACAGCTTGGGACATTTAGTGGGCGATCAGCTTTTGGTTAAGGTAGCACAAAGACTTCAATCAAAGATTCGTGCGGTTGATTTAGCGGCTCGGCTCGGCGGCGATGAGTTTGTAATCTTACTGGAAGATCTTCCTAACATTCAAACTTCGATTCAAGTGGCGGAGAAAATCTTGAACGAATTTCAAATTCCAATCGTACTGAACCAGCGCGAGATCATCATAACAACCAGCATCGGCATCGTTTTCGGAACCTCGGACTATACAAAGGCTTCCGAGGTACTACGAGATGCCGATACCGCGATGTATCAGGCCAAAACTCAGGGAAAAAACACCTATAGAGTTTTCAATACCCTGATGCATACTGAGGTAAGAGAACGACTTGACCTTGAGAACGATTTGCGTAAAGGTTTGGAAAGAGAAGAATTTATTATTTATTATCAGCCCATTCTTAATATAAATACCTTGAGTTGGGTTGGATTTGAAGCCTTAATTCGCTGGAACCATCCTAGTTTAGGGTTTATCTCTCCCGCAAGCTTTCTACCACTCGCTGAAGAAACAGGTTTGATTATTTCTCTTGACTATTGGACGCTTAAAACAGCCTGTCAACAGATGGCGCAGTGGCAGGGGCAGTTTCCGAGTGCTGAATCGCTAAAAATCAGTGTTAATTTGACGGATCAAGTTTTAAGGCAAAACAGTTTCATTGAGTATGTTGACTTAGTTTTGGCTCAAACGGGACTAGAGAGCCAGTGCTTAAATTTGGAAATTACAGAAGGAGTATTGATCAAAGACATTTCTAGGACAATTGAAATCCTGACCGTTCTCCAGGCGAGAGGAATTCATATTAGTGTTGACGATTTTGGCACAGGATATTCTTCGCTCAACTATCTGCATCGATTACCGCTGGACACGTTAAAAATAGATCGCTCTTTTGTGAGTCAAATGCAGGTAGGCTCTCGCAATCATAAGATTGTTAAGACCATCATTACCTTAAGCAATGAGTTAGGGTTTAAAGTTGTTGCGGAGGGAATTGAAACAGAACAACAGCTTGAATTGCTGGCTAAGCTAGAATGCGAAATGGGTCAAGGGTACTTTTTCGCCAAACCTATGTCAGCCAGTGCTGTTGAATCCTTTCTGGGGGCTGGGAAGTGACCTCGGCGAGAATGTTAGCGACTTTTGGATTTAAAAGGCTAACAACTTTATTGAATTTTGCCTAACTCCTTAAGGGTCGTCTTGAACATGGGTAGGATATATGACAGCTTCACAAGCTCAATGGAATCTCGAACCCAATCTGCTCCAACGGCTCGCTGAATTAGCTCGACAGCGAGGTCAGACTACAGAATCTATCATTACAGAGGCAGTGCTTTCATATCTTCAGGCTCAGGTTTCTAAAGATTACAATGCTGCTGCTGAAGATCCTCTGATTGGCCTGTTTTCAGGATCTCCCAATCTAGCCACCCAATCTGAAGAAATTCTTCAGCAGTCAATCACCGCAACTTCTGGATGGACATGGAAAAACGATCAGCCATAGCGGACACTGGCTTTATCGTGGCCTTACTCAACCAGTCAGATGCTAGGCATCAAGATGTTGCCCCCATCTATATACAGCAACAATCCATACTCTTTCCCCAAACCGTTTTGGCTGAAGTTGCCTACTTGTTAGGGCGAGATGCTGGGACTTCAACCGTTGTGGCTTTCCTTAAAGGTCTTTCTCAGAGCCGATTTCACATTATTGCTCTAACTGAAACAGACTTAAATCGAATCGCTGAGATTTTGAGCCAGTATGCCGACAGTCGTATTGATTTTGTCGATGCCAGCGTGATGGCAGTTGCTGAGCGATACGGAATCACAACCGTTTTAACACTCGATCAGCGCGACTTTCGACTCTTTCGACCCCAGCATTGCCAAAGCTTTGAACTTTTGCCCTAGCAACGAGCGATCGCTGATCAGCCCGATCTGTAACGATAGAGTGGACTGTAGAACCCTATATCTCTGTTGTAAGCGAGAAGTGCTGTGCTTCTAAAAGAGGCAACAAAACTCAACCCAAATCTGGGTCAATCCCTAGCGCCCTCAACTGCTGAGCAAGACGAGCCGCTGTTGCTTCAGCTTGCTCTAAGGGCGTTGGAATCCAATCGCCATGTTCATCTAACCATCGTAGCCACGGGCGAGTTCTACCTTCATACTCGCCCTGCCATAAACCCAAACCAACCTTTAACTCTGGCATCCAAAAGCGGTTATTCTCCAGCAACATTGCTTGATACTGCCCCTTCTCCAGATGAAATCCTCTCAGCGTATTGCTATAGCGGTCATATAAAACGTAATAGGGCACTTTAAGGATGCTTTCATATACGTCCCACTTGGTTGGGGGTTCTCCCTCTCCAGCTTCAGTTTGTCCCAAATCTTCTTTTTCTGTGCCTGGAGACAATAACTCCACAACCACATAGGGATTTACCCCTTCATCCCAGGTTACATAGCTAAGACGTAAATCTTCTGTGCCATAAAGACGCGGCACCCCTATCGCCACAAACCAATCGGGTCGCTTATGCCACAGTGGATGGTTGAGGTCGTAATACAGATTGATATCGGTGCCTGTAAAAATGCGATCGCGTGTAACCTCGGTTAGACGCAGCGTCGCGCTTAAAAGATGCGGCTGTAAATCATGAAACTCATCCGGCAAGCCAGGTTCCTCAGGATCTTCACTCGGAAGATCATACATGGTAGGCCAAGGTTTAGTTGCAGATTTCCAAAGGTCATCACGATAGGCTTGGGTCATGGCTATCCCTTGCTTTAGCTCAATGAGCGGCTGTCTTTAGTATATGACCTAGAAAAATGAACCAGATCTGTAACGATATAGTGGACTATAGAACCCTATGTTTGTGTTGTAAGCGAGAAGCGCTGTGCCTGTTGCCGTTGAATCCCTTCTGACTCCTGAAATCCTCAAACCCGCCCGTTATTTAGGGAACGAGCTTGGTGCAGCCCATAAGCCGTGGGAACTTGCCTCAGTACGGTGGTCTTTGACCTATCCAGAAATTTATGAGGTGGGTGCATCTAACTTAGGGCACATCATTCTCTACAACATCATTAATGCCCAGCCGCGCCAACTGTGCGATCGCGCTTACCTCCCTGCCCCAGACCTTTCGGCTAAACTGCGCGAGACGCAAACGCCATTGTTTGCAGTGGAATCTAAGCGATCGCTCCTAGACTTTGACATCTTGGGCTTTAGCCTCAGCTACGAACTAGGGGCGACCAACATCTTAGAAATGCTCAGCCTTGCCCAAATCCCCCTGACCTGGCAAGAACGCGCCCAGGAACGTACCGATGGACGGCACTATCCCCTCATCTTTGCAGGTGGACAAACCGCCACCTCCAACCCCGAACCCTATGCCGACTTCTTTGACTTTATTGCCCTTGGCGACGGCGAAGAACTGCTGCCCGAAATTGGCTTAGTTATTCAAGAAGGTAAAGCCGCAGGCTTAAGTCGCCGCGACCTGCTTTTGGACTTAGCCCAAGTCCCTGGCGTTTACGTCCCGCAGTTTTACGACATGGCAGTGGACGGCTCCGTGCATCCCAACCATCCCGACGTGCCCAAACGCATTTTGCGACGGGTGGCGACACCCATTCCGGCCTACTCTATTGGCCTCGTGCCCTATATCCAGACCGTACACGATCGCCTCGTGATCGAAATTCGGCGAGGCTGCACTAGGGGCTGTCGGTTCTGCCAGCCAGGGATGCTCACCCGCCCTGCGCGGGATGTGGAGCCAGAGCAGGTGATTGAGGCCGTCGAAAAAGGGATGCGAGCCACGGGGTATAACGAGTTTTCGCTGTTGTCTTTAAGCTGCTCTGACTACCTTGCTCTGCCTGCGGTGGGCATGGAAATTAAAAACCGTCTCAAGGATGAAAATATTTCTCTTTCGCTGCCCAGCCAGCGGGTCGATCGCTTTGACGAAAACATCGCCAACATCATTGGCGGCACCCGCAAAGGCGGACTCACCTTTGCCCCCGAAGCCGGAACCCAGCGGATGCGCGATATTGTCAACAAAGGGCTAACCAACGAGGAGCTGTTACGCGGCATCAAGACCGCCCATGAGCAGGGTTGGGATAAGGTGAAGCTCTACTTTATGATTGGGCTTCCGGGCGAAACCGATGTGGATGTCATCGGCATTGCCGACACCATTCGCTGGCTGCGGCGCGAGTGCAGCACTGAAGGCCGACGACGGATGGACTTTAACGTCACCATTTCTAACTTCACCCCCAAACCCCATACGCCCTTTCAGTGGCACTCCGTTTCAACGAGCGAATTTAAGCGTAAGCAGGAGATTCTTCGCGCCGAATTCCGGTACGTCAAGGGCGTGAAGGTCAACTTTACCGACGTGCGAATTTCGGCAATGGAAGACTTTGTGGGACGGGGCGATCGCCGTCTTGCCCCCGTTGTCCGCCGCGCTTGGGAGCTGGGCGCAGGCATGGATTCCTGGTGGGAGAACCTAGACCAGGCTTTTGGAGCCTGGACCCAGGCCATTGATGAATCAGACCTGACCTGGAAATATCGCAAGGTCGAGAGCGGCGAGTGGAACGTGATGGATGAGGTGGAAACTCAGGACGATCCGTTTTCACCCAACGCTCGCCTAGATGACCCATTGCCCTGGGATCACATCGACACCGGAATTGACAAACAGTGGCTCAAAGACGATCTCCAGCGCGCCTTAGAAGCCGCCACAGTGCCAGACTGTTCCTTTGAGGGCTGCTCTCACTGCGGGGTGTGCAGCACAGATTTTGGTCACAACATTGTGATTGCGCCCCCAGCCATTCCGGCCTTTGCAGGAGAGTTTGTGCCCAATAAAACGCGGGTACAGCGGCTGCGGGTATGGTTTGGCAAGCACGGAGACATGGGCTTAGTTAGCCACCTTGACCTCATTCGGCTGTTTGACCGAGTCGTGCGCCGTGCCGAGATTCCCATTGCCTTTACGGGTGGGTTCCATCCTGGCCCTCGCATTTCTCCTGCCAATGCGCTCTCTCTGGGCGCAACTGGCTCTGGTGAAATTGTCGATTTTGAACTGACACGATCGCTAGAACCCGAAACGCTGCGCCAGCTTTTGTCAGCTCATCTGCCGGAAACCATTCCTATCTACCGCGTCATAGAAGTGCCCCTGGGCGATCCGTCTGCAACCCAAGTGGTGTCTCAGGCAGAGTATCACCTCACCCTTAGGCTAGAAGACCCAGCCACTGAGGATTGGCAAGGTTGGGTGAGCGCCGTGCTGGCACAAACTGAAATTTGGTTTGAGCAGAAGGCCAAAAACGGCAAGATGAAGCAGATTAATTTGCGCGATCGCCTTCATGAGCTAACCCTTCTGCAAACCACGCCAGAGGTGGTGCTGCACTACATCGGTATCTGTAGCAACGACGGAATGCTGCGCCCTGAACACCTTGCCTTTATGCTGGAATCGGTTTCTGGACAGTCTATTCAGCTCCAAAAGATTCACCGCGATCGCCTCATTTTGATCGACAGCCTCTAAACCTCCATTGCGGTCACTTAACATAGCCCATAGATAAATTCTATGGGCTATGTTGTATAAAAGAATAGAATCTCAGGCTAGCGTTAGAAGCCTGAGCCAGCAAAAGCGAGTCTTTATAAGTTATGCATTAAAGCCTCGATTTTGCTGAGATATAGAATTCACTTGCACAAGTGTCTATCTAAATAGGAATCATCTATATACAATGGAACTAAGCAGCGATCGCAATAATATCCAAGGAGAAAGAATACTGTGAAGCAGGCTACCCTACATCAGCTCCAGGTCTTTGAGGCGATCGCCAAACACAGCAGCTTTACCAAAGCCGCAGAAGAGCTATATCTGACGCAGCCCACGGTTTCTCAGCAAATGAAGCAGCTCACAAAGGCGATCGGGATGCCGCTATTTGAGCAGCTTGGCAAGCGCCTTTACCTTACAGAAGCAGGCGAAGAAGTGCTTAAAAGCAGCCGCGATATTTCTACGCGGTTCTCAGATTTAGAGATGACCCTTGCCAACCTGCGCGGCATGAAGCAGGGCAAGCTCCGCATTTCGGCTATCACAACCGCTAAATACTTTGTCCCCAGGCTGCTGGGGCCTTTTCGACAGCTTTACCCTGGCATCACCATTGCGTTTCAAGTGACCAATCGGCAGCAGGTACTAGATCGCTTAGAGCAGAATCTAGACGACCTCTACTTTATTGGGCAGCCTTCCAAAAGTGCAGATATTTGCGTGCGCCCCGTTATGGAAAATCCGCTGGTGGTAGTGGCACCTCAGAATCATCCGTTGGCAAAAGCGGAATCCATTTCGCTTCAGCGCATGGCACAAGAGCCATTTATTATGCGGGAATCTGGCTCTGGTACGCGAATGGCGGTAGAAGACTTTTTTGCAGAAAACCACGTTGAAATGAATGTGGTGATGGAAATTGGCAGCAATGAGGCCATTAAGCAGGCGATCGTGGGAGGGTTGGGGATTTCGGTGCTGTCGCGTCATTCTCTAGCGCTAGAAGGGATTCATGGACCGCTGACTATTTTGAACGTAGAAGGCTTTCCGCTCCAGCGCCATTGGTATGTGATCTATCCCGAAAGTAAGCAGCTCTCTATCGTCGCTAAGACGTTCCTAGATTTTCTTTTTACAGAGGGTCGCCAAATTGCGAAACAGGCCGATATGGACTTTGTTGCGTCTGAGCATTAGATAGGCTTCTTCTGTTCTTGTCTTATTAAAAATTGATATAGTCTATGGCTTAAGAGAGCGAGCTTAGGGACTGAATGATCGCCCTCCTAGACTCATTTTCATTAAAGGACTGATATCTAAAAAGCGTTGTAAATTGATCCCTTCTTTCATAGCCTATCTCTCCCACGATCAGGTACACATACTCTTTTTGAAGTCTTTCTAGACAAAATATAGGCTTTATCTATTGTTATCATACAAAATCTGGTCTTCAATCAATAGATAAAACACGATAGTCTTATCTCAATCCATAGATAAATGGGTATAGATTTGATGCCGCAGTTTTGGATTGAAACAATTTGGTTAGTCCCGTGCTATTCCCTGTTAGGGGCAGCGCTAACCATTCCCTGGTCGCCAGGAATTTTGTCCCGTACAGGGCCACGGCCTGCGGGCTACATCAACCTGTTAATGACTTTTTGCTCCTTTTTACATAGTGCGATCGCCCTCTCCAAAATCTGGGGGCAACCCGCACAGCAGGTGTATTTCCCGTGGCTTCAGGTTGCCCACTTAGATTTGACCCTACCCCTTGAAATTTCTGCGCTCTCCATTAGCGCCATGGTGCTGGTGACGGGGCTGAACTTTATGGCGCAGCTTTACGCCGTCGGCTACATGGAAATGGACTGGGGCTGGGCGAGATTTTTTGGCTTTCTGGCCTTTTTTGAAGCGGGGATGTGCGCCCTAGTGCTGTGCAACTCCATCTTCTTTAGCTTCATGATTCTGGAGATTTTGACCCTTGGTACCTATGTATTGGTGGGGCTATGGTTTAGCCAGTCCCTCGTGGTGACAGGCGCACGCGATGCGTTTTTGACCAAACGGGTGGGTGACTTACTGCTGCTCATGGGGGTGCTGGCACTCTGGCCTATTGCGGGCACCTGGAATTTCACAGAACTCGCGCAATGGGCACAGAGTAATCCGGCACTGCCGCCAGGGACTGCCACCTTACTAGGGCTGGCCTTAATTGCAGGCCCTATGGGGAAGTGCGCTCAGTTTCCGCTTCATCTGTGGCTTGACGAAGCCATGGAAGGGCCGTTGCCCAGCACCATTTTGCGGAACTCGGTTGTGGTCGCCACCGGAGCCTGGGTTCTCATTAAGCTAGAGCCTGTATTGGCGCTTTCCCCTGTGGTGATGACCACCATGATTGGGATTGGTGCCGTTAGCGCCGTGGGCGGGACTTTGATTGCGATCGCCCAGATCGACATCAAACGCGCCCTGTCCTACAGCGTGACGGCCTATATGGGCTTGGTGTTTATTGCGGTAGGTACCCAGCAAAACGAAGCGGCGCTGCTGCTGGTGCTAATTCATGCGATCGCCATGGCGCTCTTAGTCATGAGTACCGGAACTATCGTCTGGTCTAACATCACCCAAGACCTCACTCAAATGGGTGGACTTTGGTCGCGCCGCCCCATTTCGGGCATCTCTTACATCGTGGGCACCTTTGCCCTGATTGGCCTGCCACCCCTCGGCGGGTTTTGGGCATTGCTCAAGCTGCTGGATGGCTTATGGGGCACTCATCCTTTACTGGTTGTCGTGGTGCTGCTGGTCAATAGCCTAACGGCCTTTAGCCTCACCCGCAAATTTGGCCTGATCTTTGGCGGCAAGCCCACACCCATGACCGTCCGTGCCCCAGAAGTGCTGTGGCCGATGATCATTCCCATGACCTTGGCAATGGGGGTAGCGCTCCATTTACCGCTGATTTTGCAGACGCTTGACCTGCTGCCCGATTGGGCAGTTCTCAATAAAGATGCGGCATTAGTTTTAACCTGGTCTAGCATTTTGGGCTTAAGCCTGGGTGCGGTGGTCTACCTTAACCCATCCATTCAAAAGCCCATCCAGCTTCCGGTTCAGTCGGTTCAAAAGCTATTGGCGGCAGATTTCTATACCCCTCAGATTTATCGTTCCACCATTGTGCTTGGGGTTGCAGTGCTCTCTCGCATTACGGACTGGATTGACCGCTTTATTGTGGATGGCTTTATTAACGCCATTGGGCTGGCCTCAATTTTAAGTGGGGAGAGCCTCAAATTCAGCAATACGGGTCAGTCACAGTCTTACCTTTTAACTATTGTGGTGGGCATTTCGGTGATCGGTCTAATGCTGGCTTGGTCTATTCTTCCTGGCTAATTTTTTCGACTTGTTTTAGTAAAAGTGAGAGTTAAAACGAATGAATAATGCTTCTTTAACATCTAAAGTTTCTCGTCGTCGTATGCTCCAATTTGGAGCAGGCGCGGTAGGTACGTCCGTCGCAGCCTCTACTTTAGGGCAAGTGTTTATGCCAACAGCTCCGGCGATCGCCCAAAGTAACATGACCCCCGATGAAGCGCTGCGTCAGCTCATGGAAGGCAACCAGCGCTTTGTTGCCCAAAAGCGAAAATCTCCTAACCAGGATGTGATTCGACTCAATGAAGTCGCAAAAGGTCAAAAGCCCTTTGCTGCCATTCTGGGGTGTGCCGACTCGCGGGTGCCTTCAGAAATTGTCTTTGACCAAGGTTTAGGCGATCTCTTTGTCTGTCGCATTGCAGGCAATATTGCCACTCCTCAACAAATTGGAAGCTTGGAATTCGGTTCTGCTGTGCTGGGAACCAAAGTCATTATGATCATGGGGCACGAGCGCTGTGGTGCTGTGGACGCAACGCTCAAAGGAACTCCGGTTCCGGGGCAAATTGGTAGTTTATTAGATGCCATCAGGCCGTCTCTACCCCAATCTAAAGGTCTCCCTGGCGATCCTTTAGAAAATGCCGCTAAAGCCAATATTATCTACCAGGTTGAGAAGCTTAAAAAATCACCCGTCTTGGCTGAACTCATTACCGCAGGCAAGCTCAAGATTGTTGGAGGCTACTATGACCTCGATAAAGGAACGGTTGCTTTAGTGGGTTGATGTTGAGTTGAGTGATTTGTGCCGTTGAGGTCAAGGGGTTGCAATGTTGTTGAGTCTTTTAATTTGGCTACCCGTTTTGGGTGCAGCACTAATTGGGTTTTGGCCGCAGAACCTCTCAGAACAGTGGGTCAAACGGCTTGCCCTGATGGTCAGCACCGTCTTAGTCGGTCAGACCGTTTGGGTGATTAGCCAGTTTGACCTGTCTCAATCTGGCTTCCAGATGCGTGAAATTTTAGATTGGATTGAGCCACTGGGCTTAAGCTACCACCTTGGGGTGGATGGTCTATCTTTGCCGCTGGTAGTGCTAAACAGCCTCTTGACCTGGACTGCTATTTATAGCAGCCCTGCTAAAACCATTCGTCCACGTCTATATTATGTGCTGGTGCTGCTGGTCAATGCAGGGGTGACGGGCGCGTTTTTGGCACAGAACCTGCTGCTGTTCTTTCTATTTTATGAAGTCGAGCTGATTCCGCTCTATCTTCTAATTGCTGTGTGGGGTGGCGCTCAGCGCGGGTACGCAGCAACTAAGTTTTTAATTTATACGGCAGTCTCTGGCATTTTAATTTTGGCTGGCTTTCTAGGGTTGACCTGGCTGGGTCATGCCTCAAGCTTTGACTACGAGGCGGTCCAAACTGTGGTTAGCACTCTGCCCCTGGTGCTGCAAGTTCTACTGCTGGGCGTTTTGATTTTAGGCTTCGGCATTAAAACCCCCTTGGTGCCTTTACACACCTGGCTACCCGATGCCTATGTTGAAGCCTCTCCCCCTATTGCGATTTTGTTGGGTGGGGTATTAGCAAAGCTCGGCACCTATGGACTGTTTCGGTTTGGCCTAGGGCTGCTGCCAGAAGCCTGGAAAAGTATTGCGCCTTTGCTGGCTATATGGGCTGTGGTAATTGTGATGTATGGGGCACTGGCGGCGATCGCCCAGCACGACATCAAGCGCATGGTCGCCTATAGCTCCATCGGACACATGGGCTATGTATTGCTGGGCGGTGCAGCGCTGACAGAACTGAGCATCGTAGGTGCGGTATCTCAAATGGTTGCCCACGGCTTTATCTTGGCGCTGCTGTTTTATCTGGTTGGCATTATTGAGGCGAAAGTCGGCACCCGCGAATTATCAGCGCTGAATGGATTGATGAGTCCGGTGCGCGGTTTGCCCTTGGTGAGTGCCCTATTGGTTTTGGGCGGAATGGCAAGCGCAGGGATTCCAGGACTGGTTGGATTTATTGCAGAGTTTTTGGTTTTTCAAGGCAGCTACGCCGTGTTCTCCTGGCAAACGCTGCTTTGCGTCGTCGGGACAGGCTTTACCGCAGTCTACTTCGTTATTTTGCTCAACCGCACCTGTTTTGGACGTTTAGATAGCGCCTTAGCCTACTACCCTAAGGTGCTTTGGTCAGAGCGATTTCCCGCCCTGCTTTTAGCCGCTGTGATCCTATTTTTGGGAGTACAGCCTTACTGGCTTGTCCACTGGAGCGAACCAACTACGGCGGCAATGGCTCAAGTAGCGGCTGCCTATAAACCTTCGCCGAACGCGATGAGTGTGAAGGCAGTGGCTCAATCGCTCACGGACTTAACAGGGCGCGATTCTCTTTTGACGAACCTCTAAATTAATGTTTTTGGTCAACATCTATAAAGAAGGGCGGGTTTTGCTGTTGTCGTTAGGCTAACGCAGGTTGATTTTGGGCTAAACCCGCCCCTACCGTCTCGACATTGAATGTATGACTTGGAGACATGCTGTTATGCAAACCCTCGATAGACCCACAACCCTTCCACCCTCTACCCACGAATTTGCAGAAATTATCCATCGCTTAGAAGCAGGCGGTGCCATGCTGCCGGATTCCCCCGAAAACCTCATGCAGATCATCGGCATCTACAAAGCCTACGCCGTACCGATGGACTTCTACTGGCGCGACCTGCTTTATATTGCCGAGAATGTCTTTCTCAACCCTTTACCGTTTTTCAAATACTTTCTGCCTCAAGAATACCTAGACCTTCACAACCACTACGCCGGAGACGATGCCGATCTGCGAATTTGGCGCGGGGAAGCAACTGCTCACCCTGAGCTGCTTGAGTTTATGGAAAAAGGCGAAACAGGCAAAATGCCTAAGCTGTTTCATCACCTATTCCATGACCGCATCAACATGGAATTTGCCGAAGCCTGTATGCAGGCGATGCTCTGGCACGGACGCGACATGGGCTGGGGACAATTTGACGGCTACCTCGACAGCGATGAGTACCGCGCTAATGCCGATCGCGCTATCAAAGCCTACTTGAAGTACAACCCGCCGATGCTGGCACTGTACAAACTCTTCCCTGACATGTTTTTAGAGCAGTGCCGGATGATGTCCTACACCGCCAACCTAGGCTTATTTTGGGAAGTGATGGCTCCTGTCTTCTTTGAAATGTCCGATATTTTCGATGAAGGTGGCTTTGCAGGCGTGCCTGATGCGATGAACTTTTTGGTGAACGGGATTTTTGCGATCGCAGGTCGCCCCATCTACCACCACGTTTATGTACGAGGCGAATGTTTTGAGATCATTCCCAAATCTAAGGGGTTTATGTGGCTGTACGAAGCCGCCCTCCCCTACGTCGAAGCCGTCTTTTATCGCACCGCCCCCTTCCGAGGCACCAAATCTTACAACGCCCAAGCCGGACAAGTGCCCACAGAGCAAAAAGACTTCCACTACGGCATTTTATACGCCGATGTGTTTCCGGTAGGCTCGGCAGGAATTCCGCCTACTTTACTGATGCAGGATATGCTGCACTTCCTGCCGCCTTACCTAGTGGAATACTACCAGCAGCACTGTCGTGGCGAAGACGATATGCTAATCCAGCTTGGCATTACCTTTCAAAGATCGATGTATTGCGTTACTTCTGCGGTCATTCAGGCACTGCGACAGGCATTGCTATATCCATTGGATGATCCTAACCCTAAACATTTGATGGCAAATCGTGCTTTTTTTGAAGCTCAGATCGATCGCTTTAAGCGACCTGAAGCACGGTTAAGGGATATTCAGGTGCAAAGCTATCGGTAAAATCCCCTCACCCCCAACCCCTCTCCCAGTGGGAGAGGGGAGCAAGATGGAGAGAAGCGTTCAAGCTTCATCTTCTTTGACTCTATCTTTAGCCACCCACCCAAGCACCCTTCTGGAGGGAGTTTGAGGGACGCAGCCGTCTCTCAATGGGGGGGCACGGGGGGCTAGTCCCCCGAAATTACACAACCCGTCAACCGAGCTACTCCATCAACCCAGCCACCCAATCAAAACCATGCCCACCATCGTAGACATCGCCGTCAGCAACCCCTCCTTCAGCACCCTCGTCACCGCCGTCAGCGCCGCAGGCTTAGTCGAAACCCTCCAAAGCCCTGGCCCCTTCACCGTCTTCGCCCCCACCGACGAAGCCTTCGCCAAACTCCCCCCTGGCACCATCCAAACCCTAGTACAAAATATTCCCCAGCTTTCCCGTATCCTGACCTTCCACGTTGTCTCTGGCAAATATACAAAAGCCGACCTAGCCCAACTCGGCACCGTTACCTCCATCGAAGGCTCCCCCATCAACATCGACTGCTCCGAAGGATTTGAAATCAAAAACGCTACCGTCATTGCTGCCGACATCGAAGCCGACAACGGCATCATTCACGTCATTGATACTGTTATTTTGATGGGGTAGTCATGCCTTTAATCGCTAACACCAAACCGGAGAAAACCGATGGGAAATTGGCCTGCGATCGCCGCCTCTACCATCTTCATCAGCGTATTCGTCCTCATCATCACCGAGAAAACCCACTTGATGATTGCAGGGTTGTTGGGAGCCTTACTGTTGGTGATGCTCAATATTCTGTCGCTGCAAGAGGCAGTCGCCTACATTAGCCGCAGCCACGCCACCCTAGCGCTATTTCTAGGCGTGATGATTATGGTGCGCGTTTTCCAGCCCACCCGCATTTTTGAATATCTTGCCACCCAGATTGTCATTCTTGCCAAAGGTGAAGGAAAACGATTGCTGCTCGGCATTGTCGCCATTACGACCCCCATCTGTGCCGTTTTGCCCAACGCCACCACCGTCATGCTGTTGGCTCCCCTCGTGCCAACCATGGCAGCAGAGCTAAACATTAACTTTGTGCCGCTGCTCATTTTAATGGTCTTTGTTGCCAACAGCGCTGGGCTGCTTACCCTCATTGGCGACCCTGCCACCTTTATCGTGGGCGATGCCGTTAATATTAGCTTTTTGGATTATTTAGGAAAGCTAAGCTTGGGTGGGGCAATCGCCATTCTTACCATTTTAGTGCTGCTGCCCAGACTCTTCCCGACGATTTGGCGAACTCAGCTAGAGCATCCCGAACAGCTCCCCACCATCCAAATTCAGCATCGCCGAATGCTATTGCCGGGGGGCATTATTGTGGGTGCAGTCCTACTCTTTTTTGTCATTGGCGAACTGTTGCCAACGCCTATTTCTCCTGCAACCATTGCCCTTTTGGGGGCAACCTTGTGCCTGCTCCTGAGCCATCACAGCAAGACTAATTCCGTCCCAGATATTCTCAAGGACGTAGACTGGAGCACCCTGATTTTTTTCATGAGCATCTTCGTCCTGATTGGCGGACTTGAAAAAACGGGCGTTATTGCAGGAGCTTCCGGCATTCTTGCGGTGATTTTAGGTAAAAACATTGCCCTAGGGTCGATTCTGCTGCTGTTTACCGTAGGCATTCTATCTAGCCTCATTCCCAACATTCCCCTTGTGGTGGCGATGGTGCCTCTGCTGAAGCAGTATGTCGTCACCGTCGGCTTAGCCAGCCCCGCCATTTTAGACCCCAATTTTGAAGGGCAACTTCCCCCCGAAATTCTGCCGCTGTTTTACGCCATGATGTACGGCGCAACCCTGGGCGGCAACGGTACCCTCGTGGGAGCATCTTCTAACATTGTGGCCGCAGGCATTGCAGAGCAGCACGGCAGGCACATTTCGTTTCAAACTTTTTTGAAGTATGGCATCCCCGTCATGGTGTGTCAGCTCGTCACAGTCGGGCTATACGTCGTGGTGCGGTTTCTGGTTTTTCGCTAGTTCGGGAACCCGTACAGGTCTACAATTGCGAACCCCTGCGGCAGTCCAGTAAATTAGCACTCAGGAGTAGAGAGTGCTAAACTCCGCAACTTTGGTCATTAGGAGAATCAATAGATATGGCAGCAGTAACCCTTAGCGTATCCACCGTGAAGCCCCTGGGCGATCGCGTATTTGTAAAAGTCAGCGCTTCAGAAGAAAAGACCGCTGGCGGCATCTTGCTTCCCGATAACGCTAAAGAAAAGCCCCAAATCGGCGAAGTTGCCGCAGCAGGCCCTGGCAAGCGCAACGATGACGGTACCCGTCAAGAACTCGAAATCAAGATTGGCGATAAAGTGCTGTACTCAAAGTATGCCGGAACCGACATCAAGCTCGGTGGCGACGAGTACGTCCTGCTTTCTGAAAAAGACATCTTGGCGATCGTAGACTAAGCGCCACAAAATAGCGCGTGTTAAAACGCCGACCTGTTGAAGTAAAGACGATTGACTAGAGCACCCGAGGTTGAGTTTGTATGGCTAAGCGAATTATTTATAACGAGAATGCGCGTCGCGCCCTCGAAAAAGGCATGGACATCTTGGCAGAAGCCGTTGCCGTCACCCTTGGCCCCAAGGGACGCAACGTTGTGCTTGAGAAGAAATTTGGCGCACCCCAAATCGTCAATGATGGTGTCACCATCGCCAAAGAAATTGAACTCGAAGACCACATCGAAAATACAGGCGTTGCCCTGATCCGTCAGGCCGCTTCTAAAACCAACGACGCAGCAGGCGACGGCACCACTACGGCAACCGTCCTCGCCCACGCCATGGTCAAAGAAGGACTCCGCAACGTTGCGGCTGGTGCAAACGCCATCTCCCTCAAGCGCGGCATTGAGCGTGCCACTGGGTTCTTGGTCGAAAAGATTGCAGAGCATTCCCGCCCTGTAGAAGACTCCAAGGCGATCGCCCAGGTTGGCTCCATCTCCGCCGGAAACGACGAAGAAGTGGGTCAGATGATTGCCAACGCGATGGATAAAGTCGGCAAAGAGGGCGTGATTTCCCTTGAAGAAGGCAAGTCCATGACCACCGAACTCGAAGTCACCGAAGGGATGCGCTTTGATAAGGGCTATATCTCACCCTACTTCGCCACCGACACCGAGCGAATGGAAGCCGTCCAAGAAGAGCCTTTGATCCTCATTACCGATAAAAAAATCGGTTTGGTTCAAGACTTGGTACCTGTGCTAGAGCAAGTAGCACGCGCAGGTCGTCCGCTGCTCATCATTGCAGAAGACATTGAGAAAGAAGCATTAGCAACCCTTGTGGTGAACCGTCTGCGCGGCATCCTCAACGTCGCTGCTGTGAAGGCACCTGGGTTTGGCGATCGCCGTAAGGCCATGCTCGAAGACCTCGCCGTTCTCACAGGCGGTCAGCTCATCACCGAAGATGCAGGTCTAAAGCTCGAAACCACCAAGCTAGAGCAGCTCGGTAAAGCACGTCGCGTCACCATCACTAAAGACAGCACCACCCTCGTTGCAGAAGGCAATGAAGCCCAAGTCAAAGCACGGGTTGAGCAAATCCGTCGTCAAATGGAAGATACCGATTCTTCTTACGACAAAGAAAAGCTCCAAGAGCGTTTGGCAAAGCTAGCAGGTGGCGTTGCCGTCATTAAGGTCGGTGCTGCCACCGAAACCGAAATGAAAGACCGCAAACTACGCCTAGAAGATGCTATCAACGCGACCAAGGCCGCTGTTGAAGAAGGTATCGTTCCGGGTGGTGGTACAACCTTGGCTCATCTGGCTCCTGAGCTTGAAACTTGGGCAGCAGCTAACCTCACAGGCGAAGAGCTAATCGGTTCTCAAATCGTGGCTCGTTCTTTGACTGCACCCCTCAAGCGCATTGCTGAGAACGCAGGCAAAAATGGCGCTGTGATTGCCGAGTACGTCAAGTCCAAGGACTTCAACGTCGGCTACAACGCTGCGATCGATGAGTATGTCGATATGTTTGAAGCAGGGATTGTAGACCCTGCCAAGGTGACACGTTCTGCACTGCAAAATGCAGCCTCGATCGCCGCAATGGTTCTAACCACTGAG
>JANPLU010000049.1:0-3162 GCA_031422435.1 Acaryochloridaceae cyanobacterium VAR_48_metabat_390
GCCGACTGCTGGCTCACGGTGCCTGCCCAAGCGGATGATGACTACGTGCGTCAGCTTGCCACCCTGGTCAAAGCACAGCTTAACCCCAACCTGAAGCTCTATCTGGAATACTCTAACGAGCTGTGGAACTTTGCCCCCTCCTTTGGGCAAGCCAATCACAACCTAACCCTTGCCAAAGCCGAAGTTGCGTCTGGCAAATCTTCTCTCAACTTTGATGGCGAAAAAAATGAGGGGTATTGGGCGTGGCGGCGCGTGGCTAAGCGCGGGGCTGAAGTGTCTCTCATTTTCCGGCAGGTGTTTGGAGATGCCGCCATGATGACCCGCATTCGGCCTGTATTAATGAGTCAGCTCACCTTTGCCAATGGGCCTTTATTTCAGGGCGTTTATTTTTTGCAGAATTACTATAACAATGCGGCGCAGGTCACTGCACCGAAGCCCCCGAAGTATTATTTCTATGGACTGGGTGGCAGCGCTTACTATAATCCCAGAACGCCAGCTTCCCCTGATGCCGTGTTTGCCGACCCTACTAACAAAACGGAATGGACTAAGTTCCTCCAGCAGGATGTAGACTACGCCGCAGCCTTTGGCCTCAAGCGCATCGCCTACGAAGGAGGGCCTAGTTTGGAGGGGGGAAGTATTACCGATCAAAACCGTGCTGCCTATCGCAATGACCCACGTATTAAGGCCGCAATGGTTGAGGCACACGATATCTGGAGTGCCAATGGCGGAGACTTACTCACCTACTTCTCTATTACAGGAGAATCTGCTTGGGGCTTTGTTCCAGATATGTGGGATGCGACCAACCCTCAGAAAAATCTTAAGCTTCAGGCTATCGACGTGCTGAAGACTCGACCACGGGCGCGAGTGACCTATGGTGTTGCGCTTCCGGCGGTTTTAGAAGCAGATCGGTACAGTGCGCCACCGAAGGGGCAATACCGTCCTAATCAGCTTAAGCCTGGAGAGTGGCTTAGCTACACGGTACGCACTGAGAAAGCAAACGATTTTAAGATCAGGCTTAAGGGCAGCGCTGCTGTTGCCAATAGTAAGGTTGAGCTTTGGGTCGATGGAGTTTTGGTGGGCGTGTTTGATATGCCTCCGTCGAGCTGGATGCCCAACGCTAGAGAATCTTCAGAGATACAGGTTTCCCTAATGGAGGGGCTGCACGGCATTATGATTCGCGGCAAAACTGGGACGGTGAATGTGGCGCAGGTGATTGTGCGGGAGTAAAGCTTTTTGACCCTATAATTTGACAAACCCTAAACCACTGGCTAAATTGCGGACACATTACGATCGCCTTAATGATTCAGCTTCTGTCCCTTTTTCCACTTCACTGCAATAACACCGCCGTCAGCCATAGCTTTTATGCTCTGGGTTCTGCCCAGCAGGGGAATGAACTACAAACGCAAATGCTGGTGCCGAGCTGTTCTGCAGAATGCCGAGGAGCCAGCCTACAAGAGGCGATTCCAAAGATCTTGCAGCGGTTCTACTATCGCATTCCTTCTGCTTCTCAATGGCAGCTTGAGCGGCAGTTCCTGAAGCAGTTTCAGTCTTATGATGCGGTGTCTTTATGGCCTGGGGTTTCTCTAGCGGTGACGAAGCGGGTCAAGGCAAGCGGCAAACCCATTTTTTTAGAACGAATCAACTGTTTTCAAGGAGAAGCAAAGCGTCTTTTAGAACCGCTTTATGAGCAGTTGGGCTATCCAGCACAGCATTGCATCACAACGGCAAGCATTGATCATGAGCTTGCAGAAATAGAGTTGGCTGACTACCTCATTTGCCCTAGTCCAGAAGTTGCGCGCTCGTTTCTGGAGATTGGTGTTCCGGCTCAGAAACTGATTGCTTCAAGCTTTGGTTGGGATCCGCATCGGTTTAAGCATAGGCGACTAGATCAAGCGGCGACTCAGCCGTTGACCGTATTGTTTGTGGGCGCGGTGTGTGTCCGCAAGGGTGCCCATGTTTTGCTGAGGGCGTGGGAAAAAGCCAACATTAATGGGCGCTTAATTTTGTGTGGCGCGATAGAGACGGCGATCGCCCAATCGTGTCAAACGATTTTAAATCGTCCTGATGTGGAACATATTCCCCATACATCAGACCTCTCTACCTTCTATACCCAAGGCGATCTTTTTGCCTTTCCCAGTTTTGAGGAAGGCAGCCCTTTAGTCACCTATGAAGCCATGGCGAACGGTCTGCCCATTTTAACCTCGCCGATGGGTGCAGGAGGCATTGTGCGCCCTGAAAAGGACGGTTGGATTCTATCGCCCTATGAGGAGAACGCTTGGGTTACGGCACTGCGGCAGATTGCAAACGCGCCAGAACTGCGGCTTCAATATGGTGATTCAGCCCGGCGGCGATCGCAGGACTTTACCTGGCGTAAAGTTGCAGCCAGACGGAGCGCTCAAATGCTCGAAAAATTAAGGGCGGTTGATGTAAAAGGGTAGGTCATTGAGGGCGATCGCATACCATAGAGAAACAAGCCTTGAGCGTTGTCTGGCATGGCTGCGGAAATTGAGTTTCAGCCTCACTTACACTCTATTAACACCCACTATGAACAACGGTGGCAGCTTTACAGCAGATTCTAGCCTTATGAGGTACATCTAAAATAACTGAAAGCTTTTCTCAGAGAGGATTATAAGATTTTAGGCGTGTTATTACAGAGGCGCGATCCGCTGTATGTTCTCCTACTTAGTAACCAGTAAGCGTAACTTCAACTAAAAAACTAGAATGAAACCTCGTATCTTTATAGGCTCCTCTTCTGAAGGATTACCAGTAGCTCGTGCCATTCAGGACAACCTTGATCGTGATGCTGAAGTTACTCCTTGGAATCGGCACTGCTCAGCTAAGGGGTGACGTATTTAAAGCCTCTGGAGGATAGGAGTTCAATCATTGCGACAGGGCGCTCAAGATAGCCCATTGCCATGGCTGGGGTCTGGTTTTTCTTTAATCCCCAATGAGGTCGAACCCAATTATGAATCAACCGCTGCACGTTTAAGGCCCGCTGTAGCCCTTCAATGATTTTCGCATAATAGACCTCTTGCGTGAATAGAGAGAAGTCGGTAGAAGTGTGTCAAGGTTCAAGGAGGGAACAGCCATGACCTACGAGCAACTGAAACATCTCAGCCCCAGTGCCTTCAAACGTCGTTGCGGCGTGCGACGAGGCACCTT
>JANPLU010000050.1:0-9260 GCA_031422435.1 Acaryochloridaceae cyanobacterium VAR_48_metabat_390
GTAATCGGCGTAAGCGTTTCGGATTACGATTCAACTTGATTGCCGCGATTATCAATTTTGAACTTGCACTCTCTCCATGATTCACGCAAGAGGTCTATTCATATTTGATCAACGCTATGCTGCTACTGCCTTAAGGCGCTCTATCAACTTCTCTCGTTCCGATAGAGAGGTAGTCAGTACCCATCTTTGAAAGAGAGACGTGTAGAGCAGCTTCTGTGAAGCGTTCACGCTCTGCCTTATGGTTGGCCTTAATTCTGGCGATCGCGTCCTTAATACCCCACTCAACCGTCAGGCAGGTAGAGGCGAAGCTTTTGTTATCACAAAAATCCAACGCATAAGTAAGAGTAGTCAGAACATCGAGGCATTGATTGAGCTGATCTTCTGGATTTTCGTCATAAATCATATTTTGTCCTTTGGGTGAATGAATTCTAGATCGCAATTACGGGAGAAACAGCGTGGCCTGATGGGCTTTGATGCGGCGTAACAGCTCAGGACATTGCGCGTCAGATTCGTACTCAAACCGTTGCCTAAGAGACTCGGTTAGTGCGGCGTGGCGCTCTCCATTCAGTGCTGGGACACCTTGATCTTGAAGACGGGTGATCGCATCTTCTAATGACTTAATGGCGCTCATTTGAAGGTAGGCAAATGAATCCTCATTGATCCCGTTGTCACTCATAAGGGCATACTGAACCGTCTTGAAGACGGCTATGGATTCTGAAAGCTGCTGCTGCGAAAGTGCGTCGTAAATTATAGTTTTTACCTTTGGGGGAATAGGTTGTAAAGGTTCCGATTTCAAATCGGAGGTGTGGGCAGACTACGAGGCCGTCTGCCAGGGCGCAAGGTGTTAGTCGATTGGAATGTCTCGGTACAGAGTTGGCATTTTTCGCGGTGCAGGCATGGCCTGACTAAAGCGGCGTTCTACCTCATCAACCTTGGCTGGCTGGTTTACTGAGACAGTGACGGTCTTTGTTTCTGCTACGGACTGAGCCATACTATTTGAACTCCTTAGTTTTGGGGTAGAGAGAGCGCAACCAACTTTCCGGGCGGGGCGCGCTCTTTTGTTTGACCGAATCTATTATCGCTGTTGACAAGGAAAATATTAATCCCCAGTCAATCAAAATAACCCTGCCGATAAGGTTAAGCTATAATTTTTTATTATCCTTGCTGACAATTCTTTTTGCCTGTAAGCTGGGAGTATTATAAGTAGTGACGTTTATGCCAAAAGGAAACCCTAACCCTGTAATCACTCCAGAGTTTAAGGCTCGTCAGTTTAAGCGCAGTGACGGAACAGTTGAGCCGCTATCTAAAAAGACGGTGTTTGTCCGTCTACCAGAGAGCATTGATACTGTGGTTCAGACTTTGCCCAACCGTTCGGCATGGCTACGCCGCGTCATTACTGAAGCTGCACAGCGTGAGCTGATGAAGGATGGTGAGACATGACCGCAACCCAGCCTGACCGGTTAGACCGAATTGAAGCGGTATTGGAAACCGTCGTCACGCGGCTAGACAAAATTGATGAAGACATCAATGGCATTAGACAGGAAGTGAGAGACACCAATACCAAATTTGATATCTACGTTAAAGCTTCCGAAAAGATAGAACGCATGGCGATTACTATCATCATCACCGCTGGAACCGTCACAATACTTTCCCCGCTACTGAAGGAGATCGCTCCTATCATTAGGGCTTTCATTGGGGGATGACGTAGGCATTATCGCAAAGCTGGCATTTTTCCCACAAACTTGAGGGCTTTGCTCCCGATGGCGCTCCCGTTGATTTATTGAGAATGCCCAACAGTTTTATGTTTATTGATCTGTAGCGAATAGGGGTTCTTCCTTCACACGGAAGGGGTCACATGTTCGAATCACGTATCGCCCATTGGTTGGGAAACCAAAGAAAATGCTAGCTAAAAAGGCTTTTGGGAGTTCCAATCAACCCTCAAGAGTCACTTTTATTATCAATAAAGGCGTTAAGAATAAGCTCCTGGAGTTGTTTGGGTCGCTAACGTGGACGCATTCTGATGGCTAGACTTCCAGATTTGAACCAAATGCCCTTCTACCTCTGGGTGTGTGTTTGTAAGGAAAATCCCTTCCCCTGGAAAATTTTCTTGCTGCGTCAACCAGTACCCTTTCAGTCGTATTTCTACCTGTATGGATCCCTTCGCGACGAGCTGTAGTGCATCAGTGGGAGTGTGGGTAATCAACCCCCTTAAGCCCTTCAGAGCGGGCAAAGAATGTTTCACCAGCAGCGATATGGACGTTGGCTCCAGCCCAACGGGATTACCGATGCGGAGTCCTAGAAGCACACGTCTGCGAATAGCTACTTCAAAGAATTCAACTGAGCGCTCTAATGTAACACCCGTCGAGGTATACGTGAGTTTCAACATAAAAAATCCTGAAAAATTTCATTTTCTCTTTGTGTTTAAAACAATCAGAATAGCCAAAACAGAACTGGCTCTTAAAAATTTAGTCCCGTCAGGGAAACCACTCTTGAATGGATCGGTTGATAAAAACCATTGGCTTACTGCCTCAAAGGTTAAATAACATTCATGTCACTCTGAAAAATCTATTTCTAAAGCTGAAATCTAAACAACCAGCCTATTCCTTAGACTGCGCATTATTTGTCAATGAGAATTACTAAGGCTTTAAGAACCCATTACTACAAATTTTAACTACCTGGACTTTTACTCAGTAAAAGTGATTATACTACAATCGTAGTACAGTCCGCCAAGTCAACGTAGGAGATTGCTAGCGTGGTCAATGTTCGTCAGGTGCCCACTACAGAAATGCAGGTCACGAGCATTCGCCTTGAGCAGGGACTGAAGGATCACCTGAAGGAACTTGCGGGACATCAAGGCTATCAGGCTTTGATTCGAGAAATTTTGTGGGGCTATGTTCAACGGCATGAGCAAATGTCTGTGAGTACAATCCATGCACCTCAGATTCGGGCGACTTTGACGGCGATCGCCCAGACCACCGAATATTGCGCCATGAGCGGACAAATCATTCACCCTGGTGAGCCAATGCTGTTAGGTCTAACCTTTGAAGGGCGACTGGTGCCATTATCAGTTCAGTGTTTTGAAAAAGAACCCGCAGCGTTTTCCCGCTAGGTCGGCTTAACCTGTGAGGCAGATCACAGATTAACAGCGAACCGAATCACCCAGCGAGGGAATGCTTTAGCGCATGCTGTACACAGCCTAGATTAAGAGGTTAAATCCATGAGCGGCTGTGTGTGGCGAAACAAGAGAATGCGGTTTATCATCCTAGGGTTGGCGAGCCTAATGGGACTCAATTTACCGATAGATGTGGCGACGGCAGGTGCAGAAACCTTGATGGTTAAGCTTTCACCTGAGCAAGATGGAGTCTATCTTTATGGTGAAGCCAGTATCGCAAACCAGTTGGGGAAAGGCTACTTCATTTTTAGGCAGTCAGGCCAAAAAATTGTAGGCGCAATGTACTATCCGCAGTCTGAATTTACCTGTTTTACGGGTCATCGAATTGCGACAAATGTTCACCTTCAGCCCTTTGAGTTGGGCAATCAGCCTCTGTCGGGGCAAGATGCGCTCGAAGTTTCTTTGCCGACGCTCTATAAGATTGCTCAAATTGGGGGATCGGAACGACAGGCACTCGCAACCTGTCAACAGGAGGCAACGGCGCTTCAGCCTTCCCGTACAGTGATGACTTTACCTCGTCGATAAGCATCCTCTTGATGCGTCTTAAATTTTCCCGTCAAACTGGCGATACCAAATCCAGTTTGCGGCTATTTCAAGACCCAACAAAATACTGCCCATGCTCACTGCTAGTTTGGGTCGATAGTTGCTGCGACTGAGGGTTTCTATCCAGGTATGGGTGCGTTCAGAGTTAATGAGATGATTGGCGATCGCCGGAAACAGGTAAATTAGCACGGCACCAAGCACCGCCCAACCTACCATAGAGCTAAGTAAAAAGATCGTTTTTGCGGTTGATTGTGAACCCATACTGTAAATTTTTTGGCTAACATCAAGAGCCATGAACGTGCGGGGGCACAAGTTTAAGGCATTCATAGACAAATGTACTTGCGCCACCCTCAAACATGATTTTTATAGGCGGTTTTTTAGAAGATCTTTAATGTTGAATCCACCTCTGCTGCCGCCTAGAAGATCTCCAAGACCGCCCAGTAAGCCGCCGCCGCTACCCAGTAAGCCGCCGCCGTTACTTTTAGAACGATTGGAAAATCCTTCCATCACGCCTGTGATTACCGAGGGTGCAACTTCTCCGATGATGCTCATCATGCCACTGCCCTTGCCTTCTCCACTGCCGTTTGCCGTTGCACAATCATTCAAATTTCCGCTGCCGCCCTGTATGCTCTGATCTGCAACGCACGCACAAAACTTATTCACTTGATTAAAGTCTGCACCATTCACGTTGGCATGGACATTAACGCAGTCTCGATAAGCTGCCATTCTTCCAGACGGCGATGATGAAGCATTAGGAAAAGACGTCTCTGTTTTAGGAGAGGACTCAAATAAAGGTCGTGCCTGAGCTGCTAAAGGTACAGCAACAGCAGAGGCAAGAAAAAAGCTAAGACTAAGAAGAGGAGTGAGTTTTTTCATGGTGTTTTGCTTCAAGACAATCTAATGGAGCTAGATATTTTGCTCGGCTTCTAAACGTTATTCTTCCCCATAAGGATTTGGATATTATCAATACAGCTTATCCAAACGCTAGAAAAACTCTATCTAGAGAAACTTAGATAAGTTATGCCTCGCAAAACCAATAGAGCAAAGACTTGTAAAGGCTTGGTTGGTCTAATTCTAGTATTTTTTGCGAATTTTTGTGCAGGAATTGAATGCATTCTCAAGTTCGAGAATAAAATTTTGAGTGCGTTTATAGGCAATTAAAATAAGGTGTGTCTCTCCTAGACGTCAAAACCGCTGCGTTTGATTCTTCAGGATACAAAAATTTATGATGAACAACCCTAACGCCGTAACAGGAGCGCACCCTAAGAGGGTTGCAATGACTGCAGCTCACGTTATATCGAGTCACAAACCCATACGTCAATAAGTTTAGGCTGCATAAACGGCAATCGGAACCCGTTTATAGGCTGGGATGCCTGATTTTGGATCAACAGTTGCCTTGAAGATGACGTTCACTTCTGGGTAAAACATTAGCGCGGCACCTTCACGGATTGACCCGTAGATAATTTCTACGTTGTCTAGGTGGCTGCGATCGCCCTTCACTGTAACCCGCTGATGCTCCACAAATCCTGCTTTCTCTGCATCGGCGGCACTCATCAAAATGCAGTTGCGATGGGACATACCGCGATATTTGTCTCCAGCGCCATAGACCACCGTGTTGTGCTGAGAATAGCTGCGGCCTGTGCCTAGGGCTAAGACAATCCCCTGCGTTTCTGCCGGAATATCAAAGTCTGCGAATGCAGGGAGTGAAAGCTCAGGCAACGGCGTTACAAACATTTTGGCCTTACCACTCGACGTGGCAAACTTCGGCTCATGAAAAATTCGATTGGCGATGGTGAATTCGGTTTTGGTGTCGTCAATGGCACCCATTTTTTCATAGCCTGGAATGGTTTGGGCAATGAGCTGCCTCACATAACGGGTGTTTTGCAGTTTGCGCCATTGAACGGGTGTTTCGCCGTGGAGGCGATAGGCGAGTTCGCTCAAAAAATCTACTTCTGCCATGAGGTCAGCCGATTTAAGATGGGTGTCGCCTTCGTCGCTAAGCCGCACAAAATTATTGCCAGATTCTGTGGTGACTTTATGAGGGTTCTCAAATCGGGCAAAGACGGGAAGCACTAGGGTATTTTTCTGTGCCAAACCATGGAAATGCCCGAGGTTGGGTTTTGTGGCGAGATAGATGACGGTTTCGACTTTACCTAAAGCCTGCTTAGCCTGTTTTAAGTCAGGACTGGCTGCATACAGATTGCCGCCTAAACAGAGCAATGCATCAATTTTGCCCTTATCGGCGGCTTCGATTAAGGCATGAGTGTTGTAGCCAGGAACGCGGCTGAGAGGGCGATCGAGCAGTTTCTCTAGAGCTGTCCTAATTTCTTCCTTGAGATGCGTTGTTACACCCATTGAGCCAAAGCCCTGCACGTTAGAGTGCCCACGAATCGGCATGGTTCCAGCGCCTGGTTTACCTGCATTGCCAGAAAGCAGTGCGGTGTTGGCGATACTAAGCACGTTATCCATGCCGTTTGCATGTTGGGTAATGCCCATTGACCAAGCAAAAACGACGCGCTGGGAGGTGCCGATAATGGCTGCTGCTGCCTCAATTTCTGCTTGAGAAACGCCGCAGGATTGGGTAATCGTTTCCCAAGGTGTGACCGTGGCATACTCAACCACGGCTTCCCAGCCGTCAGTGTGATTTTTGAGGTACTCAGACTGATCTAACCCCTGCCAAATCAACGATTTTTGAATACCCACCATTAGCGCCACATCGCTGCCTGGGTGGGGCTGAAGATACAGAGATGAAATATCAGAGCCAGCCAACAGCGATTTTATAAATGCAGGGGAGGCGAATTTGACTAGCCCTAATTCCACTACGGGGTTTATGACGATTACTTTGCCCCCGCGATCGCGCACCTTTATCAGCTCATTCATGAGGCGAGGCTGGTTGGCAGGTGCATTGGAACCCATCAGCACTACGCAGTCTGACTTCTTGAGATCTTCTAGGCTCACCATTGAGGTGCCGGAGCCAAACATTTGACTCAAACCCATAGTAGAGGGGACATGGCACAAATCAGAACAGTCGGCCAGGTTATTAGACCCTAACGCCCGAATCATCAGCTGCAACAAATACGCGGCTTCGTTGGAGGATCGCCCTGAGCTATAGGAGGCGACTCGTTCGGGCGGTTTACGGAAGGCGGCTTCGGCGATCGCAAATACTTCATCCCACCCAATTCGCTCATAGTGCTGACTGCCTGCCCTCAAAATCATCGGGAAGCTGAGCCGTCCTAACTGGTCGGCCTGTTGTGAGGTGAGCTGCTGTAATTCGGTAATGGTGCGCTGGGCGAAGACTTCGGGCAAGATGGCGGGCTTGAGTTCGTGGGCGATCGCCTCTACGCTTTTGGCACAGCGCTGGAGCGTTTCTCCTTCTTCGTTAACAAAGCCACCCTTTTGGCCTCCGGTACCCCACGCACAGGAAAGGCATGAGCTTTTGTGGAGGAGCGTTTTCCAAATTTGTGGCCCATTGGGAGAGAGGGTCTGCTCTGCCCAGTATTGGATGACGGGCATTCCGCCACCCACGCTAGGCGTTCGTGGATTCTTTAGCTCAGCTTCGGTTTTGGGCTGAATGTTGGGCTGTGTTTCCAAATCCATAGCACACCTCTATCGAATTGGTTAAAGGCTAAAATAAGCTCACTTGAAACTATTCAGTTTGCTTTATTTCCTCTAGAGTAGCGCTTGGTTCCATTTGCTACATCTGTTAAAGGTACAAGATTTTCTATGGCTTCACCTCTCGTTTAGATTCGGCAATGCTTTAATTTTTGATTAAAATCAGCTCACTCTAAATCGCATCTACTCGTAATTGATTTCCAGAATACAGCATGTATAAGTTTGCTGCGGCTTCACACAATGAACCTACTGTATTTGGCGCTACACGACCTGGATACACAAACAAACAGGTCATTGACTGGATCGAGTTCATGCAAAAAAACGACATTCAGCGGGTTTGCTGTTTATTACCCGAAACTCAGCTATCTCACTATTCAGATTTGCTTGGTACTTATCGACAAGTCTTTGGGCTTGGGCGCGTTTATTGGGCACCAATCGAAGATTTTAGCTTTGCAGCTCCCGAACGTCTTATCCACCAAATTTTGCCCTTTTTAGCCCTTGCCAACCAACATAACGAGAAAATCGTTGTTCATTGCTCCGGCGGAATTGGCCGCACAGGTCACGTTTTAGCCGCATGGCTTGTAGCTGAGCGCGGATTCTCCAGCAAAGCGGCGATCACTGCTGTCAAAAAGACTGGAAGAAATCCTTACGAACCCGTAATCGCAGCCCCACTGAAAGGACGAAATCCTTGGAAAGTTGCTAGTGAACTCAACACCCTGCTAGATGAATGTCGTTGCTTCAAAAATAAAAATAAGTTGAACCAGTCTGATCTCCAACACCCCACAATTCGCTTCAAAACTAAAGACCAATAATGTCCTCTACTGTTAAAGCAATTTCTGGAAACGCGATTGTATAAACCGCCCCTGCCTGGAAGTCAGAGCTTAAAAATCACCAAATCCGGCTCATACTCAAAACAAAACCTGGCATCACCTCACCACAATCGACAGAGCTAGGTGATTCTAAGACCACCACTTCCTGCCCAGGACGATAGACCTCAATCTGTTGACTTTTAGGATTAATAAGCAACCCCAACCGCACCCCAAGCCGTCGATATTCCTGCATCTTCTCCTGCAACGGCTTCAAATTGTCCGTCGCAGAACGTAGCTCAATCACAAAATCAGGTACTACTGGGATAAACCCGACAATCTCAACGCCCTCCAGCCGCGACTTCTCAATCCAAGATACATCCGGCGATAATTTTCCACCCCCAAATGCGGTGAAGTCATAACCGCCGGATGAATCAAATGCTTCCCCCAGATTAGTTTGGCGATTCCAAATATCGACATCAGTCGCTAAGTTAAGATTTTTTCTGCTACTCTCACCACCCGCTGGAGCCATAACAATCAACTCGCCATCCTTTGTTAATTCAAGGCGTAGATCTGGGTTGTCGATACAGAGTTGGTCAAAATGCTCTGGCGTTACGGTTAGCTTGGCATGACTAACATTCAGTAACAGTGCATCAACAGATGATTTAGGAATTGTGGCAGTTGACATGGAAACCTCCAAACATATTTGGGAGCCAATCTAATACTGTTCGGATAAGAGCAATAGACACTGCACTCGCCCCCTAAATCCCCAAAATTGGG
The DNA here is from genome assembly GCA_031422435.1 of Acaryochloridaceae cyanobacterium VAR_48_metabat_390. GTDB lineage: Bacteria > Cyanobacteriota > Cyanobacteriia > Thermosynechococcales > Thermosynechococcaceae > JAAURS01. The sequence goes on from JANPLU010000050.1 coordinate 8,914, forward strand.
GGACTTTGAGTTCGGAACCCCCCAATTTTGGGGGGCTGGGGGGCGAGTGCAAGAATGTTAAGGCTGAACCGAACAGTATTGGGAGCCAACCTAATGATATTTCTATGCTATCAGAAACCCATATCTAGTCTTTCTCTCTCAGCCAAATCAGAGATTGAAAATTACCAAATCCGGCTCATACTCAAAACAAAACCTGGCATCACCTCACCACAATCGATCAAGCTCGGTGACTCTAAGACCACCACTTCCTGCCCAGGCCGATAGACCTCAATCTGTTTACTTTTAGGATTAATGAGCAACCCCAACCGCACCCCAAGCCGTCGATATTCCTGCATCTTCTCCTGCAA
>JANPLU010000051.1:0-14862 GCA_031422435.1 Acaryochloridaceae cyanobacterium VAR_48_metabat_390
TTCTTAAGCTGCGATAAAACGGCGTGGAGTCCTTCAAGAGCCATAGTTGGGGTATCAAACGCTCAGGGCTAGGGTGTGTCATGGCTTTAACAGCCTACTCTAGCTCGGCAAAAAATGGAGCCTCTGCCGTAAAATTATTAAGCCTTAATCAAATGGCTCGGCGACTAAATTCTGTATACGGTATACTTGTGTGGGTGCGTTGTATAGATAAAAAATCTAGTCGCTGACCCCGTCCTCAAATTTATAGAATCATTTCTGCTTCTTCAGGCATTAGGAGTCTGTATTTTGTCTTTATCCCTGCGATCGCTCCAACGAAACCAATCTTTGCAAGAGCAGGCTTACCAAGCACTGCGCTCCGCCATACTGTCGGGGGAATTGCCCTCGGGTCAGCGGCTGATTGAGACGCATCTTGCCAAAAACCTTCAGGTGAGCCGAACGCCCATTCGAGAGGCGCTACGACAGCTCCAAAACGAAGATTTGGTTGTCATTGATGTAGACGGCGTTTTACGGGTCGCAACCTTCTCTCAAGCAGATGCCATCCAGCTTTATAACTGTCGGATTGCCCTTGAGCAGCAGTCTATTTTAGAAGCCTGTGAAAATGCCACGGACGAGCAATTTTATGGCCTTAGCCTTATGGTTGCGCAAGCCGAAAAGCTGGCTGAAGAAAAAGCATCTCAGTTGACCAATTTTCAGCTCCTTGACCTAGACTATCGGTTTCATCGGCTTTTGGCAGAAAGTTCAGGCAACCTATGGCTGCGCGCCCTGCTCGATCAGGTGTTCGACAAAATGATGCTGTTGCGCATCCAGACCATGCAGCAAAATCCTGACGTGCTAGATATTCGCGTTGAGCATCGCCGGATTTATGAAGCGGTGGCGCAACGCAATGTTGAAGCAGCCACCCAAGCCATTCAGGGGCACTTAGCTGCGGCTAAAGAGCGCGTTATTCAAGAGATGAGCCATTTATCAGAAGCTCCTCTAATGGAAGAAGATTCTGCCCTGGCACAATAAGTTGTTTTTTATCTATGCCCTAACGTCTATGGCTATTCATCCTTCCTCGAACTCCAAACGCGTTTTTATCTGTGGTTCTGCACTGCGCGGACAGCCCGATCACCAAAATCTTCAGGATGCCGTCTTTTTGCGCGAGGCTGCTACACAGCCTAAATATCGTCTCCATGCCGCTGTGGATGGCTGGCACCCTGCCATCTATGAGGTTGAGGCAGGCGGTATTAGTATTCCAGGCGAGGTCTATGAGCTGACCGCTGAGCAGTACGACTATTTAGTGTCTACGGAGCCGCCTCACATGTATCCAGGAGATGTGACGCTGCAAGATGGAGAAGTGTTAACGGCGATGCTGTACCCCCACGCGCTAATCGTGGAGCATCACTGGCCTGATATTTCTGACCTTGGGGGATGGGCTGCTTACAAGAAAGCAGCGGCAATCCGTTAAGACATTCCAGAAATTAAGGCGTTTTAGCATTAAGCGAGTCCCAGTTCTTTCTTTTAGTCATCAGCAGCTATGTCAGAACCTTATCCAAGGGACATGGTGGGGTATGGGTGCAACCCACCTAACCCCCAGTGGCCTCATCAGGCTCGCGTTGCGGTTCAGTTTGTAATCAATTATGAAGAGGGAGGTGAAACCTGCATTCTTCACGGCGATCAGGCTTCTGAGGCATTTTTGTCTGAGATTGTGGGCGCGGCTCCCCTTCAGGGGCTGCGGCACATGAATATGGAATCTTGCTATGAGTACGGCAGCAGGGCAGGGTTCTGGCGGCTGCATCGGCTGTTTACGTCGCGTAATATCCCTGTGACGGTTTATGGCGTTGCTTTGGCGCTGTCGCGAAACCCTGAGGCGGTTGCCGCAATGCAAGAGGCAGGCTGGGAAATTGCCAGCCACGGCTATCGCTGGATTGACTATAAGTATTTTGATGCAGCGGCGGAGAGGGAGCATTTAGAAAAGGCGATCGCCCTCCATACCCAAGTCACAGGCGATCGCCCCCTCGGCTGGTATACCGGACGCACCAGCCCTTATACGCGGCAGATCGTCGCAGAAGAAGGCGGATTTTTGTATGACTCCGATAGCTATGCCGATGACCTGCCTTACTGGGTACACGACTACGGTAAACCCCATCTGGTGATTCCCTATACCCTCGACAACAACGACATGCGCTTTGCGACGGCTCAAGGCTTTAATTCTGGGGATCAATTTTTCGCCTATCTCAAAGATGCCTTTGATGTGCTGTACGCCGAAGGGGAAACCGCGCCCAAAATGATGAGCATCGGGCTGCACTGTCGGCTAGTGGGTAGACCCGGACGGGCGGCATCTCTGGCACGGTTTTTAGACTATGTGCAGCAGCATGAGCGCGTCTGGCTGTGCCGTCGAATTGAGATTGCCCAACATTGGCATCAGCATCATTTGCCTGGTTAAAGTGCCCTAATGGGGCAGTCTTTTACGTCTCTTTTAGTCCGCCATTTTTATCAAAAGGGACATGAAATGGAACATCTAAAGATCGTGATTATTGGTGCTGGGATGGGGGGGCTTGCCACGGGTATTGCCCTAAAGCAGGCTGGCTACGAGGTTGAAATTTATGATCGCGTCAGCGAACTGCGGGCGGCTGGGGCAGCGATTTCACTGTGGTCTAATGGCGTAAAGGTGCTGAACCGCATGGGACTTGGATCTGCCCTTGCCAAAGTAGGCGGTCAAATGGAGCGGATGGCCTATTACAGCCACACCGGAGAAAAACTTACCGACTTTAGCCTTGATCCCCTAGTGAAACGGGTAGGTCAACAGCCTTACCCTGTGGCGCGCACAGACCTTCAGCAGATGCTGCTCGAAACCTTTGGTAGAGACCAGGTTTTTCTAAATGCAAAGTGTGTGGATATTCAGCAAACCCAAGATCGGGCGATGGTGAGCTTTGCCGATGGACGCATTGCCACCGGAGACTTAGTCATTGGCGCAGACGGCACCCATTCCACGATTCGGCAGTATGTTGCGCAAAAGCCGATCCTGCGTCGGTATTCTGGCTATGTGAATTGGAATGGACTTGTGGATGCAGCCGAAGACCTTGCGCCGCTGACAAGCTGGGTAATGCATGTGGGTGAGTTTAAGCGTGCTTCTGTAATGCCTGTCGGGGGACCCAATGGAGCGCGTCGGTTTTACTACTTTTTTGATGTGCCGATGGTAGACAGTACCGAAAACCCGGGCGAAGATCGTCAGAAAGAAATAGCACGACACTTTGCAGGGTGGGCAGAACCCGTTCAGCGCCTGATCCAACGGCTAGACCCTGCCAAAATAAATCGCATTGCCATCCACGACGTAGATCCATTAGAAGCCTTGGTGCGCGATCGCGTTGCTTTGCTAGGAGATGCCGCCCACAGTACCTGCCCTGATTTAGGGCAAGGGGGTGCCCAGGCGATCGAAGATGCATTTGTTTTGGCAAACTGTCTTGTGACCAATAACCTAGGGGTTGTTGATGCCCTCAAGCGGTACGAAGCCCTGCGTAAAGCGCGAACGGCTGACATTATTGTGCGGGCGCGCAAGCGCTCAGACCTAACCCACGGGAAAGATCCCATTCACACCCAGCAATGGTACCAAGACCTGAAGCAAGAGGATGGTTCGGGTATTATTGACGGCATTTGTAAAACAATTTTGGCAGGGCCACTGCACTAACGTCGCATTTGTGTCGTCCGAATAATCCAGTATTAAAATGAAGGCTTACTCTGATTAAGAGGATGCGGCAATGCCTACCCAAGTGCTTACGTCTAACGGCTCTCAAACCTATGAGTGGCAGTGGTTAGACCAGACTTTAACCATTGCCTATGATCGCCGTGGGGAAGGCGCACCCATTCTTTTTCTACCCGCTTTTAGCACCGTGTCAAGTCGTAAAGAATGGGAAACGGCGGCTCAGATTTTAGGGTCTTCTCATCAAGTCACCTGTTTAGACTGGCCTGGGTTTGGCGATTCTGACAAGGCGGCGATCGCCTATAACCCCGTCCTCTACGAAGCCTTTCTGCCAGATTTTGTGACCGCCTGCTTTGACCAGCCCTTAACGGTTGTTGCCGCAGGTCACGCGGCTGGATATGCCCTACACTTAGCCCAGCAGCTCCCCAAGCAGATTTCCCGTATCGTTCTGGTTGCGCCAACGTGGCGAGGGCCACTGCCAACAATGGGTGCATCTAAAGCTTTAGCGACTGGTGTTGAATGGGTAGTGCGATCGCCCCTCATTGGGCAGTTTTTGTACTACCTCAATACGCGACCCCAGTTTTTGAAGTGGATGTACAGCCGTCACGTTTTTGCCGAGGCTCAGCACCTTACACCCGAATTTATGGCGCAGAAGTATGCAGCGACTCAGCAGAAGGGCGCACGTTTTGGCTCGGCAGCTTTTGTGACAGGAGGGTTAGACCCCGTCACCAATCGGGGCGCTTTTTTACAGCTTTTTGCTCAACTGCGAGCCAAGTGTTTGGTGATTACTAGTGAAGATGGCCCACCCAAATCTAAGGCCGAAATGGAGGCGATCTCAGCCGTTTCTGCTGTACAAATCCAGTCCCATCCAGGCTCTTTAGGACTCCATGAAGAGTATGGTACTGAAGTCGCCAATCTGATCAACTCGTTCTTGCAGAAGCCCTAATTTGAGGTTTGGCAGCGCAGAAACGGGAAAAAACTCTCGCACTTCACAACAGTTTGCATCCGTCTGTGAAAGGCTCTACTACAGCAGAACCCTGTCTCGTCTCAACCCTAGATCCCTTGAGAACTCTAGGGAAAGATGAGAATCCATGTTAAGATTTCTAGTGATTTTGAACTCTGTGTTGGAAGGAAAGTTCATTCATGGAAGCCGCTCTGCTCTTGGCAAAACTGCCTGAAGCTTACTCAGTGTTTGACCCTCTGGTTGATGTACTGCCCGTTATTCCAGTCTTCTTTCTGCTGCTGGCCTTTGTGTGGCAGGCTGCTGTTGGATTTAGATAAGTTTAGTCAAATCTATCTAATGACTGCAAAAGCGGGGTAAGTGTATGCTTACCCCGCTTTTATTATGACCAAACGAGCCTGAGGTGTAGTCACTGCCGTTACCCCACCATCCACGGAGCCTGCTGCGCACCCTGCCGCAATATCTCCACAACCCTTGGGTCGCGTCCTAAAACCCATCCGAGGGTGAGTCCACAGCTAGACGTAAAAAAGAGGTAAACCAACACAAGCCGCTGATGCATCCCGCGTGACTGTAGCTCAAGCCGCCCCCATAAAATACTCAGCAGCAAAACTAGCGCCAATCCAAATGGTTCTGCAAAGTTGATAGCAAGCATAAGGGTTAAGCTAATCAAAAAAATGCTGACCAACACCGTAGGACCCAGCCGGAACCATCGACTGACGAGGTTACCTCTCCAAATTAGCAAAAATATAATAACAACCGTTGCCATCCAGAAATCTACCAGCCAAAACATAGACAGAAACGCCAGATGCCATCCTAAAAGAGCATAGGCAAGTCCAATACAGCTCATGGAAAGCCACGGAAAGGTCAATAGACTCAGCTTCATGACGTTACTGGAGATAGACAAGGACAAAGAAACCCACAGTGACCTTGTTAGGCTGATGGGGATTTAATCGGCGAAACGAGCCTTAAAAGCCATTAATAGAGAGCTAAACTCTGTCTCAAACCTGGCTTACGGTAACATTAGCTTCAGTATGACAGATGCGATTTGTTAAAGTGAATCTCATGTACTTCACTAAAAAGTTCAGAGTAGATGACTTATTTTCAGACATAAGTCCTACGATAGACTTAAATAAATGGTATGGGGGGTAGTGTATGGTCATAGACCTACCATAATTCAATCACTCACTCATCCTTTAAACCTTTTTGATGATGGATACCGCCACAGCAAGATCCCTCAATGTCCAGTCTGTCGACTTTTTGCTGTTGAGCTACTTCAGCTTAGAGCCAGATCAGTACCCACAGCCGCTCACTAAAGGGAGGCTGCTGAATGGATGGTTACAGACTTATCCTCAAGAGTGGGTTCGTTGCGCCCTGGTTGAGTCGCTCTATCAGGGGCGCTACAAGACCTACTGTGTTGAGCAAATTTTGTCACTGTGGCACCGTCGAGGTCAGCCTATTTACCACTTCAATCATGAATTTGAAGCCATGATTTGCAGTAATGTGCCCCAGCGCAAAGAAACTGCGCTGGTGGTAGATGCACCTGTGGACTATGGGGTAGATGAGCCAGTCTCATTGCTAAACAGCCAAGACTCGCAGGCTTCAGTCGTGCTGCCCCCATCTGAGGAGATGACTCAAATATCTGAGTTTTCTACCGATCTGTCAGATGAAGAACAGATCTTGGCACCCACATCTACTGATTCAGAATCTGCTTATTTAGAATTTGCTGATTCAGAATCTGCTTATTTAGAAAACGGCGATCGCCATTGGGCTGATGCGTTTGAGTGGCCTGTAGCCGATGAGCAGGAATCTGTTTTGGCTACTGTACTAAGTCAGAATCAGCTCTTGCCGCTAATGTTGAATCGCATTGGGTTGGTACCGATCCATCGCTTTATGCCCGAGGCTGAACCCGTTGAATTCTGCGAAAGGCTGGCGGCGATCGCAAGCTCTTTTGGCGCAGTGACGCACCAAGAGTCTGCTCAAGCTCAGCGATAGTCTCTAATCAGTTTAAGCGCAAGTCAAATGAGCCAAGGTCAGCCGCCCACTTAAGCTTCAGGGCATAATAAAAGCAGGGACTTTTTAAAGTGGACGAATGGTAGACCCACAGCAAATCCAACTGGTTAATGCCTTAGCGCAGCAGGCCACTGAGGCTGAGTTAGAACGTAACTCAGCCAAAGATCGGCTAGATATTGCGCTGTATCGCGCCCAGCAGCCTAATCCATACCGCTGGCGGCAGCATGGCGCAGCTTGGATTTTTGCAGGCGTAGTGGGCATGAGTGGCACAGTCTATGCTCTCCAAAAAGAAGCGCCCTATGTTATGCCCATCGCGGCGGGTGCAGGATTAAGTGTCGGACTGCTTTCTAATGCGGCAGACAAGCGCAGACAAACCAATGCAAAGCAAGATCGCTTAGAGATGTGCCGCCATGGACTAGGAGAAGCTGAAAAACACCTCCGACAAACCGTCACGTTATACCGCGAAGAAGAAGAAACAGGCTGGCTGATGTATGCCCTTAACACCAGCAAGGACAGTTTTCTCACTTTACGCACCTGGATGGCTGATCCCCGCCGCACGATGAAAGATGCTGTGCTGGAATCAATCGACATTGTGACGACCCAGTTTCTTGGGCAACCTTTAGAGGATCGGCTCAACCCGTCATTGACCACAGAGCGGCATTACCGTAACGTTCGCAGACAACTATTTGAGGAGGAGATAGCCCTTAAAAAGGACGAATTTCTAGCCAACGTATTTGCAAAACACCACTTCTTGAGAGAGCAAGAGCTACAGCAAGCGGGACTAAAGGCTGATTTATTTATTCAAAGCACTGCTATCGGGGTTGGGTCAGTGACAGGGCTATTGGCGGGGGCTGGCATCACCGCGCTAAGTGCAAAGGCTGCCGCAATCGGTTCTTCTAAAATGGCGATCGCCGCCCACAGCATCACAGGGACCATCGGTATTACCGCCGTTGTGGGGGCTGGCCTTTTGGCGGCAGGAACGCTCCATAACTGGATGAGTAAAACAGACCAGCAACGCCGTCAGCGCGAAGCCCAGCAGTTTGAGGAAGCGTTTGCCGCCACTGCTCAGATTTTAGAAACGGTCATGCAGGCGCAAACCGCTCAAGATGTAGCAGAACGCCGAATCCATCTTCAGGCGGCTTATGACGGATTTTGTACTCTAAAGCGACAGGCGCTCAAAGGACAAGATATTGAGATGAAGCAGTATGTCGAGATTTTGGGCGACAGGCTCCAGCGTTCTCTAAGGGCGATCGCCAAGCAGCAGCAGCCCCTCAGCAGCAAATTCCGGCTTAATTTATTTTCACCTCGTAGTTGAGAGAAGCTTCAGGGATATCCCCCTGCTGAACAAAATCAGAAACCCTAACGCATTCTCATGACAGACTCGTTCAAGATTCTCAAGCAGCACGCTAACTTTGAGGGCACACTTTATTTTTGCAGCCATTTCTCAGAACGCTGCCATTGCCCCATGAATTTTTCGGTGTATGTGCCCCAGCAGGCCAGCACTGCGCCACTCCCCGTGCTGTATTTCTTGTCAGGACTCACCTGCACCGAAGAAAATTTTATGGCAAAGGCAGGCGCACAGCGCTACGCGGCAGAGCTGGGACTTATTTTAGTGGCACCCGATACCAGCCCTCGCAATACGGGTATTTCTGGAGAAGATGCAGATTGGGATTTTGGAAGTGGCGCGGGGTTTTATGTAGATGCCACCCAAGCACCCTGGAAGCAGCATTTTCAAATGTATAGCTACGTGGTAGAAGAACTGCCCACGCTCATTGCGGCACAGTTCCCAGCAGACACAACGCGACAGGGGATTTCGGGACACTCTATGGGAGGGCACGGTGCGTTGGTGTGTGGCTTACGTAATGGCGATCGCTATCGTTCTATTTCAGCCTTTGCGCCAATTGCCGCGCCCAGTCAGTGCCCGTGGGGGCAAAAGGCGTTGACGGGCTACCTGGGCGCAGACCCAGCACGCTGGAGCCTCTATGACGCGACGTTACTGGCTGCTGCGCTCCCAACAGATTCTCGCCCCATCTTCATTGACCAGGGACTTTCAGATACTTTTCTACCGGATCAACTGCTGCCTGAGCGACTGGTCGAAGCCTGTCGAACGGCTGGGCGATCGCTCACCTATCGATCGCATCCTGGCTACGATCACAGCTACTACTTTATTGCCACATTTATAGAAGATCACATTCGATTTCACGCACGTCACCTGAACCCCTAAAATAGAGGGGATTCGGCGTACTGTGTCACTAGCTTCATGGATATTCAAGCATTCTTTCAGCTCTGCGATGGTAAGTGGGTTTCTCAGCGCACCACCCATCAACTTCTTGAACAAAATAACCAGAGTGCGCGTTCTGATCTCTGGGGCGAAATCCTAGAAGCAGACCACAGCGATGTTGTGGCGCTTTGTCAGCAGGCTAATGTTGATCCATCCTTCGTACAGTGCGGTCTGCGGCTACGCTGGAGTGAAGTGGCTGAAGCCTACCAGAGTAAGTTTAAGCCCAAGAATGAAGGGTCTGTGGTGCTGGTGGCGAGCGCATCCGAGATATCCAATGCTGGGCAGATCCTGCGCAGCCTAAATTCTGCCCCTGTGGTGAAGGGCACCTATGGCATGGGTGCCGATGAAGCACTCACCCTTCGATTTGAGGAAGCAGGCGCAAGTTCTGAAGAGCGCATCTGGTTTGCCAGCCCTAACTTACGTCTACGCAGCAGTAGCGTAAAGAAAGACGGCGTTGTTTTTATGACTACATTCTGCTCAGAAATTCGGATGGCGGCTGCACCAGCAGCGCCTCCAGCAGAATCTACTGCGGCTTAATCTTCGCCAAGCTGACCAGGAAAAACCTTAGAAAATAAAGATGCACCGTTCGATTAAATGCGTTCTTCTTCTAGGAGAGCAACGGCGATCGCACAGCAGCCAAAAGCAGCCAGCAAAGGAATAGGCGAAAGCGTCATGACCGTCAGTAAAATCGAAAACAGCGCCACCCCAATCGAAGATAGATTCAGTAAGCCAGTTTGGGGCGTCATTTCCCGCTCGTTATAAAACCCTTCTAAGGCGCGGGTAGGGACAGGGACAGGTAGAACAGACCCAGGGGGGAAAGCCCAAAACTGGCGCTGTTCTACAAACAAATCTGTCCAGCCATGCTCTTGGCACCACTGCTGGATGTACTGGTGAAGGACTTTAGGCATTATGAATCATCATCATTGCGGCAAATAGAAGAGGATGTCCGTCGGCCCATTTCCCTTAAGTGCCTACGTCAAAACCTCCCATGCGAGCCTTTATCATCCGTAAAAGCTTAAGGGTCAAGCCGATGGAATCCCTTTTTATGAGCCTAACAGAGGCGTAAAATCTCGCCTCTGCCCAACAATAAAACTTAATTTGCAGAAACGTTTAGTAAACAATCGCGCAATTAATTCAAGTTCTTAGCGCGGATTTAACCAGCCAGCGCTTAAAACCACTGTTAAGGCCATAAACAAAACGGTTAGCGTCCAAGTGACGCGGTTTAGAGTTGTTTCTGCACTTTTAGTGCTGGTAAAAAGCTGCGCCTGACCGCCAATTGCGCCTAAACCATCTCCCTTAGGGCTATGAAGCAGCACCAAAACAATCAGCCCGAACGCAGAAAAGGCCCAAATGCCCTGAAGAACTTGAACAACCATGCTAATGCCTAATTAAACCGTGTCTTTACAGATTAACAGATGGACTGATATTAGTCCTTTTCTTTACTCAACCCGCTATAGCCGAATGCGTACCGGCCCTTTATTGGGACGAATTTCTACTTCAGCAGACTGAAGCAAAGACGTCCCCGTCATTTCAATGGGCTGTGGAAGCTGCAAGATTTCTAGAATGGTTGGGGCAATATCCGCCAAGCAGCCGTCTGTCCGTAGCTGAATATCGGTACCGTAACCAGGAATCTTGCGCTGCTCACCCTCTACTAAAATAAAGGGCACCGGAAACGTTGTATGCGCCGTCCAAGGATTGCCAGATTCATCCCACATGTACTCAGCGTTGCCGTGGTCGGCGGTAATGAGTGTAGTGCCACCCGCTTTGACCACCTGCTCTAAAAGCTGACCCACGCAGCGATCGACTGTTTCAATGGCCTTTACGGTGGCGTCCATGTTGCCAGTGTGCCCCACCATGTCAGGATTGGCAAAGTTGATGACGATTAGCCCATAGGCCTGCCGCTGAACGGCGGCAATGGCGGCGGCGGTGACGTCTTTCGCGGACATTGCGGGCGATTTATCGTAGGTTGGCACCATGGGGCTAGGCACTAAAAATCGCTCTTCTCCTTCTAGCGGGTCTTCAATGCCGCCGTTAAAGAAGTAGGTTACATGGGCATATTTTTCGGTTTCAGCAACGCGGAACTGCTTGAGTCCGTTGTTTGCGATAATTTCACCTAAAATATTGTCTAGGCTTTGAGGCTCAAAGGCCACTCGAATGGGCAGTTGGGCATCGTACTGCGTAAAGGTCACAAAAGACAGAGGCTGAATTAAGGTGCGCTCAAAGCCTTTGAAGTTAGGGTCAACAAACGCCTGGGTCAACTGACGCGCGCGGTCTGGCCGAAAGTTAAAGAAAATAACGCCATCTTCGGGTTCAATGGCACCTGGGGCAATGCGAATGGGAAGGATAAATTCGTCCGTGATTTTTTTGCTGTAGGCTTCTTCAATTACGTCTTGAGGAGAAGACCCTACGACCTCAGTATTCTGGGTCATGACCTCATAGGCTTTTTGAACGCGATCCCAACGATGATCGCGGTCTAGGGCATAGTAGCGTCCGCTGAGGGTAACAATGCGACCAACGCCGATATGAGAGATTTCGGCCTGAAGCCGCTGTATTTCTTCAATGCTGCTGGTGGGTGGGGTGTCTCGTCCATCCAAAATTGCGTGAATGCAGACATCCTGAATGTTGTGGTTTTTGGCAAGCTGAAGCAGGGCAAAGAGGTGATTGAGATGGGAATGAACGCCACCCTGAGAGCATAGACCTACAAAATGCAGCTTGCTCTGCTTTTTGGCTACGGTTTCACATAGCTCAACCAGGGCTGGATTTGTAAGCAGGCTACCATCTTCGGCGGCATCTGAAATTCTCACCAGTTCTTGAGGAACGGTTCTGCCTGCGCCAATGTTGAGATGTCCGACTTCTGAATTGCCCATCTGACCTTTAGGCAGACCGACGGCCTTCCCTGAGGTTTGAATCAGCGTGCTAGGATAGGCGCGCCAAAGGCTGTCCATGATGGGCGTATTCGCTGTGGCGATCGCATTTCCGTCTGTTTCCTCACGGTAGCCCCAGCCATCCAAAATCACTAGGACTACCGGAGACACAGGAGTCGAAGCCATAGGGGTCGATTTCCGTACTAAGTAATGTGATTTTGTTGCAATAATAACATTCCCCTTCCCTCTTCTCCTAAGAACCGCCTAGAGATTTGTAGGCGATCTCCTATTTTTAGAGCAGATGGAGCGCTATAACGGAGAGTAGCTAAGGGTTCTTTGCTCCATTTACTGCTTTGTGGCATGAGGTGGGCTGCATTTGTACCTGTCGTTGTTACTCTAGGTTTGCCGTGCGCGATGCTCAGTTTTTAAGAAGACGCTCTCAAAATTTATGTCTGTGCCTCTGCATTTTGGGGATCGGGCTATGGATAACTTACACTTCCGCTGCTCCTAGCTATGCTCAAGCTCAAAACAATGTCGCAACGGCACCTGCTCTAACCCGCAATCAGCGGCAAGTGTTTCAGAAAATTGAGACGGCAAATATTATCTATCTGGGTGAAACGCACGATCGGCTAGCCGATCACCAGGCGCAGTTGACCATCACCCAGATGCTGCACAGCAAGAACCCACGGATGGCGATCGCTCTAGAAATGTTCCAAAGACCTTATCAAGGCGAGCTATCAGGCGCATTGAGTGAAGCGCAACTGCTTACCCAAACGGAGTATCCCAAACGTTGGGGCTTTGACTGGAATTTTTACGCGCCCATCTTTCGCTTTGCTAGAGCTAAAGATCTTCCGCTTTTAGCCATCAACACCCCCTCTGAAATTACCCGTAAAGTGTCTCGTTCTGGCTTAAAGTCTCTGCAACAAGAAGACTTTGAGTGGATTCCACCCCGTACTGAAATAGATCTCAGCAGTGTGTCTTACCGCAAACGAATGCGTGAAACCTATGAGTCTTTCCATCAGGGGAAGGGGAACAGCGATGGCTTTGAGCGATTTTTTGAGGCGCAGGTGCTGTGGGATGAAACAATGGCGGAGGCGATCGCCCAGTATTGCCTGAAGCACCCTGACCGTCAAATTGTGGTGCTGGTAGGGCAAGGACATATTTTGTTTGGCGACGGCATTCCCAGTCGAGTGACGCGGCGGCTTGAGGCGGCAGCGCGAAAAGACTGGAAACAGGCCACGGTGTTGCTTAACCCATCTGAGGAGATTAAGAAGTCTCCAAGTGTGGCAGATTTTTTCTGGGTTTCGGAGGCTCAGCCTTAAGGGATGGACGGTAGACCAGGGACTTTGCGGTAGATAGCGGCGATCGCCACACTCAACCCAACGCTTGTAAAGTGAACAGTCTCGGATGTGCCATAGGTTTGGCTGATCCAACCCGCTTCGGTTTTACGAAAGCACTCTACTTTTGGTTCAGTTTGGCTAACAAGGACATATTCCTCTAATACAGGTGAGGTTTGATAGTCTGCAAACTTATCGCCTCGGTCAAAGGTCGCCGTAGATTTTGACAGCACCTCAATCACCAGCTTCGGGAAACGCACAAATTCATCGGTAGTGCTGAGGTCTCGTTCATCGCAGGTGACGACGACATCAGGGTAGTAGTAACAGTCCGTCTCTTCTAGCCTGACCTTCGTGTCAGACAATAGGACAATGCAGGGTGACTCTTCGAGATGATTGCCCAACAGCCTGCCAATGTTACTGGCCAGAACACCATGGGGTTTTCTGGCTCCAACCATTGCGTAAACGTGTCCTCGGCGATACTCGTGCTTAATGGGGCTTACTTCTTCGCCCTCAAGATAATCTTCTGGCGAAATATAAAACGGGACAGGGCTAACAACCATCAGAACCTCAGGGCTATCCTTGCGCTGGCTATGGTTTCTATTATGCCATCTGCCGATCTGAGCTATGAAACCTTACAAATTTGCGCTTACTTGCCCCCGCAAAGCCTCTCTCACAAGGCATGATGGAAGAAGGTGAAAATTGGCTTTAAGGTTCTATGGCTTCTTCTCTGGGCGGCGCTCAAATTCGGCAGACATTTCTAGACTTTTTTGCAGCGCGGGGTCACAAAATTCTGCCCAGCGCCTCTCTGGTGCCAGAAGACCCAACGGTACTCTTGACGATTGCCGGAATGTTGCCATTCAAACCCATCTTTTTGGGTCAGCAGGCGGCTGAGTTTCCCAGAGCCACCACGTCGCAAAAATGTATTCGCACCAACGATATCGAAAACGTAGGGCGCACCGCGCGGCACCATACGTTTTTTGAGATGCTGGGTAACTTTAGCTTTGGGGACTATTTTAAAGAACAGGCGATCGCCTATGCCTGGGAGCTGTCTACAAAGGTGTTTGCGCTACCGCCAGGGCAGGTGGTGGTGAGCGTCTTTGAAGAAGATGACGAAGCCTTTGCAATTTGGCGCGACCAGGTGGGCGTACCCATCACCCACATTAAGCGCATGGGCGCAGACGATAACTTTTGGGTTTCGGGGCCAACGGGACCTTGTGGGCCTTGCTCTGAGCTGTACTACGACTTTCACCCAGAGTTAGGTGCAGACAATATAGATCTTGAAGACGATACGCGCTTCATTGAGTTCTATAACCTTGTCTTTATGCAGTACAACCGCGATGCGGAAGGCAAGTTGACGCCGCTGCAAAACCAAAATATTGATACAGGCATGGGCTTGGAGCGAATGGCGCAGATCCTCCAAAAGGTGTCCAACAACTACGAAACAGATCTAATTTTTCCAATTCTCAAAACCGCTGCCGATCTTGCCGGAATTGACTATTTTGAGTCTGATGAAAAGACCAAAATCTCTCTCAAGGTCATTGGGGATCATGTCCGGTCAGTGGTTCACATGATTGCGGACGGTATCACGGCCTCGAATACAGGTCGTGGCTATGTGTTGCGACGATTGATCCGACGGGTAGTACGGCATGGTCAGTTGATTGGTATTGAAGGTACGTTTATTGCCAAGGTTGCTGAGACTGCGATCGCCCTGTCTGAATCGGTCTACCCCA
>JANPLU010000052.1:0-3344 GCA_031422435.1 Acaryochloridaceae cyanobacterium VAR_48_metabat_390
TCCTAAGATCTGATAGTCTTCGTGACCTTTACCCGCAATTAAAACCGTGTCTCCAGGTTGTGCCTGAGCGATCGCCGTTCCAATGGCAACCCGTCGATCTGCTTCCACAATAGGGTTTGTGCCAGCAGGAATCCCCTCTAAGACGTCGGCTAAAATCTTTTGGGGGTCTTCCGTGCGCGGGTTGTCGGATGTGACCACAGCCAGATCCGCAAGACGGGCGGCGATCGCCCCCATCTGAGGCCGCTTAGTGCGATCGCGATCGCCCCCGCAGCCAAACACGCAGATGATTTTGCCCTTGGCAAAGGGACGGGCTGCTTTGAGCAAGTTTTCTAAGCTGTCAGGCGTATGGGCATAGTCCACCACCACAGAAATGTCTTGATCGGGGTTGACGACAATTTGCTGCATCCGCCCTGGTACACCCGTAAAGGTGGATAGGGTTTGGAGGATAGTCGCTAGCTCTAGATCAAGCGCTAAACCTGCACCCACTGCGGCTAAAAAGTTAGCCACATTAAATTGACCTACTAGCGGTAGCTGAAAGGCGGCATTGCCCCTAGGGGTATGGATTTGACCTGCAACGCCAGAAGAACCGTAACTTAAGTCGCTTGTCCATAAATCGGCTGAGTCAGACTGGGTGCTGTAGGTCCAAACTTGCTCAGGAGAAACCGCTTTAGCCAGCCTAACGCCGTAGGCATCATCAATGTTGATAATGGCTTTGCCCCTGAGGTAGGCAGGTGTAAACAGCAGCGCCTTGGCTGCAAAATACTCCTCCATATCCTTATGATAGTCGAGGTGATCTTGGGTCAGATTGGTGAAGATTGCCACGTCAAATTCACAGCCCAATACGCGCTTTTGGGCTAACGCATGGGAACTTACTTCCATGATTCCGTACTGACACCCTGCCTCAATAGCCTGAGTGAGGGTTTGCTGAAGGTCAACTGCAAAAGGTGTGGTGTGGGCTGCGGTCTTCTCATATCCAGGCCAGCGGGCATAGAGGGTGCCGAGCAAGGCAGAGGGATGCTGGGTTTGATTTAAAAGCGCTTCGATGAGGTGACTAGTGGTGGTCTTACCATTGGTTCCGGTCACGCCCACGGTTTTGAGCTTGCGGCTGGGGGAGTCATAGAACGCCGTGGCGATCTCCGCACAAGCTTCTGCCATATCGGTCATGGGAATCACCAGAGCCGTGGCAGAAGCGGTCGGGGGTTCGACCTGCGTTGAGACTAAAGCGGCGATCGCACCTGCCTCAAGAGCATCTGACCAAAAGCTGCCGCCGTCCACACGGGTTCCTGGCATGCCAATAAATAAATCTCCTGGCTGACAGGCCCAGGAATTGGTTGAGAGTCCTTTTACGTTTTGCTCAAGGGCTGGATGGGTAGGCGATAGACCTTGAGGGTTAGCCCAAAGGCTAGGCGGCAAAAGCGCTAGTAAATCACGAAGCCTAACCATACGCTTATCTCTTATCCCTGCTACAGACTGAAGCTATTTTAAGGGGTCTATAGGAGTTTTTCATGGATGATCGCTTCACCACTTGTCCCAATTCTTCAGAACGGAGAGTTCAGAATGCCCAAATCCCTCTAAAATAGGGAGTCTGGGGTCAGTTCTTGAATTTTCAATTATATTTTAGAAACGCTTTGCTCTGTAAAAAATAAAGCTTTTATGGTGCAGCGTGGCTTACCAAAATGACTGAAGCATACTCCATTTATGATTCATATCCTAAGGTCAGTAACACTGCTGCTTCTAACTGAGCCAGAATTTCAGAATTGAGTTGTTCTAGGAAGCGAATCAAACGAGTTTTATCTAGCACGCTCATCTGAAAATATAGAGCAACAGAATCTTCTATAAATCCACCATTACCTTTTTTTATCGGTAAACAGATGGGCAATACTGCACGACGTTGGTTTGTAGTGAGGGGAATGGCAATGATTGTCGTTGAAAACTGAGAAACAAGGTCATTCTGGAAAATAATGACAGGGCGAATGCCCGCTTGTTCGGAACCTTGAGCTGGGTTAAGGTCAGCTAGCCAGATTTCACCACGGCGTAAAAAATTAGTCATGTCGATCTTCTTGGTAGAGCATAGCTGTATAGTCGCTCATCCCTTCTTCGGCAAGGGCACGGTCTTCTTCAGCAAACTCTGTAAATAATGTAGACAGTTGAGCTGGATCGAGAACAATCCGATGGTTATGTTAATTACGAAACTTTAAGAAAGCAATAAAATCAGCAACTTGTTGGAGTTGATAATGAGTTAGGCGATCTAAGTCTTGTTTAATAGTTTCAGTGCTGACTAGCATAGGGAAAAACATTTGGATTTCCTTATTATAAGAGATTTAAAGCAACGGCACATTTAATCAGTCTGAGCTATCCATCTTATTAAATTCAGCATCAATAGCCTCCGCACAGATACGCCATTGAGCAAAAACTTTTCGCTGCTCTTCTGTTTTCTTCAACTCTGCGGAAAGCATATTAAGTTTGTCTTCCAATTCCGTGAAACCAGGAAAGAAATAAGTAGAAAAGTCAGATTTATTAACCTTGTCAAGCAGTTGCTTGCGTTGTTCTTCCAGGTTTGCTCTTAACGCTTTTTTGCTTTTATCAAATTCCTGCTTGCGTTCAGTTTCTTTCCAGCTATCCCAAATTTCAAAAGCGATTCCTACAACGGCTAGCGCGCCATTCAAACCTTTTGCCAACTTGACTGCTCCCCACGGTTTAAACTTGAAGCTCGACCAAAGCAAGTCACGAGATGCCTTAATACTACTGGCATTGATGACGTTGCTCTTCGCAATCCAATCCAATCCATTACGCCCTAAAGCACCCATGTGAGCGTCAAATGCGCTGATATCCGAATTCAAACTGGTCTGTATTCTCACCAAATCACTACTGACGGCATCAAGATGCTTACTGAATGCGTTCTGGATTTTGGTATCTAATACGATGCCACTATCGCCGATTTCACGCTCGAAGAAATCTGAAATGGTTTCAATGCTGGAGCCATCCAGTCGCAAAATCAGGTCAGCGAAGTGTTCGACAACAAACTCTCTTAACAAGACTTGGGCACGCGAAATTTTCTTTTGTGCAGCAGCAATATCGTTTCTTGCACGTTGCTCTGCCTTCTTCAGTTTACAGACTTCTTCGGCCAGCACTTCGTCTTTTTTCACAGCTACAGGAATCTCGCGTAGCAGCACATCCTTAATAATACTTTTACTGGTTTCAAGAGGCGTTGTTGCATAAATAGGAGTCACCAATGTGTAATGAGAATATAAATCTCAATAACTAAAGTCAGCGCCAGCAGGGTGAAACAGCAATACCGCGTCCGCAACTGGAGTGAATACAATCTAGCCTTAAAGCAACGAGGT
>JANPLU010000053.1:0-8845 GCA_031422435.1 Acaryochloridaceae cyanobacterium VAR_48_metabat_390
CCGCAAAGCAGCAACGAATTTACGTTACAAACGTTGGTCACAAAGCGTTTAGGTCTAGCACAAGCAGGGCTGTTGCTTAACAATCCTCATAACCCCACTGGGCAGCTCTTTGCAAAAGCAGATGTATTGGGGCTAATAGAAAGCTTTAGTCGAGCTGTCATTGATGAAGCTTTTATGGATTTTCTGCCGTCTGGGAATCATCACAGCCTAATTCCTGAGATTGCGAGTTATCCGCAGGTGGTGGTGCTGCGATCGCTCACCAAGTTCTACAGTATCCCTGGGCTGAGGCTAGGCTACGCCATTGGTCATCCTGATGTATTGGGTCAGTGGTCAGCTTGGCGCGATCCGTGGTCTGTCAATGCATTAGCGATCGCCGCCGGAGTTGCCGCCCTTCAAGACACTATTTTTCAGCAGCAAACCTTTGACTGGCTTGCGGGGGCTGTTCCGCAGCTACGGGAAGGTTTAGTAAAACTGCCTGGGCTGGACGTTATTCCAGGGGCGGTCAATTTTGTGCTGGTGCGCTGTGATGTATCCGTGACGCAGATACAGGAGTATTTACTCAAGCAGCACAAGATTTTGATACGAGACTGCATAAGTTTTCCTGAGTTAGGCGATCACTATTTCCGAGTTGCGGTGCGTACCCTTTCTGAAAATGAACAGCTACTCGCAGCGTTATCGGAAGCTTTGTAGCGGTTACAACATAAAAGCTAATCCGTCTTAAAATGCATTAGCCTCCAAGAACTGCGCCCTCAAAGCCAAACAATATTGATTAATTTTGAGACAATAGGCGATATCAACCGTGGCTTACTCTTTACTTGACGATAGATGATGAACGATCAACCTTGGTCTAAGCGGTTTGGCAACCCACTTGCCTTCATGCAGTCTGGGCTGCTGATGTCCGTACTGATGTTAAGTACAGGCTTAGCAGCGGCGCAGACCGTGATAGCACCTGGGAAAGTCGCTCCTAAACCTCAATCGACCGAGGCTGCCGCTGCCGATCGTCAGGCGGTGCAGACGCTGCTTAAGCAGATTCAGCAAGAACGAACCGCTCAAGCTCAGGTTAAGACCGATGCCCAGCGTCAGTACAATCAAGCCACATTTTTGCTGACGGTTCTATCTATTATTTTGGGCTTAATTTTAGCCGCTGCCGTCACTATGCTGCTGCTGCTTCGTCGTGCGGTCATCCGCGAAGTAGCAGAAGTAGTGCAGTCTCACCTCAAAGAAGTGCGCGATCTGAAGGCTCAGCTTACCCAGGCAGGGGGGCAGGTCGATCTGGTACTGGCGCAGGCGGATACCCTCAAGGCAGACCTAGCTGCTGAATCTTTAGACTTTCGCAACGGGGTGACGCACCACCGGGAGGCGATCGCCCAGCTTGTCACCGAAGCCGCCCGTAAACAGCAGCAAAGCCTCAAGGATGCACAGGCCGACATCGATCAAACCCACAACGCCCTCAATCAGCTTGAGTCTGAGTACGCACAAACCGTCCGGCACCTTACGCAAGCGCTTAATGATGAGCAAGAAAAGGCATTAGCCCAACTCCAGACGCTTCAGACTAATTTTGGCGCTCGACTCAGCGGACTCGATATAGATGCCCAATCCGAAGCCCAGCGCGTCCTCAAGCAGCTCCACCACCGCGAAGAAAGCTTTGTGCTTCAGCTTTCTCAGCTTCAAGAGGCCGCAGGGCAGCACCGCGATCGCATTTTCCAAAGTCTAGAAACCCTCAGCACTGAATTCCAGCCTCAGCTTGTGACGCTCAAGGCTGAGGTCATGGCTCAAAAAGATGCTCTGCTGCAAGACTGCGCCACCGCAAAAGTGGACTACATGAGCCAGCTCATTAATCTCCAAGACAGCGCCAAACACCAATGGGAGGGCATCTTAAGTACCCTAAAACAGCTAGAAGCCGACTTTAAGCCACAGCTCTCCCTACTTGAAACCCAGGCCGCGACTAAAGCAGAAGGTGTACAGGCCGAGGTCATTGCGAACCTGAAGCGGTTGGGGGCAGATTTATCGGGGCAGATGGCGATCGCCCAAGAGCGCCTCAGTGCCGAAACCCAGCAGCAGCTTCAGCAGGTAAAAGGCACCCAGACAGAGTTTTTGCAGACGGTTGAGGCACTTAAAGATAGCCTCAATGCCGATGCTGCCCAAGGTCGTCAGCAGATCGAGCATACCCAAACCGAAACCCAGCGGGCGCTGGTAAGCCTACAAGAAACGCTCCACGCCGCAAAAGACCAGAGCCTTCAGCAAATTAAGGCCATTGAGTTAGAATCCACAACCGCCCTAACCCAGTGGCAAACTGAACTCAAAACCCGTCAGGCTCAGGCGCTGCAAGAACTCAGCGGCCTCACGCAGCAAATTACAGTGCGAGTTCAATCCCTTGAAGCCGATCTCGAAAGCCGTAAGGCCAAAACCAAAGAAGAGCTTCAGGCAATCGTGACGGAAGTTACCGCACAGCTCAATACGCTCAAAGACGCGCTCCAGACTACTCAGCAGAACACCCAGCAGTCTCTCCAGACCCTTGAGACCGAAGCCCAATCTGAGAAAACCCGAATTTTGCGGCAGTTGGCTGAGCTGAACCCAACGGCGATCGCCGACGCGACCCTTCAAGATCTCTCGAGCCAACTCCACACCCTGACCGAAACCTTCACCCGCCTTCAAAGCAACCACCCTAAACTCTTCGCGGATGTGAGTGACTACGTTACTCAGGCCAATACCCTACAGGCAGCAGGCCAGATCGATGAAGCGGTACGCGCCTATGATGCAGCCTTAGAACTACAGCCCGAAAATGCTGAGATTGGCAGACAAAAGGCGATCGCCCTGGGTGAGGCTAAGCGCTATGAAGAGGCCGTCACTGCCCTCAATAAAGTGCTAGATCTAAACCCCGATGATGCCGATAGCTGGTTTGCGCGAGGTCTGTACCTTAAAGAACTCAAGCGCTATGACAGCGCACTGTCTGCCTTTAACCGCGTGGTTAAAATCCGGCCTGAGGATGCGAAAACATGGCTTAACCGTGGCCTGATGCTAGAGCGCCTGAAGCGCAATGAAGACGCAATGGATTCCTACGAAAAAGCGCTAGAGATTAACCCCAACTATCCCGAAGCGCTGGTGAACCGAGGCGCTGTTTTAGGGATGCTTCAGCGCCATGAAGATGCTTTAGCCGCCTTTGATAGGGCGCTGGCGCTGGAACCGGAAGATTCTGTGGCATGGCTCAATCGAGGTCTGGCCTTGGAGGTCTTAGAAAAATATGATGAGGCTTTTAATGCCTTTGATAAGCTGGTGGCGCTTAAGCCAGAGTCCCATAAAGCCTGGAGTCACAGAGGCTATGCCCTCGCTAAACTAGAGCGCTATACAGATGCCATGAGCAGCCTTGGCAAAGCGGAAGAACTTAACCCTAAGTATGCCAATACCTTTTACAGTAAGGCGATTTGTAGTGTGCTGAGCGGTGATGTTGATCGGGGGTTAGAGTCTCTAGAGCAGGCTATTGAGCTAAATGCAGGCTATCGAGACAATGCGCGGACAGATCCTGACTTTTACGATCTCTGGGAAGATGACTGGTTCCGTGAAATTATCCAGCGCTAATCGGCGGACTGTATCGTGTAAGCAGTTAGTGCAAGCAAGCCCTCGGAGATTGTTTGAGTGCCCTATTGGAAATGGGTATTGAAGGGTAATGAGACGTTCCTAAGAGGGTATGCATGGGCATCCATTCCGCTGAGATCCCTGAAAAAGTGCTGCCAGAGACTTTAATAATCTCACAGCCAATTCCCGATGCAAAACTGGCGAAGGGTTTAATTCGCACCAGTCTTGAGGCTTCGACCGCAGATGGCATCTTTGCAGCAGTTTATACCAATGTCACAGGGGGAGTGCTGCTGACCAATTTTTTGATGGATTTAGGGGCAAGCGCAGCCCAAATTGGTCTATTGGCCTCAATTCCTCTCGTTGCCAATCTTTTACAGCCGCTGGGAGCCTATTGGTCAGAACAATTAACAAGTCGTCATTGGTATTGCTTGGGCATATATATCCCGTCTCGCTTGCTGTGGCTATTACTACTCTTGGGTCTGGGGCTACTGCATTGGGACTACATCGAACCTCAAGCCTTAATTATGGGTACATTAGCGATCGCATTCCTGAGCTATGGTGTGGGAGCCTTAGGCAGTGCAGCATGGCTAAGCTGGATGGCGGTTCTGGTTCCCAAACGTTTGCGCGGGCGCTACTTTGGGCTGCGCAATAGTGCGGCTAATTTAACCACACTCATCACGGTGCCGCTGCTAGGAATAGCGATCGCCCAATGGCCCAGTGGCCCAGTGGATGGCTTTGGTCTACTGCTGGGCGTGGCGGTCGCCTTTGGCCTCATCAGTTTGGCCTTTCAAAACTTGATGGCAGACATTAACCCCAAAAGTCAGCAACTGCTGAGCGAACCACCAGAAAAGTTTCCCCTAAAGAATGCCCAAACTGACTTAGTTCTAAATGGCAAAGAACCCATTCAAGCTCAACCCTCTAACTTCTGGATATTTTTGATTTACTTGAGCGTTTGGATGTTTGCTTTTAGCCTCAGTGCACCTTTCTTTAACCTTTATATGTTAGACAACCTCAACCTCTCCATTAGTCAGGTCACGTTGTACAACAGCCTGATGGCAGGTGCCAATTTACTCATGCTCATGATCTGGGGACGTTTAGCAGATCGGGTCGGAAATCGATTAGTGCTGGCAATTGCAGGGACAATTTTAGCCTTCACGCCCTTACTCTGGCTGTTTGTAGGTGCAGATTCTCGCTCCCTTTGGCTGTGGCTACCGCTGCTGCATATTGCAATGGGGGGAACGAGTGCCGCAATTGATTTATGTAACAACAATCTTCAGATTGGCGTTGCGCCTGTCCGTAAGCAGTCCACCTATTTTAGCTGGATCGCGGCAGCAGCAGGCATCAGCGGCGCTTTGGGGACAACGCTCGGCGGATACTGCGCCGAACACTGGACTCAAGGCGGACTTCTAGGCGTTTTCATCTTGTCCAGCATCTGCCGAGTAGCGGCACTATTGCCCCTTGCTTTTATAAAAGAACATCGCGAGTTGTCCTTAAATCAGCTTATGCAGGTACTCTCCTCAGCCGTCAAAGCAAAAAGCGGAACCCGTGTTCAGGTTAAGACTTAGACTTCGGAACTGCCAAGGGCGATTAAACCGAGGTTCAATAAAGCGTCAAAAGAAATAGAAAGCAGAAGCAGATAGATTTCTTAGTACCCCTTTTTGTACAGAATCAGATAACTCATTCAGCAGATTCTCTCCTGCGATCGCAATGATACCTTAAAGGAGTTCCGAGAATTAAAACTCATCTTATAGATTGGTAGGGAGTCATCATGAGTATTGAAGATAAAGTTAGAGCTGCCGCCAAAAATATTGAAGGAAAGCTTCAAGAGGCAGTCGGTGAAGTAACTGGAGACCCTCAACAAAAGGCAGAAGGCAAAGCCAAACAAGCCGAGGCTGAGGTCAGACAATCTATCGAAAATGTAAAGGATAAGGCCAAGGAAATTATCGACTAGTTGAGACCATAACAACTATTTCTAAAGCAAGATAAAGAAGCAGTTCTAGAAAACGAGAAGCTTCTTTATCTTGATCAAAGAATCTCAAAATCAACCTTTATTACATTGCTCATTTAGAACCTTTGGGTGTAGGAGGAATAATGCCAAGGCTTGTTGGAAAACAGTCAAATAATGGGTTACTGACTGGAGTTGTCTTAGTGGCAGCAGTTGTCGCTGCCGCTGGAGGAGCTGAGTATTTAGGCTACACCAATTTTGTTCCCGGTTGGGGGAAGAATCAAGAATCGGTCAATCGAGCAGCGACGTTTACTGCAACAGCAGTCCTTTCTCCCGTAAGCAGCATCGTCCAGCCCTAGAAACAGCATTGATATTTTGAATTGAGAGAGCGACGAACTATGCTGAAAGGAAGAGATATTTTAAATAAGCCAGTGGTTTCCTACGACACAGGGGAACGGTTTGATAAGGTCAAAGACCTAGTATTTGACCAAAATAATAATCAGCTTCTAGGGCTTTTGATAGAGGAAGCAGGTTGGTTTAGCAGTGCCAAGGTTATTTTGCTTAAGGATGTCAAGGCTATCGGGCCGGATGCCGTTATCGTTCCTTCCAAGAGTTCCGTGGTTAGCACCAACGAAATTGCGGTCATTGGGCAAATCTTAGAGCGGAACAACATTCTCAAAGGCACCCACATCATGACGACGGACGGTCGTGATTTAGGCACCATGCTCGATCTATATTTTGATGAACGGACTGGCTCAGTAGAAGGCTACGAAGTGTCAGGTGGACTGTTTGCAGATGCTTATTCTGGTCGTTCCTTTGTCCCTGCCATTCAAACGCTCAAAATTGGAGAAGATGTTGCTTTTGTGCCATCCCAAACCGCTGAATATATGGAAGAGCAGGTTGGAGGCATTAGAGGCGTTGTTCAGAGCGCTAGCGTAAAGGTTCAGGACACAGCTCAAATCACAGGAGAAAAGCTCCAAGAGCTAGGTCAAGCAACTTCGCAAAAAGTCCAGGCTGCGGCTGAAGTCACCGGCGAAAAACTCCTAGAGTTTAAGAATGTCGCCAGTGAAAAGGCCCAGACTGCTGCCGAAGTCACCAGTGAAAAGCTGGAAGAATTTAAGATTGTCGCGTCTGAAAAAGCACAAGATGCTGCCGATATGGCGAGCAACAAAATGGGAGCGTTAGCGCAGCGTGCCAGTGCTTCTGTCACCAACGCTATCGTACAACCCTCTGAACAAAGGGCTTTTGCCTTGGGCAAAGTGGCTCAAGAATCGGTTGATACGCCTAGTGGGCAAATCTTGGTGCTTAAAGACATGCTGATTACCCCCTCTGTGCTTGACCGTGCTGAAGCGGCTGGCGTTTTAGATGCGGTGTACCGAGCGGCTGGCGGAAATCTAGCTGGGAAAGTGGGCGATCGCTTTGGTAGCGCGGTTTCCACCTTGGGCATTGAGCAATCCTTGGGCCGAAGGGTTCAGCAGGTCGTGCGATCAGAGGGCGGCATTATCATTGCTGCCCCAGGTCAGATTGTCACCGAAACCGTCATCGAACGCGCCAAAACCTATCACAAAGAGCAGGCGATTTTAAGCGCGGTCGGCCTTTCTAAAGGCGACGCAGTTCGCGATCAGACGCGACAGTTGGCTGGCGTTGCAGGATCAAGATTGAGGGCAACCACCCAATCAACCGGAGAGCAGATTCAATCAGGCGCTAAGGACTTGTGGACTCAAGTCAAGGAAACCGCAAACGAGCTTCAGGGTCGCAGTACTGAAGCTATTGAAGAGCAGCGTATTAAAGGCGCATTAGGCAGACCTGTCACACGAGTCATCCTTGACCAAAATGATAATGTCATCCTCAATGTGGGTGAATTAATTACGCACAAGGCTATCAGTAGTGCCAGACAATCTGATGTTTTAGATCTGCTGCTCAACTCAGTCTATACAGAAACACCTAAACTTTCTCTGCAAGAGTTACGCGCGCCTCAAGCAGGCCAAGCGGCTCTGTAGGGAGACGGGTCGTAAATTAGACTTTATTCCCCGTGATTTCACTTAATTCTAGGAGAATCTAATGCAAGAAAACACAGACCAGACGACCGACACCTCTGCCACTGTTGATACCTATGACCTTCATATTATCCCTGCGGAGACAGCCGCTCGTAAAGCACGAGAAGGCGACCGCTACAAGCAGTTGCCCGATGAAGCGCAAGGCGAAGACAGCATTGATACCAGTGGCGGTTTCACGGTGGATAAGGAAGGTTTAGTGAATAACTACGCCATTGAACCCGAAATGTACGTCGAAGTTCCAGGCGATTTACAGCCACCAGAAAAGCCTTCAAGGCCTGAATCAGCCTAGATACATTGACTCCGAGTTCAGATGAGGCTTTACTCTTTCGCCACAGACCTCACCGGAATCAAAATTTTCTATCGCTTTTGTTAAACTAATCCTGAAGAAATCTTTCAAAAACAATGACCTACGATAAAGATAAAGAACGTCTTAACGCAGAACGACAAAACATTGCCCAGAGAAATGCGCAACGAGAAGATACGGCAGCACTGAGCGGGGCAACCTTAGGGATTCTGGTGGCGCTGGCGATCGCCGTTGCCGCTGGAGCTGTTTTCTTTCTCAATAACCGCAATGAGACGGCACCTACAGTCCCTGTCATCATTCCTGGTACCGCACCTTCTCCAGCAGCACCGGAAAAAGAAACCATCATCCGGGAAGAAAAAATCCGTGAAATGGTGCCAGTGCCCCAAGCAACAACTCAGCCAAATATTAACATTACTGTTCCGAGTGCAGCACCTGCTACACCATTGCCTGTGGCAACGCCATCTCCTTCTGAGAATACGTCACCTAGCAACGATACCTCAAGCCCTCCAAAATCAGAGTCTTCAAGCCCCAGTCCCACAAACTAGGCTTTTATATCATTGATAGGACTTACGCCCAGCACAGTAGTGAATCTCATTTCTTAAACGCTGTATGTATCAGCAGCTAGCGTTTAGTGAGACTGATACGAAGTGTTTTGCGTAAGTCCTAACTGGTACAGGCTGCATCAAGGAGACTGTTCCCCGCAGAAGTTTCGTATCATCTACGATCAACGCGGTATT
Organism: Acaryochloridaceae cyanobacterium VAR_48_metabat_390; assembly: GCA_031422435.1. GTDB lineage: Bacteria > Cyanobacteriota > Cyanobacteriia > Thermosynechococcales > Thermosynechococcaceae > JAAURS01. Next base: position 8,617 of record JANPLU010000053.1, read on the forward strand.
CAATCCCATCTAGAAAAAATAAACTCGGTAGGCTTACGGATGAGCGATTCTGAGAACGCACAAAAGCCATGATTAGTTTAATATCGAGCGGCGTTGTTGCATAAATAGGAGTCACCAATGTGTAATGAGAATATAAATCTCAATAACTAAAGTCAGCGCCAGCAGGGTGAAACAGCAATACCGCGTCCGCAACTGGAGTGAATACAATCTAGCCTTAAAGCAACGAGGT
>JANPLU010000054.1:0-15770 GCA_031422435.1 Acaryochloridaceae cyanobacterium VAR_48_metabat_390
ACCTCGTTGCTTTAAGGCTAGATTGTATTCACTCCAGTTGCGGACGCGGTATTGCTGTTTCACCCTGCTGGCGCTGACTTTAGTTATTGAGATTTATATTCTCATTACACATTGGTGACTCCTATTTATGCAACAACGCCGAATAAAACAATATTTGTCCTCGATATTCTGCTCTAGTGACTCCTTCTTTCCAGCTTTCAGGTATGGTGTTACGCCATAAAGGTTTGTGAGACCCCATAGATGTTTGATGCTGATTAGGTAGCAGTTTAATAATTAGTTTCCATGCAACTTCTGGAAACTCCTTGGATAGTGTTTGAACAGCAACCCTACGTTTCTTGACTGGGGCAATTGTTTGAGGATTCCAGGGCAACAAGATCGTTAGGAGAGAATTACCAGGTCGGTTTGCCCATGAGCCTCCCGGATCATGACTAGAAAGTTCGCCAAGTACAACGCAAACACGGACAAGGTATTCTTTATCCCAGGCAAGACTCTCCAGTGCCCAAAGCAATCCGGTCAGATAATTGCCTCCGGTGATGCCATTCCCTTCCTGGGAGAAAAGTTCATCAAAAGGGCATGGGGATAAACGCAAGGCATTTTCTACAGCATCCAGAAACTCATCTGGTGCAGCCTCCGCTAATACGGGAAGCAAGCTTTTCAAGCTACCCCACAATACCCAGTCTGAGTCTGTGAATATCTCCCGAATCGCAAGAACACCAGTAGACTCAGCCTTGCCCTGTGAGCAGTGAATTAAAGCGCTGGGTCTGTTCCCGATAATAGCTAACCCCTCTGCAAGACCTATGCGTAGCGCTGTTGAGTGAGTAAGCACTTTTCCATAAATGTTTGCTGCAAATCGTTTTTCGGTAGGCAGGTCAAAAGAAGGGTCGCGTTCAGTCAAAACAGCCACAACAAGTTCTCTAAAAGCATCAAGATGCTGATCAAATACATACAGACCGAGTGCATCCCATAAATTACCGCGTTCTGTAATCTTCCAAACTCCGTTGATGAGCGAAAATAGGCTATTAGGAAGATTAAGAATCTCCCTAGCTTTTAAAATCCAAGTTGAATAACTTTGAACCGTTAGCTTCTCTAGAATCAAAGTATCCGCTTCTTTCTTTTCGTTCCATGCGCCAATCAAATTTGCCAATGCAAGATCAGTGGCATATTGATGTTGACTCCAGTCCGTTTTGACTGATTCAGCCTGACTTATAATTAATTCTTTTGGAATATGGGTAACGATTGGCTGCTTGAATGCCTCCTTTAGATCTTGGGGTAGCTTTTCTAGAATGATTGTTCCTGCATCTTGATTCCAGGTTTGGACAATATCAACAACCCGTGACCAGACCCACTGCGGAGTTTGTTGGTTAAATTGTGAAATATGAGAGTGCAGGAGCGACAAAACAACGCCAATCTCTTTTCCCAGATCATACCCAAGTAGATGAAAATGATTAAGGAATGAGTAAAGTTCATCCTTTGAAACATCCGAGTTATTGTTAGCTAATTTTAAGTGATGTTTGATAACACTCAATTTTTCACTGCTTTTGGCGGGTCTGAACTTTGCCTTTTCAACATTTCTATAAAATTCATCTGAATTTTTGGTATGTCTGGCCTGGTTTAAAAACCACTGTACATTATGAGAATCCGTTGCGCTTAATGGGCCAGTAATAAGCGCGATAATGTCTTTGTCTTTTGAAAAAACACGCGGGTTATTGAAATCATTCCATGCCGCCTGAATAACCTCTGAGAAAATAGGATTAGCTTGGGTGATGCTAATTGAGTGCTTTACTTGACCAAGCAGTTTTTGTCTTTCCCTAGTACCGATATTTTCAACAAAAATAATCAAGTCGTCGGTATCAAATTCATCAATTTTTCCTTGTAGTTTTATCTCTGTGATAGGCCAACATGGAAGACATGGTGCATATCCTCCTGTAAGCATTAAAGCAACAAACGAAGCCTGAACATGAGCCTCAAAGTGTCCGCCACCGCCGCCAGTGGAAAAAGGGTTGCTTAGTTGTTTGGAGTTCTTGCTCACTTTGAGGCTCTCACTATGAATCCCAATTATTATTCACCTTCATTGGCTCTAATTTGCAGATCTACCCGTTTTCGCTACAGCCATCAAAAGCGCTCGCCCCATCAAAGCAGTGCAATCGCTAAACCTCAGCAATCTTGCAGAGAATGCGATCGCCTCTCATGTCCTGACGCACAACTAGGTATCGCCCCGCACCAGAGTCCATAGGCTCTGATACAATTTCTGCATGTTTGACAACACCTGTAAGTTCCTAGCAGAAAGCTTTTCCGAAGATTTTGCTTCCTGGTTGCTGGGTGAACCCATCACCATGACCCAGCTCAGCCCTTCAGAACTCTCCCTTGAACCCATTCGAGCGGATGCCCTCATTTTATTGAATTCTGACAACTTTATCCTGCATATAGAGTTCCAAACCGAACCAGACCCAACCATGCCATTTCGCATGGCAGATTACCGATTAAGAATGTTTCGCCGCTTTCCAGATAAACAGATGCGTCAAGTCGTTATTTACCTGACCCGTTCAAACTCCGAACTCGTTTATCAAAATTCATTTGAGATACCTGGCACCCGTCACGAATTTGAAGTCATTCGCCTTTGGGAGCAACCCACTCAACCCTTCCTAGACTCGACAGGCTTGTTGCCTCTAGCCGTACTAACTCAATCCCCTGATACAGCCCAAACTTTGCGACAAGTGGCATCCCGAGTCGAAGCAATTCCAGAGCTGAGAGTGCAGAGTCACGTAGCAGCCTCCGCTGGGATTCTAGCAGGGCTATTATTAGGAAAGGACTTTATCAATCAGGTTCTACGGAGAGACATCATGCAGCAATCAGTAATTTATCAAGACATCCTCCAAGAAGGTGAAGCAAAAGGTGAAAAATCGCTCATCCTGCGCCAGCTTACACGCCGCATTGGTGAACTGTCCCCAGAACTGCGATCGCAAATTCAGTCCTTATCTCTCATTCAGCTTGAAACACTTGGCGAAGCACTCTTAGACTTTACAGAACCCGCTAACTTAATCAACTGGTTGCAATTTCTAAGCGATCAATAACCAGTCCTGAGATCGTCTCACCATCGCTACAGCCAACCAAGGCGATCGCCCTGTTGTCAGGTGCTTGAGCTAAGGATGCGATCGCTCATTCTGAGCACTGCGATCACTCCTCATGCTTTGAAGCAAAACCAGGCGATCATTTTAGCTTTACCAGAGTATCAAGCCGCGAGGTGCGCACATCCTGCCCCGTTAAATTTGCCAGATGGCTCTTACCAACTAGCGCATCAGCATCCAGCGTGCTATGAACCGAAGCGATCGCCCTCTCCGTAAATGGCATCCTCGTCACCCAAAACCAGCGCGACTTTGCCAAAGTCTCCAATCTAGTCCTTGAGGATTGGTCAACAATCGTCTCTGGCTAAGATTGGCGGCAAAACTATCGTCCAGCCTTCATTCCCGCTAACGTTAACGCGATCGCTCTTATCGGGCGTCAATTCTCGTTGTGATCTGATCGTAATCATTCAGGTCATTGACAGACTGCTGCATTCCATCGAATTTTCCTGCAAAAAGTAGGGCGCTATCGGTAAAATTAGCAAAGGTTCGCTTTGTGGGAAATTACCGTGACAATGACACCCCTCTCTCTTTCTGAAACATCCAGTAGCGCTGCTGCCGCTGCTACCCCAACCCTTCAGCTCCCAGATGCCTTGGGGCGATTTGGTATATTTGGCGGCAAATATGTGCCAGAAACCCTCATGCCTGCCCTCAGCGAACTCGAAGCTGCCTATTACGAGTGCCGTAAAGACCCCACATTTCAAGCTGAACTCAACCATCTTCTTCGAGACTACGTCGGTCGCCCCAGCCCTCTTTACTTCGCTGAGCGCCTGACCCAACACTACGCCCGTCCTGACGGCACAGGGCCACAGATTTATCTTAAGCGTGAAGACCTCAACCATACCGGTGCCCACAAAATCAATAACGCCTTGGCACAGGCACTTCTTGCTAAACGCATGGGCAAACAGCGCGTCATTGCCGAAACCGGAGCCGGACAGCACGGGGTCGCAACAGCAACCGTTTGTGCTCGTTTTGGCTTGCAGTGCATCATTTATATGGGTGTTCATGACATGGCGCGTCAAGCTCTCAACGTCTTTCGCATGAAGCTGATGGGTGCTGAAGTTCGCCCTGTCGAGGCAGGGACAGGCACCCTCAAAGACGCCACTTCAGAGGCCATCCGCGACTGGGTCACAAATGTTGAAACCACCCACTACATTTTGGGTTCTGTAGCAGGGCCACACCCCTATCCCATGATGGTGAGAGACTTCCACGCCATTATTGGCGAAGAGACGCGGCGGCAGTGCCAAGAAAAATGGAATGGCTTGCCCGACATTTTGCTGGCCTGTGTGGGCGGCGGTTCTAATGCAATGGGATTATTCCATGAGTTTGTCAAAGAGCCGACCGTGCGTCTGATTGGGGTTGAAGCCGCTGGAGACGGCGTCGAAACCGGACGCCATGCCGCAACGCTGACCCACGGTCAGGTAGGCGTACTCCACGGTGCCATGAGCTACCTCTTGCAGGATGATGATGGTCAAGTCCAAGAAGCGCACTCGATTAGCGCCGGGCTAGACTACCCAGGTGTTGGCCCAGAACACAGCTATTTCAAAGACTCAGGCCGCGCGGAATACTACAGCGTGACCGATGCCGAGGCGATCGCCGCCCTTCAGCGTCTTTCTCAACTCGAGGGCATCATTCCGGCACTGGAAACCAGCCATGCGATCGCCCATCTTGAAACCCTGTGCCCCCAGCTTGATGGCAGCTCTCGGATTGTCCTCAACTGCTCTGGACGGGGCGACAAAGACGTCCAGACCGTCGCTACTTACCTAGAACAACATCCATCCAACTAATTCCATCTGACTCAAATAGACATCTTGATGTCAGGGTTCAGACACAAATCGTTTGAACCCTTTTGCTAGAGCCATCGTAGGCAATCAGGATTATAAAAAGTTCTACAGATAGCAAATTTAGCCCTCAAGCAATGTTATTCTACGGTGAAAGACTAATTGCTTCACCAGTAAGTAAGTATTTTGGTCATCTGGCTTCTGTGATCAACAGCCTGATGATTGAGCGTTAAGGGGGGTTCAAAACAATTAAACCATTGAGCCTCAACAATGCGTTATTTTGCAAAAAGTACGGCGATCGCCCTCGCGCTTCTCGTGGGCATTGAACTCGGTAATACCTACAGTGTGCAATTAGCCAATAATCTCCCCAGTCAGGAAGTATTTGACCAATACTTTGGAGTCTTGAGTCCTTTAGCAATGCGCTTTTACCTGTATCAATATCAGCACGTCAAGGTAGACTCAATTTCGTAGTGTGTCTCGAAATTGATCCCCATAAAATCGGTGTTTTCGCGGTGTTGATTCAGGCCAATCTCACAGAAGATAGAGATAGGCTTAAAATTCAACATTTAGACAGGAGTTAAAAACAGTGGGAAACCATCTGATTTCAGAAATTCTCGCAACGGTCTCTCACAATCTTTGTGTGGGCGCGACACTCCTTGAATGTGTAGAGTCTGAGTCTCAGCAGCTCCCAAGCGACGTTCGCAGAAAACTAGCCCTCGTGCATGTGGGTTTAGCGATGGCCTTAGACGCACTCCAAAGCACCGAACTCCAGACCTGTGCAGACTGCGAAGATTAAGCAGGCTGGCTATCTATCGAAACATAATGCTGACGGAGCTGTCGTCATGAACCCGCCAGATGGTTTCACCTAAAATGTCAGCCACCGACAACACCGTTAACTGCGGAAACCGTTTGTCTATAGGCACTGGAATTGTATTGGTTACAATCACTTCTTCAAACACGCCGCTAGAAAGACGCTCTACAGCAGGCGGAGAGAATACGGCATGGGTTGCGCAGGCATAAACCTTCGTAGCACCCTGCTTGCGCAGCAGTCGCGCTGCCTCCGAAATAGTGCCCGCCGTATCAATCATGTCATCGACGAGCACAGCGGTCTTACCCGCAACGTCGCCCACCACGTTCATCACTTCAGCCACGTTATGAGCCTGACGGCGCTTATCAATAATGGCGAGGGGCGCTTCATTGAGCTTTTTCGCAAAGGCTCTGGCTCTCGCAACGCCCCCAACATCTGGTGAAACAACGACCAAATCTGGCAGATTTTTTTGTTTGAGATATTTCAGAATGCTTGGCGAACCATAAACGTGATCGACCGGAATATCAAAATAGCCCTGGATTTGTGCCGAGTGCAAATCCATCGCCAGAATGCGGCTGGCTCCGGCTTGGGTAATGAGGTTGGCTGCTAGCTTTGCCGTAATCGACTCACGACCCGCTGTTTTGCGATCTGCTCGCGCATAGCCGTAGTAAGGAATAACCGCCGTAATCTGCCGAGCTGAAGCGCGCCGACAGGCATCAATCATAATCAGCAGCTCCATCAGATGGTCGTTGACTGGCTGACAGGTCGGCTGAATCAGATAAACATCACAGCCCCGAATCGATTCTTGAATTTGGATGTAAAGCTCGCCATCGGCAAAGCTTTTGCGAACCATCGGGCCAAGGTCTACCCCTAGGTATCGAGAAACCTCTTCAGAAAGCTCCAGATTGGCAGACCCTGAGAAAATCTTGAGTCGGTTATTGTCTGAAAAAACAGGCAGAGAAGACGGTATGGGCAACGTCGCAGAACGGATCACGGCAGATTCCCGATGCACTTTCCCCGCAATCTTAGCATTCTCAATCTAGGGTTGAACGATTTTTCTGAGATTTTTCAGGCCACTAGGGCTTTTGACCCCCAGGACGGCGGCGCTGCAAAAATTCTGGAATATCTAGCACTCCGGCACCTCCAGGAGGAGAAGGCGGGGCTTTAGGAGATTTTGCGGCGTCAGGCGTGGGCTGCGCGGCTGTGCGGCTAGGGGTGGGAATTGTCACCGAAGGCTGACCCGAAAATCCTGTAGCAATCACGGTAATTTGAATTTCGCCCTGACGTTTTTCGTCAATGACAGCGCCAAAAATGATATTGGCGTTGGGGTCAACCACTTCGTAAATGGTATCGGCGGCTGTACTGACCTCATGGAGCGTGAGGTCACTGCCCCCAGTAATGTTGAAAACGACGCCCTTTGCCCCTCGGATGGAGGACTCTAACAGAGGAGAGTCAATGGCGGCGATCGCCGCTTCTTTGGCTCGAGACTTGCCCGACGCAATGCCAACGCCCATAAGCGCCGAGCCAGCGTCTGCCATCACCGCGCGCACATCGGCGAAATCGACGTTGACTAGACCTGGAATGTTAATAATGTCTGAAATCCCCTGAACACCCTGCCGCAGAATATCGTCCGCCACACGAAACGCCTCTTGGACAGGCGTTTGTTCGGGAATAACCGACAAGATTTTATCGTTGGGGATCACAATGAGGGTATCGACACAGCTTTGAAGTGCCGCCATGCCCTCTTCTGCCTGATGGCTACGACGACGACCCTCAAAGGTAAACGGTCGCGTAATAACGCCCACGGTAAGGGCACCCATCTCTTTTGCGATCGCCGCCACGATAGGTGCCGCACCTGTCCCCGTGCCGCCACCCATCCCGCAGGTAATAAAAACTAAATCTGCACCCGCTAACGCTGCCGCAATCTCATCTCGAGATTCTTCTGCTGCCTTTTGCCCAATGGCAGGATTCCCACCTGCGCCTAACCCGCGCGTTAGTTTTTGCCCAACCTGAAGCTGCTTCGTGGCTTCTGACTGATTGAGGGCTTGAGAATCTGTGTTAATAGACCAAAATTCAACGCCTGCTACTTTACTGGCGATCATCCGGTTTACAGCGTTACCGCCGCCGCCACCCACGCCAATCACCTTAATGTTGGCGGCTCCTTGGGCTACAATTTCTTCAAGCTTTTTTTCTCGCGCAGGCACGCCGCCAACATAGCGATCTGGCGTAGCACGGTTTTCAAAATTACCGCCGCTGCTGCTTCCTCCGCTACTTTCTGCGCGATTAGGGCTTGGCGAACTACCGGGTAGACCCGGAAAATTCTCCGCAGCAGAACTACGAGGACCAAAAAGGTTCTCAAGGTGATTTAAGGAATTCTGATCTTCTGGCGTCATTGGGTAGCGTACAAACTCTAAACCGGGAGGATTCGGTAACTCAACTATAGGGTAAGTCTATCGGAAAACCAATCAAATAGAGCATCAACTGCCCATAAAAGATATGCTGCCGATCCTAGAAGGCTACCGTATTGCTGGATACATCACTTTGTCAAATATTATGGTTTTTCCTGAACCTTAGAGGGTGGCGGGACTGTATTCAGCTCAACAACCGGATTTTTAGGATTTTCAAGATTAATAAACTTAATGTTTTTGGCATCTACCGTTTGAGGTAATGCGCGCATCCGATCTAACGCCTTAAGCTGTGCTGAAAACCTATTGCTAAAGGGGCCAAACTGAACCACCCCTAAGTCTGTTTTAAGATTTAAATTATTGTTTTTTTGCCAATCTACCTGCTGAATTTTGACGGGGCTACTGCGGAGCGGTAAATACAGCGCCTGCCATTCATTTTGAGTACTCGAATCTAGGGCAACGAAGGTAGGGGTGGGCTGTCCCGCAACATTTTTGAGTGAGATAGCTTTGGCGCGTTGAGCATCTAAGGGCTTTAGATATCCACTTAAAACAAGTTCAGGTGCTTTAAGGGTTTGACCTAGCTTGGGGTAGCTTGCGTAGGGTAGCGCAATGCCTCGGTCATCGATGAGCCATTGATCTGCGGGACCGATGGTGATGGGTTGAACAGAGACTGAACTTTGAGAGACAAGAAGACAGTTAGGGCAGGTGGTCAGCGCAACGGGCGGACGTTCCTGAATTCTGACAATGATGCGGGGGGGGAAGAGCTGCCGATAAACCAACACCTGATCTGCATGGGTGTTTTGCTCTAGCATTGCCTTAATGTCAGCAGGTCTTACTCTTAATAAAGAGGTTGGAAACGTCAGCGGCAAGAAGGTTTCAAGGGTCTGAGTTGATAGTTGGCTGTTACCAGAAATTTCAACTTGGCTGGCTTTTTTGATTTGCCATCCGGGTTTGTTAAATAGCCACCCTAGCCCTAGGGTAAGGCTCAAAATAGCGGTTGTTCGCCAAGTCTTCTTTAGAAACTGATTGCGCCGCTGTCGTTTGAGCTGTCTGCGGCGATCGAGCATTGAAACGACTCGGGTATCAGAGTATGTGCCTGCATCTGCGTCTGCCATGCCGTCTGACCTTCAAGAATTCTCTGAACAGCGTTTTACGCACCTCAGTGTACTTTACGCCGATAGGTCTGTCTGTAGGCAACCTTTCTCTAGGCCATAATTTGCCCAACAGCAGTTAGCGCAGAGTAGCTTACGCCTGCGGTGCCTTCGCCGGGATGGGTAGAATCTCCCACTAGCCAAAGGTTTTGAATCGGGGTTCGGTTAGCAAATCCAAAAGGCCCGAATGTGTTGATGCGCTGCCCAATGCCGCCAACAATACCCAAGCTGCGACCTGTAAATCGCTCAAAGGTTCTGGGTGTAGCGGCTTCTTGATGCAGGATGGTGTGTGGGTTCAAGTCAAAGTATTGCGATAGTCGGGCGATCGCCGTTTCTGCATAAGTTTTTTTAAGCTGTTCGTAATCTTCAGTACGGCTCCACAGGTTGGGATCGGTAAACGAAGAAGCAATGATGGTGGCTTTACCTTCGGGTGCGCGACCGTCTTGGGGCTGACTGACTGAAACAAACAGAGAATTATTTTCGCCGATAGGGCCGTCGTAATCGTACAAAAACTGAAGGTGAGGCGGACAATCAGGCGGAACTGCCGCTACATCTACCCCTAGATAAATCACAAAGGCACCGGAAGACTGAGGCAGTTTATCAACGCGATGCTGATAGCCTGTTGACGCATGGTCGCCTAATAGATCCATGAGATTTTGAACCGTCACGTTGGCAATCACATGGTCAGCGGCTTCAAAGGTTAATTCCGCAGTTTTGAGATTTTCGAGCGTAACGCCTGTGGTTTTGCCATCTTTGACGTGAATGGCTTTAGCACGGTGACGCATCCGCAGGTCGCTGCCGTCTCGCTTGAGGGCTGTCACTAGGCGATCGCTCAACACCTGCATACTGCCCTGAAGGTGAAATAGCCCTTGAGGACTTTGGGAAACTCCTAGGGCAGTCGCGGCGTAAAGCAACGCCGTTTCGTCTGCACCAACCTGAGAGTAAAGCTTGAGCTGGAGATCGAGGAAGGTTTTAAGACGGCGATCACCCGCTAAGCCATAGGCTCGCAGCGCATCCCCCACCGTTGAAAATATGTGGGGCACCGTAATGAGGGTGCGAGGTCGCAGTGCCTTCGTAGTTTGCCAGACATCCCAGATACTGCGGGGTGGAATTACAGGGTCGCGGGACTGAAATGCCCAGCTTGCCTCAAAGAGCTGATTAAGAAACTGCCAGAATGGCTCACTGCCAGGGAACTGAATCTGCCGCTCCTGCTGCCAGCGTTGAGGAGCGCGCCAGACGCAAATGGGTTGGGTTTCTCCTGGTAGCATCACCGCACAGGCAGGATCGCAAAAAGTGGCTTCTGGTGGTTCAATATCTAACGCTTCAAAAATGCGGTGATGGATGCCGCCAGGCTCTAGCCCAGCGACCTGAGTTGCCCCAACATCAAATGTAAAACCTCGGCGCTTAAAGGTTGAGGCGCAACCCCCAGGTACCCAAGCCTGATCTGCAATGAGGACGGAGTAGCCTTGACGTGCTAAGAGCGCCGCCGCCGTTAAGCCGCCAATACCTGCCCCAATCACGACAATGCGAGAGGATGGACGGGATTTATTTAGATCAGATGAAAAAGACACAAAGCAAAGTTACATAACTTAATACTTCTATCCTAAAGCAGCGTCTTGGTTTTGGGTGAGTTCTAAAATTTTGCCCCAAATGGTTTGAGGACTTATGACGAAGCCGACGAAAGGATAACGCATAAATATTGATTTAGACTTCTTACGTCAATCTTCTCTCCCTCATCCCTTTCTTATAGCCAAAGGCTTTACCCTTCTCCCACTAGGGGAGAAGGGCTAATTCCGGCTCCCCTCGCCCGTTCTGGGAGAGGGGCTGGGGGTGAGGGTCATATTCGTGCAAAAGTTCTATTGAAAGGGATGCAAATGATCCCTTAATGTATTGTGATTGCTAGAGATGTTTAGTCTTTGTCTACTTTGCTACAGACTCACAAGATTTATCGGTCGCTGACGGGGCGCTTAACCCGCTCCACCCTACGCCCTCAACCCTCCGCTTATCGGCTAGGTACCTTAGTCGCTGGACTCAGCTTATTTTTGACCACGAGCTGCGGTAAATCAACGCCCCCTGGCGGCGGAACGGGGAGCGATCGCCTGGTCATTGGCACCACCGCGAAATTCCGTACCCTAGACCCAGCAGACTCCTACGAAGTGTTTTCGGGGAATTTGCTGTATAACTTGGGCGATCGCCTCTACGACTACGAGCCAGGGTCTGGTAAGCTCAAGCCCAAACTGGCAACGGCATTGCCCAAGGTAAGCGAAGACGGATTGGTGTATACCATTCCACTTCATAAAGGCGTGAAGTTCCACGATGGAACCCCTTTTGACGCTAAGGCAATGGCTTTTTCGCTAGAGCGCTTTATTGCCAATGGCGGCAACCCTGCGGGTTTGCTCAGCGATCCGGTGAAGTCCGTTCAGGCGACGGGAGATTTAGAGCTAACCATCACGCTCAAAAAGCCCTTTGCTGCCTTTCCCAACCTGCTGGCCTTTTCTGGGCTGGTTGCCGTCTCTCCTAAAACCTATAAAAAGGGAGCTGGACAGTTTTTACCCAATGAATTTGTGGGGACAGGTCCTTACAAACTGGTGAAAGTGGGCGGCGATTCTATTCGTCTCGAAGTTTTTGAAGACTATTGGGATACGAAGCCGACGAATAAGGGCATCAATATCCAAATTTTCTCAAGTCCTGCCAATTTATTTAATGCTTTTCGCACCGGATCGATTGATGTGGCCTATCAGTCTCTAGACCCTGATCAAATTCAGGCATTAGAGAATGACGCGAAAAAAGGAGACTGGCAGGCCATTAGTGGCCCCAGCAACTTTATTACCTTCTTGATGCTCAATACCAAGGATGAAGCGCTCTCCAAGGTAAAGGTGCGTCAGGCGCTTGCCGCCATGATTAACCGAGACGTGCTGAATAATCGGGTCTTTAGAGGCCAAGCGGAGTCTCTCTATACCCTGGTGCCCACAATCTTTACAGGGATCAGCCAGCCCGTCTTTAAAGAACAGCAGCAAAAGCTGGGCAAAGATCAAATTCGCAGCTTGCTCAAAGACTCAGGCTATAGCCCTGGTAAACCCCTTAAGCTAAATCTTTGGTATCGCTCTAACCTGACTAGCGATGGGGTCGCGGCAGCGACCATTAAGGCGATGGTGGCTCAAGGCTACAGCGATGTGGTTCAGCTAGACGTGAGTAGCGTTGACTCAGCGACGGCCTATCAAAACCTAGACAAGGGCACCTACCCTATGTTTATGCTGGACTGGGCAGGGGATTACTATGACCCAGATACCTATCTCCAGCCGTTTTTAGCCTGTGAGAAGGGTTCGGTCAAGACGGGCTGCCAGAAGGGGCAAAGCCAGTCTTGGGGTTCGTTTTTCTATAGCGATCGCGCCAACAAGCTGATCGACCAGCAGCGCCAAATCCGTGACCCTAAACAGCGGCTGAAGCCCTTGACAGAGCTTCAGGCGATTTTGGCAAAGGATGTGCCCTACATTCCGCTGTGGCAGAAAAAAGATTACGTGTTTGCCCAAAAAGGCATTAAGGGCATTCAGCTTCAGCCCAGCCAGCAGTTCCCGTTCTGGACGCTAAGTAAGTAAAACTGAGAGAAATTGCTTCATGTCTCGGATTCGTGCGCTGCAATACTATGTACTCTCGCGGCTGCTGCTGGCACCGCTGATGGTGTGGACGATTACCACCGTTGTGTTTTTGCTATTGCGAGCCACCCCAGGCGACCCTGTGGATGCCATTTTAGGTCCCCGTGCGCCAGAGGAGCAAAAGGCGTTAGTGCGACAACAGCTTGGGCTGGGCGATCCGATTTGGGTGCAGTATTTGCACTATTTGGGCAACTTGCTGAGCCTCAACTTAGGGACGTCCTTATCTAGTCGAGGGCAGACGGTGTGGGATATTATTCGGGATTTCTTTCCGGCGACGGCAGAACTGGCGATTTTTAGTATGGCGATCGCCCTCATTATCGGCGTGGGTGTCGGCATTCTATCGGCATCCCGACCGAATACGCCTCTAGACGCAGCGGGACGTATCTTTGGCATCATCACCTATTCTGTACCGCTGTTTTGGGTGGGGATGCTGTTTCAGCTTATTTTTTCGGTACAGTTGGGCTGGTTTCCGCTGGGTACGCGCTTTCCGGTCACTTCTTTACCGCCAACGGGCATGACAGGGTTATTTACAGTAGATAGTCTACTATCAGGGGATTTTGGCGCATTTGGCATGTCTTTGTACTATTTAGCGCTGCCCTGCTTTTCATTGGGACTGGTTCTCAGCGGTATTTTTGAGCGGATTGTGCGGGTCAATCTTAAGCAAACCCTGAAAGCAGATTATGTCGAGGCAGCACGGGCAAGAGGCATTCCTGAGCGGCAGGTATTGCTGGTTCACGCTCTCAGAAATGCGCTCATTCCAGTGATAACAGTGTTAGGGTTGACCCTTGCTGCCATGCTGGGTGGTGCCGTACTGACAGAGGTGACGTTCTCTTGGCCTGGGCTAGGCAATCGCCTATATGAAGCGATTTCGATGCGAGACTACCCTACGGTACAGGGAATTATTGTTTTTTTTGCGGTGATTGTGGTGATTGCCAGTATTGCGATCGATATTATTAATGCTTATATTGACCCACGGATTCGGTACTAGCGTTTCTCCCAAAATCTGTTATTAACCCATTCTTATCAACCCGAACCATGCAAATTCGTCGTCGTCCCCCTAATCCTGCGATCGCGGTTGAAGCCTTAAGCTACAAAATCAAGGCCGATGACGCAGAGCCGCGCAATATTCTAGAAAAAATCGTCTGGCATAAAGACAAAGAAATAGACAAAATGCGTGAGACGGTGCCGCTGGTAGATCTGCGGAAACAGCTCGTTGATGCGCCTGCACCGCTTAATTTTCTTGAGGCACTTCGTAACGGCAAAACCTCTCCTGCGCTCATTGCCGAGGTCAAAAAGGCATCTCCTAGCAAAGGAGTGTTTCGAGAATCATTCAATCCTGTTGAAATTGCACAAGCTTATGTCACCGCTGGGGCAAGCTGTCTTTCTGTATTGACCGATGTGGCGTTTTTTCAGGGCAGCTTTGAATACCTTAAGCAGATTCGTCAAGCTGTACAGATTCCGCTGCTGTGTAAAGATTTTGTGCTGGCTCCCTATCAAATTTACCTAGCGCGATCGCGAGGAGCAGATGCGATTCTTTTAATTGCATCAATTTTGCCTGACCAAGACCTAACCTATTTCCTCAAAATCGTAAAGTCTGTCGGGATGACGGCGCTGGTTGAGGTACATACCCTAGCAGAACTGGATCGGGTATTGGCACTGCCAGGGGTTGAGTTAGTGGGCATCAATAACCGTAACTTAGAGGATTTCTCAGTTTCGCTGGATGTCACCTGTGATCTGATTGCTCAGCGGCAGCAGGTCATTTTAGAGAAAGAAATTTTGATTGTTAGTGAGTCGGGTCTGCATCAATTTGCTGATGTTCAAACCGTCGCTAAAGCAGGGGCAAAAGCGATTCTGGTGGGCGAATCTCTCATTAAAGAAGATCCTTTAGAGCCTGTTTTTGAAAGTGAAATGGCGCGAATGAAAGCCAAAGTTTCGACTTTATTTGGGTCTGAGTAGACTGAAGAAAAAGTGTTGGGCTAGGTGAGTGGGCGATCGCCATTCTTCATCGTTTTCCATTCATCATTATCTTAACCCCACCTGTTGGGGCAAGCGTAAAGCCACGACGCTGTAGCTTTACAGGTTTATCCTCGGCTAAGGCAAGTTGATACTTCGCTAAAATGGTTGCGAGCACCAGCTTCATTTCTAACTGAGCTAAGGCATATCCCAAACATCGCCGACTGCCGCCACCAAAGGGGAAATATTCAGAAGCAGAATATTGGCGCTCAAGAAAACGCTCTGGCTTAAATTGCTGAGCGTTTGCGTACAGTTCTTCTCGATAATGCACAAGATAAATCGTTGACATAAATGTGGTTCCCGCATCAAACCATTGCCCTAGAATCTGCACAGGCTCTTTGGCAATGCGGGGAAAAATGACGGGAAGGACTGGATACATCCGCAGTGTTTCTTGGCAAATGGCGCTCAGGTAAGGAAGTTCGGCAACATCCATCGGGGATGCATCTTTTCCTACGCTATCGAGTTCCTGTAGCAATTTTGCATGGACATTAGGACATCGGTGAATTTGATAGAGCGCCCAGGCGAGGGTTGTGGCAGTAGTTTCGTGTCCGGCAAATAAAATGGTTAGCAGTTCATCTCGTAACTCTTCATCGGTCATGGCTTCCCCGTTGTCGTCCCGCGCTGCCATCATCAGGCTTAGGACATCGGTGCGCGTCTGATTTTCCTGTATTCTTCTCTCCTCAATTTCTGCTTGAAGCAAGCCATGAACTTGGCGCTGTAGCTGCTTCATTCGCCCCCACGGCGACCACGTTCCCCAATCTTTTTGTAAAAACTTGAAAAATAGCAGGCTCGATCGCAGCGGAGAGTCGGTCATATTGATCCAATCCGTGAGGAGGGGCT
>JANPLU010000055.1:0-5696 GCA_031422435.1 Acaryochloridaceae cyanobacterium VAR_48_metabat_390
CTGGCCGCAAAGTCTGCGAGACGATGTAAACCATCGCCAAAATCTGTACAAATTAAAATCCTTTCAAACATAAATACCTACCTAAGAAAACCGTTTTAACTCAAAATACGTTTAATATCGAGCACTGGGTAATACCCAAAGATCGAAAAGCTCTCCCATGCTCAAACCCAAGACTGCGATCGCAATCAAACCCCAAAATGCACGAATTTGACTAAGTTTAAAAAACCGCATCTCATTCCACGCTAAGAAAGTGGTGAGAAATGGAATAAAGGCAAGTGGTAAAAATAGAGACGATGTAAGGGCTAGCGTTACTAAAATACTGGCAGTGAAAGCCAGAAGTAATAGGCTAGGAATACGTTCAATGACTTGCTTGATCCATCTGCTGCCAGCCCAAGACAGTGTCATCGCAAAAGCAATGATCAACAAACCCATAAACCAGATAACGTGGTGAGCCACTAGATTCCACCCCACCAGAGCATAGGCAAACCAGAGTAGGATCAGCGCCAGCCAGGGCAGGTTACTGGGTAACTCCATTTCTCGTTCTAGATTGTGAAGTTTCATAGCAAAATCCCACGATCCAAGGCATCAATCTGTCCCAACCATAACAAATTAACCTGAGTTAGAAGATAAGCGCAGCAATGCATCTCAAGGGTTTCTAAGGATTGTCCAATAGTGGATCCTCTTGAGTATTGGGTTTCTGTCGTCGGATTTCCTCGACCTGTCCAACCACAAACACCAAGGTGAAGGGTTGTCCCATCTCGCGCTGTAAAAACGTTTCCAACAGCTCCACCTGTCTGGATGTAATGGGTTCTCTGGCACGGACATTCAACCGCACCACAGGGGGAGTGGCGACCCAATTGGTGCGACTGCTTAACAGATCCAGCCGTTGAAAGGTAATGGTACGACTCAATAGAGCCTGTCTTATGGTGGTTTCTAGCTGCGCCTGCCTCACTAACCGAGCAAAGCTGATGCCTAGGGGAATGACTAAGAGTGCGGTGAGTAGAAATGTCCACACGATTGCTCTACGGGCATTCTTAAAAGAGGCATAGCCTGCCAGCAAAAAAGTCAGCATACAGGATAAAGAAATGCCCAGCAGATTAGTGCAGTAAAGTAGTGCCGCTCCCCAACTGAGCGACCAATGCCCCTGAGATAAGCCCAGCCCCACCACGCAAAGAGGCGGCATCAGGGCAACGGCGATCGCAGTTCCGGCAAGGCTCTCTGAGATTTTGGGCTGAACTTTGGCATAGCCGCTGATCCCTCCCGCCGCCACGGCAATGCCGAGATCTAGCAATGTTGGCTCCGATCTGGCGAACACTTCACTGCCAAAATCAGTAATGCCAATCAGTAAACCTAATGTGCAGGCAAAGGCGATCGCCAACAGGGTGCCTACTGCCACAGCCAGTGAACTGCGCTGAAAGAGCTTCACATTTCCTTCAAGGGCACCAAAGGCTAACCCCCGAATGGGCAGCATCAGGGGTGCAATAATCATTGCGCCAATGATGACCGCAGTGCTGTTGGACAACAGACCTAAAGTAGCGATCGCACAGGAGCTAACGATCAAAATGAAGTAGGTTGAATCAGGCGTAGACTCAGCCAGTAGCTCTGCTTCAAACTGCTGACGCTCAATCAGACCTTTGCCCGGATGTCTAAACGCTCTGAAGCGAACGCGAATATTGTTTAGCATCGTCGCCTTCTCTCCTAAACCTGGCACCTGAAAGGGCTATCGCTTAGAATTGTCCCCTGTGATTGTAGCGGTCATCGAACGCTAGGCTAAAGACCGCAAAGATGGAATTCATTAAGCGTAATGGCAATGGAGGCAATGTTGAATGAAGTGGCGATCAAGACAAACCTGAAGCAATTTCTGCTGGTATTGTCTGTTTCATTGAGTGTAGCGACCTTACCGCAGATTTTTAGCTGGTTTCGCCAGATTCCCTATACGCTCCTGCTGGTTATCGTCGGGTTAGGGCTGGCATTTGTGGATGTGCGTTTAGTCGATCTGTCGCCAGCACTCATTCTATTTATCTTTTTACCGCCGCTGCTGTTTGAAGCAGCCTGGAACCTAAAATGGTCAAACCTCAAGCAAGACCTCATCCCCATTAGTCTCTACGCTGTCTTTGGTGTAGTCATCTCTGTGGGCGGCATTGCTTTAGGGCTAAACCAACTTGCGGGGCTTTCCCTCACCACTGCGCTGCTCATCGGAGCCAGCTTATCCGCCACCGATCCAGTTTCGGTCATTGCCTTATTTCGAGAGTTGGGGGTGCCCAAGCGACTAACCACCCTCACCGAAGGAGAAAGCCTCTTTAATGACGGGATGGCAGTGGTGGCCTTTAGCGTTTTGGTGTCGTTTTCCTTGGGCAGCACCGAACTAGCCCCGGCTCCCATTGTGCTGGAGTTGGTCAAGGTCGTGGGCATTGGCATTGGGATGGGCTGTCTGATTGGGTTTGGTCTCTCTTACCTAACTCAACGCTTCGACCTGCCCCTGGTGGAACAATCCCTGACCCTGGTATCTGCCTATGGCACCTACCTCATTACCGAAGATTTAGGGGGGTCTGGGGTCATTGGGGTAGTGACACTGGGGCTAATTCTGGGCAATTTTGGCTCTCGCATCGGCATGAACCCCCGCACACGCATTATCGTGACGGAGTTTTGGGATTTTCTAGCCTTTTTTGTAAACTCCATTGTATTTTTGCTGATTGGCGATCAAATTCGGTTTGCGGTGCTGGGGCAAAATTTACAGACTATTGCCCTTACCATCGGCGCAATGCTGCTGACCCGTGCGGTTGCCATTTATGGGTTTGGCTTCATCAGCAATCGCTTGGTTAATTCCCAAATTCCGGTGCCTGACCAAACAGTGCTGTGGTGGGGTGGGCTACGGGGTTCGGTCTCTATTGCTCTTGCCCTTAGCGTCCCTACAAGTTTGCCGGGTCGAGAAGAGGTGATTTCAACGGTGTTTGGGGTGGTGTTATTTACGCTCCTCGTGCAGGGACTCACCATGAAACCCTTACTTGATCAGCTCAATCTGCTCAACAAACAGCCTTTACGTCAGGCATACGCCGAAGCGATCGCCCGTCAAGTTGCTTTAGAGCGCGTTATGGCACATCTCCAACAAACCGAAGCGCGTCCTGGACTCGATCCAGAGTTTTACCGCTACCAAAGCGCGTTAATTGAGGGTGAACTGAACAACCTCACCCTCAATGTCAAAAAAATCTTAGATGAAAACCCAGATCTGCAAAACTTTGTTGCCGAACAGCTTAAGGAAGAACTGCTGGCAATTGAGGCGGATACCTATGCTGAACGAGTCCGTGCAGGCCAGCTTACAAAGGAACTCTCACCCTTCTTGCAGTCTTTTGAAGAATGAGCGTGATGGTGGCTCAATGTGGCGCAAACCTGGCTCAACGCAGGCTTAAACGGCCTCCTCAAGTAATGATTAGCAACCTTCCGTTCCCCTCAACGCCGCCAGAAATCTATACATGGCGCTGGGGGAGCATTTCACTTTAAGCAGAACCCTTTTTGGCAAATCTCTGAGATTGACGATTTTCTGCCGTTGGCAGCAATTTTAGAATTAAAATTAAGAGAGATTGTTACCTTGGGCAATATCCGCTGCAATGAACTTTTTTGACCAAGTGCAGTTGAGCCTGTATTCCTTAAATCAGTGGGCGAATGCCCTTGTAGAGCAGCAGCTCAGCCACCTCAGCATTTTGAGCATTGCCCTGCTTTTTGGGGTAGGGCTACTGACCAGTTTTACGCCCTGTACACTCTCGATGTTGCCCATTACGGTGGGCTATATCGGCGGCTATGAGGCACAGGGCCGATGGCAGGGGATGGCGCAGTCGGCCTGGTTTGCCCTGGGTCTTTCCACGACGCTGGCAGGGTTGGGCATTGGTGCGGCACTGCTGGGGCAAGTGTACGGTCAGGTGGGGACTGGCCTAGGGTTAGCTGTGAGCGCCACTGCTATTTTGATGGGGCTTTATTTGCTGGAGGCACTGCCCCTAAGGTTGCCGACCCTCTCCATAGGCCAAAACTGGAATCTAGAGAATGTCCCGAAGGGAATCCGCGCTTTTTTGCTGGGGTTAACCTTTGGGCTAGTGGCATCCCCATGCAGTACACCCGTGCTGGCGACGCTCTTGGCCTGGATTTCTAGTACCCAGAACCCGGCTTTAGGGGCTGGGCTGCTCTTGGCCTATACGAGTGGATATGTGCTGCCCATTATTGTGGTAGGAACCTTTACGGCAACGCTAAAGCAATTTTTGCTCATTCGCCGCTGGTCTGGCTGGATTAATCCGGTGAGTGGCGTTTTGCTGGTAGGGTTTGGCATCTTTTCTTTGATGACTCGGTTTTGGCCTGCTGTAGCTTAGGGGTTGTAGGGGTTTAATGGCATGACGGTTCTTCGCACATTTTCGATTATGAATTTTTTTCGTAAGGATCTGCTGCCGTTTCTGGCAGATTTTGGTTTGGCGATTGTGCTGCTGCTGGCGATCGCCTTCTTCAGTATTTCCGGCACCGTCATTGAGCAGGGGCAGCCCATCACGTTTTACCAGGCCAACTACCCTGAAGCCCCCGCGCTGTTTGGCTTTTTAAGCTGGAAGGTGCTGCTAGCCCTGGGCTTAAACCACGTTTACTCAACCTGGTGGTTTTTATCGCTGCTGGTTCTATTTGGGTTGAGCCTAGCCACCTGTACCTACAGCAGACAAATTCCGGCACTTAAAGCCGCCCGCACCTGGAAGTTCTATGAGAAACCCCGCCAGTTTGAAAAGCTAGCCCTAAGCACCAGTCTCCCTGTAGCGTCCTTGGCTGGACTGGTGCAAGGACTTGAGAAACGCCGCTACAAAATTTTTCAGGCAGATAATGCCCTTTATGCCCGTAAGGGTTTAGCGGGTCGGGTTAGCCCCATTGTGGTGCATGCCAGCATGATTTTGATTTTGCTCGGCTCCATTTGGGGTTCTTTTACGGGCTTTATGGCGCAGGAAATGGTGCCCAGCGGCGAAACCTTCCGCGTTAAAAATATTGTTGAAGCGGGTTCTTTGGCAGAGGCGCAGATCCCTAAAGACTGGTCGATGAAGGTGAATCGGTTTTGGATTGACTACACCAATGAGGGCAGCATCGATCAGTTTTACTCTGATCTTTCGGTGCTGGATGCCCAAGGTCAAGAGGTTGATCGCAAAACCATTCACGTCAATCAGCCCCTCAAGCACAATGGCGTGACGGTATATCAGACGGATTGGGCGATCGCCGCCGTAAAAGTTCGTGTCAACAACAGCCCTATTTTTCAACTGCCAATGGCGCGTTTGCCTGTCTCTGAGGGTCGCATTTGGGGCACCTGGGTACCCATCAAGCCAGATATGAGTGCTGGGGTTGCGCTGATTGCGCGGGATCTCCAGGGCACCGTGGTGGTTTATGACACTGCTGGTAAGCTGGTGGGGTCTTTGCGCAGCGGCATGAAGCTTTCGGTTGAAGGGGTTGAGCTATCGCTGATAGAGATTATTGGCAGTACAGGGCTGCAAATTAAGGCAGACCCTGGTATTCCCTTTGTCTACACTGGGTTTGGTTTGCTGATGCTGAGCGTTTTGATGAGCTACGTTTCTCACTCTCAGGTATGGGCGCTCATTGAAGGGGAAACCCTTTTTGTTGGCGGTCGTACCAACCGCGCTCAGATTGCTTTTGAGCGCGAACTGGTGGAAATTTTAAATCAGATTGAG
>JANPLU010000056.1:0-60798 GCA_031422435.1 Acaryochloridaceae cyanobacterium VAR_48_metabat_390
ACCTCGTTGCTTTAAGGCTAGATTGTATTCACTCCAGTTGCGGACGCGGTATTGCTGTTTCACCCTGCTGGCGCTGACTTTAGTTATTGAGATTTATATTCTCATTACACATTGGTGACTCCTATTTATGCAACAACGCCATCCGAATCCCATAGATAGTTAGAAATAACCTGACCACCTAAGGAGTGTGCCACAATAATCACTTTTTTCGCCGAATTCCCCAAATCCTGATAGGCAGCCTGGAGACTTTTTGCAATTCTTTCTTGGGCGTCACTGTATACCCCAAACTTATCAGCTTTACTACTTTCTAGGCTTGCAGCGTCCGAAAAGCCAAATAGCAAGAATTTTCTTAGATCAAGCCAGTCAACTTTGGCCTGAGTACGTGTACGCTCAAACAGTTCAGTCTGAGGGGTTTGCAGTAGATCTTGATAGTACACGGGTTGAAAAGAAACCTGATCCCACTCATTTGGTAAAAGCTTAGACTGTAGCTTTTGCTTGAAATCATCCGCATAGTTTTTTTCGGTATCACCCATGCCGTGAACCGTGAGCAACGCAATTTTTTTCATCTGCTATTACCCTAAATGATAACTGGTGTCGAGATGAATCTTAGCGCTGATCGCGTGGAAAAGTGAGTTAAGAAATCTATAGATTGCACCGACAAATAAAATGTTGGGGCAATCTATAGATTTATTTGCTGCTACATAAATCTATGGTTCATTACTCTGGGTTAATCGGGTCGGAATTGGCTCTGGCTGGATGCCAACATTGAGCGTTTGTCCACTGCGTCTTACCTCTAGCTGGATTGATCGCCCCACCGAAGTATTTTCTACCCTTTGCTGCACCTGACTGGCTTTAGTGACATCTTGCCCATCAATGCGCTTAATGACATCACCCATTTTTAAGCCCACTTTAGACGCTGGAGAGTTGGGCAGCACCTCAAAAATGAGAACACCCTGATCTTCTTGGACTCGTAGATTAGAGCTAGCATCCCCATTAATGCGCTGCCTTAGCTCAGGCGATAGATTTGTCATCCGAATGCCCAGAAAAGGATGGTTGACCTTACCCGTTGTCGCAAGCTGATTGGCGATTTTCTGAGCCGTTTTAATTGGGATTGCAAACCCTAACCCCTGGGCACCGCCGCCAATAATGGCGGTATTCATTCCAATCACCTGCCCATACTGGTTCAAAAGCGGTCCACCTGAGTTGCCTGGGTTAATTGCCGCATCGGTTTGGATGAAGCCCACGCGCTTATCGGGTACGCCAATGTCGCCGCTAGTGCGTCCGGTGGCGCTGATGATGCCCGCCGTTACGGTATTGTCTAAGCCCAAGGGGTTGCCAATGGCGATCGCCCATTCCCCAGGTCGAAGCTGATCAGAATCGCCCATTTGCGCGACGGGCAAATTGTTCGCCTGAATTTTGACCACGGCAACATCGGTGAGGCTATCTTGCCCCAGAACCTTACCTTTAAGCGATCGCCCATCTTTGAGCAATACCGTCACAGAATCTGCACCATTCACCACATGGGAGTTGGTCAAAATTAGCCCATCGTTGCTGATAATAAAGCCGGAACCCGTACCCCGCTCCACACGAGTGCGACTTTGAGGCATCTCACCCCCAAAAAACTGTCTAAAAAATGGGTCATTAAAAACCGCAGGGGTTCGACTTCTGACTGTGCGTGACGCATCAATACGCACCACTGCTGGCCCCACTTTCTCAACCGCTCTCGCAATAAAATTTTGATCGCCTTGGACAAGTCGTGGTGCAGCAAGCTGCGCGACGCTAGGCTGTGGCGCAAAAGATTTACCTGGAACCATTTGCGTGCCGACCAGCGTTGCAAGGGAACCAACCAAGAGCACAGATAAATAAGTAGCCGATTTCTGGATGGAGACTTTGGGCGACATGGTGAGGTAAGAGGGGTAGAGGTTTTTAGAGGTAAAGCTTCAAGGTCAATTTGTTTTGGGGTTAAAAATTTGCTAAGGACTATGTACGGTTATTCCTAGCAATCTTTTAAATTCTACTCATTTTCTAAAAGCTTTAGGAAATGACGTTCGTTGCTTTAGGGTATTGAATCAACGCCTAAAGAATGAACGCCATTTGTACGGTGTGAGGTACATACTGAGCAAAGACGGACATTTTGAGCAAAGGTTTCCACAGCGAGAGGAGAATATGACGGATTATCAGCCGTCACAGCAATGGCAGCAGGCTCAAAATGAGCTTCAGCGCGTGTGGGGTTATTCACAGTTTCGGCCTTTGCAGGGTGAAATTGTTTTGTCAATTTTGCAGCGCAAAGATACCCTGGTTATGCTGCCCACAGGGGCGGGTAAGTCGCTATGCTTTCAGCTTCCGGCACTTTTGCAGACAGGCTTAACCATCGTAGTATCGCCCCTGGTTGCGCTAATGGAAAACCAAGTGCAGGCTTTGAAGACTCGCGGGGCGGATGCGGCGCTGCTGCACAGTGAGCAGTCGCGGGAGCAGCGACAGCAAACGCTATATAAGCTAGAGCGTGGTCAGTTAAGGCTGCTGTATCTGTCGCCAGAATCTTTGCTGGGCGCTAATTTATGGCAGCGCCTGATAGCCCCTTCTGTAAAAATCCAAACCCTTGTGATTGATGAGGCACACTGTATTACCCAGTGGGGCAGCAGTTTTCGACCCACCTATCGAAGGCTGGGTGCGGTGCGATCGACGTTACTGCAACAGCAGCCTGGGTCAGAAATTGCGATCGCCGCTTTTACCGCCACCGCTGACCCTGCCACTCAGCAAGATATTCGTAATGTGTTGGGTCTAAAGCAGCCGCAGGTCTTTCGCAATAGCCCCTACCGCAAAAATCTACACCTCAAGATTGTGCGGGTGTGGACTGCGGCACGTCGTCGCGATCGCCTCAATCAATTCATTCAAGCCCAAGGCCAAACCACTGGATTGGTCTATACCCGCAGCCGCAGAGATAGTGAGCAACTGGTCGAATGGCTGCAACTTCAGGGGTTGCACACCGCCGCCTACCATGCTGGACTTGCCCCCCAAGAGCGTCGCCACATTGAGCAGCAGTGGCTCTCTGGCGAAATTCTCTTTGTGATTTGCACCTCTGCCTTTGGCATGGGCGTAGATAAACCCAATGTGCGAAAAGTATAGCTATCTACAGTCCGTCAATAATGTAAACATAGAATATATCAGCACACCATAACATTCTTCATTTACACTTAAAAATACATTAGTAAACAGAGTAAATAGAGTATACTAAGTATATTGTCAGATGTACTTAGTAATGAAAGTTCAAAGGATAAGGATCCCAAGTAGTGACAAGGTGACTTGGGTTTTGTTGGATGACAATCATAAATTCGTAGAACCAGTTAAAGGCTATCTGAAGTACCTGGATAGCCTAGAAAGATCTCCTAACACTATTCACGCTTACGCTAATCACCTAAAGCTTTTGTGGGAATACCTCAAGGCTTCTGAGCTTGAATGGACTGAGGTTAATCTAGAAAACCTTGCTAACTTCATTTCATGGCTGCGAAGACTAGACCATCGGGTTATCTCTATAAAGCCACAGGAGTCTAGGCGCTCTGAAGGGACGATTAACGCGATTCTGTCTGTAGTCTGTGGGTTTTATGACTTCCATGAACGCATAGGCACCTTAGAAGGGATTGATGCCTACCGTTATCAGTTTCAACCTGGGCAGCGATATAAGTCTTTCCTTCATCACATCAATAAAGGAAAGGCAACACGGACACGGCTCTTAAAGCTCAAACAGCCAAAGAGAATCCCTAAGATTCTGACTCAAGAGCAATGTCTAGCAGCGATCGCCGCCTGTAATCGCCTAAGAGATAAGTTCTTGCTATGTCTGTTAAGCGAGACAGGGATGCGAATAGGACAGGCTTTAGGACTAAGACATGAAGATGTCCGGTCTTGGGACAACCAAATTCAAATCGTCTCTAGAGATGACAACGCTAATGGAGCTAGAGCAAAGACCAGAGAGACATATACCATCCATGTCTCTGTAGATTTAATGGTCTTGTATGCCGATTACCTGACGAACGAGTATCCCGAAGATATCAACTCTGACTATTTATTTATCAACATCTGGGAAGGGCGAATAGGCTACCCAATGACCTACTCAACGATCCAAGCCCTATTTAGCCGCCTATCCAGAGAATTAGGGTATAAGGTTCATCCCCACATGTTTCGGCATACCCACGCAACAGAACTAATTCGTAGCGGGATGGGTATGGCAATGGTTCAAAAGCGTCTAGGCCATGCCAGCATTCAAACCACGATTGACACCTATACGCATCTTTCGACTGAAGACCTTAAAGATGCCTACAACACCTATCTAGAGGAAAGAGACAAGTGATTGAGCCTCAGATTGATTTATCCGAACCATTAGTAAATACTGAAGTAGACTCTGTTTCAAGGCCAGCGCTAGTCTGTAGGCATTGTGGCGGTTGGCGTTTTGTTAAACGGCGGAAAAATCCTAAGGGCTATCAAATATACCTTTGCAGGGTTTGTAACCGTCATTTTGATGACGAACCACCTAAGCCTGACTATATTGTTGACCCTGAAGCTGAGTATAAAAAGGATATTTGGGACAGTCGAAACCTTGGAGTGCCTAGCAGGGTAGGGAGGTATCTCTATAAGCTCAACTTTGAGAGTATTGAGCAATCCTGGCTCATTCAGCCAGCTAAGCAGTACATTCGTTTCACTTTAAGCACTCTGAGCTTTTCCTCAGCCATCGAAAAGCTGCTATCTATAAAGCGGTTCTCAAAGTATTTAGCTCAGGCTCATCCATCGGTTAACCCTGAGGATATTGACCGGACAGTGATTGTAGGGTTCCTCAGCCACCTATCGACTCAGAGCTTATCTGTTTCTACAAGATGTCAAACCATCGGTAGCCTCAGAGGGTTTTTAGAGTCTTGCGTTCAAAATGATTGGGTCAGAGTCCGAAGGTACTTAGTTCGGCATGAAGATTTTCCCAAACGGTCAAAATCTGTCCCTAGATTCATTCCTCAAGATGTGCTGAGTCAATTAAATAAACATTTAGAAGATTTACCGGAGCCAGTCATGCGGATGGTTCTGGTCATCCAAGAATGTGGAATGCGAATTTCTGAACTGTTGTATCTGAAGCCTGACAGCCTGATTCAAGACAAGTCAGGAGACTGGTTCTTACGGTATTACCAGTTCAAGATGAAAAAAGAGATCACCATCCCAGTCTCTAAAGAGATCACCTTTGTTATTCAGGAACAGCAGCGCTACATTACAAAGCATCTTGAGGGTTTTGTGTATCTGTTTTGCGCTAACGAAGGTGGAGGGCGATCGGCAAACGGGGTCTTTATCCCAACTCCCAAAAACATGAGTCCACAAGCATTTGCCCTATACCTCAATAAATTAGCTGCTAAGCACAACATTTGTGCTTCATCGGGCAAGGTTTGGCATTTTCAGGCTCACCAGTTCAGACACACTGTAGGCACCAGAATGATCAACAATGGTGTTCCTCAACATATTGTGCAGCGCTATCTAGGGCATGAGTCGCCAAATATGACGGCGGTGTATGCCCATATCTTTGACCAGACCATGAAAGAAGAGATCGCTAAGTTTCAAGGCAAAGTGGTCAATATTGCTGGGCAGGTGATTGAATCAGATGAGCTTGAACAAGACATAGACGATTTAGCCTGGTTTAAGCGTAATATTCAGGCACAGGCATTACCTAATGGATCTTGCGCCTTACCTTCTATCTCTCAAGGGTGTCCACATGCAAATGCTTGCTTGACTTGCTCTCACTTTCGGACTACGGCAGAGTTTCTGGAAGACCACAAAGGCCAGTTAGAACAGACTCAAAAGATTCTTGAGAAAGCAAAAGCGAATGGATGGGTTCGGCAGATTGAGATGAATGAAAAGGTTAAGATCAGCCTAGAAAGCATTGTAAAGACTCTAGAGGAACCTTCTGATGGCTAAGGAGGGCGCTTATTTAGGTTGGCAACGGAACACGGAAGGGATTAAATCCTCTGCTCAGAAAAAGAGGCAAGATGCCTTTGACAAGACGGACGAAGCTATAAAGGTACTGATCAAGACCCAGAAACCTATAAACTTTGAGGCGGTCGCACAAGCTGCTGGCGTAACTAGGCAATGGCTTTATAACCAGCCAGAGCTAAAGAATAGGATTGAGACGCTTAGGGCACAACAGACCCCAAAGAAGTCAATTCCTCAATCCCAATCGGCATCAGACGCTTCAAAGGACGCAATTATCAAAACTCTTAGGCAGCGACTCAGAAAGGCAGAAGACGATAACAAAGAGCTACAGAAGCGGATTGAGGTTGCTTATGGGATGGCTCAGGCTGACTTAGTAGAGTCTCTAGAGTCTGAGGTCAAAGACCTACAGAAGCAGAATCAGCACTTAATGAGGCTGCTTACTGAAGCTAGAGAAGAAATTACTGAGGCGAGACCCCAGCGAATTCAGGAAAAATAAGCGTTGACAATAGCAGGCTATAGTCCGTCATTAGTTGACAAAAACAAATCAATATGCAAATATAGTAGACAGATTGCTTAACTACTAACCTAATTTTGTCAACTAATGATTTGTTGGCTGATTTTGAGGATGGTGGCAATTGCCCAGAAAGCTCTAGTCTAAAGCTGCGTATGATTTTCGAAGATGATTTGTTTGACGAATTAAGTAATCAAAGACTTAAAAAGTATCTACAAGTTTATCAAAAATCAATTCCACTTGATTTTGATCAAAATCTTTTTGAATTAATACGTGGCTTCCCAAGACTTTGTGAAAAAGTTGAAGGTGAAATTCCTATTAGGAAAGAATTCAAGAGAAATGCAATGCAGGGAAATTTTTCCCGCGCTTTATTTGAAAGTAAAGTTATAGATTTGTCAGAAAAACTTTCTTTAAAATCTGGAGTTTTTGCGTCAGGAGGTGGATCCAGGCATATAAAAGTTTCTACCAATTCTGTAGTTATTACAATTCATTCGATTGGGGACAATGAGACAAGGAAATCAAGATTCACTGAGTACAAAAAAAGACTTTCCAGATCAAACCCAGACGGAAACTCAGAGGATATCAACTTACAGGGTAATTTTTTTATAGATGATGATATTGGTCAGCCAGAGATAGCTTTCAATGATAATTTTAACGACTCTAGACTGTACTTCACAATTTGTGTCCCCAGATTTTCGCATAGTAGGAGAGATGCATATTTAATTCTCCCAACTTCTTATTATTCTAGTAAGTCTATTTTTGAGTTAAACTACTATGGTATACGAGAAGTTTTTGAAACGGAACAGCCATTTTCGGTCTACACTGAAAATGACATTACACCTGGGTTGATCTCATTAAAAAATGACGATATAAATATAATTTTTCCTAATCCATTAGATGGAGAGGGCAAAACAGAAGATGGAGAGACATAATGTTAAATGGAACACCTGGATTTCAGGGGTTAAGACTCAAGCAATCGAGAATTATTAGACGGAAGAATATAACTGCTCTTGCTAATGAATTAGGTATAAGCAAGGCGACAGTTTCAGCGTATGAACAATGCTTACGAACTCCAAGTCCTGAGGTAATGGGGAAAATTTGTCAAGTCCTTGAGTTCCCGCTCGACTTTTTCCTTTCTGACCCTAAAAAGATAGTTGAAAATGATAAGCCAGCAATGTGGAGGTCTTATCTTTCTGCGACACAAATGGCAAGAAGCTGCGCAGCGGAAAAATGTAAAATCTTTGTTTCTATTGCTGCATACTTAAACCAGTATGTTAACTTCCCCCCCTTAAATCTTCCTAAATTTGATGTGCCGTCTGACCCCACATCTATTTCTGATGAAGATATTCAACACATTGTCAAAAAAACTCGAAAATACTGGGGATTAAGTTTAGGCCCTATTAGCAATATAGTTTGTCTGCTTGAAAATAATGGTTTGATGGTAGCTAAATTTCCATTTGAATGTGAGAAATTAGATGCATTTTCAGTTACGATTGATGGCTATCCAATTGTCGTGATTGGTTCAGACAAAGGCTCTGCAGTCAGACAGAGATTTGATGCTGCGCATGAGTTAGGCCATTTCTTGCTTCATAGAAATGTCCCGAAGGATGATCTTGAATCCAAAAAGTTTCACAACATTCTTGAGCAGCAAGCTAACTATTTTGCATTTGATTTTCTTTTCCCTACAGAAGCTTTTGAGGCTGAAGTCAAAAGAATAAGCCTTAATGATTTTATGTATGCAAAAAGAAAATGGAAAGTTTCAATTTCTTCCCTCATTTTTAACTCAGCAAAAAAGAATTTTTCATCTCCTGATGAGACAAGAAATTTATTTAGAGCTTTAGCCAGGAGGGGCTGGAACAAGATTGAACCTTTTGATGATGAGTTTGTTTGCGAAGAACCTCGATTAATTAGAGAAGCACTGCAATTAGTTTTAGAAGGTGGAATTCAAACCCCCTTGGACATATATAAGCAATTCGATTTGAACTTTTATGACATTGAGTCAATAGCTGGACTGCAAGAAGGATATCTATCATCCTTTAATAGCAGAAATACTTTGACATTAAAAGAGAAGTATTCAACACATCCCCCACAAAGCGTCGACGCAACCCCCAAAAGTAAATCATCAAACGTCGTTAGTTTTCTTGAGGCTTACGCCCAACGGAAGTAAAAGTTAAGCCTTGGAGACCTAAAATCTCCAAGGCTTCTCATGGGCCTCGCAGGATGCCAGTGGCGTCTCCTAAACTCCGGCTGAGGGGTTCGACTCCCCTGAGGTCCACACCTTAAGCTATCAACTCTAATCTGTTTTACAGGAAGGCTCTGAGTAGCTCACAGTTAAAGTCTAGGCTGTAAATCTTAAGTACCAAGGCTGAAGTCTCAAGAGCTAATTTTCGCTGAAAACCCTTGAAATCCTCCTCTGGATATCTACCGCAGCCTGAAGGGGGTCAGCCGCATTTTTTATTGGTCTGCCAACTACAATATAATCAGCTCCATTTAGGAAGGCTTCTTCTATGTCAACAGTCCTTTTTTGATCATCAGTATTATCAATGGGTCTGATCCCAGGTGAAACTATTAAAAAGTTATCACCCAGGTAATTTCTTAATGATTGAGCTTCCAAGCCTGAAGAGATAACCCCATCGCAACCCAAGTTTAACGCTCTTTTAGCTCTAGACAAAACTAACGCTTCAACATCACACTGAAACCCTAAATCGTCTAAATCTTTTCTATCAAGGCTTGTAAGAACCGTAACGGCAAGAATTTTTAAATCTCCCTTTGCCTCTACAGCATATTTCAAGATCTCATCGTTGCCATGAACTGTAGCAAAAGTAGCGCCTTTATTTTTTAGCTGACGAACCGCAGATCCAACCGTTTGCGGAACGTCAAAAAACTTTAAGTCCACAAAAACCTTTTTCCCCTGGTCTGCTAGCCAATCAACCATTTCATAATAGCCGCCAGCCATAAAAAGCTCTAATCCAAGCTTGTAAAATACGACAGAGTCTCCAAGCCTTAATACCATTTGTTTTGCTAATTCATTGCTTTCAAAATCAAGAGCAAAAATTAACCTTTCTTTAGTGTCTATAGCTTTATCAGAAAGATAGACTCGATTTTGCATTTCTATTGCTGAAGACATAGGGATAACAGTAGTGTTTTGCTCAAGCGCAAAACTACATTCCAAAGATGATGGACAAATTCTCATTATACCGAACAACTGTCACAGATGTCTATCTATGAGAGAGTTATGCAATCTTTATGCCTCTAACCTCAAACCATGAAGATTAGCTGAATCATAAGAAATATTTCCAAGATATACTTATACTTCATTTACTGTAAATAAGCTGAATTCCTTACTCTACGGTGTTTATAGGGATTGAGCTATAAATAATTTGCGCTGGGTCTGCCACTTTCACCCCCCGTTAACCCTTGCAGAATACCTTCAGGAAATTGGCAGAGCGGGGCGAGATGGGCAGAACGCCCAAACGTTACTGCTAGCAAGCGAACCGACGGGGCTACTAGACCCCACCGATCGCCAGCGACGGGAAGGGTTCTTGAAGACCATGCGATCGCAGGCTCAACTAGCACAAACCTTAGCCCAGCAGCTCCCCAGCGAAGGTTATCTGCCCGATATTCTCAAGCAGGAACCACAGGCAGAACTGGCCTTAGCAATTTTGCATACTCAAGGGCAGTTGAGTTGGGTTGATCCATTTCACTACCGCCTTCAGCTTAAAACTGCAATGGTGTCCAATGCCGAGCCACAGACTTCCATCGAAGCCTATCTGTCTGTGCGCGATTGCCGCTGGCGATTTTTGCTGGGTGCCTTTGGGTTTGGGCGAGAGGTGCAGGGGCTGAAGTGTGGTAGGTGCGATCAGTGCATTAATTAAATACTCTCTAGTCTTCTTGCTCATTTATTTTGCGTGTCAGAGTTTCAATTTTTTCTTTTCGTTCTTCTCTGCGATTATTACTTCCATAAACAAACACACCAACTAAGGCAACAATTGAACCTGTAGAAAGAGTGGCTCCAGCCACATCATGCCCTCTATCTATGAGATAAATTCCGCCTCCCAATGCTAGGCAAGATATCAAAAATCCAAATATCAACCCAAGTTCAGCACGCTTGCTATCGCCATAGACAACCGTAGACTCAAGCTCCATGCGGTGCTTGGATTGGGCTTGAGCCATATTCACAATCTCTTGAGCTAAACCAGGCTTAATTAAATCATATGCCTTCAATGTTCGTGGGTCAGGAATCGGCCCTGAGTATGCCATCGACATCTGAACAGTTCTTTCGATAGATGCAGAAGATTCCTTTTTATGCACAGGGAAATCTTTATGTGCCTCATGTGGAGAGTTCACATCAAGCCCTTGTGCTTGTTCGTCATCTCTGGGAGCTAAAGAATCGGTCAACGTCTACACCTTAATCAAATCTTGTGCATTTAGAAGGACAAGTGTTGCCTCACAAAGAATATTTTCGTCCACACATTTTTCTGTCTCCTTGTTAACAGAAATTGCTAACTCAATATCACTTCCCACCATGATCCAATCTGACATTAGAGCTAGATAATCAGCCTCTTCGTTGGTTATGGATGAATTATATTGATTCAAAGTCCCGCCAAGATCCAGCAGATGAGCCATGCCACCCAGAAAAGATGGTGAAGCAAATAGATAGGCGGATAGAGTATTGGTCATTTTAAGCTGCCTCTTTAAAGTTAAGGCTGAGTCACAAAAATTGTGAACCTTATCACTGTCAGAATTTTTTTGTCAACCCTTTGCTGCCATGTTATGATTTTATCTCAATTTAAGTAACGATGCACAGTCAAGTTAGTTAAGCGCTAGCGAGAAGAAAAGTACGAGTTGAGTTAAAACACACTTGGAACTCCAAGTATGCACCAAGTATGAGTATGATCTCACATCTCTTAAAGGATGTTTAGGAAATCCCCCAGAGTTCTTGTCGAGAGAAGCTTTGAGTCACGATCATGAAAAATCGTCAAGCTTCTTTAGATATTGATATTCTAACCAGCAGCTCCCTAGCGAAGGCTATCTGCCCGATATTCTTAAGCAAGAGCCACAGGCGGAGTTGGCCTTAGCGATTTTGCATACTCAAGGGCAGTTGAGCTGGGTTGATCCATTTCACTATCGTCTTGAGTCCAAAACTGCGATGGTGTCTAATGCCGAGCCACAGACTTCCATCGAAGCCTATCTGTCTGTGCGCGATTGCCGCTGGCGGTTTTACTGGGTACCTTTGGGTTTGGGCGAGAGGCACAGGGGTTAGTGTGTGGTAAGTGCGATCGCTGTTAGCCCTAGCGTCATTAATACATCTGGAAAATAGAGCGAGACTATAGTTCTCACAACAGAAGACAGTTGCCCTGCTTCTCGTTCTTATTTCCTCTGCTACAGGATCCCAAACGCTTTTCGCCGTAAAAGTGTCAAAATCTAGTAAGACTTGTGAAAGGTAAAAACGTGGGCGAAAAAGCATTGTTTACCCCCACCGGAAAGTGGATCGTTGGCGGTGCTATCGCTGTCGCGCTAGGTCTAGCTGCCCTCGGCCTAGCGCAGGTGATGAATCGCCCTTCTGCAAAGCAGTCAGAAGCCCCCGCTGCTCCTGCTCAACCCGCTTCTGCTGCCAAAATTACGGCATTAGGGCGCATAGAACCAGCAGGAGAAGTCGTCAAAGTGGGTGGGCCATCGGGAGAACGCATTAAACGGCTGCTGGTTAAAGAAGGTCAGGCTGTTACCGTAGGGCAGCCCATTGCCTATCTAGAAAGCTACGATGAGCAGCTTGCGAGTAGAAATGTCTCTCAAAGCCAGCTCAATGATGCCTTGGCGCAATTCAACAGCGTACAGCAGTATGGAGAGGCTCAAATTGCAGAAGCACAAACGCGGCGATCGCAGTCTAACTCCCCTAAACTTAAAGAACTCGCAGCTCAAGCCGCAACCATCACTCGTATTCAGTCAGAACTTGCCATTGCTCAAAAAGATCTCCAGCGATTTCAAAGTTTACAAACCAGCGGGGCAATATCGCAAAAAGATTTAGACGATAAGCAGCTTATCTACCAAACCAAAGCTGGGCAGCTCAAAGAAGCCGAAGCCCAACTCGCCAAAATTCAGCAGGAGCGAGACACCAGCATGATAAATGCCGATGCTCAAATTCGCTCAGCGCGGGCAGATCAAGGGCGATCGCAGGCACAAATCCAAATCGACACGGCGCGCAGTAACCTCAACCTTGCCCAAGCCAAACTCGATCGCACCATTATTCGGGCACCCCAATCTGGGCAAATCTTAAAGGTACTCAAAAAGCAGGGTGAGGCATTAGAGCCATCCACAGGCGGAACCTCTGGCGGGCAGGGGATTGTAGAACTCGGCAACACCAATCAAATGTATGTGGTTGCCGAAGTGTATGAAACCGATGTCAGCCGCGCCAGAGTAGGGCAACCTGCCGTCATTACCAGCTCAGCATTTTCAGGCGAGATTGCTGGCATTGTAGAGCGGGTGGGTCTCAAAATTGGCAAAAATGATGTGACCAATACCGACCCCGCTGCCAATACCGACACCCGCGTCGTGGAAGTTAAAATCCGCCTCCTCAATAGCCGTCCCGTTGCAAACCTGACCAACCTCCAGGTACAGGTTGTTATTACGCCCAAGACTTAACGCTCAAGACCTAGCGCTGCCAGAATAATGTTTGCAATTCCCTTAGCTTGGCTCCAGCTTACCCGCGAAAAAATGCGCCTCTTGGTAGCGCTGGCGGGGATCTCTTTTGCCGTCATTTTGATGATGATTCAGCTCGGGTTTCGGGATGCGCTGTTTGATGCCTCCACAACCATGCACATTAACCTCAATACGGATATTGTGCTGATTAGCCCTCAGTCTTCGTCGCTCATTGCCATGAAGAATTTTGCGCGGCGGCGACTTTACCAAACCCTCTCGGTTTCAGGCGTTGAGTCCATTACCCCAATGTCTATAGGGTTTGGCAACTGGATTAACCCCGAAACCCGTAAGCCTCGACAGCTCATGATTATTGCCTACCCACCCGATGCCGACGTTTTTAATTTGCCAGGAATTAAGGAGTATCAAAACAGGGTAAAAGCAGAAAACGTGGTGTTGTTTGATGAAGCCTCACGGCCTGAGTTTGGCCCCATTGCTCAGTGGTTTAGAGAAGGCAAAACCGTGACAGCCGAAGTCTCTGGGCGCAAAGTGACCGTAGGGGGCATTTTTAAGCTGGGGGCTTCTTTTGGTGCCGATGGCAATATTCTCACCAGCGATATTAATTTAGTGCGGATTTTGTCAGATCGCTCGCTCGCTCTCATTGACGTAGGCCTTATCAAGCTAAAGCCAGGAACCGATGCAGCCCAGGCGCTTCAAGATATCCGCAAAGCCCTGCCGGAGGATGTAGACGTGTTGACTAAATCCGGTTTTGCCGACTTTGAACGTTCTTATTGGCAGAGTAGTACGGCGATCGGGTTTATTTTTAGCCTGGGTTCAGCGATGGGGTTTATTGTGGGCATTGTGATTGTGTACCAGATTTTGTACACAGACGTGTCCGATCACTTAGCCGAGTACGCCACTCTAAAAGCAATGGGGTACCGTAGCTATTTCTTGATTTCTGTGGTGCTACAGGAAGCGCTAATTTTGTCGGTGTTAGGCTACCTGCCTGGTTTTTTCTTAAGTATCGGGCTATATAAGCTTACGAAAGATGCAACGTCACTTCCCATTGGAATGACGGTAGAACGAGGGATTACAGTTTTTATTTTAGCGGTGATTATGTGTGTGGTATCGGGGGTGATCGCCATGCGTAAAGTTCAGGCGGCTGACCCTGCGGATATTTTTTAGCTATGGCACTTGAACCTGTTATTTCAATTGATAAAGTGAACCACTACTACGGTAGCGGTCAACTTCGCAAGCAAATTTTGTTTGAGGCAACGGCCTCAATTTACCCAGGCGAGATTGTCTTTATGACGGGGCCATCTGGCTCTGGTAAAACCACGCTTCTAACATTAATTGGGGCGTTACGCTCAACTCAAGAGGGTAGCCTAAAGATCCTCGGGCGAGAGCTACGCAATGCCCCCTCGCGGGAATTAGTGAAGGTGCGACGAAACGTGGGCTATATTTTTCAGGCGCATAACCTGCTCAAATCCCTGACGGCGCGACAAAACGTCCAGATGGCATTAGATCTACATCCTGAAATTCCGAGTCCGGTTATCTACACACGATCCTGCGAGATGTTGAAAGAAGTGGGGTTAGGCGATTTTATTAACCAGTACCCTCACAACCTATCAGGGGGGCAAAAACAGCGGGTGGCGATCGCCCGTGCCCTAGTGAGCCAGCCCAAAATTGTGCTGGCAGATGAACCCACTGCGGCGTTAGATAAACAGTCTGGGCGAGATGTAGTAGAAATTATGCAGCGCTTGGCAAAGCAGCAGGGCTGCACCATTTTGATAGTGACCCATGACAACCGCATCTTAGACGTAGCTGATCGCATTATCAATATGGAGGATGGCTATTTGACGGCAGTGGATCCGGCAATCGCCTAAGGCTAAGCCTCGTCGTCGATATCTGCCAAAAAATTATGCTGTTCATTGCAGTATGAGGCACTCACTTTTTAGAGAGCAGCGTTTCTCGTTTGAGGGAGGGCTGAATTGGTGTAATGGCCTCTAACAGAGGTCTAATTCGCTCTGTGCCGTTAAACACGTTCACTTGATAGACCTTTTGCTGCGTCAAATCTAACGCCGTCATCCAACCGCTTTTGGGATGATAGGCGCCCGTATCAATATCTAACCAGCCAACCCCTTGAGCAATTTGCCCTGGCTCAACGCCTTGAAAGGTAAAGGTAATGGTATGCCCCGTCACAATGGTCTTATCGTCAAAAAACGGCGACTGCATTTGGTGAAATTCTTGACGAATCCAGCAGAACTCTTGAGAAGACTGCTGGTTTAACGGAATGCGAGGATGTACCCCTGCATGGACAAGC
This sequence comes from Acaryochloridaceae cyanobacterium VAR_48_metabat_390, assembly GCA_031422435.1. GTDB lineage: Bacteria > Cyanobacteriota > Cyanobacteriia > Thermosynechococcales > Thermosynechococcaceae > JAAURS01. The sequence goes on from JANPLU010000056.1 coordinate 15,426, forward strand.
CAAAAATCACCTAAGTCAAAGTAGCTCGGTAGGCTTGAAAACCACTTTAGGTCTATTTCTAGCTGTTCTTCTAGGTTTCGGTAGCTTTCTAAGGTGCTGCGACCACCCGCGCTCAGCCAAGCATCCATTGCAAAGCTTTCGGGCGTAGCCGAAGAAAAGGCAAAACAGGCCATTTGCTCATGATTACCCAGCAAGCAAGGATACTTATGAGTTCTTACAAATTCAACAACCTGAGCGCTTTCTGGCCCTCGATCAATCAAATCTCCAAGAAAATACATTGCATCCTGATCGGCTGGATTTAGCAGCGCAATCAGATGCTGTAGCCCCTTATAGTGACCATGCACGTCTCCGAACACGATGCGCCGAGAAGAATCATCTAACATGCAGGGGGGCAAGTGCATTCCCGGATGGTGAAAAGTCCATACAGCTATCCTTTCAGCACTTGAGTTGAAGGTGTGTTGATGCCTTCTAGTATGCCCCATTTTTTTCAGTGGGCGTCTAGATTGCTAAATTTTGATCGAAATGCTGGAATGCTTTGTGGAGAGAGCCTCCCAGAATTTCCACAACTATATTGACAGGAGCAATGATATGACAGACTGTCTTCATCTCAGGGGTATTCGGGGCTATGGCTATACGGGCGCACTTCCAGAGGAGCAAATCTTAGGCCAGTGGTTTGAGGTCGATCTTCACATTTATTTAGACCTAAGCGTGGCAGGTCAAACCGATGTGCTGACAGATACCCTACACTACGGGCCGTTGATTGCCCAGATTCAGGAGATCATTCGGCGATCGCACTATGCCCTGGTCGAACGCCTCGCCACCGTCATCGCAGAGGCGGTGCTGGCATATCCAAGGGTGGAGCAGGTGAAAGTTTGTCTCCTCAAAAAGCCCCCCATCCCTGACTTTTCGGGACAGATTCAGGTCGAGATCCTGCGCGATAAAGGTGACTGTTAAAATGCAGAGTGCCCTTCTGGTCAAGATATGGAGTCTGAGACTGCGTTAACGCTGCCCTATGTCGAGGTGTTGGTAGACTGCCCTGGTCACATTGGGCTATTGATCTATCGAGTGCCCAAAGACGTTGCCATTGCGCCCGGAGATATCTTGAGCGTAGATTTTGGGGCGCGGCAGGTGGGGGCGATCGCCATTCGTCTCACTGCCAACCTACCCCCAGATTTAGCCCCAGAGCAGATCCGCGAAGTGGTCGAGATGGTGAGTGATAACTTGTTTCCCCCAGGCTACTGGGCATTGCTAGAGCGAGTAGCGGACTATTACTATACGCCGCTCATGACCGCCATACGAGTGGCGCTGCCGCCAGGGTTATTGCAGCGATCGCAGCGACGGGTGCGTCTACTCATCTCAGATATTCCAGACTCAAAAGCTATTAGCGCTATAGCCCAGCGCATTGTGGAACTTCTCCAAAGCTCTGCAACCCAAGGCGGCTATGCCTGGAGCTATATCCAGCAGAAGGTGCGGGGCGCAGACAAAGGACTGCGGGAGCTAAAGCAGTTGGGGTGGGTAGAGGTTACGCTTGCGCCACCCGCAAGTTCTACCCAGCCTAAACGACAGCAGAAAGTGACGCTGTTAAGCCAAGACGCAGAAGACTTAACCCCACGCCAGCGAGAAATTTTGGCGACTTTAGCCCACTACGGCGGCGAACTATGGCTTCAAGATTTACTCAAGCACGGTAAAACCACCGCGCCTACCCTACAAAAGATCGCCCAAGCCGGATGCATCGCCATCACAACAGAAGAGCGCCTTCGCCTTGAAGATCACGCGGTATCTAGAGATCAGCCCTTGGTACTTACTAAAGATCAGCAAGCGGCATTGACTGCCATCCACGCGCTATCGGGCTGTGCCACAGTGTTACTCCACGGCGTAACCGGATCGGGGAAGACTGAGGTTTACTTACAGGCGATCGCCCCCATTCTCAGGCAAGGCAAGTCTGCACTAGTGTTGGTGCCAGAAATTGGTCTAACGCCTCAGCTCACCGATCGCTTTCGCGCCAGGTTTGGCGCACGGGTGCGGGTATACCACAGCGCCCTCTCCGATGGCGAACGCTACGACACTTGGCGTTATTTGCTCAATAAAGAACCGCAGGTGGTCATTGGAACCCGCTCCGCCGTCTTTGCGCCATTGCCCAATTTAGGGGTGATTATCTTAGACGAAGAGCATGATTCTGGCTATAAGCAAGAGCAGCCTGCGCCCTGTTATCACGCGCGGATGGTGGCAGGATGGCGATCGCAGCTCTCTGACTGTCCGCTGATTTTAGGGTCTGCCACGCCATCTTTAGAAACCTGGGTGAATGTTCAAGGACAAAATGAATCAGATCCCTTGCGACACATTTCTCCCCCTCATCTCCCCCCTTATCCCATTATGGGAGATGGGCTAAAGCCGGCTCCCCTCTCCCTTATTGGGTGTGGGGCTGGGGGTGTGGGTGTCTTCCCGCGCTACTACCTTTCACTCCCCCACCGCGTCCAATCTCGCCCTCTGCCACCGATCACCGTGGTAGACATGCGCCAAGAGCTGCAAAACGGCAACCGCTCCATGTTTAGCCAAACCCTTCAGGACGCACTCCACACCTTAAAAGAAAAAAAGCAGCAGGGTATTCTATTTGTGCAGCGACGAGGCCACAGCACCTTTGTCTCTTGCCGAAGCTGCGGCTACGTCATGGACTGCCCCAATTGCAGCGTTTCCCTGACCTATCACCACGAGTCGCCCCAGCGCAACCCTTTTCTGCGCTGCCACTACTGCAACTTTATTCAGCAGCAGCCCAAAGACTGCCCTGCCTGCACTTCCCCTTACTTCAAGTTTTTTGGCACAGGCACCCAGCGCGTCATAGAAACCCTCAACCAAGACTTTCCAGAATTGCGCCTGCTGCGATTCGACAGCGATACAACCCGCCGTAAAGGTGCCCACCGAGACCTGCTGGGGCAGTTTGCCGAAGGGGAAGCCGACCTGCTGGTGGGTACCCAAATGTTGACTAAAGGCATTGATTTGCCTCAGGTACAGCTCGTGGGCGTACTTGCTGCCGATGGGTTATTGAACCTCCCCGACTTCCGCGCCAGCGAACGCGCCGTGCAGACCTTACTTCAGGTAGCAGGCCGTGCCGGACGCGGCGAAACGCCAGGGCAGGTGATTATGCAAACCTATTGCCCCGAAACGCCTGAAATTGGGGCTGTGCAGCGTTATGAATTCCAAGCCTGCGTGGATGCGGAATTGAAAAAACGCGCCGAACTCAACTATCCACCCTACGGGCAACTTATTTTGCTGCGGCTAAGCAGCCCCGAAGTGGAACAGGTTGAAAAAACTGCGGAGAAAGTGGCAGATGTTTTGAGAGCCACCATTGAACGAGATCAGGTCAATGTAGAAGTGCTAGGGCCGGCTCCCGCCAATATCCTGCGGGTCGCGGGTCGGTTTCGCTGGCAATTAATGGTAAAAATGCCGCCGAATCTGGGAGGAAATCCTCATGATTGGAAGCTACCTAGTCAGGAGATGCAGAACTGTTGCGACAAAAATGTGAGGCTCACAGTTGATGTGGATCCCTTAAACTTTCTCTAGGATAAAGAGATCGGCAAAATAAAGGTTAAGTAGGTTTTCAAGCGAGTTCTTATTTCGCCAGCGATAAACATTAAAATCATGGCGATCGCTACTTAGGATCCTGCCATGACCTAAATGCTCTGCCAGAACAACCAGCGAAGCATCTGCCATATCTATTGGCAAATCCGCATAATTTTCTAGCAGCTCAATCATCCGAACGAGATGATTTTCTCGTAGTTCAAAGACTTCAGAGGCACCCGCAGCTAAATTTTTCAGGAAATTGCACTGTGCGAAATTTCCGCCTGTAGACAGTAATAGATAACAGGTTTCTGTAATGACTGGATAGGTTGTGATTAAAGGCTCGTCGATTGCTTCAAGTGCCAGTAATGCTGCTTGATGGTAGCGATCGCGCTGGCTGGCAAGCGCAAAGAAAAAACCAGTATCGACAATGATCATGGTTCTTGTGAACGATTGAATCTTTCTTGGATGGCTGAGCTGACAACAGATTTATAGTTGGTCGATAGGTTCATATCTGTCTGGATGCAGCCGATGAATCCAGATTCTTGAAAAATTTCTAAAGCTGTTATCGTGGCTGGTTCTAACTGGCTATAATAAGCATCAATTGCCGCTTCAATCAAGATTTTGACATCTTTCTGTTCTGTTTTTTGTTGAACGTAAGCCAGCTTCGACTCATATTCTTGGTTTAACTCAATATTGATTTGCATATATGCCTCTAGAGCTACAATTTTTCTTCTGAGAATTTCTGAGTGGCTCCTATCCCTCTCAAACATTACACTCCAATTATTCAACAAAGAAAGGTAGACATCTTTATCTTACCGGAGGCGATCATAGTTCTGTCGCTGTCGGCTGGGGTGAGGCGATCACATTTTCTCAAGTTTCAGCTTTGGAGGTTGATCGCCCATCAAACGGTCAGTTCTTCTTTGGCAGTCACGGATAGCTTTAAGCCTAGTTCGTTGAGTAGGGCTAAAATCGCTGATAGTTCTGGCGTTTTGCCTTGGTCAAGCAACTAATAGCAGTTTTCCCAAACAGGATCCGGTTCGTTGGAATTATTGACCCGACTTCTGCAGGCTTCTGCGACGTTTTTCAATGCCAGTACAATATGTTCGAGGTTGCCACCCTCAAAAATAAGACCGCAGCCAGGTAAGCAGCAGCTTCTACCGGATCTTTTAAGGATTAGATTAAGTAGGATTTATAGCTTTTATGGGTTGGCATTTTGTCTCTTGTGAAAATCTGTCCAATATTGCTTAAAATCACTTCTCCTGGCTGCACTTCCATAAGCCCTTAATCCAAGTAAATAGATTTTTCTGATTTTGATATGGTCTTAAAACAAAATTACTGACAGATTGCCTTGGCAAACGATCAAACGTTAGTGATACACAACATACAGGATTTTGCACGGCTTGAAGAGTTGTAGATTAAGGATTGGGAGGTTGAGAAGTGAATACTTGGTGCATATGCTTTACTGATTGTGGCAATTAACTTTAATTATTAATCATTACACTTTGCTTGATTTTATTTTCAATAGGAGTGTAAATATCTGTTTCAATATTCTCAAGTACTCGAATTGAAACGATTAGAGAATATCTAGTACGCTGATTCCATTTCTCTTGAGCTGGGTTATTCTTCCACCATCCTCCAACCGGATAAATTGCAATAGCTTCTCTTTGAGCTAGGTCAGCGGCGGTACCACGCCAAATATCTGAATGAATGGATCCAATGCTCTGCATTTGGGCACCTAAAAACCAACCACTATCTTTGTCATTGTTTGTAGGAATCTCTTCCTCATCTTTAGGTATTTGGATATTAATACGTTTTTTGAATTCCTTTAACTTCTCTGAGGTACGTTTTACCGAAAATCTTAGTCCATGAGATGCATAGGTATGGCGACTTACCCATCCTCGTTCCCCAGGATTTGGCTCAACAAAGTATGACAGCGTTACTTTTAGCTCCACTTCTGCCTCACGCAGTTTTTCCAAATCTTCTTGAGGCCAAGGAATCAAGTGAAGGTTCATTTCATTAACCTTAATTTTTCCCCCATCCTTTTTGAAAGGTTGAAGATCATCTTCTAGAATCATTGTCAAATCATTTTGAGCACTCTGAAGTGCTTTCTCAAGGCTCGGAACACCATACCCGTATCGGCGTAAAATAGTGCGCTTATGGCTTTGCAGTGGCTTTTGAGGTAGGTGTCTTAACATGGCAGGTTTCCATCCCGCAGAATGAACAATCAAGGCTCGAACTGTTTCAGGCCCATACTGAGGGTATGTAGCCCAAATAACCGCTGCCATATGACTGGCAAATGCCGTTGCTGCACTTGTGTGCCCTAAAATATTAAACTGCCGAACAAGCGGTTCGTAGTGTGTTGTTATAGTCTGTAAATCGTCAACATCCATGCCTGGTGATATACCATCTGTAGCTAAGTTTCCCCCTTCCAAAACTATATCGGGTCGAATTGGCCATTGGCTAGCCCATAAAGTGGAAGTCCGACTTCTAGGAGAAAGATCCCCTGCAGGTGCAATTGGCCTCCAATGAGCATATTTGCAGTCAGTAATATTAACCTTGTCCGTATAGGAACCTACAACAAGTGGATTCCACGCCTGTGATGGATTTAATGCTTGGCTTAGGTCGTTAAGATCGAGATATTGTTCAGGAGTTATGTCTCCGCAAATATTTCCAACGGGAACTACAATCAGGCGCTGCGGTTCTTCTAACTCTCCTTTACCAAAGCATAATTGATCAATCGCAGATGACCATGATGATGGTTTGCCTTGAGCAGTTTCATAGCTGCTGGTTATAGCCATGCAGGTCACGCGTTGACGATGTGGTGCGTTGATCTCTGCCCTGCTAACGGCTGATCTTGTAATAGCTCCATAAAGCTTAGGGATATTGTCGCCTTGCTCAGGAAGCATCCTGACGGATTCCAAACAGTGAGAGAGCAGGATTTTGCCGGAGACAGTAATTGCTTTGAGCAGATCACCATATAACAAAATCCCTGCCATTGCTGTGCCATGACCTTGCCAACGCCGACTATCTCCGATGCCCCACTGTGGATTGCAAGTCAGCATATCTCTGGAATCAAGGGCAATTTCAATTAAACGATGTGCTCGAGTCACCCCACTATCTAGCAAGCAAATCGCTAATTCATCATTACTGGGTTTAACAACCCGATCAAGTAGGTCATCTATCCAGTCAACTTGTTCAGTCATCTCCATCTCAAAAAACATTGATGGAGAATCTTTAGCTAAGCGTAACTCTGCAATTACACCAGTGTTTCTAATAACCCTTTCTAATGTTATTACATTAGAAAGGGCTAAAAGCACTTCTCTTTCTGGAAATGAAATACTGTGCTCGGTTGTGCGAATCTGAATTTGTTGAGCAACTTGATTAAAAGTTTCTTTTTGACCACGACGTAGCCAGATTTCCCACCAAACAATATCTTGATCAGTTTTTGGAAACAATTCTGGCTGATCTGTAAAAATTTGGCGAACAGAACTCAAATGGATATCTTCCAGACGCGCTACTAATGCTTGATTCTTGGGATTACCTTTTTTTGTGTCTTCGTCACGATAGGCTATTATTTTTTCTAGAAAAAATTTGTCAGACTGATCAGGGATAAAAACTGTTGCCGACAACAATTCCTCTGCATTTTCGGATGGCCTTACTGCAAGAAGTTCGATTTTTTTGTTGCTATTTTCTAACTTGGCCTCTTTAATCTCTTTGGCTTGTATTTGAAATTCGACATACAATCCAGATTCACCGATTTCAAGTTCAGGTTCACGCAATAACTTTTGCTGTTGAGCCTCTTTAATAACCTTTTCGTAGGCTTGCTTCAAGGCTTCAGCATGTCTACTTCTATCGCGTGGTGGTGCAGTTTTACCGCCACCGCCTCTCGGAGTATATCTCTGCCTGACTCCCGTATCAGGAATTGGAACGTATAGGTGAGGAAGATTATATTGATATTCGGGCATTTTAAATAAAAAATCTAAAGCGTTATTCTCCTTCGACGATAACTCAAACTTTAGAAAATTGAAACTTTACGTTCCATAATAGCAGACAGTAAATTTTCTTCTGACACGGTTTTTTCTCCTGAGAGCACAGTCAGCTTGGCTGCTTCATCAGCAGCTCGAACTATTTCAGCTTGGCTTAATCCTTCTGCCTTCATTAAAATCTTTTGCCAATCCCTCAAGTCTATTTGAAAGTAAGCTAGTCGTGTTTCTAGCAGTTTGCGAATAACATCCTGATTGGGCATCTCATACTGAATAACATCGTCAAATCGACGAAAAACTGCTTTGTCTAATAAATCAGGATGATTAGTCGCGGCAATAATCAAGCTTTGACTATCGTCATTTTCTAAAAGCTGCAGACAAGAATTCAGAACTCGTCGTATTTCTCCAACATCATTTACAGCAGACCGTTGCGAACCGATGGCATCAAATTCATCAAAGAAATAAACGCCGCGAGTAACTGTCATAGCGTCGAAGATGAGTTTAAGCTGGCTTGCTGTTTCGCCCATAAACTTCGTAATTAAACTAGTGTAGATCACTGTTAGCAGCGGAAGTTGTAATTCTCCAGCAAGTGCAGAAGCAGTCATGGATTTGCCTGAACCCGGAGGCCCGACCAACAGTATCTTTCGTCGAGGCTTCAGTTGATATTCTTCTAGACGGCGTTGGTTTAAGTGCTCTATTAAAATACGTTTCAAACGTTGCTCTAGATTATTTTGGAGAACCATATCGGTCAACCTCGTGTCTGAGTAGCGAACTGAGACGAGATTGGCTAACTCTCCTTTCGGTTGAACCAGCGGTATAGGTGTAATTCTGTTCTCTAAGCCAGATCCTCGATTTTTAGCTTGATCGATAAGACCTTGAATTTCTTGAGCAACCCGATTATGCCCTTGTCGTGCTTCATGCGCAGCCACCTGAAGAGCCGTTGAGAAGAACCGTTCCTCTTCGCCCTCTAAATGGCTCTTCAAGAGCGTAATAATGTGACGGGCAGTAGACATATAATCTTTTACGCTAGATAGATTTCTCTAGTGAAAGTGAACTAAGTTTTACAGTTCATGTAATTTAAACAGTAATCACATGCCATTCCCTAAGCTTAAGATAACTTAACAAAGTGGCATTAGAAGCAAATATACTAAAAACGTCATAAAGTTTCAGTCCTGATTAGGATCAATCAATACAAGTTTTATATGGATTGATCCTAATGCTTTATTCCGAAGAAGGATATTTAGCTACTCTTCAGAAGTGATCACCACTTTAGATTCATCCTTGAGCGAGAGTGCGATTTTAGGTATGGCCTTGCGGAGGAAATGTGATCGCTCACTTTGGATAGCGTCACCAGTTTTGGAGTGAGATCGCCTCTCTGGATGGTCTGGCGGAGGAAATGCGATCGCCTTAGCCGTCTGACCAACAAAACCCTCCTTATCGAATTATCTGAATATTCAGACCCAATTGAAGCCCCGCCCATACTCGATCCGCCGTCAAAACCGACAACTTCTGTTGAATTGCCAAACTCAAACAGGTTCGGTCTCCCAGCGATAGCCCCAAGCTTTTAGTATCGGCGCGTAATAAACCTGCAATAAAACCCTGCTCCTCGTCAAATGGAATAATCAGCAACTTCAGCGCCCCAAAAAGCTCCCGAATCTCCACTGCACTGAACCCTTTATCCATAAGCTTCGATATCACCTCAGCCACATTCACCGAACTCATACATGCAGTGGATATAACAGAAGCAACCTTTTCAGAGCCAGCTTCTTGATTAATGAGCGCTAACAGTGCCGAAGCATCCAAAACTATCTTACTCGCGCTCACTTTCCGCCCGTCGCTCCCGAATTAGCTCCTCAGACAAAGAATATCCTTCCGGCACATGCCGACGCACCATCGCCTGTACCCTTGCGATCGCCTCTTGCATCGGAAAATCTTGAGTTTCCGTCAAAGCGGGTTCCTGAACCAAAACAATCACCTCAGCATCCATGCCCTCATTCAGTTCAGAAGCAGGAATTTCGATCCGGCCACCAGATTGAATTTTTACCATTTGTCGAATTGCCTGTATCATCCAACTCGTGCTCCACCAAAGCCAGGCTTAAAATGCTCATCACTTTATTGTTAGACCTATCGTAGCGTCTCAGACTGTACTTCAGAAATGATCGCCTTCTCTAAGCATCAATTTGAGGAACCTCATAGAGAGGCATTTTCCTATCTCCATTGGGCTGACAAGTCATCATCAAAATCCTCAGCCATCACTACCTGACCTTCCCATAATCCTGGTTGCCGATTTTGTTTTGCATCTTGATAGACCACCAGCCGAGCCACCGGATTTCCCGCCTCACTCAGCACAACATCTTCCCCATTGCGCACCGATTCAATCAGTTGATAGAGCTGCGTTTGTGCTTGGTCAATATTGATAATCTTCATAGCCAATGAATCCTCCATCAGCTCCAGTTTAACTAAAGCATTGCCTTTGATTGAGTAGAGGTAGCGCGATCGCCCAATTCAGATTCATGCTTGTGTGAGCTTACGGTCTTGGACATAGCCTTGTGGAGGAAATGCGGACTCTTTGTGCATAGCTATCGCTTACCCCTCCTACATCCAATCCTCTAAGACTAGCCCTGGAACCTAAGAAAAATCTTGGTAATTGCGCGTGACGACAGTTGCCCCAAGCGAGAGGGCGATCGCTTCTTCAAAAGCTCAGGTGTTCAAGCCTTACGCCACTGATTTGCCATCTCTGCAAACTCAGCATCCCTTCAAACATTCCAATAAACTTAGTCCAAGGATTTTCTCTAACAGTCTGCCTTGGAGAGATTTCTAGAGGCAAAACCTCGACATTACTCAGATGAGCACTCACCAGTTCCTAAATTGCCACCAACGCCTCTTTGCGGCTGCCTGCTTCCACTCTACAGCTTACCAGCTCCACGATTGACGCAATCGTTCGCCCTGCCTCACTTTTTCTAATAAGACATGAAATTTAGCACTGGCCTGGAAGAACTTAGAATGCTCATAAACACTACAGCGTGTAAAGGTAGATAAACATTCTATCCAGTTCAAACTTAATCTCAATAAAGCGCTAGATCCGTCATTTTAAGAGGGGCTTTGGATTTTGTGTACGAACCCTTAGTGCAAAGCTTAGTGATCGCCCTTCTGGAGTTGAGACTGAGATCAGAACATTCGATTTACGTTTGACATAGATCCCTTCAGTCTTTTTTAAATTTTAAGAAGTAACTTAAAAATGAGTAGCTACCCTTTTTCAAAATGTGAAGCACTGCTGTGATCGCAACACCCGCCTCACGATAGATGTAGATCCGTTGAGCTTACTGTAGAAAAACAGTCAGGTGGCTAGATTACATCTCTAACGCCAACACATGCATCAGCTATGAGTTTCTTTGATCTTCTAGCGTGAAATAACAACCAAAAGCACAGGCTACAACCCAAAAGGTAACGAGCTGAGTAACAATGGTTTCCCACATAGGTAGAACTGCGCTTGTAAACTTCTCTTTACATACCTTAAATCATTCTTAAGCCTTTGGCAATAGATTAAGATTTTCCTGAGTTTGGCTTAGCTGCTGCCGCTGCCCAAGATCAACAGGCCAATAAACGATCCGCTATTCCAGAGACTGTGCAGCAGCATGGAGGCCAATAGATTGCGCGATCGCCAGTACACCACGCCCAACACCATGCCCAAAAGCGACAGCGGCAGTACATCCCCTAGGTTGAGGTGGGCTAAGGCAAAAATGAACCCACTCAGGGCGATCGCCTGCCAAGCGGGCATATAGCGCGTCAGGGACGTTAAGAAAAACCCGCGAAATAGGGTTTCTTCAAACAGCGGGGCGCATACCGCCACCAAAAACCACAGCAGCGCAATGGTGAAATTATCGTGCCCCTGCAAAATAATTTCTAAAATGGGGTTGCCGCCGCCTTGATCTTTGAGCAGCTTTTGATTAAGCAAAGAAATAATCAGCACGAGGGGCAGTGCTACAAAATAGCCTCCTAGCCCCCAGCCGATCCAGTTGCCCTTTAAGTTCAGTCGTAGCCACCGCAGCACATTAGGGATGTAGGGCTGTAGCGAAATCTGCAAGATGCCTAGCCCCACCACCATCAGGCACCCGTAGCTGAACAGCGCAAAATATGCCTGAAGCCGACCGTCAAAGGTCGAAGGCTTAATGCCGAGCAGCGAAACGACTAAGGGCACAAAGACGTAGCTCACCCCAAAGAACGCGGTAAACCACAGCACCATGACCTGCCAAATCGTCTCTGTCGGCCACAAGACAGCCCCTGGCATGGCTCGTTCTGAAGCAGTAGTGCCGCTGCCGCTGTCAGGGTTGGATGCTGGGTACGGAGTTGCGATCGCCGCATCAGCTAACTCTTTTCCCATCAACGATGGATTTTCGCCCATCCCTCCTTGAGTCTCTAAACCTTTCCCTGGCTGCTGCTTCAGAAAAGTGCGAATCCCCCACGTTAGTAGAATGGCAATCCCAACAAAGCTGCCCAACATTGGCATCGCTCCCACTGCCAGCAGTCTTAAAAATGCACCTTGGGCGGTTGCCTGTTCGGTTGCCACTAACGCCAAAGCCGCATCCGGTCGTTGCTGAAGGCTGTACAGCTTAAAGAGTGCCTGAAACCGAAACCAGCCCTTGAGATTTTTGCTCAAAATTGCGTCAGCATCGGGCAGCAAACGCGGCGGATCGCTCCAAATCCCCTGTAAAACCTGAGCGGTAAGCACTATTTGCTGCGTGCTAGTTTGTGTTTTTGGCGTATTGACTAGGTCTGTCCAGATCTGGATCGCTTTGTCTGTCTCTCCAGATCGTGCGTAGAGTAACCCTAACCGTAAATTGAGTTCGTCAATCAGACGGCCTCGGACATTTTGGGGCGATTTTACGAGAGGGGCAGGTGCAGGCTCCACGTCTAGCCTGTCTGCTTGTGGCTTCTGGGTAGCAGCACTTGATGTGTTTTGTTTTGAAGCCTTAACGCCCTGCTTGAGGCTATCTAAATCTTTTTGAGCCGAATCTCTCACCGTCTCATAGTTTTTTGCGGCATCTTTAATAGGGTTTTCGCCCAGAAAAGATTTTTGCAAAGAAGCCTTTCCCTGCGCCGATTGATTCAGTGCTTCCCACTCTGAGGCATTAAGAACCAAATCAGACTGATACAGATTGAGCTGACTTTGAACCTGTGGCTCCGTCCAACTGCTAATCAGCGCCGTACTCATCAGCACACTAACCAGGATCGTGAGCGCGACTAAAATAGGTCGATAAACTTTCATGCCCTTGCAAGGATCCTTTTAGCTGAACGTGGGTTGAGCGGGTTTTTCCATCTATATCATCTCCCTGACCGCACAATTGCGGTAAAACAGGCTAGACGGGGTAGAATGCTTCTGGCTTTCGCGGAGGATAGAACCCTGGCTACTCGTGTTATCTTAGTGCGTCATGGTGAGAGCAGTTTTAATGTCGAAGGCCGAGTACAGGGGCATCTCAACGTTTCAACCCTGACGGAAAAAGGCGTTACAGACGCTCAGCTTGTGGGTAAGGCACTCCAAGGCATTCCTTTTGATGCGTTCTATCACAGCCCGCTGACCCGCGCCCAAGAGACGGCTCAACATATTTTAGCGACCTTCACGCAAAGCGGTAGCCCACCCCCTGCACCCGTGGTCAATCCTCTACTGATTGAAATCAGCCTGCCGCTGTGGGAAGGGGTGTTGTTTGAAGAAATTGCGGCCAACGATCCAGTCGCCTACCAGCAGTGGCAAGTCGCCCCGCATCTGCTCAAAATGGATGTGCCCAATCAAGATGGGCAAACGCAGCCGTTCTACCCGATTCCAGCGCTTTTTGAGCAGGCAAAACAGCTTTGGCAAGAGCTGCTGCCCAATCACGTAGACCAGACCCTTTTGCTGGTGGGTCACAGCGGTATCAATCGCACCTTAATCTGTACTGCCCTTGGCCTTCCGCCTGCTCAGTACCAGTCGATTCAGCAGGCAAACTGCAACATCAGTATCCTGAATTTTCCTGATGGCACCTTGGGCAGCACTCAACTTGAGTCACTGAACATTACGAGTCATTTGGGGCTGCCCATACCTAAGGTTCGCAAGCAGCAAAATGCGCTGCGACTATTGCTGGTACGTCACGGCGAAACAAACTGGAACCGTGAAGGGCGATTTCAAGGACAGATTGATGTACCCCTGAATGCCAATGGACATCAGCAAGCACAGCAGGCCGCTGAATTTTTGAAGTCAGAACCCATCGACTTTGCGGTATCTAGCCCCATGCTGCGCCCCAAAGAAACGGCTGATGCCATCTTGGGACACCATCCTCAAGTGATGATGACCTTTCAGAGCGACTTCTGTGAAATTAGCCACGGCACTTGGGAGGGCAAGCTAGAGTCTGAAATTGCCGAAGAATACGCCCAAGAACTAGAGCAGTGGCGCACTCAGCCAGAAATGGTGCAGATGCCGGAGGGCGAAAATTTGCAGCAGGTGTGGGATCGGGCGATCGCCGCTTGGCAAACCCTCGTCGAAACCGCTCGCTCTAACAATCCCGGCACTACGCAAGTAGGCTTAGTTGTAGCCCACGACGCGATCAATAAGGTGATTCTGAGCCACGTGGTAGGTGCCGGAGCCGAAAAGTTTTGGTGCTTTAAGCAGGGCAACGGCGCAGTTAGCGTGATTGATTACCCTGCCGAAGGCCCACCTATTTTACAGGCGATGAACATTACCACCCATCTGGGTGGCGTACTTGATCGCACCGCAGCGGGCGCACTGTAGCCGTGAGCAGAAGGCGACAGGTGACGCTATGACTGAGGAACTGCTGCAACAGGTTCGATTACTCGATCCGCTAACCCAAACGGATCGGGTAGTTGATGTGCTGATTGGAGAGGACGGGGTGATTCAGATGGTCGCCCCCCAGATCCATGAATGGCCTGAGCAAACCCAAGTCCGCGACTGTACCGGACACATTCTTGGGCCAGGGCTAGTAGATCTCTACAGCACTGTCGGCGAACCAGGCTATGAAGCCCGTGAAACCCTTCACTCGATGGCAGAGGCTGCTGTAGCAGGTGGGTTTACGCGGGTGGCGCTACTGCCTTCCACGCATCCGGTGATAGATCGTCCTGAACAGGTGGACTGGATGCTGGCGCACTGTCCCTCTCATCTGCCTGTTACGTTTCATCTGTGGGGCGCACTCACCCAAAACTTAGAGGGCACAAAGCTAGTAGAACTTGCGGAGCTTGCGGCGGCTGGAATCTGTGGCTTCAGCGATGGACAGCCCCTCAATTCTGCAATGCTGATACGACGGGTACTGGAATACACAAACCCGCTCCAAATACCGATTGCGTTGTGGCCGTGCGATCGCAGTCTTGCCACCACAGGAGTCATTCGTGAAGGCGTCCAAGCACTTCAGACCGGACTCCTTGAAAACCCTGTTATCTCAGAAACCTCAGCACTGGCGGCACTACTCGAAATGGTAGAAGCGCTGCAAACGCCTGCCCACATCATGCGTGTCTCTACCGCGCGAAGCGTTGCGTTGATTGAGGCAGCAAAAGATCGCGGCGTCCCCATTACCGCCAGCGTAACCTGGATGCATTTGCTTTGGGACAGCGAAGATCTGCGTTCCTATGATGTGAATTTGCGCCTTGACCCACCCCTTGGCAACCCAGAAGATAAAGCAGCGCTGATACGTGGCGTTGAGACTGGGGTTTTGGATGCGATCGCCGTTGACCACATGCCCCACACCTATGAAGAAAAAACCGTCCCCTTTGCAGAGGCACCGCCTGGGGCAATCGGGTTAGAGTTGGCGCTGCCATTGCTGTGGCAGACTTTTGTTGAGTCTGGACGCTGGAGTGCTTTAGAGTTGTGGCAAAAACTCAGCACGGCACCGCTTCAGATTTTAGAGACTGCATCGACACCTTTGGCTGAAGGGCAAAAAGCAGAATTGACGCTTTTTAACCCATCTCAAGATTGGGAGGCGTTGCCTAGTGTGTTGAGGTCGCGCTCTTTTAATACGCCCTGTCAAAATGCTGCATTAACGGGCAGAGTAATCAAAACTTGGCAGCCTTTCAAGTCTTAAAGGCAATCGCCTGCGTCTACTCGATAACAGCGATCACCCCAGAAACAAACGCATGTCAAGCGTCGATAGAACATCACTAAAGCGAATAAATCGAAATCACCTGAATACTTCGAGTTCGATGAATAGACTTATCCAGCTTTTCAGTCGTGATCAACTCTGTTGCACCCGCTAAAACTGCCGCTGCAACATGAAGTAAATCCATTGCCCCCAACCCTGACTGACGAGCCTCGTGATCACCTTTTAGTAGCACTTGCCCCAGATCCGTAACATAGTGACCCACCGCACTAAAGTAAGCTTCATAAAACTGCGTTTCACTCTTACGCTGGTTATAAATTGCCTTTGGCAAAACCTCCAGCTTCAAAAACGGGCTAGAAACAAACTCTCGATTCGGATCATCTAGAACCTCCACAGCTCGAAGGGATGTTGCCCCTTGACCACGAGCCGCAGCAATCAGCACTCCCGAATCAATAAACGTCTTAATCACTCTGTATCTCCCTGATATCCTCCTCTTCTTTCAGCCTTTTCACGCTCAATACCCTCCCAGTCTAGAAGCGGTTCGCCAGAGGCTACAATTTCAGCCCGAATCTCCTTCAAGCGCTGTCCTAGAAATGTTTTGGGTTGATAAGAAGCTATAAGATCTTGCGGTTTTTCTTCATCCCAAAATGTCTCAACAAGATCTAACACCTGTTGCTGTCTTACTTGTGGAAGCGAGCGCCATTTTTCCAGTAGTAACTGTTCAGTCGTCATAAACACTCCGTTTCAAAACCGACCCTTAGATCAAGTCTACTCCAGCAATCTGAGCCAAAGCCACAAGGCGATCGCCCTCTCCCAGCAGGCACTAGTTCCTCCATTAATACCCGTCCTATAACTCTTATAATTTACGCACTGAAATATTTTGCCACCGGATGATACACAGTCAGCGCTGTCGTCGATTGCTCAGGATAAAACGGCTCACTTTTATCTCTACATCATGCCAATCCGCTCTATGTCCATAAGTTTTAGCTGCTTAAACTGCTCCGCCACGTTGGGGCAAGCCGGATAGCCAAAGTTATAGCGTGAACTTTGCATGTACGGGCGTGGGACGGCTCTGTCACGACCAAGAATGCATTAGAGTCAAAGACAAATTTAGAGTAACAATTAAGTTTAGAACGTTACCCAGTCGAGGCGATCGCACCATTCTTCTGCTTCAGTCGCGTCCCAAACTAACAGTAGATCTTGAGCGAGTTTACCAATCGGTGTGTTTGGGCGAACCCACAACAAGCCCCAGATATGACCACCTGCATTCCAATAATCGGTCAGATGTCCAGGCATGCTAGAACGATCCTCGGTTACTAATAGCCGTTGTGAGGCTTCGAGATAAACCAATATTTCTGGATCGAGGGTTCCCGTGGGTGGTGCGCTGGGTTCTCCAACACGCGTCACATCAATTTGAGGGTTAAGCCGCAAAAGTGCTGTTTTAAGCCGAGGCGGAAGATTTTCATCCAGCAAAAATTTGACCTTCAAGAAGCTTGCCTCGCTTTGGCTGCTTTAATGGCTTGAAGCCTTTGTACGACGGGTGAGGGATTATTGCACCATTCTTGATAGTGCTGCTCTCGCCAATCGTCTAATGCAGCTAAATAGGTATCAGTTTGATGCCGATTATGGAGGTAATAGGTAATAGTGGCGTGAATTTCTTCTAGGCTTAAGGTTGGCAGGTTTGCCGCAATTTCTTCGGGGGTATAGCCTTCGAGATAATACGACAATACGGTATCAATGCCGACTCGATGACCTTTGAGGCGAATATCGGTTGGCGAGAGAAAATCAAAGTAGTCTTCTAGCTGCATGGCGATCTCTGTTTACTGAACTCAAAATTTAATCCTCTTTGCCAGGAGGAAGACTCAAAGGAGAGTTTCCAGTTAGGAGTTCTGTTCTCCTAGTTTGTGAGATTTTTTCGCAGATATTTTTAAGGGTGGAGTGTTCGTCAACTTGGGATTCAATTTTTTGACGAAACTCAACTAGCTCATTAAATTTAGGTAAATAATACCCATCTATATCAGGAATAACTCCGATGATGTCCCAAACACTGGGCTTAAGGATCAACAAAAAACCAATTACAGTTATTTTGACTTTCTGAATAGTTGGATTTATCCTGTCCTTGGAAGTGAATTTGTGATTCTCAACTTCCAAATCAATTAGTAAAGATTGAGCTGCTTTCTCTAATCCTTCAGTGCCATTGATTAAATAGTTGCGAATAGCACTTAATATATCTTCTATGTGGCACTTAATATCCGATTTCAGTTCTCTAGTCACATCAGACCCAACTATCTCAGACAAAAGTGACGAAAATTCTTTGTCTAAATCAAGTAAGAACTCTTCTTCTAGAAAGGGCTTTGGACTTTTAGAATGATATCTATTTGCTAAATTATCAAGTAAAGAAAGAATATTTTTGTCTTCGATATAACTCAAAAAATGCTCCCACTGCTTCCCCCAAGCATTTTCTAGTATGAATTGTTCTTGAAATCTATTTATTGCAAAAATATGTCTTTCATTTTGAGAAGAGTTTTCAAGTTTTTTTATCTCTTCTTCCGCATTGTACAAGAGAGCAAAGAAACTCACGAAATTTTGAGGTTTAGGATCAAGCTGCATTGCTTGCATTAAAGCTATTCCAGATGGAGCTTTCTTATCTCCATTTTTAATGGCCTCATCTAGAATGAACTCTAACTGTCTTAAGGCACTAGATTGATTCATACGAAATTATCGTTTGCACATAATTGAATGCTCTCAAGTTTTGTTTCTATTGAACTGAAGTTTAGCCTCATATTTACGCACTAAAGTACTTTGCCACTGGATGATACACAATCAACGCCGTTGTCGATTGCTCAGGGTAAAGCTGCTCACTCTCATCTATCGTCATCCCGATCCGATCTGTGCCCATTAGCTCTAGCTGCTTAAACTGATCTGCCACATTGGGGCAAGCCGGATAGCCAAAGCTATAGCGTGAACCCTGATATCGCTGCGCCAACATATCGCGGATATTATCTGGCTCTAGGTCGCCGTAGCCTAACTCCTTACGAATACGGGCGTGGGACTGCTCTGCCACTGCCTCTGCCACCTGCACCGCCAACCCATGAAAATACAGATAGTCGGTGTAAGCATTTTCGGCATACAGCTTTTGAGCAAACTCCGTAGCGATGTGGCCTACCGTCACCGCCTGCATAGGGAATACGTCAAATTGATTTTCGGTGATCGGACGAAAGAAATCGGCAATGCAGAGCCGCCGGAGTGATTTCTGGCGTGGGAAAGTCCAGGTAACAAATGGGGTTGCCGTTTGGGGCGTTAACCCTTGCTCAATTACTGCCGCATCGTAAACATGCACCGTATTTCCTTCTGCTACGCAGGGGAAGTATCCATAGACAAGCTGAGGATGGAGTAGGTTTTCTGCGACCACTCGCTGTTTCCAAGTTTCTAGAACCGGATACACTTTTTGGGCTAAGAATGCATCATATTCTTCGCGGGATTGCTCTTTAGGTTTACGGAACTGCCACTGTCCGGCAATGAGCGCCTGTAAATCCATGTGCCAAAACAGTTCTTCAAACGAAAAGTCTTCTGGCTTTAAGATTTTTGTACCCCAGAACGGAGGAGTAGGCCGCGCAATATCCGCATCCACCGCTTCGGAGCGCACCGTATCAATGACCACTGGCTCAGTCGGTTCAGCTTTTTCGGGTGCGCCGCCATTTAACTCACGCTCGGCCTGATTGATCGCATTCCGTCCCTTCTGGTTAAACTTGGCAAGCTCTCCGGTGAAGCCTTCCTCATCCTTCCATTGCGTTTCGGCCTTCGCAGGCATATAGCGATCCATAAAGGTAAGGTCAGCAAAGGCATCTTTGCCGTAGATGACTTGGCCTTGATAGGCATTCTGACAGTCTTCATAGACAAACTTGGGTGTGAGTGCCGCCCCGCCCAAAATCACAGGCACAGAAATGCCGCGCTCATTGAAAACGTTCAGATTTTCTTTCATGAAGGCGGTAGATTTCACCAGTAAACCGCTCATGGCGATGCAGTCGGGCTTATGCTCGTTATAGGCATCCACGATCGCATCCACGGTTTGCTTGATGCCCAAGTTAATGACCTTGTAGCCATTATTGGTGAGGATGATATCCACTAGGTTTTTGCCGATGTCGTGGACATCGCCCTTGACCGTGGCAATTAAGAATTTGCCCTTACCCGAAGAAGTGTCTTCACCCTCAACCTTCTCCATAAACGGCTCCAAGAAGGCCACTGCCGACTTCATGGTTTCAGCCGATTGCAGCACAAACGGGAGCTGCATCTGCCCAGACCCAAACAGCTCACCCACAACTTTCATGCCATCCAGCAAAAAGGTATTGATGATATGGAGCGGTTTGTAGGTTTCGAGGGCAAGTTTAAGTCCATCGTCTAGACCAATGCGTTCGCCATCAATGATGTGCTGTTTTAGGCGCTCCTCAATGGGCAAATCTGCCAGCGAGGCACCCGAACGCGCATCTTTGGCACTCACCCCTGCAAACAGTTCTGTCAGCCTAATGAGGGGGTCGTAGATGCAGATGTTGTTTTCGTCAAAGCGACGGCGATCATAAATGAGATCTGTACAGACCTGCTGATGCTCTGGCTCTATTTTGGCGAGGGGCAAAATCTTGGCGGCCGAAACGATCGCCCCATCCATCCCCACCTGCATCGCCTCATTGAGGAACATGGAGTTGAGGGTAATTCGCGTGGCGGGGCTTAACCCAAAGGAAATATTGGAAACCCCCAGCATAAAGTGACAACCAGGGAGATTTTCGCGAATCATCCGAATGGATTCGATGGTGGCTTTACCGTTTTCGCGGTCTTCTTCAATGCCTGTAGAAATGGGCAGCGCTAGGGTATCAAAAAAAATCTCGTGGGCTGGGATGCCAAATTCAACCGCAGTGCGGTAGGCGCGTTGGGCAATCTGGAACTTTCGCTCAGCCGTGCGCGCCATGCCTTCTTCGTCGATGGTGCCGATGACCACGCCTGCGCCATATTCTTTAGCGAGTTCTAGCACTTTCAGAAAACGCTCTTCGCCGTCTTCGTAGTTAGTAGAGTTGAGGATGCATTTACCGCCTGCAACCTTCAGCCCCGCCTCCATTTTTTGCCACTCTGTGGAGTCAAGCATGAGGGGCAGCGTAACGTTTGTAACTAAGCGCGAGACAAGCTCATGCATATCACGTTCGCCATCGCGCCCTACGTAGTCTACGTTTACGTCTAGGACGTGGGCACCTTCTTTCGTCTGGGATTTGGCGATCGCCATCAGTCCATCCCAGTCATCTTCGTTCAGCAGTTCCCGCACTTTCTTAGAACCGCTGGCGTTCAGGCGTTCGCCCACAATCAAAAACGAGTTGTCTTGCTCATAGGGTTGTGCGGTGTAGATGGAGGCTGATGCGGGTGTGTAGCCAAAGAGATCGCGTCCGCTGTGGCCTGGTTGGAGCGATCGCCGCACGTCCCGTTCTTTGGGTTTTAGGAGGGTGCCAATTTCGGCTAGTGCCTGGATATGTTCGGGGCGGGTGCCGCAGCAGCCGCCAATCACCTGTACGCCCCAGTCTTCAATAAAGCGATGGAGCGCCATACGAAGCTCCATCGGGGTCATTTTGTAGTGGGCATGACCTCCTATGTTTTCCGGTAAACCCGCGTTGGGTACGCAGGACACCACAAAGGGCGCATTTTCCGTTAAATATTTAATGTGATCCGCCATCCGGTCTGGGCCTGTGGCGCAGTTGAGACCCAAAATATCAATAGGGAATGGCTCTAATATGGCTAACAGGCCGCTGATGTCAGTTCCTAAAAGCATAGTTCCCATCACTTCCATCGTCACGGAAACCATTAAAGGACGGCGATCGCCCTTCTTTGCAAACACCACCTCAATTGCATTCAGCGCAGCCTTAATTTGCAGAACGTCTTGACACGTCTCAACAATAAAGAGATCGACCCCGCCATCAAACAGCCCCTCGGCCTGAATCTCAAAAGATTCCTTCAGTACGTCGTAGGTCACATGCCCCAAGGTAGGCAGCTTTGTCCCTGGCCCAATGGAACCCGCCACAAATCTCGGTTTCTCTGGCGTAGAAAACTCCGCTGCACATTTTTTCGCCAATTCTGCCGCTGTCTTGCTGAGGTAGTGGGCTTGGTCTGCGAGATCAAAATCTGCAAGGTTAAGAGGGCTACTGCCAAAGGTATCGGTTTCAATCACGTCTGCCCCAGCGGCTAAGAAGTCGCGGTGTACCTTAGCGATCGCTTCTGGTTTGGTATGCACCAAATACTCATTACAGCCCTCATACTCAGCCCCCCCAAAGTCTTCCGCCGTCAGATTTTGAGACTGAATATTGGTCCCCATTGCCCCATCAAACACAATGACGGGACGCTCGGGACTATGAAGGCGCTCAAGAAAAGGGCTTTTCATCATTGTTTAGGCGTTTAGACGATGCAACAACAGGGTTTGGAGCAGTATTTATGAGGTTAGGCTGTTGAACCTGTCCCATCAGAAAGATGAATGCTGCTGTAAATTTAATGACATAGACTTCTTACACAAGTATTTGCATAAAAAATCTAGGTAATTGTGCAAATTTTTTAAGCTCATCGTCCATTAGGGCGAATAAACTACTTTCTCTCTACTAATCCTACTCACTTTACCTAAATCATCCAACCGTCCAGCCCAATCCATCCACTTTGCTGGATTGACCGTGGGTCTAAGCAACCCAATCGCTCAGTATTTTAGCGTCTGAATCGCCTTGTTTTCAGTGCATCTGGCGATCGCCACTTCATCTTCTAACAGCACATCTGACTGAAGCACCAGCCACGTAATGGCACGGTACATCGCCCCAGTATCGAGATGGATAGGTCCTAGTTCTTTGGCACAAAGACGCGTAACGGTGGATTTCCGAGTGTGCTCAGCTTTTTGTGTAAAACAAGTTCAGAAGTACGCATTTTTGACGTTTCAGAGACTCCATACACAAAATTTTGATCAGTTTCCATAGTGCAGCTGATGGATCTACAGTTTGACACCCGTGAAAGAAAACTTCCCACCTAGGTTGTCGCTGCCAACGCCCGTAAATTCAAACTTATCCCGGCTAAAGGTCATGTTGCTAAAGTTCGTCACCAATCCGCCTGATAGAGACACCCGTGCGACGGCCAAACAGGTCGTTTGGACAGTCAAGGAAGAACCTGTTAGGGTTGTCCGAACAGTCCCATTGGAAAATGTGCATCTGGCTCCGGTCGTGATAATTCCGGTCGTGCCAATACTTAGGGGGCAATAAACCCATCCATCACTAGTATTCACGTAGACATTCCACCGCCCTGCTGCATCGGCCTGGGTACAAGCAGCCCAAGCTGAAGGTGTGATTGCACCCACAAGCAGCGAAGCCCCTAACGCGATGCCTACTTTACCTCTTAACATATCACATATACCAACTTTTAATAAACTTCTACCATACCAGAAAAGCAGTACCAAAACGCATCAGGACATTTTTCGCATTTTGAGCTTTCATTCTTCAGAAATTTAGCCTGAGAATATGTCCTAAGCCAAAATCGTACTGCTATATACTTATGTCGAGCATTCCAAAACCAGGCATCTGACAGAGTATTGTCACGCACAAAAACAATTAGTTTTAACTAGCACTAAGACACATTTTTTCATAGCTTCTAGTTTGTAGAAAACCTTTATAAAAATCAATATGATTTCCTAAGGCTAAGCGATAAATTTTAATCACTAGCTTCACTATGCACTAGGCTATCTAACTATATTTAGTCTACAATTATTAGTCATCTATACGGTTTTAATGGAGTGCTGTAGCGACTGCAAACGATTTGTAGCGCCTTCCAAGGTGCATACCAATACAGATCATAGATAACGATTGGGACAGACCCTGGCTCTTCTGAGCTACTAAATTGAACGAGGCCGATATTGTTTAGCCCCACAACTTCTTTCCCTTCCTGTAGCCAGCGCCGCTGCCAGACTAAAGCCCAAAGCCTGTTCCGAAAACGATGGGAGGAAACCTGCGCTTGAATCACACGAGGAAGCCAAACGGGAGGCTGACTCCAGCGCAAGCGTCTGACGGGCTGACGCAATAACCACTCGCTTCGATATCCCCAAGAATCGTTCTCCTCCAGGGGCTGAAATGAGTTTTTAGTTTTCAATAAATGTTTTCGCTTTGGATTTTGACCCATGAGTCGGCTGCAAATTTTCCAGTAGAGCGATCGCCATCGACTGGGTGTCACCTCAATTTCGTGATAGTCCGGCGGAGAACCCATCCAATAGCGACGACGCTCTGGGAAAAGCGACTTAATTTTCGTCTGTAAGATTTCGGTAATTGACTCTGAATTGCAAATTGCGCTGGCTGTAAGCTGCACTAAACATGCACTGGGCTGCGGTCGAAATTGCGGAAAACGGCCTGCTTCTTCAGCTAAATTATGCCAGTAGTCCACCCGAATCGCCGCGCCATAGTGAATATCGCCAGAAAGCAAAATCACCTGCTGTCGTTCGTTAAATAGCGTTTGTAAAAGCTGACATCGTGAACTGCCTTCGAGATTCCAAGAATCCCCAATGTCCATGTCAAAGGATTTTTTGTGATGCTTGCCAAACGCCTGGAGCCGATCCAAAAGCTCTAGCGTAAAAACATTGGTGGGTGCAATTATCAGTGTCAAAGGCGTTGAAGAACGATCCTCCTGCTGAGCTGCCTTTAGCATGGGTAATAGCTGCTGCTGGTATGCGCCGGGACTCAAGAGCTGAGGGGGTTCATCTGGGGCGCTTTCAAGGGGATAGCCTCGCTGGGTGCGGGTGTCTAGCACAATCACCTCATGGGACGGCGCGCTAACGCGATAGTGCCATTTCAAAGAATGCGGCGATCGCGCAAGAACAAGACAGTCTTTCTCTAGACGAAACTCTGGTAGATCCGTAAGGGCATTGATGGACGGCAGACCAAGCACCTGATAGATCTGTGCTAGCGCCGTCACATTCGTCCCTTGCGCCTCACACCAGGCTTCAGTAGCGGCTAAAAGCCTAGCACCAGGCTGATCTAAAACAAACTGTTCTGGCGTATTGCCCCACGCCTGAAACATAGCGTAGGCCAGTAAGGCATTGCGTACCACCTGCCGTCCCAGCGGTTTGCCGAGGACCCTCAGACACCACGCCTGATTAATATTCCAATCATCACTGACGTCATGATCGTCAAAAATCATGTAGGTGGGCACATTTGCCAGCGCCCGACGCACCGCAGATTGAGACTGAGCCGTTGCCACCAAAGATTGAACAGATTGATTCCACTCTTTAGCGGCTTTACCCGTAACGCCGACTTGCTCTGCCACCGGAAACTTTAGCCGCCAAAGACATTCTGACCAGCTAAACAAATAGCTGAGGCAGTATTCACTAAACAATAAAAAGTGGCTATTGGTTTTCTGTTCGTCGCCTTGCTCACTGGCGGTTAGTCCTGCATGCTGTTCGGCTAATTTCTGTCGATTTCCAGGCTGCAACTGCTCGGCCAACCCATCCACAGACTCAATCGCCAGCAGTTCTGACCAGCCAAAAAGGATGGGTGCTATCTGCTGAATACCCCACAGCAGTGGATCCGCTACTTCATCTCCATAAATTTGATCGCCTGTAAAAAATAGATGGTGAGGCCGATCCAGTGGCTGGCTGGCAGTTTCTGCAATCATCTGATCGACAATGGGCAGGGCATCAATCCCTTTATCGTGAACCTTGCGGCAGGAACCATGGAAAATCCGCAGACGATTTAAATCTAATGGGGGTAGCGAAAATGTAGGTAGGCCATGGGGAAAATAGCTGACCGAAACCTCTGGAAATTCAGCGGATCTCAACGCCTGCTTCAGTGACAGCACAGACACTGGATTTACACTAATGCCGTCTTCATCACGAGAACCATCAATGACGTTGGGCTTAAAGCTCAAATCATAGGCGTATAGAACCTCTGGAATGAGCGACTCCGTTTCATTGACCTGAGCCGTAACCGCAACCACATGTAGGGCTTTACCAAGCGCAATGGTTTGGGCAATGCCTGTAAGAATAGGCTGCGATCGCCTCACCTCAGCCCCGTCAGATGCCATGACCCGTAGATAGACTTGGCAGGGGGACTGTAAGGCCAGCCAAACCGTCACCGAGTTAGGTTCAACCCGTCGTAAAATTGGCCCTGCCAAAATTAAGGGGAGCTGGTCTAAGTCGAGTGGGGATGCTGCTGTCTCGATCATTGGTCTGTTCTATCTAAGAACCACAAATCCACAGCAAGTTAGCCGATGGATTTTTAGGCGATCGCCGTCTCTTCCAACATCAGCTTTGAGCGCTTCAATGGCGTTGGAATCTCAATAGGGTAATCACCTGTAAAGCAAGCCGAGCAGAAACTGGTGGTGCTTTCACGGGTTGCCTCCAGCATTCCTTCCCAACTGAGATAGCACAAAGAATCTACCCCAATCTGCTCAGCAATTTCTGCCACAGATTTGGTTGCAGCAATCAGATGATCTTGGCTGTCGGTATCAATGCCGTAAAAGCAGGGGTGAGTGACAGGGGGCGACGAAATTCGCATGTGAACTTCAGTCGCGCCTGCATCTCGCAGCGCCTTCACAATTTTGCGGCTGGTGGTGCCCCGCACAATGGAATCATCGACTAGAATGACCCGCTTACCTTCGAGTACATCCCGCAGCGGGTTAAGCTTCATGCGAATACCCATCTCCCGCATTTTTTGGGTGGGCTGAATAAACGTGCGCCCCACATAGCGATTCTTGATCAGCCCTTCCACGTAGGGAATGCCGGATTTTTGAGAGTAGCCGATCGCCGCAGGAATACCAGAATCTGGCACCGCAATCACAATATCTGCATCCACAGGGGATTCTTTCGCCAAATAGTGACCAATACGAGTGCGATAGCTGTAGAGGCTTTCGCCATGCATTTGGCTATCAGGTCGCGCAAAGTAAATCATTTCAAAAATACAGAGCTTGCGCTCCGGCTGGGTTGACCAGTGGAAAGAGGCTAACCCTTTTTCTGTAATCCATACCAATTCCCCTGGCTCTACATCGCGCAAAAATTCAGCGCCAATAATGTCAAGTGCGCAGCTTTCAGACGCCAGCACATAGTGCAGTGGCCCATCGTCTGTGGGGTCTTCCTTGGGCAGTATGCCAATCACCAAAGGCCGGATGCCGTGGGGGTCACGGATGCCCATAATGCCTTCGGGGGTGCCCACCACTAAACTAAAGGCACCTTCGCACATTTGACAGGCCGTAATTGCGCCCTCTAGCCAGTCTTTGCCAAGCTGTACCTCATGGGCGATCGCACAGGCAATGCCTTCAGAATCTGTTGTACTCGCCAGCTCCCAATTATCAGCTAAAAGCCGATTGCGCAATTCAACGGTGTTGACTAAGTTGCCGTTATGAGCCAGCACTAAAGGCCCTAGGCGCGTTTTGACTAAAACAGGCTGAGCATTGACCACTCGGCTAGAGCCTGTCGTGGAGTAGCGCGTATGACCTACTGAAGTAGAGCCAGGGAGGGTGCCGAGAATATCTTCATCAAATACTTGGGTTACAAGCCCCATATCTTTATGGAGGTGTACCTGATGACCTTCAAAGGTGGCAATTCCGGCAGATTCCTGACCGCGATGCTGAAGGGCAAAAAGACCAAAATAGGTAAGTTTAGAAACTTCTATTCCTGGAGCATAGACCCCAAACACGCCGCAGGCTTCCTCTGGTTTGTCGGGCGCGTCCAGTACCGGATCGGCTTCTTCATCTGGGTGGGAGAAAAACTCTAGTCCGTCCGAAGATGCAGAGGAAAAAGCGGCCATGTGAGGAATGACTCCTGATCGGAAAATTTTAGCCAGATTATGATTGAAGCATGCCCAAGACGACTTAGTTAGCCGCCAAGCAAGTCTCGATTGCCGTCAGCCAAGGGGAGGCGATCTCCTCCATACTAGCCGAGATTAATGTCAGGTTATCTGCGGTTTTGACTTCAAAGCGATCGCCTTCCGCCCCTACGGATCCCAACATCTGCCAAGCATTGCCTAGATTTTGCTGAAGATACGCTTCCCAGTCGGGTTTATGGGCAGGATCGACAGACACTACTATACGGGCACCCCCTTCTGCAAACAGCAGCTCATCCCAGCGCAAAGTGCCAACCTGGACAGACAGAGTGAACTGCGCCCCACGCTGACCCGAAATACAGGCTTCGGCTAAGGCAACTGCCACGCCGCCTTCTGCGCTGTCATGGGCAGAACGCACCCATCCCTGCCGAATGCCGTAACGACAGGCTGCTTGGACGGAGGTTTCTAGGTCAAAATCTACCCGAGGGGGACGACCTGCGACGGTTTTATGAACCGCTGCCAAATACTCTGAAGCGCCCAGCGTGACTGAGGGAGATGGGGTACCTAGCGGAATGCCAAGAAGATAAATGCGATCGCCCTCACATTGCCAGCCCTGCCCACAAATTTGGGTCAGGTCAGGGATTAGCCCCACCATGCCCACCACGGGCGTGGGATAAATGGGCTGAGGCTTGCCTTCGCTGTCTAAGGTTTCGTTGTAGAGCGAGACGTTGCCGCCCGTGACGGGGGTTTTCATCGCGCGGCAGGCTTCTGCCAGCCCTCGGCAGGCTTCTGCCAACTGCCAGTAGCCAATAGGCTTTTCTGGGCTGCCAAAGTTGAGATTATCGGTAACGGCGATCGGTTCTGCGCCCACACAGCTCAGGTTACGCGCGGCTTCAGCCACCGTTGCCTTAGCCCCTTCGTAGGGGTCTAGATACACATAGCGGGAGTTACAGTCTACGGTTGCCGCTACGCCCCGTGTGGCCTGGTGTGCAGGCAAGAGCGGATCGACAGGTCGCAGGCGCACGACAGCCGCATCGGCACCGCCAGGAAGCATGACCGTATTGTTTTGCACCTGGTGGTCATACTGACGGTAGACCCAGCGTTTAGAGGCGATGGTCGGGGTTGCCAGTAGCTCGGTTAGTACCTGAGTCCAAGTTTTAGTGCCGTCGGGCAGGTCTAGACCTGTAGGGGTGGAAGGGGGGAGGCGATCGCCATTCCACTCCCAAGCCTCTCGCGCATAGGCAGGCGGCTCTGCCAACACCTCTCGCTCATAGATTGGCGTGTTGTCCGAGAGCGCCGTGGCTAAAATCTCAGCGGCAATTTCGCCCTTAAAGCGAATTCGCACAATGGGGTCTTCTGTGACCTCACCCGCCACTACCGCCTGAAGTCCCCAGCGATGGAAGATGTCAATCAGCTCCTGCTCACGTCCCTTGTGCGCCACAAACAGCATCCGCTCCTGAGACTCGGAGAGCATGTACTCGTAGGGCACCATGCCAGACTCACGCACCGGAATTTTGTCGAGGTCAAAGTCTACCCCAACGCCGCCCTTTGCCGACATTTCGGCTGTTGAGCAGGTAATCCCCGCTGCGCCCATGTCTTGCGCTGCCACCACTGCCCCAGTTTTGAAGGCTTCTAAACACGCCTCAATAAGAGATTTTTCTAAAAATGGATCGCCCACCTGTACCGCAGGGCGATCGGCTTCTGACTTATCGCTGAGTTCTGCGCTGGCAAAGCTTGCACCGCCCATGCCGTCTCGCCCCGTGGTTGAACCCACGTACAAGACCGGATTGCCAATTCCCGCCGCTCCAGATTTAACAATTTCGGGCGTTTCCATTAGCCCTAAGGCCATCACATTGACCAGCGGGTTGCCGGAGTAAGCTGGGTCAAAATAGACCTCTCCACCCACCGTGGGTACGCCCACGCAGTTGCCGTAGTGAGAGATCCCAGAGACAACCCCTGTAAATAAGCGCCGTGTACGCGCATCGGCAAGATCGCCAAAGCGCAGCGAATTGAGTAGGGCGATCGGTCGTGCACCCATCGTAAAAATATCGCGCAAAATGCCGCCTACGCCTGTGGCTGCACCCTGGAATGGCTCCACTGCCGAAGGGTGATTGTGAGACTCAATCTTAAAGGCAAGCTGAAGCCCATCGCCCAGATCTACTACGCCTGCATTTTCCCCAGGCCCCACCAAGACGCGATCGCCCGTGGTGGGGAACTGCTTCAGCAGCGGACGAGAGTTTTTGTAGCAGCAGTGTTCTGACCACATCACCCCAAACATACCCAGCTCGGCACGGTTGGGGTGACGACCTAGGCGTTTCACAATGTCTTCGTACTCTTCGGGCTTTAGCCCTTCTGAGGCAATTTCTTCGGGTGTAAATGGGGCAGTGGTCAACATGCAGCCTTTCCAATAGCACAGGCACCTATTGTACAAGCTGAACTCTGTCTCGGATCTCTACTTTTACTGACGTAACGGCGAAGGATCACGAATTTGATAACGTCTAATTTTGACCCTCACCCCAACCCTCTCCCTAGGGAGAGGGAGCAAGAGTCTGATCCCCCTTCTCCTTAGGGAGAAGGGGCTAGGGGATGAGGGCGTGCAAGGCGTAAGGTCTCTTACCAGTTCTCTAAGTTCTTTGATTCACAATCCTAAGGAATCAAGCCACCCACAATCTGAAGCAAAAATAGCGCCAACATCGGAGACAGGTCAAACCCTCCCAAGGGCGGCAATAAAGACCGGAATAAGTTGAGGTATGGATCCGTTAGCTGACTCAGGACTGCAAAGGGAGGGCTGCTCCAGTTCACTGTAGGAAACCAGGTGAGCAAAAT
The DNA here is from genome assembly GCA_031422435.1 of Acaryochloridaceae cyanobacterium VAR_48_metabat_390. Classification (GTDB taxonomy): domain Bacteria; phylum Cyanobacteriota; class Cyanobacteriia; order Thermosynechococcales; family Thermosynechococcaceae; genus JAAURS01. The sequence goes on from JANPLU010000056.1 coordinate 45,672, forward strand.
TCTGATAATGACAATAACCGTGTAGATCGCAATAAATTGCTTTAGCCCACCGCCTAAAACCGATAAAACGTCAGTTGAACCCATGATTTTCCTGCATCATCAAACGCTATCTATCAGTCTAGTCGATTAAAAAGCGCTGTTTTAAGCGCCAGCGCCTAAAAATCTTCTGGTGTGCCGCTGCCGTTGACCTTACTTAACTGCTGACGGGCTAGGTCAATGGCATCATTAAGCTGAGAAATTTTATCCTCTAACCCCTGACGAGTTTCTTCTACAGTCGTTTCTTCGGTGGCGTTGAGAACCCGCTGCCGGATGCGCTTAAACTGCTCTTTAGCAATGCTGGCTGGGCTACTTTCTGAAAGCGAATCGGCCTCATCATCTGATTCGATGAGCTTCGTGGCAAGCCAAGTGCCTACAAGGCCGCCCACAACCGATCCAAAAATGGTTCCGGCGAGAAAGCCGCCCGCAAAGCGATCGCCATCTTGATTACTCATGAGCCAACGTTAATGATCTGCACTACTCTTTAGCTTACTGCCTAAGCTGAACTGAACACGCAGTTCTCTGTCTAGAAAAATAGCATGAGTTAAAGTAGCGTCGAAACGTCTCAATCACTTGACAGAGAGTGGCACCTCATAAGACACTGCTCATCTTAACCGTCGCCGAAGGACATTGGCATGGGGGCACTTAAAGGTCGCGATCTACTCAGCCTTGCTGATTTATCGACGGAAGAAGTTTTATATCTGCTCGATTTTGCCGCGCAGCTTAAGTCTGGCAAAGTGCAGCCTAGATGCCCAAAAGTTTTGGGGCTGCTGTTTTCTAAAGCCTCAACTCGCACCCGCGTTAGCTTTTCAGTCGCAATGGGGCACATGGGAGGGCAGGTTTTAGACCTTAACTCTAACCTCACCCAAGTGGGTCGTGGCGAACCCGTTGAAGATACCGCCAGAGTGCTAGATCGCTACCTAGATGTTGTTGCCATCCGCACCTTTGAGCAATCTGAAGTCGAAACCTTTGCCCACCACGCCAAGATTCCGGTCATTAATGCGCTGACCGATCTAGAGCATCCCTGCCAAATTTTGGCTGACCTCCAGACGGTGTTTGAGGCTTTTGGTACGTTTGATGGACTTACCCTGACTTATCTCGGCGATGGCAATAACATTGCCCATTCTCTGCTGTTGGGCTGTGCATTGGTGGGGCTTAATGTTCGAGTGGCAACACCCCAGGCATTTCAGCCGCTGCCAGAGATTGTGGCAAAGGCTAAAGAGATTGCAGGCGATCGCAGTTCTATCACCATCACCACAGACCCAGAACAAGCCGCCAAGGGTGCCCATATTCTGTACACCGACGTATGGGCCAGTATGGGGCAAGAGGACGAGGCGGATGACCGAGCGCCGATTTTTATGCCCTATCAGATCAATGCACCATTAATGGCCTTGGCAGATCCTGAAGCCATTGTGCTGCACTGTCTACCCGCTTACCGTGAAAAAGAAATTACCCATGAGGTAATGGAAAGTTCTGCCTCTCGCATTTGGGATCAGGCTGAGAATCGTCTGCATACCCAAAAGGCGCTACTAGCCTCTGTGTTAGGTGCAGAAACCTAGTGAAAAAGATAGTTTTTGAGTCATAAAATCTGTTGCAGCCTCTGCGGGAAGAGGACGGCTAAAGAAATAGCCCTGTACACTATTGCATTCGATAGAGCGAAGAAACTCTACCTGATCAGCTTCTTCTACTCCTTCTGCTACAACGTGAAGATTTAGCGCATGTCCTAACGTCACAATTGCCTTTACAATTTCTGCCTTGCTGGTATTGCTGAGGGCATCAGAAATGAAAGAGCGGTCAATTTTTAAAACATGAAAAGGGAACGCAATTAAAGAACTTAAAGATGAATAGCCCGTTCCAAAATCATCCATAGAGACAGAGATGCCCATGCTATTGAGCTTGTTCAATACAGCAATGGTCAGCTTAGTATCTTGAATAGCAATACCTTCAGTAATTTCTAGCTCTAAATACTGTGGATCTAGACCTGTTTCTTGCAGTATTTTCTCAATCATAGAAGATAAGTTTTGCTGCTGAAACTGTCTCGCAGACAGATTAACAGCCATCCGGAAAGGAGGTATACCCATCTGCTGCCAAGCTTTGTTTTGGGTACAGGCCGTATGAAGCACCCATTCTCCGATTGCACAAATTAACCCCGTTTCTTCTGCCAGGGGAATAAAATTATTGGGGGGCACCAACCCTAATGTGGGATGATTCCAGCGCACCAAAGCTTCCACTGCCAAAATCTGGCCTGTCATTAGATCAACCTGGGGCTGATAATGCAGTAACAATTCATGGCGTTCTAGGGCTTTATGAAGATTATTCTCTAGCGTAAGCTGTTCTAATGCTTTTGTATTAATCGCTGGGCTGTACACCTGAAAGTTATTTTTCCCCTGCTGCTTAACGCGATACATGGCTGCATCCGCATTTTTTAAAAGCGTTTCAGCATCTTCGCCATCATAGGGCGCTAGGGCAATACCCAGGCTAGCCCTAATATAAAATTCTTTCCCCGCCAACAGAAATGGCGTATTGAAAAGATTGAGAATACGCTGCGCAATTTTAACCGCTTCTTCTGAACACGACAGTTTAGAAAAGAGGAGCGTAAACTCATCCCCACCCCACCGTGCAACGGTATCACCGTCTCGCAAACATGACTTTAGGCGCTGAGCGGCAATTTGTAAAAGACAATCGCCTGTGAAGTGACCGAGGGTATCGTTAATGGTTTTAAAGCGGTCTAGATCTAGGAAAATAACGGCTAGCAGCTCTCCATATTGCTGCGCCCTCGCCAAGGCTAAAGAAAGATGATCGTTAAATAGAAGACGATTGGGTAGCCCTGTCAAAGCATCATGGGATGCCTGATGCCGCATGATATGTTCGACACGACGCTGCATCACTGCCATGTAGATATGGGTGCCCAATGCCTTCGCCAGACTTACTTCGCTGCGCGTCCATTTCTCGGCCTGGTTTTTTTTGATTTCACACCATGCTTCAAACGATTCGCGGGGGCGAATGTTTTGCTCATCAGCGTTAATTTTGCCAGCCCATAGCGTTTCGGTTTCAATTTCATTTCTAAAAATGCTGAGAAACCCGATGCACTGCTGTTGATAGTGCAGCGGCACAATCAAGACAGAGCGAATGGGGGTTGACTCAAAAGCAGAAGCCAAGGGCTGAAATCGAGCCTCTTTATAGAGGTCATTAACGACACAGAGGCTCAGGGGACTAGAGCCTTTAAAAACTGACCTAGAGTCAGCCTGTTGATGACTGTAGGCTGCCTTAAAATCATCAATGGCAGCGATCGCCTTAAGCGTTTGGTTGGGATAAGTCTGTTCTGGTTCTAAGGCTGCTTTAGCAATAGAAGCAAATGCGTTAAGAACTTGGCTTACGGGAGACGTCTCTTGAGCTTTAGCGAGCTGATGTTGTAAATGCCGTGCTTCCGGCAATGTTTCGGCAATATTCTCTAACTTTGCATCCGTAAATGAGGCCAACGTATCTTGCCAAAGCTGCGTTTCTTCTAGCCACTGCATTGTGGGCTGCTGTCCAAAGCAGTAAAGCTGAGAGCCTTGTCCCGTTGGCTCTGCTGTAATAAAAAGCCTGCCACCAGAACCCCCCACACCCTCTACTGCCGCCTCTAAAACCTGCTGCCGAATCACAGACTCCCCAGAGGGTAATAGCAGCAGACGGCTGATGCGATTGATATTAGACTCATGCCAGGTTTGTCGCCGTGCCTGACTCAAAAGATCAGACTGGGCGATCGCAATGGAAAGCTGATCGACCAAAAGCTGCACAAAGTTTAATTCTCGTTCAGAATAATGACGGGGCTGACTGTGATGAGAGACAAAAAGACCCCACAGCCTACCTTGATGCACAATGGGCAGTGTTAAGGATGAAGCCACACCCATTGCAGTCAAGTACTGAATATGACAAGAATCTACAGGCACGTAGCGAATATCTTCTTTATCAAAGCTGCTGCCCGTCTCAGTGCAGTCTAATCGCGCTAGCACCTGTCGCTGAGCGGTTACATCAACAATGACGCGCTGTCTGGCCTTGATAAATAGCGCAAGGGCTTGGGGTGGGATATCACCTGCGGGAAATCGAAGCCCAAGGAGAGAGGGCAACGGGTTTGAGGCTACGCTATCCCGAGCCTCCGCAATGACCTCTCCATCCCCATCTGGGTGAAATCTATAGATTTTGACGCGGGGAGTCCTCAAAATTCCACGGATCTCTGCAACCGTGGTGTTTAAAATTTCGCTTAGCTCTAAAGATTGCCGAATGCGACTTGTAATTCGATTGAGCAGTCCTTCGTAATCTGAAGCAGATGCAGGCATCTCTGGAGTTAGAGCATCTTTCATAGAGTTTCTACGCTTCTTATTAAGAAATCTTTGATGGCTATCAGGGAACCCCTTACCAAGAGGCTGATATACGCAATGCCTAAATCTTAGAGACTTAGTAGATTGCAAACTCCTTACATTCGATCCCCCCTTTATAAAGAGGGGGCTTTAAAGTCAAAGTCTCCCATTCTTTTGACGTAGCTACTCTGAAAGCGCTGAGAGAATTTAGGAGGATTGAATGTAACGAATTTCTGGAAAGATCATGATTTATGATCGGTTAGGACGGGTTAGTGTCAGCAAAAAATATATAAGAAAGCCTCGTCATCTATGGCTTTGACGACTGACCAACTTAAGTTACCCGTATTTTATGAACAAATGAACAGCCGCTATGTAGACAATAAATTTTGTCTACGCAAAAATTGATTTATGGGCGAGACATTAATGGATATACGGGTTTTCTCATCCATAAAGCTCTAAATAACGTCAAAAGCGTCGTATGCTGCACCCTAGCGTTGAGGCTAAAGACCATACCCTTACTCAAAGAAAGTTACTCATTAAGAGTAAATCTGTTAACTATTGTTGCTTAAATTAAGGAGGAACTTTTATTGGTAGGTATTAGTCCTCGCAGGGTTTCTGCGGCTGTACGGGGCATCCACCCAAGCTGCGATCGCGCTTTGTCTCCGCTCACCCGCACACAGCGGTCATAGACGTAGTGAACCCGCTCTCGGCTTAGGGGTGGCTGCCACCGCAATAGCCTGCCGATGGGGTCTAAGAGATTCCCTAAAAGGCGCACAACGACTTCGGGGGCTTCCGCTGGTGCCGGAATGCCAGACTGCTGGCTAAACTGCTGAAACATTTCGCGGGTACTCATTTCCCCTGCCGAAATAATGTAGTGTTCGCCCCTGCGCCCTCGCTCCGCTGCCAAAATCATGGCTTCTACAAGGTCATCGACATGGACAATGCCTGTGATGCGATCGCCCCCCGCCCACAGTTTCAGCCGCCCTTTCAGAAAAGTCTGTACCACTGGTCCAAAGTGAGGGTCATCTGCACCAAAAATACCGGAAGGCAATACGCTGACCACATCAAACCCTTTCTGGGCTGCTTCATCTACGGACTGTTGGGCAAGGTATTTTGTGCGATCGTAGGCAGAAGAAAAGGTAGTTTGGGTGCGTACAAAGGTCTCGTCTACCACCTTTCCCTGGGTGTCGCCCAATACGCCAATGGTGCTGCAATGCACCATCTTAGAAACGCCAGCCGCCTGAGCTGCCGCGAGTACCGCCTGAGTGCCCTGCACATTCACCTGCTCCATTGCCGTGGCATCGACTAAGCCCAGCTCCACATAGGCTGCGGTGTGAAAAACGGTATCTACATCTGTCATTGCAGCCGTCAGCGCAGCCTGATCCGTAATGTCGCCGTAGGCATAGGTGAGGGGGAGATTAGCGAGGCGATCGCACTGGCTGGTAAGGCGCACGTAGGCGATTACCGCAATGCCCCGCTGCACCAACGCCTTCACCAAATGCGATCCGGTAAAGCCATTCGCCCCTGTGACTAACGCTTTCATAGGGCTTTCTCGTAAATTCGGTAGGTCTTGTAAATCTTACCGCCTGCGGCTTCAATCAGCTTTCGGGAAGGGTAATTGTCTTCAAAAACCCAAGATAGCTCTGCGCGTTTGTAGGGCTTACCCTTTTTGAGTCCGCCCTGCATCCCCAAATAAATCAGACCCAACGGCACCATCTTGCGCCGATACTCTGGCAGCGAACAAATGGCAATCACGCGGCCCTGGTCAATCTGGCGGCGATACCACAGAAATTTGAGAATCCCCAGCCAGTTGAGTTTGCCACCGATGTGCTTGAGCGCAATGTTGTAGTCAGGTAGCCCCATCCAAAAGCCAATCATTTCACCGTTGTATTCCGCGACCGGAAACACGTCCGGATCTACCAAGTCCTGAAGACTTTTGGCTTCTTCTAGAAATTCTTCTAAGGTACGAGGTGTAGAACTCCAGTTATTGGCAAAGGCTATATTAAACAGGTCATAGATTTTCTTACAGTCATCGGTAAAGTCTTGCCCTTTGGTGTGGATGGGGCGAAAGGTTACGCCCGACTGACAGGCAATGCGATAGCCTTTCTCAAAGGGTTTAGATAGCGCTTGATTCAGCGGAAAGTCATAGGCGTAGGCATCCTTGGCTTTGTGCCAGCCCATCTGCTCCATCAACTGCGGGTAGTGAGGCGGGTTGTAGGGCATCATCATCATCGGGGGGCTGTCAAACCCATCGACCAAAAACAGGCAGCTATTGTGGGTAGAAAGGTCTATGGGACCTCGGATGCGCTGAATCCCCTGGTTTTTTAGCCACTGCTGGGCGGCAGCAAACAGCGCTTTGGCAATTTCTAAATCAGGGATGCACTCAAAGTAGCCAAATAGCCCAATGGGTTCCCCTTCGCGCTCAATCAGCCGCTGATTCACCGATGCCACAATGCGCCCGACGGGCTGACCGTTCACCAGCGCGATAAAGGCTTGCAGGGTGCTGTAGGTACGGAAAGGATTGCTGGGGGAAAGCTGAGCGGCGATCGCACTTCTTAGCGGCGGCACCCAATGCGGATCGGTAGCATAGACGCGCTGCGGCACATCTAAAAATAGCTCAAGGTCTGCAGCGGTTGAGACAGCTCGGATGTCCGTAGATGAACTTGAAAGAGATGAACTTGAAAGCATAATTTTGAGGACGGCTCAAGGGGATGCCGTGAGTGCAGCCACCCAAAGCATAGCTGAATCGGGCAATGACGCTTACTAAGGTATTTTGCACGACAACAAAATTTGTTAAATTACGTTAAGTTGTAGCAGTCTACACAGAAATACTAGGTAAATACATGAGCAACATCGTTGATACAGCCATTAATGCTGGTTCTTTCAAAACCCTAGTCTCTGCCATTCAAGCTGCTGGGCTAGTAGATACCCTCAAGGGTGAAGGCCCTTTTACCGTCTTTGCACCAACCGATGAAGCATTTGCTAAGCTCCCAGCGGGCACTGTTGAAGGTTTGCTAGGCGATATTCCTAAACTCAAGCAAATTCTGACCTACCACGTTGTCTCAGGTAAGGTCATGGCTGCTGATGTAGTCAAATTGACTTCTGCAACAACCGTTGAAGGTTCGGATGTAAAGATTGACGCGTCTCATGGCGTAAAGGTAAACGATTCAACCGTTGTAACGCCTGACGTTGCAGCAGATAATGGTGTAATTCACATCATTGATACCGTTCTGCTTCCTGCCTAAGCGAACGATTAGTTAGCAGAGCAAATTGAGTTTTTAGTGTGAGGTGGCAATGATAAGAAGTTGCCACCTCACATTTTTTAATGTCTAAAAAAACTTACCAAAGATCGCCTATGGAGGTTACTGAGCCTAAAAGCTAGTGCGACAAAAAATCGTCCTGCATAAAGCGATCAATGCGCTGAAGCCGCTGGGTTTCGACTGAATCTCTCTGGATCAAATTAGGCTTAGCAAGTGCAACTTCGCCACCCCAGTGCTGAACTAAACGCTTCAAAAAGCCATCTTGCTCTTTACGAAACCCATCCGTAAAATCATTCCCGCTGTTCATCACTGCAAACCAAACGGTTCCATAGCGCTGCGTCTGAAGAACACCCGCTAATCCACTGGTGTTCCAAAGGGTTCCGGTTTTAACAATCGTTGCCACTGGCATCTTCCGTTCCTTCACCGTGCCGTGATCTTGCCCCATCACCGGAAACACATCGCCCAAACTCATCTGATGCTGCTGAAGCTCAGCCTGAACCGCCTGAAACAGACCCACTACCGCCCGAGGGGAAAGCTGATTATCTTGTCCTAGCCCAGACCCATTTTTGAGCAGAATTTCTGGTGGCGCAATTCGCCCGGTCTCCAAAGCAATTTTTTGCAGGACTTCCGCCCCGCTCAGCTGCTCCGTCAACGCTTCAGCAATGCGGTTGCTGCTGTATACGTTCATCATCTTTAATATTTCAGCTAAAGAAAGCGAGGCATAGCGGATCAACGGCTGACCCATGTGACTTTCTGGCTGAGTCTGACTGATGACAGAACCCTCAATCACAATGCCAGGGTTGGCCGCATTCCAGGTGGCTTTGAGCTGTTCCCCTGCGGTTTGAAGATTAGTATCTAGGTTGAACGCAAACGTACCAGAGACGATCAGTCGGCCTGTGATTTTGCGGATGCCTAAGGTGTTGAGCTTAGCGGCAAGGGCGATCGCCTCATCCGTCACAAACAGCGGGTCGCCACCGCCCTGAACATGCAGATCCCCCGTCAGCACACCATTGCTCACAGATCCGGTTGCCCATACCTGCGTCTTAAACTGATGGGTCGCCCCCCAAGTCTTAAGAGCCGCCAAAGTCGTCGCGACTTTTGTTAAAGAAGCAGGTGTCTGAAGCTGCTGCCCCTGATGATCGACCAGTAAGTCTTCATCAGTTTGCAGCCATAGCCCCTGCTGTTGAGCCGCCATACCCTGCTGCGCAAGGCTCGATAGATAGACATCTACCAGCCGATCACGTTTAGCATCTGTAGGCTGAAGCGCAAAGTAACGCACTGAAGTAGACTGCTGTGGAAGCGGCAGCTCAGTCACACGGGCTGTTTTAAGCCAAAACCCCAGAAAACCAGACGTAAAAAACTCATTAAACATGGGCAAGAACGTTGCAATCTCTGACGATTCAGTAGTGAAACACCGCAAAACGGCTAGAGTGGAGCCTAGGCAATCTGCTAAAATTCTTTAGGATTCTACAACATTGACCCATGCCAGTATCTCGCGCACGGATTGCAATTGATGCAATGGGCGGTGACTACGCCCCAGATGAAGTTGTTGCCGGAGCGCTCAGAGCGCAAGAAGAACTGGGTGTAGATATTTTTCTGGTGGGCGACCCAGAACAAGTCAGCGCCTCTGTTCAAAAGCATTCTCCCTCGGCCTCGGTAGAGGTAGTGGCCTCAGAGGGCGTCATTGAGATGCATGAAGAGCCGCTGATTGCTCTGCGTCGCAAGCCCAAGTCTTCTATTAACATCTCGATGGATATGGTCAAGCAGGGACGTGCCGATGCAGTGGTGTCTGCGGGACACTCTGGTGCGGCAATGGCTGCGGCGCTTTTGCGCTTGGGGCGTATTAAAGGCGTAGACCGACCTGCTATTGGCGCATTGCTGCCCACTATGATTCCGGGTAAGCAGGTTTTGCTGCTGGACGTAGGCGCAAACGTAGACTGTCGCCCTAAATTTTTAGATCAGTTTGCCACCATGGGCAGCATCTATAGCCAGTTTGTTTTAGAAACCGAAGACCCTAAAATTGGCCTGCTCAATATTGGCGAAGAGGAGTCGAAAGGCAATGAACTCGCTCTGCGCGCCCATGAGCTGCTTAAGGTAAACCCCAATATTAATTTTGTGGGCAACGCCGAAGGGCGAGACGTGTTGTCTGGTCACTTTGATGTGGTGGTCTGCGATGGGTACGCAGGCAATGCCCTACTCAAGTTTGCAGAGGCGGTGGGTGAGTTTGTGGTACAAATTCTGCGCGAAGAGCTGCCCCAAGGCATCCGAGGCAAAGTAGGCACTGCACTGCTAATGCCAAATCTCCGTCGCATTAAGCAGCGCATTGACCACGCAGAACACGGCGGGGCACTACTGCTGGGCGTAGACGGCATCTGCATTATTAGCCACGGCAGTTCCCAAGCACCTTCGGTATTTAACGCCATTCGGCTGGCGGCTGAGGCCGTAGACCATAAAGTTTCAGACCAAATTCGCGGCTGCTATCAAAAAGTGATGGCGGCATCCGTTTCAAAGGGAGATCGCTAGTGCAGCAGCAGCAGCAACATTGGGCGGCCGGAATGGCGATGACGGGATGCGGTTCAGCGGCACCCGCTGTTTCTTTGAGCAATGAAGACCTTAGCCAAGTTGTAGAAACCTCCGACGAGTGGATTGCCTCCCGCACAGGGATACGATCACGGCGTTTAGCATCGGCAGATGAGTCTTTGGTTGGGTTTGCGGCAGAGGCGGCTAGAGGGGCGATCGCCATGGCAAACCTTGCGCCCACAGATATTGATCTGATTTTGCTAGCAACCTCCACCCCAGAAGACCTGTTTGGCACAGCCTGTCAAATCCAGGCGCAGCTCGGCGCAACGCGGGCGGTAGCCTTTGATTTAACGGCGGCCTGCTCTGGTTTTGTCTTTGGCTTAGTAACGGCAGCGCAGTTTATTCGCACGGGTGTGTACAAAAACATTGTGCTGATTGGGGCAGATGTGCTGTCGCGCTGGGTAGATTGGTCCGATCGGCGTACTTGCGTTTTGTTTGGGGATGGCGCTGGGGCTGTAGTGCTTCAGGCAAGTGAACGCGATCGCCTGTTAGGGTTTGCGCTCCAAAGTGACGGAACCCAAAACAGCTACCTCAACTTGACATACCAGGCAGAGCATACGGCCTTGACCGATAAAGTGGCGATCGGTCGGGGTACATTTGCGCCCGTTACGATGAATGGGAAAGAGGTCTATCGGTTTGCAGCGCGGCGGGTACCAGAGATTATTGAGAAGGCGCTGTTTCATGCAGATCTGACGGCAAATGATGTAGATTGGCTGCTGCTGCACCAGGCCAATCAGCGAATTTTAGATACGGTTGCCCAGCGGCTCAAAATTCCGCCAGAAAAGGTGATTAGTAATTTAGCTGAGTTTGGCAACACGTCTGCGGCTTCTATTCCGTTGGCGCTAGATCCAGAGGTACGCGAGGGACGGATTAAGCCAGGGGATATTGTAGTGTCTGCTGGATTTGGTGCAGGTTTGAGCTGGGGCGCTGCCATTTTTGAGTGGGGTAGTGGTGAATAAGACTCACGACCTTGGCGGAGGAAACTGTCTTACGAAGAGATGATAAGGCTCAACCTTTGACATAAATAAGCTTTGAGTCTTTATTGTGTATGCCTGAGCCATTCAATCATCAGCTCTCATAAGATCCAACAGCGCTTCTCTCAAAAACTCAAGCTGAACTAGAGATCAGACTTGAATCTACATTCCGGATTCACTGGGCAAATACGGTGTTGGCAGTGCCCAGTTCGCTAATGCTAATGCAGCGCTGACCCTCAATTTGCTGAAGGTAGCGTTTTTCTTGGTAGTAAAGCCGCTTGAGTTCATCTAGCTCTTGAAAACACCGATTCTCTTCTGCCAGCAGCACATCTGCTTCATCCGATGCCTCGTCTAACATTTGGGCAAGGTAGGCATCGAGCATGGGTCGCTGCTCGTACTCACGGCTGGCTTCTTTGAGCGCCGCCTGAAGTAGTTCCAATACGTGACGGCAGCGCTTCTCACAGGCGATGCGCTCTAGGGTTGCCACAGCCGTCCGAATCGAGAGCGTGGGTCTTAAAATTTCAATCTCGGTGGCCTCATTGAGCTGCATGAGGTGATAAACTTGCCGCATTTCTTGGGCGTGCTGGGTGCAGAGATCCTGAAGCGCATCCATTAAGTCCACCTCAGACGGACTAGGCTCCAGCTCTGGGTGCGCGAGGGTTTCTACAGCATCTTCTGGCTGCTCCTCAATGCCCAACACCTGCCGCCACAAAAACCGATGGTGAGAGAACGTAAATTCTAAATCTCGCTGCCGTAATGCCTCTTTAACATCCTGTCGGTGGTATGGGCAGTGCAGATAAATCCGCAAAAGCTGAGCTTCCGCGGCTTCTCGCAGGCTGTAGTCAGCGGGGCGCTGCCATTTCTGCGATCGCCCATGCCAGCGCTGTCCCCGTACCTGTTGGCGCAGCGCGTCTTCAATCTGCAGGGTTTGACGGGCATCCCCTTGGCTAATCAGCTCGGCACAGCGATGGATATAGTGCGTCCGCAGGGTGGCGTTGGGGAGTTTGCCCAGTAGCTGCACAACGGTCAGGGTCGCCGCCTGAAACTGATCCGATTCTCGTAAATCTTTGCCTGCTAACGCCAACTGGATTTGCCAGTCTAGCCACAGCGGAGCCGTCTCGACGAGCTGCTGATAGGCGCTATTGGAGCGCTCTTTTAGAAATTCATCGGCATCTTTACCGTTGGGCAAGTTCAGCACCCGTAGCTGCACCTCGCCCCGCAGCGCAAGATCTTCAACTTCAGAAATGGCGCGTTCTGCAGCCTTTTGACCTGCTTTGTCCGCGTCAAAGTTGAGGATAATCTGCTTCGATTCTGTGTAGCGCAGGAGCTGCCGAATTTGGGCAGAAGCGAGGGCAGTCCCCATGGAGGCCACAACGTTTGTGATGCCTGCCTCGTGGAGTGCAATCACATCAAAATAGCCTTCCACTACAATGGCGCGATCTTGCTTGACGATCGCCTTACGCGCCTTATCCAGCCCAAACAGAATTTGTCCTTTATTAAACAGATCGGTTTCAGGGGAGTTGAGATACTTGGGTTCTTCGTTGGTGAGGGTGCGGCTGCCAAACCCCACAATGCGACTCTGCTGATCGTGGATCGGAATCATCAGGCGATCGCGAAACCGATCGTAATAGCCCTGCTGGTTCTGACGCGGCACAATCAGCCCCGCCTTTTCGACCAGCTCAGCGGCAATGCCCTTTTTGTCTACAAAGTATCTATAAAGGGTTTCCCACCCGCCAGGCGCGTAGCCGAGCTGAAAATGCTGAAGGGTTTCTTCGGTAAGGCTGCGGGTTTGCTTAACGTAGGTGAGGGCGTGCTGTCCGCTGGGCTGCCTGAGGGAATGCTCATAGAACTGGGCGGCGATCGCCATCACCTCATAGAGCTGCTCCTTGAGGGAAATCTGGCGCTGAAGCTCTTGGCGCTCTTCCTGGGCTAGAGTTTGGACTGGAACCTGATAGCGCTGGGCAAGGTCTAAAACAACTTCACTAAAAGACTGTTTGCGTAGCTCCATCAGGAACTTGTAAACATTGCCCCCCGCCCCGCAGCCAAAGCAATAATAAAACTGCTTCTCAGGACTGACGCTAAAGCTAGGAGATTTGTCATCATGGAACGGGCAGGAACCCACAAATCCGCGACCCTGCTTTCGCAGCACCACATGCTCCGCCACCACATCCACGATGTCGGCAGCCTGACGCACCTGCTCAATGGTTTCAGGGTGGAGGCGGGGGGAGGACATGACTAAAAATTAAGCGCCAGCTTTCGTAGAATCACATCATCAGTTTAGAGGGTAAATCTGTGGTTGTCAGACAGCACCGCACAATTCAAAAGAAACGCTTCCGATGGTCTTATGTGGCGGCTGGAGGTGCCTTTAGCTTACTGATAGCGGGATTGGGACTGTGGATGGCCTACCCCACGCTTACCTATAAAGGGGTTCCGGTTCGTATTCTCGTCCATTTTTTAGAAGATGCACAGGCACGTAGCGCCTACTTTGGGGGTCAAAAAACAGCGCTTCACGGTCGTCTCAAGGCGCTAGGAGTAGAAGAGGAGATCAAAGATTTTTATCGCCCCCAGTTTCAAGATGAGCAGGCGTTAGACCTTTATATCCATCAGCTTTTGTACAACAATACAGGCTATATCGGGAAGGCTTACAAGATTGATGCAGAGGGTCAACTCATCCCTAGGCCAACGCTAACGCGTGAGTTTTGGCGCTGGTTTAAGTTAGCAAAACGGCTTCAGCTTGTGACCGATCACGAAACGGAAAATGATGAGCTTTTTATCATCACCTCTCAAGGAAGTCGGGTGCCCTACACCACCATTTCAGCGCTTTACCCCATTGCCGACCTAGAAAAGTGGGTGGCAGCATCGCAGCCATTGCCCTGAAACACTTTGCAAACTGACCTAAAGCGCATTTATACGGCATAAAAGGCAATCTAGAATAGATTTACAGCAGAGAGGTGCTTTCAGCCCAACACAATAGACTGAATGGCTTAATCTGTCGCCTCAGCTGGAAGGGATTTGGTATGAACCATAGGCAAAGTTTTTTTGAAGGCTTTGGCGGTCTTCCCCTTTTTTATCAGCGCTGGTTTCCAAATGCAGAGCCAGTCCAGGGAATTGTTGTTGTCGTGCATGGGTTGGGTGGTCACAGCGATTTATTTAGGCATGGCATTCTCTGTCTGGTGCCCCAGGGCTATGGGGTATATGCCCTAGATTTACGGGGGCATGGGCGATCGCCAGGGCAGCGTGGCTATATCCAGCAGTGGCAAGAGTTCCGAGAAGATTTACGCGCTTTTTTACGGTTTGTCCGCAGTCAAGAAGCCGCAAAGAATTATTTTCTATGGGGTCACAGTATGGGCGGCACCATTAGCCTAGACTACGCCCTGCACTATCCAGAATTACTACAGGGCTTAATTCTGTCTGCACCTGCCTTGGGGCATATTGGCGTTCCAGCCTGGAAACTTGCAGTGGGTAAAGTTCTGTCTCGGCTCTGGCCTCGGTTTAAGCTCAAAGTGGGCATTGATCATGCTTTAAGTTCTAGAGATGAAGCAGTTCTTGCAGACTACGCGACCGACACACTTCGCCATGAATACGGCACGGCTCGTCTATCTGTCGAATTTTTTAAGACCGTGGGCTGGATTAACCAAAACCTCGATCAGCTCAAGGTTCCGCTGCTGTTGCTCCACGGCGATGCCGATGGCATTACTTCTCCCGAGAGCAGTCAATCCCTGTTTCAACGCCTTCAGTGTGCTGATAAAACCTACCGACATTATGCCCATAGCTACCACGATCTGTATGCCGACCTGAACTATATGGAGGTAATCTCCGATATTGCGAGTTGGATGGCAAGCCATAGCGGGGGATCGCAGCCACTCTCTCTCCCACTCCAGTGTCTTACGCTAAACTAAATCAGACTTCACAAAATTCAAACTCATTGAGAATTTTC
>JANPLU010000057.1:0-40397 GCA_031422435.1 Acaryochloridaceae cyanobacterium VAR_48_metabat_390
GACAAAAAAATCCACTGCCCAAAATTGACCAGATCCTTAAGCGCATCCTTCTCCCAAGCCAGCCGATTGGTGTAGCCTAAACAGTGACTCCAAACCGTTTTAATGGCGGCTGACACCAAAGCATTGCCGACCAAAGCCCAAATGCTGGGGCTAAGATATGCCCACATCAGCATCACAATTGTAGAGATAAATTGAATAATCAATTCAAATCGCGTGATTTTCCCGACATCCAGGCTACGGTTCAGAGAGGCCAGAGAGGTTGACATCAGACCATCTAAAACGGTTGCAAATCCAATCACTGGGATAAGCCAGCGTAAATCAGCATTTTGGTAAAGACTGGCTAAGGGCCAGGCGATGACCCAACAGCAGACCCACAGCCCCAAGCCTCGGATAATCTGCAGTGTCCAAGCCGTGTTGAGAAAGGCTGGGTCATCACCCCGTGGGTTTTGGATGATGCTAGGCCGAATCCCTAGGTCTGAGAAAAGGTGTAGACCCATGATGAAGGTATTAATCAGCGCCATTAGCCCAAACAAATCGGGAAAAAGCAGGCGCGTGAGGATCAAATTGCTGGCAAACCGAAGTCCCTGACTGGCTCCATAGCCAATCAGCGTCCAGACCGTTCCCCGAACGGCTAATGATTTCAGGGATGGCATAGGTGTCTAAATTAATATCAATGCTTCAGCCTTAGTATTCACCAATCTCCGCCATAATGCTTATTCTGCAAAGAATCCAGATCTTAGCCCTGCAATGGTCTGTTGCAGGCTCAAAGCGATACTTTAGTTTGCAAAACGGTTCAGGAGTTTAATAGGATAAGAAGGCCTGCCTTACCGAAAGAGATGAAACGGAATGGAGCCTGCTCTAACGCGCATCGGGACTCAAATGTCGGCTTTGACTGGCGTTCGAGCCATTATGAAAGACATTATTGAGACGCTCCGAGAAAGTCACGGGAAGACTTTTATTAACCTCAGCGCAGGTAATCCCGTCATTTTGCCAGAGGTAGAGCAGCTCTGGCGCGACTGCACAATGGCGTTACTCAACAGTCCTGAATATGGCGAGGTGGTCTGTCGCTACGGAGCCAGCCAAGGGTATATCCCCCTAGTAGATGCCATTGTAGACGACTTTAATGAGCGCTATGGGCTTTCCCTCACCCCTCGACAGGTGCTGATTACCCCAGGCAGTCAGTCACTGTATTTTCTAGCAGCCAACGCCTTTGGGGGACTCAATACCGATGGCAACCTAAAGCGCATTGTGCTGCCCCTTAGCCCTGACTACACAGGCTACGGCGGCGTGAGCTTAGATGCTGAGGCGCTGTTGGCCTATAAGCCAACCCTAGATATTGATGAGGCAGGCCATCGCTTTAAGTATCGCCCTGACTTTAGCCAGCTCCAAATTGATGAAACAACGGGGTGCGTCATTTTTTCGCGCCCCTGCAACCCAACGGGTAATGTGCTGACAGATCAAGAAGTTGAAAAAATTGCGGCGTTGGCACAGCCCTTTGATGTGCCCATCTTTATTGATTCTGCCTATGGCCCTCCGTTCCCTAGCCTTAATTTCACTGAGCTGAAGCCCTACATTGGCGGAAATGTGCTGCACTGCATGAGTCTGTCTAAGGCAGGTCTGCCCGGGGAAAGAATTGGTATTGCCATCGGGGACGAGCGCATTATTCAGGTTCTAGAGGCCTTTCAGACCAATATTTGCATTCACTCGGGGCGCTATGGACAGGCGATCGCAGCCCAAGCAATCCGCTCCGGTGCCTTAGCCCAAATTTCCGAAAGCATTATTCGTCCTTTCTATCAGAAAAAATTCGCCATCCTAGAGGCATCCCTAAGCGAATTTATGCCCCAAGATCTGCCTTGGTTTCTCCATCGTGGGGAGGGCGCAATCTTTGGCTGGGTTTGGTTTCGCGACTTGCCTATAAAAGACTGGGAGCTATATCAAAAGCTTAAGGAAGCGGGTGTAATTGCCGTCCCTGGCAGCACATTTTTCCCTGGCCTCCGAGAAGAGTGGTCTCACAAACATCAGTGCTTGCGCCTAAGCCTCACTGCCACCGATGATGAAATTGTCCAAGGCATGAAGCGCCTGGCTGAGGTTGTTGAGCGAGTTTATGCAACCCAATTAGCCCCCGCCATTTCTTAGCTATTTATTACTTAAAAGCGTTTTGCCCTATGCCCACAGATCTCAACGAGTGGATTGAAATTGGTCGCATCGTCTCCCCCCAAGGTCTGCATGGGGAAGTGCGCGTGTACCCAGATTCCGATTTCCCTGAACGATTCATCAAGCCAGGAGAGCGCTGGATGCTGCGGGCTGGTGCTAAGGAGCTAGAGTCTATCAACCTTCAGACGGGTCGCTTTTTAGACGGCAAGGGGCTTTACGTCCTGCGTTTTGCAGAGTTTGTGAGTATTGACCAGGCCGAGATGCTGCGGGGTGCAAAGCTGATGGTGCCCGTGGGCGATCGCCCTCCCTTAGCAGAAAACGAATTTCACGTCATGGACTTGGTGGGCATGACGGTGATAAATGGCAATACCCAAGAAACCATCGGCACCGTCGTAGGCATTGCCAACGCAGGCCATGACCTACTAGAGATTGAGCCTCAAAACGCCCCAGGCCAGAAAATTCTGGTGCCGATGGTAAAGGCATTTGTGAAATCACTCAATCTTCAGACACGGCAGATCGAGCTGCTGCCAATCCCTGGCTTAATTCCAAATTTATCCGACGCTGCTGAATAGAGCGTTACCACGTTGGGTCAGAAAATAAATTAACCGTCAGGGTGCTAAAGCCAGGCGGAATAGCAGTGATGCAGGCACAGACATCTCCCACCTCCTCAATTTCCACCTCACAGGCATGACAAGAACCCATTAAACACCCCGTCGGAATGTCAACTCCGGCTCTAGCTGCCACAGCTAAGAAAGATTCGCCTATCTCCGCCTCAACTTCAACCTCATCAGGCAAAAACCGAATCAACACACTCACAGGGTCACTTTCTTACGTCCTCTTCTATTGTGGCACTGCTACGGGACATGACTCGCGTCATTTGGCACAACCTCAGATCATAAATTTTTCATAACATAGACCCCTTCAGTCAGATAATCTCGACACAGTGTCCTCATTTGGGCGTATGGTACTGCTTATCTTGAGAACACAGGATTGGCAATGACCATGGGAGAGCATAAGCGGATTGGGATCCTAACCAGCGGTGGAGATTGCGCTGGACTTAACCCTGTAATTCGGGCAGTAGTGCGTCGGGCAGTAGGCACCTATGGTTGGGAAGTTCTAGGTATCCGTCAGGCCACCCTAGGGTTAATGGCAAACCCTGCCAGCGTTTGGCCTCTAGATGTTAAAACCGTAGACTCTTGGCTAACGGCAGGCGGCACCATGCTGGGCACCACTAATACAGGCAACCCCTTCGCCTTCCCCATGCCGGATGGGACTTTAAAAGACCGCTCCGAAGAAATTATTCAGGGGTATCATCAACTGGGTCTCGATGCCATCATCGGCATTGGAGGTGACGGCAGTATGGCGATTTTGCGCCAGCTTGCTCAACAGGGCAACTGGAATCTGGTGGGCATCCCTAAGACTATTGACAACGACGTAGGGGTCACGGAGCGCTCCATCGGCTTTGATACGGCGGTTAATATTGCCACTGAAGCCTTAGATCGGCTCCAGTTTACAGCAGCCAGCCATAGCCGCGTTATGATTTTGGAAGTAATGGGTCGAGATGCAGGTCACATTGCCATTAGCGCAGGCATTGCAGGCGGTGCAGACATTATTTTGATTCCAGAAATTCCGTTTTCTGTGGCGCACATTTGTAACAAACTGAAGGGCTGGCAGCGACGGGGCAAAAACTCCGCGCTAATTATTACCGCAGAGGCCGCTCGTGCCGAAGAAGGCACAACGATGACGCAAACGGACGCAGCGGGGCAGTGTCGATTAGGCGGCGTTGGGGAATTCCTCTCGAATCAAATCTGCGGCAGCAACATTGCTGAAACACGGGTAACGGTGTTAGGCCACATCCAGCGGGGCGGCATTCCGTCACCGTTAGATCGCTTGATTGCTTCCGCTTTTGGAGTTGCGGCAGTAGACCTGATTGCGGAGGACAAGTATGACCAGATCGTCACTTGGCAAAAGCGTCAGGTGGTGAGTGTGCCGATTGCAGAGGCGATCGCCCAGTACGACAAAGTAGATCTTCACGGCACGCTCGTCAAAACAGCCCGTGGGCTAGGGATTTACCTCGGTAACTAAAGCGCTCCAGTCATCTTAGGTAGGAATCAGTTCCCCTGGACGCAGTTTTGCCCACTTACCCATTTCAGATTGGAAACTATCGCAGCCCACCACATCCCACTCAAGCTGAATATCTGCCATGCCCCCTGTGCGGATATTGACATTAATCGTAGGGTTCTCTGGCTCAAAGGTCGGCGTTTCAGTAAGGTGGGGCTGCTGATGCTGGCCTTCAACGGCGTGATAGGTTTGGCAATCATCGACGTAGTGACAGTTGATGCAAATACACATGGGCTGAATCCTCGTAGGGATGGAGTCAATAGCCGTTGGTTGCGCGGCGTTGTGCGGTTCTGCGTAATGCCACTCTAGCGTATCTTTTAGAAATGGTTGTGGGGCAAAGATCGTCTGTTCCGGCACTTCAGTTGTTATCACAAGGCCGCTAGGATAGGTTTGGTATGATAAGGCTGAAATGAAGTATCGTTCTCCTTAGCAATTCAGGTGCAAACCACCTGCGGTTATCCCGACATACAGCCAAATACATAGATAAAATAAGGCACGCTAAAAGTATGGGGGCAACGCTAGAACAGCTACATCAAGAAATGAGCCAGATTAGAAAAACAACCTCAGAGATTGGACAAGAACTGCGTCAGGTCTTGATGGAATACTTTGCAGTGCTAGCGCGTTCGGCACAAAAGCAGGTGGTCATGTCGAGCTTTCATCTTTGTACCCAGGTGTATCCAGAAGCCTTTTTAGAGCGCTCGGTGTTTGAGCGCGAAACCCTACAAGAAGGCATCCGTCAGATCGGTCGTGAAATGACACAGGCGTTGGCAATCTTACTGCACCCCTTTCAAGAACTAGCGCTAGAGGGTGAAGCCGACCCCACATTGCTCTTAGAAGTATGGGAAGAACTCGAAGACGGCACCACTGAGCTATTTCGAGAAAGTTCTCGCCAGATTAACCATCTGCTCCAAGAGGCCAACATCATGAAGATTAAGGCTTTAGATAAGCTCTTAGATTCAGCAGATAAGGCTACCGCAACGGGACGCACTATTACCAACCCGCCGCACCTACTCAAGGCAATGGTCGATCCAGACGAAGACGATGATGATGACCTAGACCCCGTGGTAGCACTTTACCTACAGCTTGGAGATTTAGAGTTTACAGATCCAGAACTCATGGGCTGGCGACAAAAGCTGCGGCCTTTGCTGCAAAAGCTGTCTCAGGTGCAGCAAAACTACGCCCAAAAGCAAGAAGAACAGCTTACCGCAGAGGCGATCGCCGCCTGGAAAGCCATCTGGATTGCTGAGGACAGCACCTTTGGGGGCGCAAATACCTAATGGCCTACTCCGTCACAACCGCCGCCCCTGCTGCTCCTGACTGGGCAAGGCTGCAACGGGCGCTCTCAGTGGAGGCAGAGCGTGGGTTTTGTGATGTGCAGGGCAATCAGTTTCGCTTTAGTGAGTTTTTACACCTCAACTTAGTGCAGGCGCAAACCGCCGTCACTTCTGCGCCAGAACAGTCTAAATGTCAGGCGATCGCCGCCAAGTTTGAAACCTATCCCGAATTGCCGCTTTCTCAACGTCAGCACCTGGTTGCCGAAGCGCGTCGGCTGCTGTACCAAGTGCAGCGAGAGCAGATTAAACAGCAGGAACCCCCAGCCACTCCAAAAGTAAAGCTGCCTACGGTTAAACCTGCTGCTGAAAAAGGCAGCGCAGCCGCCGCAACCGTGAGCCTGGATCAGTCTCTGATGTACCTTAAAGGCATTGGCCCTCAAAGTGCAGATCGGTTGGCAAAGCTGGGGCTGTATAGCGTCCGAGACGTTTTGTTTTACTACCCCCGCGACTACATTGACTACGCCCGTCAGGTCAAAATTGAAGACCTTGTAGCAGGGGAAACGGTCACGATTGTGGTGACGGTGCGCCGCTGCAACTGTTTTAACAGCCCCAAAAACCCCAAGCTCACCATTTTTGAAATGACCGTCGGGGACGTAACGGGGCAGCTCAGGCTGAGTCGGTTTTATGCTGGCGATCGCTTCCGAAATCGCGGCTGGCAAGAAAAACAAAAGCAGCAGTATGCCCCTGGAACGGTCATTGCCGCATCGGGGCTAGTGAAGGCCAATAAATTTGGCTATACCCTCGAAGAACCTGAAATTGAGGTGCTGCAAAATACCCGTGATTCCATAGATTCTCTCAAAATTGGGCGGGTGGTGCCTATCTATCCCCTCACCGAAGGGGTGCCGCCGGAATTGCTGCGGCGGGCAGTCGTGGCGGCACTCCCTGCGGCACAGCACATTCGAGATCCGCTGCCTGATCTGCTGCGGGAGAAGTATGGCTTGGTGAAGTTACCAGAGGCGATCGCCCAAATCCATTTCCCCGAATCGTCGGAATGGCTAGATAAAGCGCGGCGGCGGCTGGTGTTTGACGAGTTTTTCTACCTCCAGTTAGGGATGCTAAAGCGGCGGCTAGAGCAGCGCAAAACCCAGCGCGGCGTTGCCCTTAACCCACGGGGGGAGCTGATCGACAAATTTTATAACGTCATTCCGTTCCAGTTTACGGGCGCACAGCAGCGGGTGGTGCAGGACATTTTAGGGGACTTGGAAGGCACAGCCCCTATGAACCGAATGGTGCAGGGCGATGTGGGTTCTGGCAAAACGGTGGTGGCGGTGGTGGCGCTGTTGGCGGCAATTCAGTCTGGCTATCAAACCGCAATGATGGCTCCGACTGAGGTGTTGGCTGAGCAGCACTATCGCAAACTGGTGGAGTGGTTTAATCAGCTTCAGCTCCCCGTTGAGCTGCTGACGGGTTCCACTAAAGCGGCAAAACGTCGCCAGATTGCGACACAGCTCCAGACTGGGGAACTGTCTCTTCTGGTGGGCACCCACGCGCTGATCCAAGATTCTGTGGAATTTCAGCGCTTGGGCTTGGTGGTGATTGACGAGCAGCATCGGTTTGGGGTGAAGCAACGAGCGATGCTTCAGCAAAAAGGTCAGCATCCCCATGTTTTGACGATGACGGCAACGCCTATTCCGCGAACTTTGGCGCTGACGCTCCACGGCGATTTGGACGTGAGCCAGATTGATGAGTTGCCCCCTGGACGACAGGCCATCCAGACCACCATGCTGACCCCGCGCGATCGCAGCCATGCCTATGATCTCATCCGTCGAGAGGTGGCGCTGGGGCGACAGATTTATGTGGTGCTGCCCCTTGTTGAAGAATCAGAAAAGCTAGATTTGCGATCGGCTGTAGAAGAACATCAGCATTTGCAGAGCGTGTTTCCTAGTTTTCAGGTGGGGCTACTTCATGGGCGCATGAGTTCTGCTGAAAAAGATGCGGTGATTACCCAGTTCCGCAATGCAGAACTACAGCTCCTGGTTTCAACCACGGTCATTGAGGTGGGTGTAGATATCCCCAATGCCACGGTCATGCTGATTGAACACGCTGAACGCTTTGGCCTTGCCCAACTGCACCAGCTTCGCGGTCGGGTGGGGCGGGGTGCCCATCAATCGTTTTGTTTGCTGATGAACAGCTCCAAAACCGAAACGGCTCGTCAGCGCCTCACGGTACTTGAGCAGTCTCAAGATGGCTTCTTTATTTCTGAAATGGATATGCGCTTTAGAGGGCCAGGGGAAGTATTGGGCACCCGTCAATCTGGCCTACCGGATTTTGCCCTTGCTAGTCTGGTGGAAGATCAGGATTGCCTAGAGTTGGCACGGGAAGCGGCGGAGGGGGCGATCGCCCAAGACCCAACCCTAGAACTTTGGCCTTTGATGAAGCAAGAGCTAGACTATCGCTACCAGCGCTTAATGGGCGGCACGATTTTGACCTAAGGTCAGGATTAATCGCTTTTATGAGAATGAGTAGAGATGCGGTCATAAGATTGTCAAACCCTTGCCGACTCATTATTGTTCAGACAGAAATGCCTAATTAGAGGAAACTCAAATGGCAACTAACGCTTCTTTAAAAGAACGCCTTGCAACAGTTGAATCTTTGATTGCTGAGTTACAAAAACAAGTTGTGACGCCTCAACCGATGAATTGGCTGCAACAAGTAACTGGGTCTTTCAAAGATGAGCCTGCCTTTGAGGAAATCCTTGCTTATGGACAAGCGATCCGTCAAGGTGACGAGTCTCTCCTCGAAGTGGAAGATGAACTGTGAAGCATCTCTCCACGATTTTTAAATTATGTAAAAACGATCGCCACCTCAAGCTAAGGAAATGCGATCGCCTTTGTAGAAATTGGTTTTGCTAACGTCAAGACAACCTATCTCGCTCAATACACTTCATCGTGAGAGCCTAGATTGAGCAATAAAATTACATCTTCTTCGCTTTCTGGATGTGCAATAAATTCAAATAAAATTCGGTAGCTATAATCAATCGAACATGCCCAGATTCCTGTTAAATCTCCTGTAAGTTTATGGGTACGCAAGGCGGGGTGAAATGGATTGTCAGATAGACGATTCAGAGTTTTTTCGATAAGTGGGCGAAGTTGAGGATTTTGACGAATTATGCGTTTGAAGGCACGAAGAGATTTTGGACTCCAAGCAATACGTCTCAATTATCTAGCTCCACAAGAAAGTCTGCAACAGAACCATAGTGAATGTCTCCGTTGGCATAATCTTGGCGCACTTCTTCTATTTCAGATAAAAGTTGATTGCGTTGTCGTTGGTGCAAACGTTTATTGAGCAGTTCTAAAAGAATAATTTGATCGTCGAGGGGAAGCGATTCTACGGTTTCAATCGCTTGCTGAAAGGCAGAGGTTTCGGCAGTCTTAGTCATTGATTTCCTAAATGCTTAGAATAACAACAAGAAGAATTTAGCTTCTAGTATATCAAAATCATTGTTGCGGCACATCAGAATGACTTGAAGCTTCGAGTTAATAGACTTATGAAAAGCAATCACCACCTCAGGCTAAGTAAATGTGATCGTCCTTGTATAAATCGGCTTAAAATTGAGTTTACTTACGATCAACGTAAGCTGTTATGAACAACTCGCTTTAGCGGTTGCGAACAATTTTAGTTTTTACAATGCATTAAAATCTTTTGCTAGTCCCGCTCCGAGCGAGTTGCTAAGTAGTTCGCTCGTCGTTTTCAGAAGCATTCAATAACTTTTTAATTTCCTCAATACTCAATGGAGGAGAACGGCGATGAATCATGGCATGACAGTTTGGGCAGACAGGACGTAGATCTTTCACAGGATCCACCTCATACTCTTCTGCAATCTCAGAAATAGGTCGGATGTGATGAACATGAATAAAACCTTCGCCCAATTCTCTAAAGACTTTGCAAAAGTTGAAGCCGCAAGCCGAACAATCCAAGCCATAGTAATCAATACATTTTTGTCGAGCTTTAGAATCTCGCTCATAGGCGTTGACCGAAACTCGCTTCACCGAACCCTCAACAAATTTTTCAGCTAGGTCTACTTCATCAGGAAAAAATTTAATAGTAGCTACAGATTCCTGAATCTGAAGACTATTTTGCCAATTCCAAAAACGTTCTACATAATTCTCAAAATAATCATTCTCACCACAAAGTATGTTTGCAGCAGCACGAAAAATTGGGAAAAGTGTGACAAAATCATTAATTACGGGGAGAGCCGCATCAAGATTTTCGACAGGAAGTGTAAGATATTTTCCTTCAAAAGAAGTTTGATGCCAATCTCGTTCTGGAACCAATTGCAGGTTATCAATGAACCCACTAAGATTGAATTCTTTAGTGTCATATAATGGTTCAATTGCTTCAGAATAAACGTCATAGTTACCCTGAGTTAGCAACTTAATAACACTTTCTGGGTACTTTTTTAAGACTTGGACGATTGGGTTGCCTTCTAACCCTCTGAGGCCAAAGAAAGTCACATACAATTTATCAAAAGTACATTCAAACCTTAGTTGAAAAAACCATGCTTGCCCTTTTATAGCTAATCCAGCAGTTGCCGCTTCAAACGCTTTGGTATTTCTTGCTTCGAGACGATGAGCAGGTGTAGTCGCTATTCGACAAGCTAAGAGAGCATCTGAACCGTAGACTTTGCGAATCAGATCACAAGTATAGTTGATAAGGATCTTGAGCTTGGGGACAAGTAGTGCTTGAAGTTGATCAGCACGCTTACGAGTGTCTTCAATAGCGAAAAGACTTTGTTCAGCAAACCCTATCTGGAACGCTTCGACAAGTAGTGAAAATTCTGTCTCTTCGACTGAGTTCACATTTATACTCCTGAACTAAGGACTGTCAGAAAGTCAACGCTGAAGAGCCTTATATTCTCAGTGCATATCGCATCTACTTAACTCTAAATAGATGTATTGCGTTCGCCTATAATCTTCAAACGGTATAGGACGACAGCCATCCACTGATATGCCTTAATTTGGCATACGGACGGGTACTTGTCCATCCACATCGCAGATTTGGAGATTAGCTAGACAATAATTCATCCATAACGCCTTATGCAGTCGTCCAGCCAAGGCTAATTTCGGGTAAGCTTTGGCAAAGCATTGTTTACTTGCAAGATGTTGCTCGTAAGTACCGCAATCAAGTATTGGAGTCAGAAAATGTGGCGATCGCCTTTCATTGGATGAAGTATGGGTATAATGGCGATCGCCCAAGACCCAACCCTAGAATTTTGGCCTTAGATGAAGCAAAATCTACACTATTGCTACCAGCGTTTAATGGGCGGCAACATCCCAACTTAAGGAAGCTTTTAACAATCCAACTTAAGGGTGCGTGGGTTTTAGTTTTGTTTCTAAGCCGCTTTTATGGGGCAACTCAGCGCAAAAAAATCAGATGGGTTTATATGCTGACCCCAAAAGAGAAACCATCAGCGCGTTATTAAAATCAGCATCTTTTGGCTATTCATAACCTGAAGCATCTCATCAAGATTAATGAGATGCTTCAGGGCTAAGTGTGAAGCCTGCAAACTATGGTGGAAGTCTGTTCTATCCCATAGCTGTATCAAAATGTAAGGGTTTTGAACTATGAATATCTACGTGCGCTTAAAAGCGCTGACTCTTTGCCTGAGCGGCGTCGAAGCCTTTCCGACCCAGCCTAGCCAATGGGTTTCCAAGCTTCGGAACTTGCTGTAATGGCTTTACTACAACGAATTTTTATACTCGTGGAAAGACTTACCTATCCGCGTTGATTAGGCGGCGTCAGGCACAATTTTAACAGACAGCATTTTGTCGCCTTGGCGGATGGCGTTAACAACATCCATATCTGTGGTTTGTCCAAAGACAGTATGAACTCCATCAAGGTGCCCTTGGGGAGAATGACAAATAAAGAACTGGCTTCCGCCCGTGTCTTTACCAGCATGAGCCATAGATAGCGTGCCAGCAACATGCTTATTAGGGTTGATTTCGCACTTGATTTTGTAGCCGGGGCCACCAGTACCAGTGCCATTAGGGCAGCCACCCTGAATCATAAAGTCAGGAATCACACGGTGAAAGCCAAGGCCATCATAGAAACCTTTCTCAGAGAGTTCTACAAAGTTTTTGACCGTATTGGGTGCATCGGCATCAAAAAACTGAATGTTGATGGTGCCTTTGTTGGTTTCAATGATTGCGCGTGTCACAGATGCAGCCTTTTTGAGGTTTACGTTTGCAATTATACCGTTTGCCTTGCGAGAGGCTGGACTGAGAGACAGGTAAAGATCCTTCGCAAAAGTGTTCAACAACTCATCCATCCGGTAAGCTGAGTGGAGCAATCGGTTCTGACGGGGAGCAGCCGTTGGAGGAAACAGGGAAAGAGCAGTGCAATTCTGCCGCTGTCCCGCAACTGTAATTGAGGCGTTTGGTCTACTGCCGCCGCTCTTAAAAGCCAGAATGCCTGCCGAGCGCTCAATCTACACTTTAGTCTTATCTGCGAGGTACAGAATGACGGCTCAATCTCCTAGTTCAGTTTCGGTTCAGCGCCGCGTTATAGACCGGACGCTTTCGGTTCCAGTACAGTCGGCACTTTACCTCTCTCTCTGTGGGCTAACGCTCTGGACGGTCTACTTCACAACCTATCCCCCCATTCATGATGCTGTGCATTCACTGCGCCACCATACGGCGCTTGTGAGCTGTCATTAAGGGTGTGGCTGGGGCTAAGTTCAGCTCGGTTGCGTTGTCATTGTTCAGAGAAAGTAATGTCAAAGTTCAAACGTTTTGCGCTCATCAGTGCGGCTTGCCTGATGGGGGTTTTACTGTATAGCTGGGTGGCATTATCCCAGTTACCGCAGGCGTCCATTAAGCTCACCACGAGTCCAGTGCTTTCACAGATTAGACCGTTTGAGGCGGAATCTTCCGATCCGCAGCCTCCGGGACAGCTTACGCTTCAGGCTTTAGATCGGTCTGGGCAGGCGTTAGAGAATGCTAAAATTCATCTCACAATTCTGACTCAACCTAAGAATCCTTGGTTTACGACAGATTTTCCGATTGTGGAGGGCACGACGCTATTGGATATGGAGGCTCTAACGCCCAAGGGTGAGCTAAAGCTTCAGCAAATGCTGCCGATTCGAGGGGATTACAGGCTACAGATCAAGGTCACGCCTGTGGCTGAAAATGCATTTGCCCCTATTCAGGAAACCTTACGACTGCGAGTCTCTGAAAACTGGGTTAAGTATCGCAACTTAGGCATTGTGGCGACCATTTTGGTTGCGGTAGGGCTGGGTGGTGGCTGGGTAATCGGTAGCAGACAAAAGATCTTGCCTGGAGAGGTTGCACCACAGCGGGTCAAGCTGCTGCTGAGTGGCGTGACGGTGGTGGCGATCGCCGCACTTCTCTTCGTCAATATCAGTGCAGAATTTGCCCAATCCCACGGGTCAATGGCAATGTCCCACGGCACAGAAGAAGCTCCCCCCTCTAATAAACCTTCTAAGCTCAATACCAAGGGGCTGGCAGTTGAACTATCGGGGGATGTCAGCGCTACGGTCGGTCAACCCGCAAAGCTACAGGTTAGCGTGATGGATACCAAGACTAATAAACCTGTCACGAATGTAGCGCTGAAAGTAACAACGACCCAGCTCGAAAATAAATGGGTTGCATTTGCCTATGAGGGCACTCCAGACCTTAACGGAACGTTTGTATGGCAGCAACAGTTCTTTGATGGTGCGCCCCATCATGTTGAAGTTGAGATTGCGCCTCAAGCCAACGCAGATCGACAGTTTAAGCCGCTTCAAGTTGCTCAAACTATTGCGGTAGAAGGCGTTGCACCACCGATCCAGGTACGGTTGATTACGCTGACATACTTTACATTGCTGGTTGGGCTGGGGCTACTGCTGGGGTTAGAACTTCAGCGGCGACGCACTCACTCACCCAGATTAACCTGAGCTGCATTGGATCATTTCAGGTCTTTAATTCCCTTCCCTTTTAGAGAAAATTATGGCAGCGAAAATTCCCGTTACGGTGATTACCGGATTTTTGGGCAGTGGCAAAACCACACTGATTCGGCAACAGCTTCAAAACAATCAGGGTCGGCGCATTGCAGTTTTGGTCAATGAATTTGGCGAAATTGGCATTGATGGCGACCTGCTGCGCGATTGCCAGGTCTGTGATGAAGACGGGCAGGTGTTGCCCAATCAAGAGATGCCCAACATTGTAGAACTCACCAACGGCTGTCTTTGCTGCACGGTGCAAGAAGAATTTCTGCCCACCATGCAGGAGTTACTGAAGCGCCGCGACCAAATCGACTGCATCTTAATTGAAACGTCTGGGTTAGCCCTACCTAAACCCTTGATCCAGGCGTTTCGCTGGGATGAGATCCGCACGGGCGCAACGGTAGACGGCGTAATTACCGTGGTAGACTGCGAAGCCGTCTCGACAGGTAAGCTAGCGGCGGATCTGGATGCCCTGAATGCCCAGCGCGAAGCGGATCCGAATTTAGACCACGAGTCGCCTCTTGAAGAGCTATTTGAAGATCAGTTGGCCTGTGCCGATCTCGTGCTGTTGACCAAAACCGACTGTGTGGATAGCCAAACCCAGGCAGAGGTGAGATCGCGGGTTCAGCAAGAACTGCGACCTGGGGTCAAAATCATCCCCTGCTGCGACGGGCAAATTAGCTCAGAGATTTTGCTGGGCTTTAATGCCGCCGTAGAAGACAACCTAGAGACACGTCCCAGCCACCACGACACAGAAGAAGAGCATGACCATGATGATGACATCCTTTCTGTGCCAATCGTTTCAGCTCAGGCACTCGATCCACAGGCGCTGGTGCTGAAGCTCAAGACGTTAATTGCAGAGCAGGATATTTATCGCATTAAGGGTTTTGTGAATGTGGCCAATAAACCGATGCGGATGGTGTTACAAGGGGTGGGCGATCGCATTGAGACGTTTTACGACCGTCCGTGGCGAACCGATGAAGCCCGTGCAACCCGCTTGGTTTTTATTGGGCGTAATTTAGACACTGCAAAAATTTCTGCCGTAATTCATGCCTAGATCTGGCGCACTGCCAGCACTCGCTCGGCCTTAAATGCTAGCGACGGTCATGAAATTCGATACGGCTCCCCCGCAGGCTAACGTCATAGCGCTGCAAAAAATCTTGACCCAGTAGACCCATTTCCATATCTGGTCCTGCGATCGCCACCTGAACCTGAGTCTTCATCAGCCCCCCAACGGTCATCGCATTGAGATACACAATGGGCATTTGCGTTAATCCATTAGCGGTCTTAAAGGTCACATAATCAACGATTTGTGAAGAACTAATTCCCAGCGCTCTCGCCATGGGACGCGTAATGGTTGTAATGCTGGCGCCTGAATCAACCATCATTTCAAAGGTTCTGCGCTGGTTGAAAACCACGTCAATTACCGGAACGCCACCACTGCGTCGCTTAATCGCCACTAACCCTTGGGGCTGCGACCCCGATAGAGTTTGAAGGGGACGAGCAATTGTCTCACGCGAAAGCTGCTCCAGCTTGGTACGGTATTGCCGGAGCTGCTTCGCTTGACTGGGTATCAACGGAATCAGGCGATCAACAATCTGTAATGCTTGAGACCAATTCCTTTGAGCAACGGCAGACTGAAGCTGTTGCTCAAGCTGTGTCGCACTGAGTTGTCCTACAGCAGGCAGTGTGATGACACTCACCCATAGGCTGAGTAGCCCAATCCAAATCTGCTTACGTTTAAACATTTGAAGCAGTAGGCTTTGTGCCTCTTTTGGCTGGACTTTACCCATTACGCTCCAAAACTCCTGTAAAACGAGGCCATTCGCCCAATATATTGAACTCTAGCGTACCCACTTTGAAGGACGATAAGATCTATCCACTTCAGCCGCTGCTGCCCTCAAATGATGGAACTTCAGCCTTGATGAATGCCGTTACAATCTTTTCTCAATTTCAGCGCTGCTTGCACACGCGGAATCAACTGCTGAGCCTTCTCTTGGTCGCCTTGCTGTCGGGCGGCTGCCAATTAATGCATCGAAATGTTTCCGTTGCCGACAGCATTCATCTAACCCTGGGGAACCCCAGTCATGCTGTAGCGCCTGCGGCAGACCGATACCACCTCTTTCTCAGATCTCAGTACGCACTGCTCTATGATCGCACCACCAGTACACCCGCTTGGGCAAGTTGGCAGCTCAATGCATCTTGGCTGGGGAACCTAAGTCGGCCTGAATTTACTCCCGATCCAGAGATGTCAACGGGCTGGTTTACCGTCACACCCCGTAGCTACACGGGCAGCGGGTTTGATCGCGGACACATTGTGCCTGCCGCCGATCGCAACCGTACCCCCGAAGATTCTGCCGCCGTGTTTTACATGAGCAACATTGCACCCCAAGCCCCCGACAACAACCGTGGTCCCTGGGAACAACTCGAGAGCTACTGCCGCACTTTAGTCAGGTCAGGCAAAGAGCTTTACATTATTGCAGGGCCGACGGGTCAAGGCGGAGTGGGGAGTATAGGGGAAAAGGATGCGATCGCCAACAACAAAATCACCGTTCCTGCCGCTTTTTGGAAAATTGTGGTGATCAATAACCAGCCCAGCCTAGGGTTAACTGGAGTTACCCAAAACACGCGGGTGATTGCGGTTTTAATCCCCAATCGGCAGGGTATCAAAGAAGATAACTGGCAAACATTCCGTACAACCATTCGAGAACTAGAACAGCGCACGGGCTACGATTTTTTGTCAAACGTGCCGTCAGCAGTGCAGAACGTCCTAGAGACTCAGGCTAAAGAGCCTTTTTGAGATAATGCTCAAGGTTAAAGGTAGAGGCAACCGCCCTTGCCCTCTTTCAACTTTAGAGCGCAACACTTTACAATTAAGAGTGTTGCTTTAAGCAGAAACAAGAGTTCTCCATCCGGCGAGAACCTAACACTTGAACTGCCCATGACGACAAAGGCAATTCTGACTCCCTTTGAGTAACGCTCAAAGACCGTCCGGCTTGTCGCGCCCAACTAGAGAATAGACATGAAAGACCTCACCCTTTATCGAAACATTGGTATCTTTGCCCACGTAGATGCTGGCAAAACAACAACAACCGAACGAATCCTAAAGCTAACCGGAAAAATCCACAAAATCGGTGAGGTGCATGAAGGTGCGGCAACGACGGATTTCATGGAGCAGGAGCAGGAGCGCGGTATTACAATCCAGTCCGCTGCAACCACCTGCTTCTGGAAAGACCATCAGCTCAACATCATTGATACCCCTGGGCACGTTGATTTCACCATTGAGGTGTATCGCTCCCTGAAAGTTCTTGACGGCGGCATTGGCGTATTCTGCGCTTCTGGTGGCGTAGAGCCACAGTCTGAAACCAACTGGCGCTACGCCAACGATTCTGAAGTCGCTCGAATTATCTATGTCAACAAGCTAGACCGCACCGGAGCCGATTTCTTTCGCGTGGTCAAGCAGGTTGAAGACATTTTGGCGGCGAAGCCCATGGTGATGGTGTTGCCTATTGGCGTAGAAGAAAACCTGAAGGGCATGGTCGATCTGCTCACCCGCAAAGCCTGGGTGTGGGATAACTCTGGCGACCCCCTCAACTACACCATTGAAGAAGTCCCCGCCGACATGGTGGAGCAGGTCGAACTTTACCGCGAAAAGCTGATTGAGCTGGCGGTGGAGCAAGACGATAGTCTGATGGAAAAATACCTTGAAGGCGAAGAGCTTGATGTCGAAGACATTAAGCGCTGTATCCGTAAAGGTACCCGCGACCTCGCGTTTTTCCCCACCTACTGCGGTTCGTCCTTCAAAAATAAGGGCGTGCAGCTAGTGCTAGATGCGGTGGTAGACTACCTCCCTAACCCCACAGAAGTTAAGCCTCAGCCCGAGGTGGATCTCGACGGGAACGAGACAGGAACGTTTGCGGTGGTAGACCCTGCTAAACCCTTACGGGCGCTGGCCTTTAAGATCATGGACGATCGCTTTGGTGCCCTCACCTTTACGCGTCTATACTCCGGCACCCTGTCTAAGGGAGACACGGTACTCAATACCTTCACGGGCAAATCTGAACGGGTCAGCCGCCTAGTGGAAATGCACGCCAACTCTCGAGAAGAAATTGAGTCGGCTCAGGCTGGGGATATTGTGGCAATTGTCGGCATGAAGAATGTCCGAACGGGTCACACGCTCTGCGACCCCAAAAATCCTGCGACCTTGGAACCGATGGTGTTCCCTGACCCCGTGATCTCCATTTCCGTGAAGCCCAAAACCAAGGGCGGTGACGAAAAAATGGGAATGGCGCTAGGCAAGATGGTTCAAGAAGATCCGTCTTTCCACGTTATGACCGATGAAGAAAGCGGCGAAACCATCATCAAAGGCATGGGTGAGCTGCACCTAGATATTAAGGTGGATATCTTACGGCGGACTCATGGCGTTGACGTAGAAGTGGGTGAGCCTCAAGTGGCCTACCGCGAATCTGTGACCAAACGCATTGAAGATAGCTATACCCACAAGAAACAGTCGGGTGGTTCCGGTCAATTTGGCCGCATCGACTACATTATCGAACCTGGGGAAGTCGGAAGTGGCTTCGAGTTTATCTCTAAGGTGTCGGGCGGTACGGTGCCACGGGAGTATTGGCCTGCGGTTGAGAAAGGATTTAAGTCCAGCATTGTGAAAGGCGTTTTGGCGGGGTTCCCCTGTGTTGACCTAAAGTTTACGCTCACTGACGGCGCATTCCACGCGGTGGATTCATCGGCGATCGCCTTTGAAATTGCGGCGCAGGCGGGCTACCGTCAGACCATACCCAAGGCTGGCCCTCAGATCTTGGAACCCATCATGAATGTGGACGTGTTTACCCCAGACGACTACATGGGTGACGTCATTGGTGACTTAAACCGTCGTCGCGGCATGATTAAGTCTCAAGAAACAGGCCCGATGGGTGCGCGGATTAAAGCCGATGTGCCCCTCAGCGAAATGTTTGGCTACATTGGCGACCTGCGAACCATGACCTCTGGTCGTGGACAGTTCTCAATGGAATTTGGTCACTATGCGCCTTGCCCCAGCAATGTGGCAGAAGAAGTGATCAAAGAAGCCAAGGAGAGACAAGAAGCAAAGTAGTTTATACCGTGGTGTAGACAAACTGTAGCATTGCCCATTCTTCAATATCGAATGCCCACAGCCCTTGGTTTTTAATACCAAGGGCTGTGGTTTTAGATAGACTCAACTGATGCAGATCGGCAAAGATGGCCTGGGCAAATTAGTATTCTCGTGAGATGTGGGGCAATAGCGTTCAAGCCCAACTGTAAAACATACACTCCCTAGACAAAAGCGTTACCTCAAGTGAACCAGTATGACCATCACAAAAAAATCAACAGATGTCCCTAAGGCAATGCAGGAAAAGTTTGCTAGCATTGTTGCCCTCACAGATCGTTTTGCTCAGGAACATTTGAATCCTGAATATGCTGAGTTTATCCGGTTTGCAACCGCAGCGCTCTGCCGCAAAAGACCCTCACCCCTCGCAACTGGGACTGATAAAACTTGGGCGTGTGGCATTACCCATGCAATTGGGATGGTCAACTTTCTCTTTGATGCTTCACAAAGTCCACATATTAGCGCAACAGATTTGTACAAGAGCTTTGGTGTCAGCGCTAGCACTGGACAAGGGAAGTCAAAATTGGTGCGCGACACTCTAAAAATGCATCAGATGGATCCTAACTGGTGTCTTCCCAGTAAGTTAGATGATAATCCAATGGCTTGGATGATCTCAGTGAATGGATTCATTATGGATGCAAGATCTGCACCCAGAGAGTTTCAAGAAATGGCCTATGAGGCAGGCTTAATTCCTTATATTCCAGGTGCTGATAAGCCTGAAGCTGCTGCCCCAATGTCCCCAGCGATCCGTCGTGGCAAAAAAGCTAAAGCTTCTTCTGCCGCCATACCTATCTCTCCAAACGCTTTGTTTGTCTTGAGAGTTTTTATCTTAGATGGCCCTGTTACGGAAGCATTCGCGGCTAAAAATCCGGAGATGTCGCGAGTCATTGAAATCAAGGCTAGCAGTACCCTGAAAGATCTTCATAAAATCATCTTTAAGGCATTTAATCGCGAAGAAGAGCATTTATATGAATTTCAGGTGGGTGGACATGGCCCTCATGACCCCCATGCACGACGCTATGGATTGACGCAGACGTTTTCAGATCCTGACAATGAACTTGCTGGAGATGTCTCTAGCACTACGCTTGGAGAGCTGGGCTTAATAATCGACGAGTCATTCGGTTACTGGTTTGACTTTGGCGATGACTGGTGGCACCAAATTAACGTCCTGTCGATTATGGAAGATTCACCTAGCGGTAAATATCCTAAAATCACAGAACGAATTGGAGCCAGTCCTCCGCAATATGCTGACTAATGTTGATGGGCGACTGCGCACAAGTCTACTCAAAATCACAAAATAAAACGCCTCGGCTACGTTTCATTATCTCGAAGCAGCCAAGGCGTTTTTGTAAGGTATCTGAAAAGAAAGAACTACCGCCGATTAATCTTCAGCGTCGTCTTCTTCAGGCTCAGCCGCCACTTCTTCTTTGGCAGCCGCCGCTTCACTTGCAGCCTGTTGTGCCGCAGCCATCTGCTCACGATACTTTGCTGCCATTGCCTCAGCTTGGTCATAAACCACCTGAGGATTTTTGACCATATCGCCAGGTTCTGGCTCTAGCTGCTTGGTTGAGAGCGAGATCCGACCGCGCTCTGCATCAAGGTCAATAATCATGACCTTCACTTCGTCGTTCACGTTAAAGACGCTATGGGGCGTATCAATGTGGTCGTGAGAAATTTCAGAGATGTGCAGCAGACCGCTCACGCCGCCGATGTCGATAAATGCGCCGTAGGGCTTAATGCCGCGCACCGCGCCAATGACCACTTCGCCCACTTCTAGGCGGTTCATCTTACGCTCAACCAGCGCCCGACGATGGCTGAGTACCAGACGGTTACGTTCTTCATCCACTTCCAAAAACTTGAGGGGCAGTTCTTCCCCAATCAGCTCTTCTTTGGCAGCGCGGGTGCTGATGTGAGAACCAGGAATAAAGCCTCGTAGCCCTTCAATGCGCACCAGCGCACCACCACGGTTGGTCGCAAAGACGGCAGAGCGTACCGTTGCATCTTCGGTTTGGAGCTGACGCACCCGCTCCCAAGCGCGCATGTACTCAATGCGACGAATGGACAGGGTGAGCTGACCGTCTTCGTTTTCATCGGCAAGGATGAAAAACTCACGGGTTTCATTAGAGTTCAAAACTTCTTCAGGGTTGTCGATGCGGTTGATCGACATTTCCTGGATGGGGATATAAGCTGCGGTCTTTGCGCCAATATCAATCAGAGCGCCTCTTGGCTCGATGCTAAACACTGTCCCTGCTACGGTGTCGCCAGGGTTAAAGTGGTAGTCGTATTGGTCGAGTAAGGCTGCAAAATCTTCGTGAGTAAAGCCAACGTTTGGCGCGTCTGTTTTCTGATTGACCATGCTTAGTATTTCCTAGTAATCCTCCGTAGTGGTGACGTCTCGCGTCGATGTTAAGTGAACATCTAAGTATAGGGAGTGCCCAATGAAGCCAGCCCACAGTGGAATAAAGCTGATTTCATCCTAGCCAGATTTAGTGCTAGGTTTATTATTTTATCCCAGAATGACAGCTTACGGGAAGGACTTTAAATGAACTTTGGAGCGATCGCTTCTAATACTTAGAACTTACAGCCCCAAAAAGTTGGGGATTGTTCTGCTTAATTTCTAAAAATATGCTTTTAAGCCTTGGCTTTCTTCTTTTGTTTCTTCGCTGCCTCTTTTTCCAATTGCTTGGCTCTTTTTTCAGCATCTTTGGCTGACTTGTTTGCCGCTAACTTCCCTAACTTTGCCTGCTCCTTTTCCTCTTCGATCTTGTCTAGATAATAGTGGTAGTCGCCCCGATAGAGCCGCAGTTCACCATCCCGCACCTCAACAATTTTGTTGGCGACCTGCTCTAAGAAAAAGCGATCGTGGGACACAATAATGGCGCTGCCTTCATAGTTTTGCAGGGCTTCTTCGAGCATCTCTTTGGCAGGGATATCGAGGTGATTGGTCGGCTCATCCAAAATCAGCAGGTTGACCGGACGCAGCAGCATTTTAGCCAAGGCCAGCCGCGCTTTTTCGCCACCGCTTAGTGCCTCAACCCGTTTGAATGCGGTATCGCCACTAAACAAAAAGCGGCCTAATAATGTCCGAACCTCTTCATTGCTCCATTTAGGCACTTCATCGTGAATCGTTTCTACAACGGTTTTATTGAGGTCAAGGGCTTCAGCTTGGTTTTGCTCAAAGTAGCCCATAATAACGTTGTGTTCGCCCAGGGTTACGCTGCCTTCATCGGGTTTTTCGCTGCCAATCATCATGTGCAGCAGGGTCGATTTACCTGCACCATTGGGGCCAAGGATAGCAATGCGATCGCCCCGTTCGATGAGCAAGTTGGCATCTAAAAACAAAATCTTGTCGCCATAGCTTTTGACAAGGTTTTGAATCACCACCGTCTCTCGACCGCTACGGGGCGCATCGGGAAATCGAAACCGTAGGGTTCGCACGCTGCCCGTGGGCGCTTCAATGCGCTCAATTTTATCAAGCTGTTTTTCGCGGCTTTTCGCTTGGGTGCTGCGGGTGGCGCTGGCGCGGAACCGATCTACAAAGGTCTGCTGCTTTTCAATTTCTTTTTGCTGACGCTCATAGGTACTGAGCTGAGCGGCCTGCATTTCGGCCTTTTGCAAAAGATAGGCAGAATAGTTGCCGAGATAAGTGCTAGAAACCCCTCGCTCTGTTTCGACAATCTGGTTGCAGAGTCGATCTAAAAAGGCGCGGTCATGGGACACCACCACCATTGGTGTGGTTAAGCCGCGCAGATAGTTTTCGAGCCACTCAATGGTTTCGAGGTCTAAGTGGTTGGTCGGCTCATCTAGCAGCAGCAGGTCTGGCGTTTGCAGCAGAATTTTGCCCAAGCTCATGCGCATTTGCCAGCCCCCGCTGAAGGCGCTGACCAGGCGATCGCCATCCTCAGCCGTAAAGCCCATCTCTGGCAAAATCTTTTCAATTTGGGAATCTAACCCATAGCCATCCAGCGCTTCAAACTTACGCTGAAGCTTATCCATCTTGTCAATTAAAATGTCTAGTGCCTTGGGGTCAGCCGTCTCCATCTTGAGATGCACTTCTGAAAGTGCATGGTTAATCGCATTGGCCTCATGGAACACCGTCCAAAACTCTTCGCGCACCGTGCGGGTGGGGTCTACCTCAAACTCTTGGGTTAGGTAGGCAATCTTAAGGCTGTTAGGGCGAACGACCTGCCCTGTGGTTGGCTCCATTTCGCCCGCAATAATTTTGAGCTGCGTTGATTTACCCGCACCGTTGACCCCCACCAAGCCAATGCGATCGCCTGTTTTGACTTCCCAATTAATATCTTTGAGAACTTCCCCAGTGGGATAAATCTTACTAACATGTTCCAGGCGCAGCATGGGAGACTCCAATCGGTCAGATATAAACAGATATAAAATTTTAGGCAGCAGCTCAATACCAACGCCAAAGCGATGACCAAACAGTTCACCATTATAGAACCCTCCGTCATTCAGTCGCTGACGTGGGGGCATCTTGATAGACGATAATGCGAAGAGCGTTTGCTGCTCAATATCCTAACCGTCAACGCCTGATTTGTATGTGCCTTAAGGAACTTGAGCTAGATGAATGTCAAACAATGGTTAAGTCGCCAAGAACCCGCTTGGCAGCGGCTCATCACGCTGCTCAATCGCGCTGAGAAGCAGGGCATGAAGCGGCTGTCTGCCTCTGAGGTGCGGGAGCTTAGCAGCCTCTATCGCAAAGTAAGTTCTGATCTTTCTCGCGCTCGGACGCATCAGGTAGGTGTTGTGGTGATTGAGCAGCTGACCAACCTCACCATGCGCAGCTACACC
This sequence comes from Acaryochloridaceae cyanobacterium VAR_48_metabat_390, assembly GCA_031422435.1. Lineage (GTDB taxonomy): Bacteria > Cyanobacteriota > Cyanobacteriia > Thermosynechococcales > Thermosynechococcaceae > JAAURS01. The sequence continues at coordinate 23,498 of JANPLU010000057.1, forward strand.
CAGATCTATAAGGGCGGTCGCCGTCAAAACTGGCGAGATGTGCTGGAATTTTATCTTCGAGGATTTCCAGCAGTGGTGCGTGAGACCTTCCCCTACATTGCGGTTTCTACCGCCATCTGCCTGTTGGGAGCGCTGGTCGGCTGGTGGTACGGCTGGCGTGACCCTGCTTTTCTATCTATCGTTATCCCTCCTCATATTTTGACCTTGGTACAAGATAAGGGCGAACTGTGGATGGGTTCTATTGTTGGCGTTGAGCCGATGGCTTCTTCTGCCATTATGCGCAACAACATTAGCGTCACTATTTCTGCCTTTGCGGGTGGCATGTTGGCGGGTACTTGGACGACGTTTATTCTTTGGAATAATGGACTGAGTATTGGGGCGATCGCCACCCTCGTCGGCAAATATCACCTTGCCTACCCCTTCTGGGCGTTTGTGTTGCCTCATGGGGCGCTGGAGCTACCCGCCATTTTTATATCGGGTGGGGCAGGGCTGCTGTTGGCAAGGGCGATCGTGTTTCCTGGGCAATATCGCCGCAGAGATAAGCTTAAGCAGCTCGGCAGCAAAGCTATTCAGCTAATGTTTGGCGTGGTGCCCATGCTGTTTATTGCAGGAATTATCGAAGGTTTTTTCTCCCCTTCTCTGGCTGTCCCTTCGTCCTTGAAATATCTAGTGGGAGTAGTTTTGTTTGGGCTTTTGGTCCTTTACATTAGCTACCGTCCTCCGGCTCCTGAATTGCAGCAGCCACAATAGCCTGAGACAGTCAGTTTTAAGTGGCATTGCTGTACCCTTAAAGCAGGGGGAGAAACTACATTTCGCATGTTGCTAAGATCACCAGGTGGCTCCCTTGGGCTTTTTCGATGGCGGATGTTAACGATGCAGTGTCCCTTTTGTCAGCATACCGATAGCCGAGTTTTAGAATCGCGCTCTGCCGAATCTGGACACAGTATTCGCCGGCGCCGTGAATGCTTAGATTGCAGTCGTCGCTTTACAACCTATGAGCGCATAGAATTCGTCCCTATTACCGTTATTAAACGAGATGGGCAGCGCGAGTCTTTTGATCGCTCTAAGCTATTGCGAGGTATTGTTACAGCCTGCGGCAAAACAGGACTCACGTCAGTGCGGCTAGAAGCATTAGTAGACGACATTGAAGCAGAACTTCAGCAGCGTGCCGTGCGTGAAGTCACCAGCACCGAAGTGGGCGAGGCGGTCTTACAGTCTCTGAAGCAGTTGAGTGAGGTTGCCTACGTTCGCTTTGCATCAGTCTATCGCCAGTTTCAAGGCATTCGAGACTTCGTAGAAGAGCTGCACAGCCTACAAACTGATTCGACGTTAGCAGTGCCAACGTCAAGCAGCCTTGGGGAGCCGAAAGCAGTTGCAGTAGAGCAAACTGACTTGTCTTCTCCTTCTATTATTTCGTGGGTATCTCCAACCTAGGCGATAATAGGCCAACACCAAGAATTGAGTACCGTGGGAAACAGGGCAACTTTCGTTGGAAACCGGACGTGAATGACCTTATTTCCCCAAACATCAGCGCTAGGAACCCATTGGTCGCTCTTCTTTCCTTAGGGACAGATTACACGCTTTATTTTTCAATTCACAGTGAATTGACCGACATAGCACTACAACCATAAGGATAGTCTTCTCGGTTATCCGTTCCTGCTTCATCCACGTAGACAAGTTGATGCGGGTGTATGGTTTTTAGTCGCTCCTTAAATGCTTCTCGCTGGATTTCATCGCGTTCTTGATATCCATACGTCTTTTTTTTCGACTCACTCCAATTTTGCGCAGAGCGTCACTGAGGTTGTGTTGACTCACATTGTCGCCCCATAGCTTTATCATTTGCGCTTGGGTCTTATCTCCATGCTGTTTGGCAAATTCACAAAACCGCTCCCAGTGTGTGATTTTATGGCAGCAACCTTGTTGATAATGGGTAGATGCATTAAATCGAGCTGCTTCAAAAACGCATAGGCTTTACGCGAAGGCGTGGGCAGTTGAGCAGGCATCATTCGAGCTGAGGCACACAACTGCTCAGTGGCTTTGAGGGTGGCTCTCACCTGCTGCCGAAATTCTTCTACACGTTCGGCGGCAATGTCCACTGTGAGCTGCTCTCAAACTTGATTAGAGGCCGCGAGGAGTCCTTTGATTCGCACAATTCATTACTGGGGTCAGGATGTGGCTATTTTAGCCCTAGGTTTGGCTGCAATCAGGGCAAAACAGTTGGATTTGACTGGGGTGGTAATTGAGGTTGGAAATGCTTCGGCCAAATGCGATCGCAGAAAAACAGCGTCCCTGATGCCACGCAGAGGGGCACGGTAAGCAAGTTAAGGAGCGGAATGCTGACGAGAAAGAGTGAAACCAGGCCAAAGCTCGCCGTTGCGGGGAGGGTTCTATAAATGATGCCCAGCTTTTGACGGAACTTAAGGCGGCGGCGTTCGAGCGGTGCATCTAGAAAGTCGAGGCAGACCAGCGTTGCGCCCAAGGTGATGCCCCCGATGGTTGCAAACGTAGAGCCTAACCCCGGCAGCACGTTAAGAATAAGACAGGTGCCGCCGATCATTACAATTAGCGCTAATTTTTTGAGTTCGTGCAGCAGCGCTCGCCCTACTTCTTGAAGTGGCCCAATTTCAATAACCTGAAGCTGCTGAGTTTGGATTTGCTCAATTTTTTCAGAAAGCTTGCCGTACCACGGTGCCCCCAATAGCGTGCCAAACTGGGCAAGCAAAATGCCAATCACTAAAAATAGTCCAAGGCTCAGCAACACTCGAAACACCCAGCCGATTCCCGTGCCCAGGTCATCTACAAAGCCGAGCCAAGAAGGCAGCGTTGTGACCCACTGAGCCAAAAACCCATCAAAGTTGCTGAGTTCTGTATTAATCCAGCGCCAGCTTGGGGTAAAGATGCCAAGATATAGCCCTACCCCCAACACCACATTCAGCAATAGCGGAAAAATAAGGTAGGTCAGTAAAGTGGGCTTCCGCACAAAGAGCGCTAGTGCGCGAAAGGCATAGGTGCCGCCCGTAATCAGTCCGGTCATAGGTAAAATTTGCTGTTAGCAGCCGATGATATTAGGGAGTGAGCGGCCGAAATAGACCAAAGACGGCGGTGTAGCCGTGCAAAAATGTCGCGTCTCCAATTTGCCCAATTTCACCCTGACCGAAAAACCCTCCGATGGGTGTTGTGCCCACATACTGACGAAAAAGCTGCGTGTCAAAGTTCGGCTGTCCATAAAATCGTTCGCCACGCCCTAAGCAGTTAAAGAGCAGTGCTCCTGCTGGGGGTGTGAGATATCCAGAATGTTTCTCTTGATAGTCAATCAGCAGCATTTCTAATTCTTCAGCAGAAGCTTCAGCATCGCGCAGATGGAACTGGATGCGCTGCCCTGGACGGATGCGATCGCCAATGGCGATCGCCCCAATGCGAGGATCGACCCCCAGCAGGTTCCGGATCAGAAAGTCGCCCGTTTCGAGAGTGGTCTTAAACCCATCCCGCACAATGCCAATGGACAATGCATTTTGCGCCTTTGCGCGATCTGTTTCATCTAAGGTATCGAGGGCGCGGTGCAGCGCCTCAAGGGCAGTCTGTACCTTCGTATCAACCGCAGCGGTTTCCCAGCGCTCCCCTTCAGGATGCGCCTCGACCTGAAGCAGCACATGCCGATCGGACTCCGCCACCCGCAGTAGCGAACCCACGGGACGACAGCCCTGAGCAACAATGGTTTCTACTTCAATATTGCCGCTGAGCGCCACCCCCACAACACCCTCTCGCATCAGGCGACCGTGACAAAAGAGTCCGCTGCCACCTGAGGCCGAAACGCCAGCGGTCAGTCCACCAATTTTGACCCCTTGAGGATAGGCATAATCTAGACCCTGAAGCAGGTCATTAATGCGGGCGCTCATAGAGTCACCCAGTAAAATAAAGTGGGGGTTCTCCGCCGGATCGACCCCAACAATATCGACCCAAGCATCAGGAGAGCTATCTAGATCGGGCAAGGTTTCTGGACGCAGGTGAAAGGGATGAACCTTTACATCGGGCAGGGCTGCCAGCGTTAATGAAATGGCAGGCTCATCTTCTATTTCTTGGGGTCGTCCTGAGGCGGATTGACCAATGATGCCACCGCCACCACACCCCAAAATTGGCGTAGTACCTAGCCGCAGTCTTAGCAGCGGCATCAGGCGAGAATATTCACTCGCAAACGCATCGGAGATATAGACAAAAGCGAGATCAGCCACTTGACCTAAGGCAACCTGGGCTTTATCTACCACTTCGTTAACCGCTGCCTCAAGAGAGGGATGAGTTGAAATCGCGCTAGTCCACTTCATCTGGCCTCCTTTTCGCTGCTGCCAGCCACTACTTGAAACACTTAATTTAAATCTATTGTGACACCCCAGCCGCCAAACCGCAGCTTTGAGCGCAGACTGTCTTTAGCAAGAGGCCTTTTACATACTTGATGCGATCCAAAACGCATTAGAGTTGAGAAGTATCTACGCTGCCTTGTCCCAGGAGAATTCATTCAATGCCCACCCCTGAAAATTTTTTAACCTATACCCAGTGGGGTGGCATCGCAACCTTGGCACTGGCAGGGTTGACGGTGCTGGCTTTTGTTTTTAAGTGGGGGTTTCGGTTTCGGTTAGTGGGCGCAACGGGCTTTATGGGTGTGTTGACGGGGGGGCTATTTTCTCTGGCGTTTGTGCCCTTCTCACAAACGGTGATTCCCAATTCAACCAAATATTCTTTGGTCTACGATATGGGGGGTGCAAATGTTGTCATTGCGGTTGCTCCAACCATTACTCAGCCTCAGCTTAAGGCTACGTTAGAGCAGGCCGCCATTAATTTATTTTCTCCAGGACGACTCGGACGCGGCAATACTCAGCAGCTTACGCTGAGGGCGCGGACGGTCATTCATCCTGAAGAAGGCGTTTCGGTACCGCTATACCTCGGCGAAGCACAGCGATCGCTGGCGACACGAGAAGATGCAAACCTTGAAGTCACTGTGTTTGAGCAAAGTATGACGCGGCTGCCCCAACCCACTTAGGTATCTTGAATGCTCGGAGTGGTGGCGAGGGTCTTAGCGCCACTGTGCATCTGCTCAATTTCTAAGGGCAGCCAAACGTGGGGGGCGTGGCAATAGTGAGCCACCAACAACCCCCATAGCCCCTTTGAAGTTAAAATTGGCACCACTAAATTCGCCTGAACCTGCATACTTTTTAGAAAATCACGATGGCATTCGTGGATAGGTTCGGTTGCGGTATTGGCGATCGCCCGATATCGACCTGCTTCGTACAGTGCGGCATACTCACCGTTAAAACAGTCATCTGCACCCGTCGATCCAAGAATAGTCAAGGCCGGATTGCTCAGCGCCTCAGAAACCACCTGACCTTTCCACTGCCGAAAAAAGTAGTACAGCGCCACGCGATCGGCCTGAAGCTGTTGCTGAAGCCCAAAGGTAATGTCTCGCACCACGGCATCTCTCTTAAGATTACCTGCGACGCGATCTAGGATCCTTTGCAGCCATTGGCTTTCGGATTGGGCAACAGGGCGCTCTGGGTGTAGATTAGATAGGTTTTCCACAAACTGCTGGAACCATTGTTGTATTTAAGACGATGCTCAAGGGGCAAAACCCAACGTGAACTATTTTAATGGATTGGCAGACTGTTGAGCTGATGTACTCCCATTGTATTAGCTGGAGCCAGTGATGCCACGCGCCATTTATTTCTAAAACAACATCTTAAAGTACTCAGCAAAATGTCCGGACAGAAGGTTAATACCTAGCATTGACTTCAAAAGATAGAGAGATAGGACGATAAAACCACTAATGGCAAGATTAACTCCTAAAAGCAGCAGAACTGCCGTGAGGGTGTTGCCCAATTTAGTCCAACGGTTGACAGCGTAGGTGCGTTGCTGATCGCGCCGATCTCTGCCAACCATCAGCACGACGTAAAACCGAGTGACCACTAAATCAATCCCAAATCGGACATCAATGAGTTTAGGTCGCGGTGGCGATGGCGATCGCTCCGTTAACCTGGGTTCACTGTTAGTCGATGCATTGTCTTGATGGCGATCATTATTTCTGTCGGCCTGATCCATAAAATTTAGACCTGATGGGTTGCTGACACAAGGCTATACATGTAAACTCCCATCCCTAGAGCGCTCCAGCTTAAACCCACAGTGAATCCAAAGATCGCAATAGGGCGTAAAGATAAAGGCTTTAAAGCCCAACGTGCAAAGGCCAACATTAAAATCACGAGTCCGCCTCTCACCCATAGGTTTAGTAGCGACGCGGCCCAAACTTGGGCAATCACGTCATGCATCGGCTGGGGCATGGCACGGGTGATGGTTGCAATCCACATTAATGCCAGTAGCCAAACCATTGCAGGGGCGATCGCCGCAGACCCAGCCCAAGTCAAATGAAGCATTACCGCTAGTGTGCCTAACCAAACCCAAGGTAAAACATCATAGGCGGTTAGACCCATGCCAAGGCTACAGCCCGTCAGCCACAGTAATACAAAATAAATACCTGATCCAATTAGAGATAGAGTGTCGGACTTTTTTTGAAGAAAGGCCATTACAGATTTTTCTAAAACAGCACTGAACAAAAAACTGCTTTATCCAGCATTCACAGAAGGCGAATGATTTAGATCACGACAAGGGGATCAAATGATTGGAAGGCTTGGTTCAATTACTCTGTATAGCGAGGGATATCCCTTCGTTGGGTGGCCTGATACCCTATATAAAAGCTGTACCTAAAGGCTGTATCAATGATGAATGTTTCACTTAGACGCTTATTGGCGTTAAGCCTGTGCTGTATTGCACTGCTCATAGGCGGGAGCGCCAGTGCGATAGCTCCACATCAAGAATCCACATCTCCCTTCACCCTGCCTCCGCTCCCCTATGACTACAAAGCGCTAGAGCCATATATTGATGCCCAAACGATGCAGCTTCATCATGACAAGCATCATGCAGCCTATGTAGCTAATCTCAACAAAGCGCTTGAAAAATATCCAGAACTTAAAGATAAAACCCTTGAAGAATTAGTCAAGACATCCGACCAAATTCCTGAAGACATTCGGAGCATTGTCCGCAATAACGGCGGCGGGCACTACAACCACTCGATGTTTTGGAGCATTATGAGTCCCAAGGGTGGCGGTAAGCCTAAAGGCAAACTTGCCGCCGCCATTGATGGCCAGTTTGGCAGCTTTGAGAAATTTCAGCAGGCGTTTGAAGCAGCGGGTGCCAGTCGGTTTGGCAGCGGCTGGGTGTGGCTGGTTAAAACCACCCAGAATAAGCTTGAAATTACCACCACGCCCAATCAAGATACACCCCTAGCAGCAGGCATGTTTCCCGTGATGGGCAACGATGTGTGGGAGCACGCCTACTACCTCAAGTATCAAAACCGCCGTCCAGAGTACCTTAAGGCGTGGTGGAACGTAGTCAATTGGTCTGAGATTGGCAAGCGATTTGAAGCGGGACAAGCATAGTCGCGTCATCTGACATTTTGTAGCGTTAAGAACAGACCGCCATCTAAAAGTTCCGCTGTCTGTTCTTAGCGCCAAGTGTTACGATGAAAATGTTAAGTATTTTTTACGAATGGTGTGAAAAGCTGTCGCCACCCCAAAGCGCCAGCGCTAACAACTTCAGCTTAAGGTACTGACCTTAATTTAATCGCTTGATAGGTTTGGAACAAGTTTTATGAGTCTTCCCATTCGGAACGTTGCCATTATTGCTCACGTTGATCACGGCAAAACCACCCTTGTAGATGCGCTTTTAAAGCAGTCCGGCACGTTTCGAGAAGGCGAAGATGTTCCTGATTGCGTGATGGACTCTAACGCCATTGAGCGCGAGCGCGGCATCACTATCTTGTCTAAAAATACGGCGGTACGCTACAAAGATACCCTCGTTAATATTGTAGATACCCCTGGTCACGCAGACTTCGGTGGCGAAGTTGAGCGCGTTTTGGGCATGGTGGACGGCTGTCTGCTGATTGTAGATGCCAATGAAGGGCCAATGCCTCAAACCCGTTTTGTGCTCAAAAAAGCCCTAGAGAAGGGCTTGCGACCCATTGTATTTGTTAATAAAATTGACCGCCCTCGCGCCGACCCCCACATTGCGGTAGATAAGGTATTGGACTTGTTCCTCGAACTAGGTGCAGACGATGACCAGTGCGATTTCCCTTACCTGTTTGGCTCGGGTTTAGGCGGATTTGCGAAGGACAAGCTCGAAGACGAGAACGTGGACATGATGCCGCTGTTTGAGGCTTTGCTCAGCCACGTTCCACCTCCTGCGGGCGACCCCAACCGTCCCCTTCAGATTCAGGTCACAACACTAGACTATTCCGAATATCTCGGTCGTATCATTATCGGCAAAATCCATAACGGCACGATTAGAGCAGGCCAACAGGCATCCCTGATGAAGGAAGACGGCTCTATTGTAAAAGGCAAAATTTCTAAGCTCTTGGGCTTTGATGGTCTTAAACGGGTTGAGCTAGAGTCTTCTACCGCCGGAAACTTAGTGGCGGTGGCTGGATTTGCCGATGCCAACATTGGCGAAACGATTACAGACCCTACTGACCCCACGGCGCTGCCGATGATTAAGGTGGATGAACCCACTTTGCAGATGACCTTCTGCGTCAATGATTCTCCCTTTGCAGGACAAGAGGGCAAGTTTGTTACCTCTCGTCAACTACGCGATCGCCTCATGCGCGAGCTAGAAACCAACGTGGCCTTGCGGGTTGAAGAAACCGACTCACCGGACCGCTTTGCCGTATCGGGTCGGGGTGAGCTGCACTTGGGCATCTTGATTGAGAACATGCGTCGAGAAGGCTATGAGTTTCAGGTGTCTCAGCCTCAGGTAATTTACCGCGAAGTGAACGGTCAACCCTGCGAACCGTTTGAGTATTTGGTGCTAGACGTACCGGAAGATGGCGTGGGCGGCTGTATTGAGCGCCTAGGCCAACGCAAGGGCGAAATGCAGGATATGCAGGTGGGGATTCACGGGCGATCGCAGCTTGAATTCGTAATCCCAGCCCGTGGGCTAATCGGCTTTAGAGGTGAGTTTATGCGTCTGACTCGGGGTGCAGGTATCATGAACCACAGCTTCTTAGAATATCGTCCGCTGGCAGGGGACATCAATGCCCGTCGCAATGGCGTATTGATTTCCTTTGAGGAAGGCATTGTAACGTTCTACTCCCTCAAAAATGCTGAAGATCGCGGCATCTTCTTTATTGAACCTGGCACCAAGGTATATCGTGGAATGATCGTTGGGGAAAACAACCGCCCTCAAGATCTAGAGCTGAACCTATGTAAAGCTAAGCAGCTCACCAACCACCGCAGCGCCACGGGTGACGAACTCGTGCAGCTTCAGTCCCCTATGGAAATGAACCTGGAGCGGGCGCTGGAATATATCAGCGCCGATGAGCTAGTAGAAGTGACGCCAGAATCTATTCGTCTGCGCAAGATGGCAAATAAGAAGCTGGCGAAACGCTAACTTAAGTTTTGTCAAAGGCTAGAAAGGCAGCCTATGCGAAAAATGTAGGTAAGTCTTTCTAGCTACTTTTTTTTCTTGAGGTCAATCGTCAGATATAGGATTTACAATCTATTTCTTGGCATGGACACTACTCTTAAATCTATTCTGACCTGTCTAAAACAAGAGCTTATTCAGCTCTATGGAGCGCGCCTTCAGAACCTGATGCTCTTTGGTTCCCAAGCTCGTGGTGACGCTGAACCAGGATCAGATATTGATGTACTGGTGGTGCTGAAGCCTCCCGTAAATCCTGGGGAAGAGATCAAGCGAACGGGTAAGGCGATCTCCGACCTTTCTCTTCAAAATGATGTAGTAATTAGCTGCATCTTCATGGATGCAGCGCACTACCAAACCCGAAACGGATCTCTACTTCGCAACATTCGCAAAGAAGGGATCTTGCTATGACAAACGAGCAGCGGGATCTTCTTCTCAAGGCGCAACAGAGTTTGGGAGCCGCAAAGCTTTTGCTCGACCACAATTACCCAGATCAGGCTACCTCCCGCGCTTATTACGCCATGTTTTACATAGCAGAAGCCTTTTTAGAAGGCCAAGGACTTTCATTTTCTAAGCACTCAGCCGTCATCGCTGCCTTTGGGCGAGAGTTTGCCAAACCATAACGAATTCCGACCGAATTTCACCGATTTTTGATTGAAGCACAAGCACTGCGAACAACCAGCGACTACGGACAGCTGAACGCCGTCACTACTGACCAAGCAGCAGAACAAATAGACCGCGCCAAACAGTTTTTAGCACTTGCACTTCAGGAACTTGGGACAATCTAGAAGCCTAAAAACAAAGCCTCTTGATCTAAGTGACCAGAGGCTTTGCTCTATATGAATAGATCAATCTGCGTAGAGACTATATCAGACCTACTAAATGTCCGACAGAGTGGCTAAAATCCTTGATCGCGCATCATGCCCATCGCCTGTTTTCCGCCGCGACCACGACCGCGATGCTCTTGCTTAAGCTGAGCGGACTTAACCCGCTGCTCTGGCGTTAAAACCTGCCGAATTTTCAGCATCGTGTCAAAACGGCGTTCACCGATTTGCTGACGCAGTGCCTGTATCTCACGGTGCTGCTGGCGAAGCTGATCGTCGCTTGCATTACCCGTCATGAGAGACTTTTGCTTTTCAGCAGCAGCCTTCATTTGTTGGCGCAGACCCTCTGAAGAAGATTTTTCCTGATCGCGAATCTGCTTAATTTGGGCTTTTTGGTCTGTGCTGAGGTTGAGCTGCTCTTGCCACTTATCACCCCAGCCGCCTCGTTTGCTGCGATCGCCAGGGGCGGGTGCATTTTGTTCGGTAGGCGAAGACTGTGCTAAAGCCGCAGTGTGCATGACCGATTGCGTCATCACGAAGCCACCTACGGGGATTAACACAGAAGCAGCACCAGCCATCAGTAAAGAGCGTAGTTTCATTTTCAAAATTCTCCTTGAAGTACTTTGTCTCAAAGGCAGTTGCCGTTCTCAACTCTCAAGCCTTTGTTCACCTTTTAATCCTATTAATTCTCGACTTAAAGCAACAGGATCGGAGTTCCCAACTGTTCTAGGTCTGAAGGTCTAACTGGCTTTAGAACTTTAGTACCAGCCTTCGCATCAGCAATGCAAACCCTTAGATCCTGTTAGGGTTCTCAGGCGCTGCCCTATAGTAAAGGTCTTAGAGATGTGACCTTTATTCAGTCTTTGCTGGAATGCGACAGCGCTTACCCTGGCTCCAACATCCCTTCCCGCTCTTGCTGTATCTAGAGTGGGTGCTGTTGGGCATTGCAATGTTAGCGGCAATTCCAACCCCCTTTAGATCTCGACGATCAGGGATGTTTCGGCTGGCTGCGGAAGGATGGGGGGCAGAACCCTTTATTCTGGGCATATTTTTATGCATCATTGCGATTGGAATTTTAGGGCTACGGCTGCCTCATCAAAGATCTAAGATCCAGAAAATTCTATTTACGGCTCTGGGGTTTGGCCTGTGCTGGCTCACGATTTTGTCGGGTGGGATGGGGGGCAATAGCTTTCCGGCACTGCTGCTGATTGTTGTAGTGCGAGCCTGTCTACTCTTTGATTGGAACGGTCGCTTGGTGACGGCACTGCTGGCCTTCGGCTCTTTTTTAATGAGGCTGCTGCTGGGTATCCGCCGCTTTTTAGACCCTGATCTTGCGCGTCCCGAACGGATGCCGCGATATCTATCGCCGGAACAGGTTCAGTCTGCGGTGATTAACCTAACGCTTAATTCGGCGCTGCTCTTTGGGCTGGTGCTGGTGTTTGTGCTATTGATGGTGGGCGCAATTTTGACCGAACGCCAGAGCCGCGATCGCCTTACCCTTGCGAATGACCGTCTCCGTCGCTATGCGCTGCTGATTGAAAACCAGGCTACTCTCCAAGAGCGCAACCGCATCGCTCGCGAAATCCATGATTCTGTGGGTCATGCACTCACGGCGCAAAGCATTCAGCTTGAGAACGTTGCAGTGTGGCTGTCTGAAGATTTTAATCGGGCACAGCAACATCTCCAAAAAGCCCGAGGTTTGGGGAAAGAAGCACTCCAGAATGTGCGGCAGTCTGTTGCAACGATGCGTCAGCCACCCCTCCAAGGTCAATCTTTTAACGACGCAATCAAAAAACTGGTGCAGGAATTTGAGCGCAATACCGGAATTCACGCAACAATGCAGATTCAGGCGATGCAGGGGCTACCAGCCGATATTGCGATCGCCCTCTACCGCATTGTGCAAGAAGCCATGACCAATATTGCCAAACATAGTCAGGCGACCCATGTGAGTCTTACCCTAAGCGAAAACGCAAGAGAACTAGAATTAATCATTGAAGATAACGGACAGGGGTTTGATCCTACCCAAAACACTACAGGTTTTGGACTCCAAAGTATGCGAGAGCGCACCGAGGCGTTGGGTGGCCTATTTTACCTCTCTAGTCACCCTGAGGAGGGGTGCCGTCTGCGCGTCAATGTCCCTCAGGGAGGGCGCGTCACATGATTAAGCTGCTGCTGGTAGACGACCAGGGCATTATTCGAGAAGGACTCCGCAGTTTGCTTGAGACTAAAGTAGACCTCACGATTATTGGCGAAGCCGAAAATGGCAAAGCCGCCGTTGAATTAGCCCTTTCTCTAAAGCCTGATGTGGTACTAATGGACGTGCGAATGCCCATTATGGATGGGGTTGCAGCCACCCGCGCATTAACGGAGCAGGCTCCTGATATTAAGGTTTTAATTTTAACCACCTTTGACGATGACGAATATGTAACCCAGGCGCTCCGCAGCGGAGCCAAGGGCTATCTGCTCAAAGACACGCCCTCCACAGAATTGGCGGATGCAATTCGAGCAATCCACCGAGGCTACACCCAGTTTGGGCCCGGGCTAATGGAAAAAGCTTTTTCAAGCGCTCCTATTGCAGAACAACCCCCAGAAGCCTTTACGCAGCTCACGCCACGGGAGCAGGAGGTGCTACAGCTCATTGCCATCGGATGCAGCAACCGCGAAATTGCGGAAAAACTCTACATTTCTGAACGGACGGTCAAAAATCACGTCAATAGTTTGTTGAGAAGACTAAACTTACGAGATCGCACCCAGGTCGCTATCCTCGCCGCCAAGTGGTCTTTGTAAACCTCTACATTCTGTAAAAAAACAAAGCAGTGCTTCAGGGGTATGAGAGCATGGAAGCAGTGAACCGCATTGAATAAAATCTGCAATGGAACTAAATCGCACGTCAACAGCCATCATTACGGGAGCCTCCTCAGGAGTGGGACTATACACGGCTAAAGCCCTGGTGGAAAAGGGATGGCATGTCGTCATGGCCTGCCGCGATTTACGCAAAGCGGGCGAAGCCGCTCAATTTGTGGGGCTACCCCAGGGCAGCTTTACCCTTATGCACATTGACTTGGGCGACCTAGACAGCGTGCGGCGCTTTGTCAGAGAATTTAGCGCCAGCGGTAGATCGCTTAACTCACTGCTGTGCAATGCCGCCATTTATCTGCCGCTTATCAAAGAGCCTATCCGCAGCCCTGAAGGCTATGAGCTGACCATGACCACCAACCACCTCGGTCATTTTCTGCTGTGCAATCTTATGCTAGATGAGTTTAAAAAATCTACCGCCAGCGATAAGCGGATCGTCATTTTGGGCACCGTTACCCACAACCCAGATGAGCCAGGGGGCAAGGTCTATCCCCGCCCAGACTTGGGCAACTTTGAAGGGTTTGAGGCAGGTTTCAAGGATCCGATCACAATGGCAGATGGCAAAAAGTTTGAGCCGGTAAAAGCCTACAAAGACAGCAAAGTCTGCAACGTGTTAACTATGCGAGAGCTACACCGCCGCTACCATGACACAACGGGCATTACCTTTACGTCACTCTATCCAGGCTGTGTGGCAGATACGCCGCTATTCCGCAACCACTATCCGCTGTTTCAAAAGCTGTTTCCGCTGTTTCAAAAATACGTCACCAAGGGCTATGTCTCTCAAGAGCTTTCCGGTGAGCGAGTGGCAGCAGTAATGGCAGATCCTGAATACAGGCAGTCTGGGGCTTACTTTAGCTGGGGCAATCGTCAAAAAGAAGGACGCAAATCCTTTGTGCAAAAGGTGTCTTCTCAGGCGCGGGATGATGAAAAAGGCGATCGCATGTGGGATCTCAGCGCGAAGCTAGTGGGCTTAGCATGAAGCCTTTGTCTTACTCGACTGTGGCTTGTGATAGTCTTTATTGGATTTTCCTAGTTCGGCTGATTTAGATGAGTGGTTACGGACGCTTGGTGCGTAGCTATCGCGCTAGTATTGCCCCTAGCAAATCGCATCAGTCAAAAAAAATGATCGCCTCTACAACACTCCAAACTCAAATGATTGCCCTGACTAACAGCGCCATCTGACTCACCTGTAATGAGTCAGATTTTGGACGAGTCGTAAAACTGCGAATAGAAGATTGGGCAACAGTTAAATAGGCTAAGTTGAGGAATAAAACCCTGCTCTTATGGCTCCGTAGCGATCGCCTCCTGAGGCATTTCAATATCACCGTTCATGAGGTTACTGATTCGAGGTTGGGTTTCGCCAAAAAATAAAGCTACTTTTTTTGAGTCCATCCTTGAGACTGGATATAACGTTTGATATTGAGGTTTAATGTGGAAATTGCTGCATAGCCTATAGGGATGGGAAAATAGAGACACTACAGACGATAGGAAGACTGAAAATTATGGCACAAGGCTTTAGCAGAGCTGAAAAGCGCCGTCAGAAACTGGAGGCACGTCATGCCTTCTTGAGTGAACTCCATCGGATTGTGCTGTGAGACAATTTTCGTAGCTGTCTTGACAAATTGCCAAAACAAGCCCCTCACCGTAAAGCAGGGCGGAAGCCCATAGACCTATTGCGGCTGTTTAAACTGCTGATTTTGCAGCAACTTTATAATCTCAGCAATGAAGCGCTCGAATACCAAACTCATGACTCATTCCGACGCTTTGTTGGACTTAGCCTCAGTGCTGAAGCCCCTGATTCTAAAACCTTGTGGCTATTTCGAGAACGAATGACTTAACAGAGGAACAAAAAGCAACGAATCGGAATAATAAGGGTGCGCGCCCAAGTCGAGCATGTCTTTGGTGCATGGGTCATGGGCATGGGGAGTAAACTGGTGCGCTGTATGAAGGTAAAGCGAGTAAGTGCTTAACTCGGCTTGAAAGATTTGGCTTATAACCTCAAGCGGTATCTGTTTTGGAGAAAGAAGGAGGATAAGACAATGCAGGCTTAGTGTGTCTAAAATGCTGGAAATGTGTGCAAGAGAGGGTTCATATCCCTAATGTCAACTCCATTTCTTAAGAAAATCTTTTTTCGAGGTGCCCAAAAGTCTATTCGGGGAGTATTTAACCTGATAGAGCTGCTTCGGGCAATGCACCCTGCATTTTGCCTAACCACTCAATTAAATGCTCAAGCTGCTGATCGGCCTTCAGCATCCCTAAGCCGCGCACCGTTACTTTGCCTGTGCTGTATACGAAACGCGATCGCAGATGT
Source organism: Acaryochloridaceae cyanobacterium VAR_48_metabat_390 (assembly GCA_031422435.1). Classification (GTDB taxonomy): domain Bacteria; phylum Cyanobacteriota; class Cyanobacteriia; order Thermosynechococcales; family Thermosynechococcaceae; genus JAAURS01. Next base: position 38,999 of record JANPLU010000057.1, read on the forward strand.
TCTGGCAAGTTTTCCGCCAGTAAATTCCAGGCAGGTTCTTCCATCGGGGTTTCCAGAATGACGTGCTGTTTGGCCTCTGGCTTAATGCGGGAGAAACCTAGGGATTTGCCAATTTGCTTCAGCTCCACGATGCGGATGAGCTGCTGCGCTGCGGGGGGCGGGGAACCATAGCGATCGCACCAGTCCACCACAATTTGCGTGAGTTCCTGCTTGGAATTGGCGGAGGCTACAGCGCGATAGGCGCTCATCTTCTGGTCAGGGTCGGGGATGTAGTCTGAGGGGATAAAGGCGGTGAGGCTGAGATCGATTTGAGTGTCGTCTACCTGTGGGATAGCCTGACCGCGAATTTCGTTGATGGCTTCTTGGAGCATTTCCATGTAAAGGTCAAAGCCAATCACATCCATTTGACCGGATTGTTCTGCACCCAAGAGATTGCCTACACCACGAATTTCCATGTCTCGCATGGCAAGCTGATAGCCAGAGCCAAGCTGGGTGAACTCCTGAAGCGCTCGCAGCCGCTGCCTTGCCACGTCGGTTAGGGAATGGGCATTGGGGTAAAACAGCCACGCATGGGCTTGGATTCCAGCGCGACCCACCCTTCCGCGAAGCTGGTAGAGCTGGGATAATCCGAACTTTTGCGCGTCTTCAATCACGATGGTGTTGACGCGGGGGATATCTAGCCCAGACTCGATGATGGTGGTACAGACGAGAATATCGGCATCGCCATTGCCGAAGGTGAGCATTGTAGCTTCGAGTTCGCCTTCGTTCATTTGACCGTGAGCCGTTTCAATGCGGGCGCTGGGCACCATTTCTAGCAGCTTTGCGGCAATCTCTTCAATGCCCTCTACGCGAGGTACCACGTAAAACACCTGACCGCCTCGGTCTAGCTCTTGGCGCACCGCACTGCGAATGGTTTCGCCGTCGTAGGGAGAGAGATGGGTTTTGATAGGGCGACGGGCAGGGGGCGGAGTGGTAATCAGGCTCATCTCTCGCACTCCAGACAGCGCCATATAGAGGGTGCGTGGAATGGGGGTGGCGCTGAGGGTCAATACATCCACTTGGGTTTTGAGAGACTTTATTTTTTCCTTTTGGTTCACGCCAAAGCGCTGTTCTTCGTCGATGACTAGCAGTCCTAAGTCCTTAAAGTTAACGCCTTTGCCTAAGAGCTGATGGGTGCCCACTACGATATCTAACTCTCCGGTTTGGAGGCGCTGCTGGATAGTGCGGCGTTCTTCGGCAGAGCGGAAGCGGTTGAGCAAGCCCACTTCGATGGGGTAAGGGGAAAACCGTTCCTTGAGGGTGTGGTAGTGCTGCTGGGTCAGGATGGTGGTGGGCGCTAGCAGTGCAACCTGTTTACCTGCTGTAACCGCTTTAAAGATGGCGCGGATAGCAACCTCAG
>JANPLU010000058.1:0-4582 GCA_031422435.1 Acaryochloridaceae cyanobacterium VAR_48_metabat_390
CCGCGCTCAATCGTTTTTGTGTCCAGGCGGCAATTGAGCATCCTTTAACGGTCTATGGTTCCGGTGGGCAAACTCGCAGTTTCTTAGATATTCGGGATACGGTGCGCTGTGTTGAGTTGGCGATCGCCACTCCAGCCGCCTCAGGAGAATTCCGGGTCTTCAACCAGTTCACCGAAATGTTTAGCGTGGGCGACCTGGCTCAAATGGTGAAAAAAGCGGGTTCTGCCCTTGGTGTCAACGTAGAGATTGACCATATCGACAACCCTCGGGTCGAAAAAGAAGAGCATTACTTCAATGCAAAAAATACTAATCTGCTTGACCTAGGACTACAGCCCCACTATTTGTCTGACTCGCTGATTGACTCCCTGCTAAATTTTGCGATTAAGTACAAGCACTGCGTTGATAAAGAACAAATTTTGCCAAAAGTGTCTTGGCGTTAATCGTTAAGTTTAAGTGAGCAGCCTATTTAGGCTGCTCATCTTGTTTAAGCCGTCTTGTGTTGTCAACCCTCGACTGTATGCGGATTGCCCTATTTACTGAAACCTTTTTACCCAAAATTGACGGTATCGTAACGCGACTCTGTCAAACCATTACCCATCTCCAAAGTGAGGGGCATCAGGTTTTGGTGGTTTGTCCTGAAGGTGCACCTTCTGAATATAAGGGGGCACAAGTGCATGGGGTATCTGGGTTTCCGTTACCGCTCTACCCAGAGCTAAAAATGGCTCTGCCGCGTCCCTCTATTACTTATGCTCTAGATCGGTTCAAGCCAGACTTGGTGCATGTGGCTAATCCGGCTGTATTGGGGCTATCGGGCATTTTTTATGGCAAGTGGCGCAATGTGCCGCTTGTTGCTTCGTATCATACTCATCTGCCGCAGTACCTGCATTACTACGGATTGGGGATGCTAGAAGGGCTATTGTGGGAACTTCTTAAGCTAGGCCATAACCAGGCACACTTAAACCTTTGCACCTCTTCAGTGATGGTTAAAGAATTGGCATCTCATGGCATCCAGCGGCTAGCGCTCTGGCAGCGCGGGGTAGATATTGAGACATTTCAACCCAGCCGCGCAACGGCGACCATGCGGGAGCTTTTAACCCAGGGTCATCCTGAAGATCCGCTGCTGCTCTATGTAGGGCGGCTCTCGGCAGAAAAAGCAATCCATGAAATTAAGCCAGTCCTAGAGGCCATTCCTAACGCTCACCTAGCTTTGGTGGGGGATGGTCCTCATCGTAAAGAACTAGAGCAGCTTTTTGCAGGAACCAATACTTATTTTGCGGGCTACATGGGTGGCACGACCTTAGGCGATGCGTTTGCCAGTGCCGATGCTTTTGTTTTTCCTTCACGGACTGAAACCCTAGGGCTGGTGCTGTTAGAAGCAATGGCGGCGGGCTGTCCGGTCGTAGCAGCAGCCTCAGGCGGCATTCCAGATATTGTGCAGAATGGGGTTAATGGCTACCTATTTGACCCGCGCGATGAGAGGGGGGCGATCGCCGCAACTCAGCATCTCCTCAGTCAACCAGAAGAGCGAGAAACCCTTCGCCGTAACGCTCGTGCCGAAGCAGAACGCTGGAGTTGGTCGTCAGCAACAAAGCAGCTAGAGCAGTATTACCAAAGCGTTTTGGCGCAGGCTAAAGTATCTGCTCCTTTACCCCATACCTACTGGTCTAGTGATTCTTCTAGCCAATAACAGACTAACTGTAAACAATCTGTAACTCAGTGATTTCAGTCATAGGCATTTGTCGTTCACTGCTGCTACAACAGGTTTAACAAAGGTGACTGTGCCGATGTAAGCACTTTGCTACAGTTAGCTTAAATTTGCGGGAGAGGTTGATGGGTTGCTCATGAAATTAGCCTACAAGATCGGAAGTATTGGTGCTGAAATCATCATCTGCGCTATTTTCTGGCAGCCGATCGTTTTTGCCAAAAGCGTGGCTGAAATTGCTCAGACTGCCAAAAGCGCCACGGTTTTAATTCAAGGCTCAGACACAGGTTCAGGGGTTTTCATTCGTCAAGATGGCTCAACTTACACTATCTTGACTGCTCGTCACGTTATTGATGCCCCTGGCACCTATGAGGTCGTGACTAATACGGGCAAACGCTATCCCATTAGCCCTCAGACCATTCAAAAATTGCCAGGGCTTGATTTAGCCCTCATCAAATTTAATAGTTCTGAAAAATATAGCGTTGCGACCATAGGTAACTCCAGTTCTCTTCAAGAAGGCGTGACCGTTTATGTGACGGGGTTCCCAGGCCAAGGGTCTACCATTAATGCCCTTACCTATAACTTTACAGAGGGGCAGCTCACAGCGCTTTCGGGCAAGCCCCAAACGGGTGGTTACTCTTTGGTCTATACCAACAAAACCCTACCAGGCATGAGCGGTGGCCCTGTTTTTGATCAAGAAGCCCGACTGGTTGGCATTCATGGTGCAGCAGATGGTCAATCCCAAACCCTAGAGAAGCTAAACGCCAGTGTTTTTATGAAAACAGGGTTTAACTTGGGCATTCCCATCAATACCTTTCTAGCGGCATCTGGCGCAAAGCGACAGCAAGGACAGGCGATCGCCCTAGCTATGCCCAATACACCAGAAGGGAGCGGCAGTAACTCAACGATAACGCTCCAAAGTGCGCCTGGGCAGCCCTCTGTCTCAAAGCCTATTCGTACACCTGCGATCGCCTCCGCCAATGTCCAAGACTCTGGCAGCAGTGACTATTTCTTAGCCGCAATGAATCAGTATGTTCGGGGTGAGTTACCCTTAGCCTTAAGCTCCGCGAATCGAGCGATTCAAATTAACCCTCGGTTTGCGGCAGCCTATTCTCTGCGCGGCAGTATCCGCTATATCTCCCAAGATTATCGGGGTGCTTTGGCAGATTTTAGTCAGGCTGTTCAGTTTAATGCTCGCCTCGCCTCTGCTTATCTAGGTCGCGGGCTTTCGCAATCGGCGCTGAGTAACCCTCAAGGGGCGATCGCAGACTATACCCAAGCCATCGAGATCAGCCCCGATTCAACTGCCTATTACAACAGAGGCGTACTTCAACTCAATCTTGGCAACCAGCCCACCGCCCTCAATGATCTCCAAAAATCAGCAGATCTAGCCTTAGCAGAGGGGAGTCAGACAGACTACGACCGAGCGATGGACGCCCTCAAGATTGCCAGCAAAGACTGCCAACAGTCTATTCGTACATTGTGCGATCGCTAAATCTGCACTCAGTTATTCATCAAGCCATTTCGTGAAAACATTGTGTCGCCTTGACTCTAAGCTTGAGAACCTCCATCCATCCCAAAAGTCAAAAACTTGATTCGCTCTCGGCAATCGTCTAGTGTTTATCCAGCTTTTAATCCGTTATTTAATCTAGAGAAAAGTAAATTCCATGATGAAGCATCCGTCATTTGCCCTTTCAGGACTTGCCATCATTTTGGCTGGTGCCATCATTTCTCCAGTCTTGATGGCACCCGTGCTTGCCGATGCACCAGGCGTTGAAACACTGCGACCTAAAGAAAAACGACGCATTGCAGTCCTGGATTTTGATTTCTCCAACCTAAGTGATACAAGCTTTCTCTCTGGTGTTTATGCGGGTAATGCCGCGTCCAAAGGCGTAAGTAACCTCTTAACCAACGAACTGTTTAAGACAGGGCAGTTTATTGTCATTGAACGGAGTCGGATTGATGCAGTCCTCGCAGAACAAAATCTAGGTAACTCAGGCCGAGTAGAACCTACAACGGCAGCACAAATCGGACGAATCTTAGGTGTAGACGCAGTCTTAATTGGCTCTGTCACAAAGTTCAGCGTAGAAGGCGAATCCAGATCCGTGGGTGGATTCTTCGGTATTGGCGGGAATCAAACGAAAAAGACTGCTACGGTTCAGATCGCTGGACGGTTGATTAGCACAGCAACCGCCGAAATTTTAGCCGTTGGAGAAGGCGCGGGAGAGTCGCGCAAAAGTGACTCAGGTGGCTCTATCTTTGGCATCTCCACGAGTTCTAACTCCAGCAGCGATGAACGCCTGCTAGGGGATGCTGCAAGTCAGGCCGTTACTCAACTCGCCTCACAGATTAACTCAGCCGCGCCTAAACTATCGTCTCTACGCCCCATTGCGCCAACCGTAGATGCTTTAGTCGCCGATATCACGGGCAGTCAGGTGGTTATCAATAAAGGTGGACGTGATGGATTTCGTCCCGGCATGGTTCTCTCCGTTGAGCGCGTTACCAAAACGGTCAAAGACCCATCCACAGGAAAAGTCTTACGCGTCGTCTCACAGCCTATTGGTCGTATTCAGCTTGTTGAAGTAGACCCTGGCTCGTCCGTAGGAAAGGTGATTGCGGGTAAAAGTGGCAGCATTCGGGTGGGCGATCGCGCCAAATCCGCTGAGTAAAGTTTCTCCGTCCCACATAAAAAGGGCTTGTAGCAATGACTACAAGCCCTTTTTGTTCTTCCCGCCCACCAATCCGAAAATTCTTTTCTCTACCCCATTGACAACCCCTCTTTCCCTTGATACATTAGTAAAGCGCTCGAGAGACGAAGTCACTCGAACCGCCCAGAACCTAGACAAATCAATAGTTTGAAAGATTCTTAAAGAATTTTTA
>JANPLU010000059.1:0-23539 GCA_031422435.1 Acaryochloridaceae cyanobacterium VAR_48_metabat_390
GGCGGCGCATGTGGTCAAAAGTAACAGAGAGACCCTGCCCAATATACTTGGCGGCTTGGACGCTCTCTTTAGCGTAGTCTCCCACCTTATTCAAAAACTTCAGCATTCTGGATGTTCTCCAATCATTGAGTGCACCGCATAGACAGAAAGTTGGGCAATTCTACCCACCAAAGGCAAAGGGGAAGGTTAATTTAAGACCTGCCGTAATGAGCAGGTTGGCTAAGCCGACGGGCAGCAAGAACTTCCAGCCGAGATCTAAAAGCTGATCAATCCGCACCCGTGGCACCGTCCAGCGCAGCAAAATTGCCAGAAAGACGAAAAAGTAGGCTTTGAGCAATGTCATGGTAATGCCCAAAGATGCCGTCACGACCTGAAAAATGACGTTACTGGGGTCGATATGAAGCAGGTTAGCGACAACATCCAGAGGAATGGGAAAGTCCCAGCCGCCAAAGTAAAGTACCGCAACTAGCAATGCCGATAGCACTAGGTTAACGTAGGATCCCAGATAAAAGAGCGCAAACTTCATGCCAGAGTATTCGGTTTGATACCCTGCCACAATTTCTTCTTCAGCTTCAGGTAAATCAAAGGGAATCCGTTCGCATTCCGCCAACGCCGAGATCCAAAACAGCAGCAAGCCTACAGGCTGTCGCCAGACATTCCAGCCGAGAATGCCGTAGCCAGACTGCTGCTCAACAATATCCACTGTGCTAAGGCTATTGGACATCATCACGATCGCCAAGACCGCCAATGCCAATGGAATTTCGTAGCTAATAGACTGAGCCGCAGCCCGTAGCCCACCCAGCAGCGCATATTTGTTGTTAGAAGAATACCCCGCCATCAGCAGGCCAATAGGCACAATACTCGAAAGCGCCACCCATAAAAACACGCCCAGACCGACGTTAGAGACCAGCAGGTCTTCGCCGAAGGGGACAATGAGGTAAGACAAAAAGACTGGAATCACGACGATCGCAGGGCCAAGGGTGAACAGCCAAGGGTCGGCGTTGGCAGGTACCACATCTTCTTTGAAGACGAGCTTAATGCCGTCAGCTACCGGAGCCAAAATGCCGAGAGGGCCAATAAACTCAGGGCCAATCCGCTGCTGGACGGCAGCGGAAATTTTGCGCTCTAGCCAGACGGACACTAGCACACCCACGGTTGCCCCAAATATCATGAGGAGCATGGGGACGGGCATCCAGATTGCCTTGGCAGCACCACCTGGTAATCCAAAACTGGTTAAAGATTCGATAAAGCGTTGTTGAAGGTCAATCCCTGGGTTCATGGTTCTCGACTTAGGTTCAACAGAACTGGCAGGGCTTTGCCCCATAACAGTATATCTATAGTGCGTTCGTCAGAACGTTCGTCTAGGGGAAACTCTAGAATTGAATTTCTCTTGGGTGGTCATTCAAAAACGCAGGCCAAAACACAGGGCGTTTAAGTGACAAAGGCTACGAACGTTTTTCGATGGGGATAAAGGGCTGGTGATGCTGACCCACATAAACCTGAGTGGGTCGATAAATCCGGTTGGTTTCGAGCTGTTCTTTCCAGTGGGCTAGCCAGCCCGCTACACGGGCGATCGCAAAAATGGGCGTAAACAAGTCCGTCGGAATCCCAAAGCGGCGATAGATCAGCCCTGAGTAAAAGTCTACGTTGGGGTAAATGCCTTTGTGGCCTAACCGATCAGCCAAAACGGTTTCGAGTTCACGGGCAATATCGTAATCGCGATCGCTGCCGTAGCGCTCTACCATTTCATCCACCAGCTTTTGCAGAATGGTAGCGCGTGGATCCTTGACTTTATAGACTCGGTGCCCAAACCCCATAAATTTCGCCTTGCGCGCGATTCGCGCGTCTACATAGGGCACCACATTTTCAATCGAGCCAATTTCCTCTAGCATGGCAATCACTTCTTCATTGGCACCGCCGTGGAGAGGGCCGCCCAACGTCCCCACCGCAGACGCAACAATCGCGTAGGGGTCGGTGAGGGTAGAGGCCGTCACCCGTGCCGAGAACGTGGAGGCATTCATAGTGTGTTCCGCATGAAGAATGAGGCACACGTCAAAAATATGGGCAATAAACGGGTCAGGCTGCTGCTCACTGAGCATGTACAAAAAATTATCGGCGTAATTTAGGTCATCTCTGGGCGTAACGGGGTCGTTGCCCTTGCGGATATGCTGAAACGCCGTCACCATGGTCGGAATTTTTGCCAGCAGTCGCACCACCGCCGCTCGGATATAGGCCGGGTCTTCTAAATTCCGTCGTGAGTAAAACAGCCCCAACGCCGCCGCAGAAGCCTGAAGCGCATCCATCGGATGACCACTTTCAGGAAAGCACTTCATCATGTCGCGGATGCGATACTTAATGCGGCGATGATAGGTGATTTCGTGTTCAAAGGCTTCTAGTTCTGCTGTCGTTGGGAGCTGCCCCCAAATTAGCAGGTAGGCTGTCTCGACAAAGCTGCTGTGGCTGGCAAGTTCTTCAATGGCAACCCCGCGATACTCAAGGATGCCTTCTTGCCCGTTGACATAGCTGACCTGAGACTGAGCGGCTGGAACGCCTTCTAAACCAGGTTGATACTCACAAACTGCCATAGTTCATCTCGATAAAGGGTGAACCGCACGTTGACTGCTGCGGCTACTGCTACTCTTTTACGACAAAAGTAACAGTCTTGGCGGTGTCAACCAAAACAGAATGCTATTTCCAATGGGATCAATTTCGTCAGGTATTTCGATACCGATAATGCCTGCCTTTTTAAGCTGAAGAACGCCTTTGACATCACCCCAAAGCAATAGCTCTGCCCACTGGCTTAGGTCTGGCTCGTGTCCTACCAGGGCTAGTACGTTAGGTCTGGCACCACTACCACTTTGCCGCCAAGTAGTAAACCACTCCAGCCAATTTGCAAAAGAACCCATCGGCGCAAGATGCTCAGTAACCGTTAAATGAGGGGCTAGGTTGGCACTTAGCAGAATCTCGGCAGTCTGACGCGCCCGAACCAGGGGACTGGTCAAAATTTCATCAAAGGCTAAGCTTAGGGCGCTCAATTGCTGGGCGATCGCCTTGGTTTTGGCACGCCCTTTGGCGGTGAGAGGGCGATCCTGATCGTTCTCATACGCCTCCGGCTCTGCCGCAATGCCGTGACGGATCAAGTAAATCTGTGTGGGCATAGTTGAGTTCCTTTGCGGTCGTTTATTCTAAAGCAGACGGATACGGTAGCGTCTTGATGGCCTAATCCCAGTCTTCTTTTTTGTTCGAGCGTACCGTATAGATTGGCTCACGGGCATGAATCTCCCGCGTTTTTTCGTAAAGTGCGTCTTCCGTCAGCTTCCAACGCTTCAGCGTTTTTTCTAAATCGGCTTGGATATCGCGTCCGCCAGGGAACCCGCGATATCGCACCATCATGCGGGCAAGTTCGGCTAGGTTAAAATCTGTGGCCTCTCCGGCTAAAAGCTGATTTACCACCTGGCGATCGGATGACCATTGAGGATGCTGCTGCTCTTTAGGTGTTTTGCCCGTTGCGTCAGCCATATTTTTGTTGTAGCGCCCCGTGATGGATCGATTTGATTATCGCACTGCTGCTTTAAACCGCCACAGATGCTCAATATTTTGCCAATATCTCAAAACGCTGACAAAAGCCCAACTTAGATTGTTCCACGAGACAAAGTGAGGGCATCTTAAGTGAAATGCCTAAATAAAATTATTCATACTTTAGAGCATGGGGGGAGCGAGGATGTCTGAATTCCAGGCGGGGCAGCTATTGAGCGTGCTTCAGCAATTTCATAGTGAACAGTTTACGGGAGTCGTCTCTGTACAGGTCACAGGAGATATCGCCTCGAGTCGCCGATCGCGGGTTTTGGCTTTTTGGCAAGGGATGCTCACTTTTGTAGGCAAGGAATTGCCTGAGCCAGAAGCGTTAGCGCAGTTAATTAAGCAAAAGCTGAATATTGCTCACATTGATGGGGCGCTCAAGATTAGTGCGAGCCGAGTCAAAAATAAAGCCTCCGTCCGCGAACTGCTGGAGTTTATTAGTCGGTTCGGCATTTTTAAGTGGGAAGACCTAGAGGCGGTGCTTAAGCAGAGTGCAGTGCTAGAGCTAGAGCAGCTTTTGCCTTGCTCAGGCACCATCAGCACCGTAACAGACGTTCCATTTGACCTCAATTATAGCGACGATCAGCACGGGTTTAGCTGGGACTATCTTCGACAGACGCTTGCCCAGCGTCAGCGTTCATGGTCAATTTTGTCCTCTTCAGGAATTTCGCTGAATGCAGTGCCGCTACGTCCAGCCGGAAATGTTGCGGCGATACCGGAGCCTGTCCGCCGTCATCTTGATCAGTATGTTGATGATCGGCGATCGCTAGGCGACATTGCCACACAGCTCGACAAAGATCCTTTGACCTTAGCCAAGCATTACTTAGAGTGCGTTCAAAAGGGCTGGCTCATGTTTGAAGAAGCGGCAGCGGCAGCGGCAGCAGCGTCTGCTTCTCCTTTGCCCTCAGCACCCAAAAAAATAGAGAAACCCCTTACCGCGTCAAAAGAGCTGCCCATCATTTTAAGTGTGGACGATAGCCCCATTGTGCAAACCATGATCAAGCGGGCAATTAGTGATCGCTATCAGGTATTGCTTGCCAACAGTGCTGTAAATGCCCTCAACCTGCTCAACAGTCACACCATCGGTCTGCTGCTGCTGGATGTGACCATGCCAGACATTGACGGTCTAGAGCTATGTCGCACTATCCGCAGCATCAGTAAATTTCGGGATCTGCCCGTCATTATGCTGACGGCTAAGGATGGACTCCTGGATAAGGTAAAGGGTCAGTTTGCGGGGTCAACCCACTACCTAACCAAGCCCATTGATCGGGAAAAACTGCTGCCGGTCATTGAAAAATACCTGCCGTCTAAAGCAATGGCTTAATTCTGCAAGATTGTGAAGCGCATTTTTATGAATTTAACCGATGTAAGCCCCCTATGAACCCATCGTATTTAGTATTCAAACTGCGGGATTTGAATTACGGCATTAAAGTTTCTCACGTCCGTGAAATCTTTGCGTTGCCAGAGTTGATGCCTGCCCCAGAGGCACCGAGCGACATTATTGGACTGCTGAACCTGCGGGGCAAAATTTTGCCCATTATGCATCTAGATCGACGGTTGGGTCAGGCACTCAGCCCTTGCTGCCTGAATGATCGCGTCATTGTGGTGGAGTGGCAGGGGCTTCAGGTGGGGGTAGTGGTCAACCAAGTGGAAGAGGTCTGTACCCTGGATGCCACCGCCATTGACATCGATGTCTCCTACGGTCGAGAACACACCATCAGCACCGCCTTTTTGCAGGGCATTGCCAAGGGTGAGTCAGACCTACCGCTGCTGCTGCTCAATCCAGACACCCTTCTACGACAAGCAGAAGACGTTGCAATGCTGGCCTGGGAAGCGGAACTCGACCATTTAACCCATGGGGCGGCGGTCATTGACTTTAATCCTCGGCTCCTCACGCCTAATGCCTTTTATGAGCTGTACTGCCCAGAGGCTTCTGGAGCAGAGCGAGCGACCTTTCGAGAACGGGCGGAGGTGCTGGGGCGATCGCCAGAAAATGTAGAAGCCGAAGACCTGCTGGCGATCGCCGTAGTGAAAGTAGAAGGCGAATATTTTGGCATTAGCCTAGACACCGTGCGGGAATTTATTACGGTGCCCAAGGTTAGCCCCATTCCCTGCTGCCCAGACCACATTGTGGGCAATACCAACCTACGGGGCGAGGTGGTGCTGCTGCTGGATATCCGCAGTACCCTCAATTTGCCAAAGGCCGTCAAACGACCCATTTCCAAGGCCGTCATTCTTCAGATTGGGGACATCGCTGCTGGAATAACCGTAGATGAAGTGTGTGACATTCTGTTTCTGCACACCTCAGAACTCGCGCCGCTGCCCGCTGCTCTTCAGGGGAGCGCTGCATTTCGGAACGGAACCTATCAGTACTGTGAAACCCTACTGAGCGTGTTAAACGTGCCCAACGTGCTGTCTGCTCAGCAGGTGAGGGTGCCGATGTGAGTCGCTGCTGCCCTAGATCGGCATTTGAAGTATTGAATTCATTTAACCTATTTAACCTGGAGAGATAACCATGAAAATTACGAACCGTTTACGCGCGACCGTTTTGGGCTTAGCCGCTTTAGCGGTGGGCAATTTAGTCTTTTTAGACAGCAATATCAGCGGTCTAAAGCAGGATGGTCGGGTCGTAAACTATTCTGGGATTGTACGGGGGGGAACCCAGCGCCTCGTAAAGCTAGAAACTGCCCAAAAACAAAGCGATAAGCTAACTCAAAAACTCAACGGCATTATCAATGGTCTCATTCGGGGTGACCAGGCGCTAGACCTTCCGGCGGCGGTGGATCCGCAGTTCTTAGCAAAAATGCAGGAGGTCGAAACAGCTTGGGGCAAACTGAAAAAGACCATTGCCGCCTACCGCACCAATCCTAAGCTCGAAGGCGCTCTGATTGCGGAAAGCGAAAAGTATTTTGACCTTACCAACGAAGCCGTATCCGCCGCCGAAAAAGTCTCGACAGATAATGTCCAGGAGGTGCGTCAGATTCAGCTTGCGGTGTTGGGGCTGAGCTTAGGGGTCTTGGTTTTAACCTGGTTTATGATTCGCAGTATTGCCGCTGCCCTCGATAACACCACCAGCGCCGTTGCAGATAGCTCGATTCAAATTGCCTCGGCGGTAGAGCAGCAGGAACGCTACCTTTCAGAACAGGCCGAATCGGTGAATGAAACCACCGCCACCATTGAAGAGCTGGGGGCTTCGTCTCGACAGGCCGCTATGCAGGCAGAAGCCTCTGCCTCTGGTGCCCAGCAGGCGCTGCTGCTCTCTGAAGACGGGTCAAAATCGGTGTCACGCACCATGGAAGGGATCGGTAACCTGCGCGATAAAGTGGGGGCGATCGCCGATAACATCATGCAGCTCAGTGAGCAGACGGCTCAAATTGCCTCAATTTCTGACCTAGTGGCAGATATTGCGAACCAAACCAATATGCTGTCCCTCAATGCCGCCGTAGAAGCCGCCCGCGCCGGAGAACACGGCAAAGGCTTCGCGGTCGTGGCGGGGGAAGTCCGCAAGCTGGCGGATCAGAGTAAAAAGTCTGCTGAAAAGATTAATGTCCTGGTCGCAGAAATTCAGACCTCTATCAACAGCACGGTCATGGTGACGGATGAAGGCACCAAAACCGCTGTAGAAGGCATTCAGCTTGCCGTCGAAACCGCCCACTCCTTTGAAGGCATTGCGAAGGCCATTAATGACGTGTTCTCCAACAGTCAGCAAATTGTTATGAGTGCTAAGCAGCAGGCCGTCTCTGTGCAGCAGGTCGTCTCTGCCATGAATGCCATCAATATGGGGTCTCAAGATACTGCGGCAGGGGTGGTTGAGGTTAAATCTGCAACCCACGAGCTAGCCTCTACGGCTCAACAGCTCAAGGCAATGGTCTAGAACCCCAGACTTTTAGACTGTTTAGCCTCGGCAACAGCAGTCTCCCCACGTTTTTATCCCATTACCCATGATGAACGGAAGCCATGTTCATTGAAGATGAAGAACTGCGGACGCTTTACAAAGTTTCCAGCACAGAACATATTGACACCATTGAATTGGGTCTGATTCAGCTCGAAAAATTCCCCCATGACCCCAGCCCCCTGAATGCTTTGCTGCGCGGCACCCATTCTCTTAAGGGAGATTCCCGAATGTTGGGAGTGCAGGAGGCTGAAGCCATTGTGCATCAGATGGAAGACGTACTGAGCGCCGTGAATGCCGGACAGCAGCCCGTTACCCCTCAGCTTTGCGATCGCCTCTACAAAGGGCTAGATGCCGTCCGCAAAATTGCTAAAGAAGCTACCACCGGAGAACCCTCCGGTATCAGCACCTTTCATATCATGGCGCTGCTCATGGGCGCTGAGGAAGAAGCCTCTACTGCACCGATGGAAACGGCATTTCCCCTCGCCCTAGACCCCACTTTGGAGGAGAGCCTAGCCGACCTAGAGGAACTGTTTTCGATTCCGGAATCGTCGAATCCAGGGGCAAGTTATGGTGAGCCAGCAGCCCTCGTCCACTTCCGGCAGGATCTTCTACCCTCAGAGCCTGAAGCTAAACCCCTGCTGATTGAAAACGCCTTGCAGCCAGAACCCCTACCAGCAGAAACCTTTCAGCTCGACACCCTTCGCGTCGAGTCGGCTAAACTTGACACCCTCATGACCCAGGCCGATGAACTCGCCGTAACCAAGCGACAAATCGCCTACCGTCTAGAAGACCTTGCCGAACTGGTCAGCCTGTGGGAAGACTGGAACCGAGAGATAGGTACCCAGGCTTTGGAGGCAAAGGAGACAACCACTTCCCAACCGTTTTATCAGCAGACAACCCAACGCCTAGCCCACATGGGTCAGCGGCTTCAGCAGCTCCAAAGCACCACTGCCGACGATACGGCTCGCCTCGAAACCGTCGCCTACGAGCTAGAAAACGGCATTCGCAACCTCAGAATGCTGCCGCTCTCCAGCATCTTCAATCTGTTTCCTCGGATGGTGCGTGACCTAGGGCAACAGCAGGCTAAAATCATCAACTTTGTGATTGAGGGAGACAACCTGCTAGCGGATAAACGTATTCTCGAAACCATCAAAGATCCCCTCACCCACCTGCTGCGAAATGCGATCGATCACGGCCTTGAAACGCCTTTAGAGCGACGAGCAGCCCATAAAGCTGAAGCCGCCACACTGCGGTTACGAGGCGTTCAGCGGGGGAGCCAGATCTGCCTCGAAATTAGTGATGACGGTCGCGGCTTAGACCTAAACGCTATTCGCAAAACGGCGATCCGCCGAGGACTTCATACTGAGGCCGAACTGACGCACATGTCCTCTGCACAAATTCAGGCGCTCATTTTTGCCCCTGGATTCTCCACTCGTGACACCGTTACCGAAATTTCGGGCCGTGGGATGGGTCTAGACGTGGTGCGTGCCAACGTAGAACGCCTTAAAGGTGAAGTTCAGGTTGAGTCTGTCCCTGGTCAGGGCTGCACCTTCTGCCTCACCCTGAGTACCAACCTGGCCTCAACTCAGGCTCTCATTGTGGCAGTTCACCAAACCCCTTATGCCCTTTCCCTAGAAGCCATCGAAACCCTTCAGATGGTTCCTCGTGAAGCCATTTTTTCTTTGGAAGGTAGCCTTACCATTCAGTGGCAGGGTAAACCCGTCTCGGTGGCGTGGCTGTCCGACCTCCTCGACCTGCCGATGGACTCACCCCTGTCGCCCCGAGCCATCTATACCCAAGCTAAACTTATTCCCTGCGTCATCCTCCGCCAGGGTGCTAACTACCTTGGCGTACTGGTAGATGCGCTGCTCGATCAGCAGCAGATTGTGGTCAAACCCCATAGTAAACTCCTCTCCCACATCCGCAATATTGCTGGAGCCAGCATTTTAGCCAGCGGCGAAGTCTGTATGGTACTCAGCCCTCAGGATTTATTTAAGTCTGTCGGGGCAGGGCTGCTCCCCACGGGTATCCACAGCAGTGCAGAGTCAGTGCATAGAGCGCCAAAGATCCTGCTGGTCGAAGACTCCATACCCATCCGCACCCAGATGAAGCGGATTTTAGAAGGAGCAGGCTATGAAGTTACCGCAGCGGTGGATGGTCTAGACGGGTTTGATAAACTTCAGACCAGCACCTTTGACGCAATGGTTTCGGATGTAGAAATGCCCAACCTGACGGGGTTAGAGCTTACCCGTCAAGTTCGAGAATGCGCGGCGTACGACAAGCTACCCATTGTTTTAGTCACCACTCTAGCCCAGGCAGAAGACCAGCGCAGAGGAGCCGATGCGGGAGCCAATGCCTACATCACCAAAGGTGATTTTGATCAAAGTTTGCTTTTAAACACCCTTAGGAGACTCATTGCATCATGTTAACCAAAGCCCCTATTAAAGTTGTTCTCGTCGAAGATTCAGCTGTTGCGCTACAAATTTTAGAGCGGCTGCTGAATGAATCGCCAGAAGTGGATGTTGTGGGCACTGCTCGTGACGGAAAGGAAGCCCTCAGCGTGATTTCTCGTACACAGCCCGACGTGATCTGTACTGACCTGCAAATGCCAGGAATGGACGGGCTAGAGTTTACGAAGCAGGTGATGAATCATGCGCCGCGTCCAGTGCTGGTGATTAGCAATGCGGTGCATCCTTCGGACGTAGAAAATATCTACGAGCTGATGAAGGCTGGGGCACTGGATTTTTTCCCAAAGCCGACAACGGGCACCCCAACGGACTATGACAAGCTTAGAAAGACCCTGGTGACCAAAATCAAGGTGCTAGCCAGTAAGCGGGTTTAGAGTTTTTGCCGTACTGAAGTGACTGAACGCAAGTCGTAGGTCTGCATGGCTACTCTGTTAGCTGGGGTAGTCCTGCCAACTGACGGCTGACGCGACGCAACACCCCATTCACAAACTTATGTCCATCTTCGGTGCTGTAGCGCTTTGCCAGCTCAACGGCTTCGTTAATGGCAACCCGCTCAGGCACATCCAGAAAGTGGATTTCTGCCACGGCAATTTTTAAGATAATGCGGTCAATTTGGGCAACCCGCGTGAGCTGCCAATCGACCAGGGAAGCCTCTAAAATTTGATCAATTTCTTGGGCACGCTCATTGAGGGTCTGCACCATCGACATCGCGTAGTCTTGAACCACATGCTGATTGGCAATCTGAATCAGCTCAGGCAGGTCAACGGCGGTTCCCAGTCGATTAATTGCGGTCTGGGCTAGTTCCAGGGCATCGGTAAGCATGGCCTGGGCGCTTTGAATATCTGCCGAGAAGATTTTGCTTTTGTCGAGGCGATCGCTACTTCTTTTGACCTCCAGGGAAGCGGCTTCGAGGGCATCTTTGACTTCCCCCACTAAAGTCCGCACCGCAGCCAAGATAAAAGACTGTAGCTCCTGCTGAGACAGCTTTTCGGCATTGGCAGGCATTTGACTGGCGCTCAGTAGCGCTAATTCACGGGCGATGCGGCGAGGTTGCATGACAGATTTAGTTGACAAGGTTCGGCTTGCCTATTCTATCAGTCCTACTTGACGCTGCCCTGTATTTATTTTGCAGCGCTGGAAACTTGTGAATCTCATTCTTCGTCACTTGGACTTTACGCTGGCTCTAAAAATCTGTAACGCGGTTTAAAAAGGAGTAATTCTTATTTTTTAAGCCTATGACGCAAATCACAAGCTATCGTGACCGCTATCATAGGTTTGATCTAATGTTTAGGCCTATTCTAGAGATAGTTAAGCCAAGCGAAATCACTGCTGTCGTTCTACATCCTAGGAGCTTATTATGGTCAACCCACTTTTACGAATGTCTGGTGTATTGCTGACTGCTGGATTAGCAGGGGCTGCCACTTTTGCCCCACTGTGGGCGGTTTCTGCGGCACAGTTTAACCCTAATCCTTCGTTTGAGATGGCCTATACCTATAGCCCCACGCTCACCAGTCGCTACACCTCTGGCTGTTCAGAGAAGCTTCAGAGCAAGGGTAAGTCAGCGATTGAAGCCCAGCAGATGTGCCAGTGTTCCCTAAAAAATATGCAGATTCAACATACTCAAGGACAGGCAATCGGCATTTTAGTGAAGGCTCAATTTAGTGGTTCAACAGATCCTAAAACAGGCTTACCTACTGCGTTATCAAAGTATTTTTCAACCTGTAGCAGAGCTTAAGTAAGCTCAATCTAGGCTTAAGCAATACCGCAGGGGGATGTTATCCCCCTGCGGTATTGCTTTAAAGGGCGTCACTAAAGGCTCTTTTTCTGAATTAATAGGAATAATTCTTAATTTATAAAAACCCTTTATACTTCTAGGGAGTAAGACATCGTTTCAATCATTGTACGTTCCTCACCTGTGAGTTCATCATCTCGCTCATCATGTCAAACTCAGTAGAGCCAGAGAAGCTCGCATTCAGTCGTCGTCGGCTTTTGAAATGGGGATTATTGGCTGGGGTTGGAGGAGCCGGAACCCTCACTGCTCTCAGTCAACTGGGAAAAATTAAGTCACAGTCGCCCGTCCTGGCACCCTCATCTGCCCACCTCAAGATGTCCACCGGACAAGCCCCAACGCCGCTCACAATGCTGCGGGATTTTGATTATGGTACCGTCACCCAAGAGAATGGGCAAACCGTACGCGAGTTTCGGGTTGAAGCGCAGACTTCTACGATTAAGCTTGATAACGCTCATTCTTTTATCACCTGGAATCTAAATGGACGAGTTCCAGGACCCACATTTCGGGCAACAGAAGGCGATAAAATCCGCGTCATTTTTTACAATCGCGCGGGACATTCTCACTCGCTTCATTTTCATGGGGTGCATCGCTCAGAAGTGGATGGCGTTAAGCCCATTCGTAACGGCAGCGTCATGATCTATGAGTTTGATGCCGAACCTTACGGGGTGCATTTGTACCATTGCCACGTTGTGCCAGTGACGCGCCACGTCGGGAAAGGACTGTATGGCATGTTTATTATCGATCCGCCAGAACCGCGTCCTCCTGCGGATGAAATGCTGCTGATTATGGCGGGCTATGACGTGAACGATGACAAAAAAAATGAGCTGTATGCCTTCAACGGCCTGCCCCATTACTACATGCACCACCCGATTCAAATTCAGCAAAATCAGCTGATCCGTCTGTATGTGCTGAATATGATTGAGCTGGATGCTGCTGTGACGTTCCATCTACATGCCAACATGTTTAAGGTGAATCGAACGGGGCGATCGCTTCAGCCCAGTGAAGAAACGGACGTCATCACCATGGGAACCGCAGAGCGGCACATTTTGGAGTTTAGCTACCGCTATCCCGGCAAGTATATGTTTCATCCTCACCAAGATGCGATCGCCGAAGCAGGCTGCATGGGGCTATTTGAAGTCATAGACAGCACCAAAACCTAACGTCAGCTCAGCGCTTTTGCACCAGGCCATACCCACATTTGCCCGAGACTTATTGACATTTTTTCCTATATGGAGAAAGATGATGAAGCGGCATAGATGCAAACTATTCTTAGTAAGACTAAGATGTCTAGGCTTTAGTTAATTTCTACTCTTATCAAAAACCTCGGGAAAGTTTTCCATGTTTAACCTTCGCGTCTTAAGTTTGTTGGTGTCAGCCGTGGGTCTGTCAGTCTTGACTGCGTGTGGCGAAACCCAAGATTCTCCGAGCGCTTCGGTTTCTCCCAACGCCTCTGCGACCGCTATGAGTTCAGGCATGAATCATGGCATGACAGGTAAAAAGCAAATCAATATTAACGGCGCTATTTTATCTGAGCTAGATAAACTTGAAGCGAAGCTTGCTGTACCTGGCCTATCTAATAAAATTCAGGCCAGCCGACCCTACGGCAAAACCGACGAATTAGTCGCTAAAAAAGTTATCACTCAAGCACAGTTTGACCAAGTTAAGGACATGGTGACCATTGAGGATATCGAGCTGACGGGGGAAGCCAAGGACGTAGACTACATGACTAAGCTAGGTCTGATGAAGGGGCACCTGCTGGTTGCAAAGGAACTACTCGATCTTAAAAAACCCGATCAGGCAGAGCCTCATATTGGACACCCTGTGGAAGAAATTTATGCGGATGTTGAAGATCAGCTCAATGAGCGTAAGGTTAGGGAGTTTAAGACCTCTCTCATTGCGCTACAAGATTTGATCAAGGCTGGCGCAAAGGACACAGCTAAGGTTGATACCGAGTTTAAAATCTCCGTTCAATCGGTAGAAGGCGCGATCGCCAATCTCCCTGACACACAGCGTAAAGATCCCAAGTTTGTGTTGCAGGTTATCAACGGCTTGTTAGACACTGCAAACTCAGAATATAGTGCGGCGATCGCCGATGGCAAAATTTCGCAAGCCATTGAATACCAAGATTCCCGTGGGTTTGTCGCTTACGCAAACGATCTTTATAAGGGCATTGCGCCTGCCATGCAAAAAGATAGTCCTGACTCCCATAAGGCCATCACATCGGCAATGGCAGACCTGACTAAGGCCTGGCCTTCTCCCCTTCCTCCTGCTAAACCTGTAAAAATGCCGGATGCAGTGTCTAAGTTAATTAAAGATATTGAGATGAATACCGGAAAATCAGTCAGACCTTCTTAAGAATTGACTCAAAACATTTTTTCTATCGCTGCTATTCCTATATTTCCCTCCTTGAGGGGTTTTGAGCTTAAACCGTACCCTCTTAAACTCACGCCGTCATGGATTTTAGCGCTGCCTTACCCACGTTTGTGATTACCCTCCGTGAGGGTGTTGAAGCTGCCCTAGTGGTTGGTATTGTGTTGGCGTATCTCAAAAAAGCAAAGCAGAGTTACTTAAAACCTTGGGTGTATGGCGGTATTGGTACGGGTTTAGCCGCCAGTGGCTTTGTCGGGGTAATTTTTGGCTGGATGCTTCAGAGTCTAAGCACCAGCAACCAGCAGTATGCCCCCGTGTTTGAGCCACTGTTAGAAGGAGTATTTAGCCTGATTGCGATCGCCTTCTTAAGCTGGATGCTGATTTGGATGACGCGCAATGCGCGACTGATGAAGCAGAACGTAGAAGGTGCCATTGGCTCTGTGTTAAGTCATAAAGCTAAGGCAGGCTGGGGTATTTTTGCCTTAGTGTTCTTCGCAATTCTGCGAGAAGGCTTTGAAACGGTACTATTTATCGCCGCAAAATTTCAGCAGGGCTTTGCGCCTGCCATCGGCGTACTGGCTGGGTTAACAGCGGCGATCGCCATTGGCGCACTGATTTTTAAGTGGGGTATTAAGCTAAATCTGCAAAAGTTCTTCATGGTCATGGGGGCGCTGCTGCTGCTGATTGTGGCCGGCTTAGTGGTGACTGCTCTTGGACACTTTGACACAGCAGTCAATACCTTGGCACAACTTGACCGTAAATCCCAGTCGCTCTGCTTTTTCTATGAGCGGTTTGCCAAACCCCAAGACCGCAACTGCATTCTAGGCCCCATGATTTGGAACGCCAGCAAAGTGCTGCCAGACGAACGTTTTCCAGGCGTTATTTTGAGTGCGCTGTTCGGCTATACACAGCGACTTTACTTCGTTCAGGCGCTTAGCTATGGTGTGTTTTTAATCACGGTGGGTGGAATCTATTTCCAAAGCCTGACCGGACGAGTGATCTTCCCCCTTTCCCAAAACCGTATATTTAGTACCAAGAAATCTTCATCCCAGCTACATTAAGTAAGCAGTCTGAAAGACTTATCTAAACCTTAAACAATCCGCTGAACTGAAACGATGAAAGACCTAGATCAAGATAAAACCATCCATCTACTCAATGCCATCATGGAAGCGGAACTGGCTGGGGTGGTTCGCTACACGCACTACTCTTTGATGGTGACAGGTCCTAACCGTATTCCTATTGTGCAGTTTTTGAAGGCTCAGGCTAGTGAATCTCTGCTCCATGCTCAGCAGGCTGGAGAGATTATCACAGGACTAGACGGACACCCGTCCTTGCGAGTTGCGCCCCTCGAGGAGACCTTTAAGCACTCAATCTATGACATTTTGCTCGAAAGCCTCAATCATGAAAAGTCCGCACTCAATTTATACAAAGATTTATTAGATGTCGTCACGGATGCCAGCGTTTATCTAGAAGAATATGTGCGCGGCATGATTGGGCAAGAGGAGCTACACGGGATGGAGTTACGTAAAATGCTGCGTGACTTTAGCCCCACAGAAGCCTAATTCATCTTTCTGCGAGCGGCTTTCTGATAGTGGCGATCGCGCCCATGTCCATTTTCAAAGAATGCGATCGCAGACTTTCCATATATCAACGCGCTTAAGACCCGTGGAGGGGCCGTGAAGGCTTAACCCCAACACAGCCCCTCCATACCGTTAAGCTCTCGCTCTCTAAAGAACAAGTGCAAGCGAACTTTAATACTCCGGTACCGATGCGTCCACTTCACGGCTCCAGGCTTGGATGCCGCCTTTGACATTTGTTCCGTCAATCCCAGCGCCCTTGAGAATGCCCAGCGCCTTCATCGAGCGTCCGCCCAATTTGCAGTGGACGATGAGCCGATGACCATTGAGGAGCGATCGCACCTTCTCTACGCCCTGCCCATTTTCGATATCGGGCAAAGGCACCAGCACCGAGCCAGGGATCTGAGCAATTTCGTACTCATTCGGGTTCCGTACATCCAGCAGCACGACGTCATCGGCGCCGCTGTCAAGCAACTGCTTTAGCGCCGTCACCGTCATCTCAGGGATAGCCGCCTGCTGCTCCGCTTCCTCCGCCTTGGCCTGAGGGATGCCGCAGAACATTTCGTAGTCAATCAGCTTTTCAATCACGGGGCGAACGGGATTCGGGCGCAGCTTTAGCTCCCTAAACTTCATATCCAGGGCATTAAACAGCAGCAGCCGTCCGCTAAGGGTTGTGCCCTGACCCAAAATAATTTTGATGGCTTCCGTTGCCTGGATTACCCCAATAATGCCAGGGAGAATCCCCAGTACGCCGCCTTCCGCGCAGGAGGGCACTAATCCAGGGGGGGGTGGCTCTGGATAGAGGTCACGGTAGTTGGGACCACCTTCATAGTTAAAGACCGTCGCCTGCCCTTCAAACCGAAAGATAGAGCCGTACACATTGGGCTTATTGAGCAGCACACAGGTGTCGTTGACCAGGTAGCGCGTTGGAAAGTTATCGGTTCCATCAATGATGATGTCGTAGGGTTCCGCAATGCTAAGGGCATTTTGAGACGTGAACTGCGTTTCGTAAAGATCTACCTGACAGTAGGGGTTAATCTCTAAAATCCGGTTTTTCGCCGACTCAATTTTGGGCTTGCCCACCCAGGAGGTACCGTGAATCACCTGACGCTGGAGATTGGAGAAGTCCACCACGTCAAAATCTACGATCCCCAGGCGACCCACCCCTGCTGCCGCTAAATACAGCAGCAGCGGCGACCCTAATCCCCCCGTTCCGACACAGAGAATGCTCGCGGCCTTCAGTCTTTTTTGACCCTCTAGACCAACCTCCGGCAAAATCAAGTGGCGGGAATACCGCTCGTAATCGTCTTTTGTAAGCTGGATCTCATCCAGATTTGGATTGAGCATTGTCATTTGTCCTTGTGCAAAGTTTTTAGTTCTCAAGGGCATCTTCGAGGTTTGGCATAACTTGAGGGAGAGTTATGTCAGAAACCATAAGCCTCTCAGGTAAAAACTCATGGTGTATATCTAAGCACCAGCTCTGAAGATCGCAAGCGATGCCATTCTCAACCCCAACAATCACATTGGTATAGTTGAGGCCATGCCCCTGCACGATCCCACTGAGAGGGAACCACAGCAGCATTGGAATGAGAATGATAGATTCCTATGATATCCCAACCCTTCCTACGCGCGTGTTGCTGGACATAATGCTGAAACAACCGAATTCAAAGCTCCATTTTGAGATGAGTCACATCATTAAAGCGGTAGATTTTCCACAATAGCGCGTTGTATCGGTTTTGGTCGGCGGTATTCCAGCGATTAAGATCTAGCTCAAACTCAAACACTGCTGTGGGTGGAATAGAAAGACCCCAGGTGCGATCGCTCCCCAAAATAGCCGCGATTAAATACTGCAAAAAACCACCGTGAGTAATCACCCAGAGCCGATCTTCATTTTGATGCTGGATTGTCATGGTCTGGATAAACTGCTGAGCGCGATCTCGAGCCGCCTTCAAACTTTCTGCCCCTGGAATCGGAATCCAGTCTGAAGAAGCCATTAGTGCCGCACTGAGATCGGGGTATTGCTCTTGAACCTCAGTCCAGGTCAATCCTTCCAAAACGCCATTTTTAATCTCTTGTAAATCAGGGTAAAGCATGACGGATGCCGTAACCTCACGCTTTGCCCAGTACTCTCGTAAGATGTCGGCAGTATGTACGGCTCTTTGAAGGCTGCTGGTATAGATGTGGGTGGGTTTCCAAGCATTCTCTGCTAATGACTGACCTAAGGCGTGAGCCTGCTCTATGCCTTGATCTGACAGCGCATAGTCAACCCGTCCCTGAATGCGGTATTCTCGGTTACCCAACGATTCTGCATGACGAACCATTAAAACGTTCATTACATTGCGGTTTAGCGGTTTAGCGTGTTTTAACTCTACTACCATGACTTTAAACTTTTTATTAGGTCTTTTTACCGCCCAATCCTTTGCCCCTTTCGTTCGATAAATCTCTCATCGGGTGGACAAAGCGGAGCCATTCTTTCTAGAATTTGGCAAATCAATGTTCTGCAGTCATACGGTACAGTACAAAGAACTTGACAAAAACTTTGCCCAAACGCTTGAGATTAAAAGTAGAGTGCTGCTACGCTCTTGAGCTATATCAAGGTTCTTGCTTTAACGCATGAAGCATTTCCTCCCTAAAGACAACTATCAGAGTGCAATTATGAATACCGAACTTGAACCCATCCTCAAAACGGCAGAAGACACTGCAACAGACGTCAGCACTCCGACCGCGTTAGACGTCAATGCAGACACGCCTGGCACCTTGCTTAAGATTGAAAGCCCAGATCAAACATTTGAAACCGCCGAATGGCAAGAACAGCTCGAAAAAGCACTTCAGTTTCTGGTGGTTTTTCCAGACTATTTTGGCAACGTTTTTGGTGAGTATCGCAAGCCCCTCACTACCGTAGGGCTAATTTTAGTGGCAGGCTTGGGCATTGCGGTTGCTGATGGCGTTTTAGCCCGTCTCAATGCCATTCCTTTATTTGCCCCTACTTTTGAACTGGTGGGGCTAGGCTTTACGGGCTGGTTTGTGGTGCGATACATGCTGTACGCCAATACGCGCAGTGAGCTACTGCAAGAATATGACCAAATCAAAGATCGCATTCTTGGCAAAGAAGGCTAGATAGCGCTACAAAGAGTCTGGCTCAACGCCAAGCGCCCGCAGTTGAGCCGCCAAGCGCTCGGCTCTCTGCTGCGCTTGGTCAGCTTTTTGCTGTGCTTGATCAATCTGCTGCTGCGCTTGATCAGCTTTCTGGCGTTCTTGGTTGGCGGCTTCTGCAAGGGTAGGAATCCAGTTGCCTGCGGCATCGTAGCAGCGCAGCCAACTTCCCTGGGCATCGGCGTAGAACCCTTCCCATACGCCTAACCCTAGCTGTGCGTCTTCTAGCCACAGCTTTTGATCGGGTAGATCTAGTTCTGTATAGCGGGTAGCAACTAACTGAAAGGCGCGGAGTCGATGGGTGTATCGGTCAAAAATGACGTAGTAGGGAACCCGTAGAATCCGCTCGTACACTTCCCACTTGGTGGGGGGCTGATTGATTTCTCGTAGAGTTTGGCCAAGATCTTCAGATTCTGTGCCAGGGGAAAGCAGCTCGACGACGATGAAGGGGTTAACGCCTTCTTGCCACACGACATAGCTCCACCGCAGGTCTGTTTGCTGAGCAGCGCGGGGGATACCCAGGACGGCAAACCAATCTGGGCGCTTATGCCACTGCGTATGCCGAACGTCGTAATAAAGGTTGATATCTGTGCCAATAAACGTTTCGTCGGGCGCGTAAACGCTTGACTGAAAGGTTTCTCGCAAAAACTGCGGCTGAAAGGCATGAAATTCGTCAGGCAAACCAGGTTCGTTTGGATCTTCACTGGGAAGATCATACATGGTTGGCAAGCCTGCTTGAGTGGGGCTGAGGGGATCAATTTGATACATGGTCAAATCCAATCTGCGCTTAGCTTTAGGGTAGCGTATTCCTGTCGGTGGGCATATTGCCTAAGCGGAAGCGCCCACTCGCTTAAGCTGCCACAGAATTTGATTGCCTTCTCGTCGCGCCCGTGAGATGTCCCAGTTGCGCCAGACCCACTGATCCCCTCGGCTGGTGACAGCGCTGGCGTGAATATCCATGAGGTCGGCAAGCTCAGCGCTGGTGATGAGGTAGCCCTGGGTGGCGATCGCATCCGCCAGTTCCAAAATCTCTAGCAAATCCCGCAGGTGCTGCGCCCGTAGGTCTAAGGATTTACTGTCGCCGCTGCTCAGATCTAAGGAGGTTTGGGGCGTATCGGTGGGTTCTGGCATGGGGGTATCAAGCTGCCTGAGAGAGAACGGTTGACGCAGAGAAAAGGCACGGGCGATCGCATCGGCGCGTTCGTTGCCAGGGTGCCCCACATGGGCGCGGACGTAGTGCCATTGAATTTGATTGGAGTTCAGCGCATCTAAAGCTTCCCAAAGATCTTGGTTTAAGACGGGCTTGCCCTGAGCCGTCTTCCAGCCGCGTTTTTTCCAGCTTGTCATCCACTTTGTAATGCCGTTTTTGACGTACTCGCTATCAGTATGGAGCGAGGCTTCTGGCGCAGCAAGGGGCAGGGTTTTAAGCGCCTTAAGCGCCTCAATCGAAGCCTGAAGCTCCATGCGATTGTTGGTACTTTGGGGGGCATGACCGCCTAATTCATGTTGGGAGCCATCCGTAAACTGAATGACTACGCCCCAGCCGCCAGGTCCAGGATTGCCGGAGCAGGCTCCATCGGTATAAATGGCCTTAATTGCGTTCGTCAACGTTACCACCATCGCAACTGGGCATAGCCAAGCTGAGGCCGATTGAGTTCGTCTGGGGTCAGCCAATCGACGGCCTTATAGGTTCCAAACACGCGATCCCACCAGTCCACAGCAAGGCCAAAGTTATGATTCCACATGCCGTATTTATGGTGGACGTAGTGAACTGGCATCTTCATCCAGAAGCACTTGATGGGGTTCTCATGCTGGAGCTGATGGGCATAAGCCGAAAAGGCCGCAAACCCTATGCCGCCTAAAAACCAGCCCCACCCCGCAGGCCAAGAAACGAAAAACATGATGGGCAGTAAAATTAAGCTGCCTAGCACGTAGTCTCGAAACTCCCACACAACGCCTTGCCCTTCGTTGCGGCGATGGTGGTCGCGGTGTTTTGCGCCAATGCGAGCAGAGACGTGCATGAGCCGATGAATCCAGTATTCAATCAGGCTTGCCAACACAAAGGCGGCGATAAAGAAAAGGATCGCAATACCCCACTGCTGTATCTCGCTATGAGAGATAAATTTATCGGTCATGGTCATGGATGTGGCTCACTCTTACACATTCTCTAGGGCTAATATACCTTTTGCTTAGCAGGTTATGTCAGGAGGCAGCTTAAAGTGGAGCACTTTTGG
This sequence comes from Acaryochloridaceae cyanobacterium VAR_48_metabat_390, assembly GCA_031422435.1. Taxonomy (GTDB): domain Bacteria; phylum Cyanobacteriota; class Cyanobacteriia; order Thermosynechococcales; family Thermosynechococcaceae; genus JAAURS01. The sequence continues at coordinate 21,069 of JANPLU010000059.1, forward strand.
GCACCGATTGCCTAACTGAAATGGCTGTAAAACCGACTTTATCGACTGAAAGTCCAAATCCTTTCGGTAGAGGCTGTCCCGCCTTAAGTTAGGACTCTTTTTAGTCTTTCAGGAAATCTAGTTTTGGGAGGACTTCAAGTTCAATTCTTGAGTTCGATTGCTATCTAGCTTTATTTCCAGACTCTCTAACTCTGAAGAATATCCATTGATTTGCAAAGTATAGGTACCAGCCTCTAGACGTTCGAGATAATAAAATCCTGCATCATTTGTGACAGAAAAATGTTGTTTGCCAGACTGTTTTTTTGAGATTGCAACGATACTAGCACCAATCATGGGTTCGCCTTTAGCATTCGTAACGGTTCCAGAAACGACATAGGAGGGTATCAGTGCGACTGGAACGGAGGTGTAGTTTCCTGCGGCAACTTCTACTGCGGCATCTTCTGTCGTTTGCCAGTCGGGGGGAAATCCGGAGGGGTCTAGGTCTAGTCGATAAACACCTGGCGTTAACCGAACGGCAATTCGAGTCGATTGAATATCTGCCCGCAGTTGATTTAACGATTTGTTGTTAAGGGTATAGAGATTTGGTTCTGTATAAAAATCTTCATTGGCATTGCGGATTCCATCTCCATTTTTATCAAGGAAAGCTTTGAACAAAATACCGCCTTGGGTGCGGAAATAATCTGCCCTGCGATCGCCTGCATAGATACCACTCTGAAAGTTGAGGCTAGACACAAGCTCGATTCTAAAGGCTGCTTCGTTGGAAAGGGTGGAAATGCCTTCATAGCTAACCCGCAGCAGCAAACTCGGAATAATAGCTGTTTGTAGGGACGCTAGGAGGCCAGATCCTTGAGAGCCGACCCCATAGCCAACCCTCGCATCCCATAAATAGTTGCCATCAATCCCTCGTTCTGGAGAGCGATAGCGCCAACTCATAGTCAGTAGATCATCCTGGCGACTTGCAGTTTGGCGCTGAAGGTTGATATTAAGAGCGTGTCCCAATACTGTTCGGTTAAGCCTTATGCTGTGCTGTGAATAGCGAAAGTGCGTTTTTCAGCCTTATAACTACTTCCTCTATGGATTCTCTTCCTTGCTGGAAACTTCGCTCTTGTTTTCTTAACGACTCTTGGATTACTTCTACCCTGCCTTGCCGGAATCTTGCAGTCTAAAATCTCTGCTACCAACCAGCTTAAAAAAGGGGTATTTCCCCTGGAGTTGATTGCTGAAATTGTGCCATCGCTCGGCGCACCACCCTGAGTGTTCCTGTAAATCCTAATTGCAACGGTGATAAGCCTTGCTGCTGCGCCGCTTGAAACATCAAAGAGCGTACCGCCCAGTGCCCTAACAGCCAGCCATAGATTTCTTGAACTACTCCACGCGGGTATTTAGACCGGATGGGTGTTTTACGGCCATTGAGGTGGGTCTTAAACTCGTCGAGTGTATTTTCAACCTCCCACCTTTGATGATATTCCTGAGCCAGCAACAACGCCCCAAAAACAGTGATGTCCATTAAATCCGTGATTAATCGGTAGGTTTGTTCGACCCCTTTCTCTTCGATAGTGTATTCAATCACTCGAATGGGTATCCGCTCGGCTCCCTTTTTCTTCGATTTACGGTCTGGCGCTATCCAACTCAGAAAAGAGCCATCTTCAAAGCTTTTCACGACCTCAAACTTCACATTTTTAGGGACTCTGCCCAAAAAGTGACTGCCTTGCTCTTGAGTTCCCTTGACCATTTTGAACGAATGTAGTCCTCTATCCCACATCAGCAACATGCCTGGTTCCACAGAACCCAGTAGCTTCAAAGCTTTTCTTCTCTCTCCCATTCGGTAAGGGCTTGATAAGGCATCCGTGATTAAATGGGTTCCCGCTTCTACCAGCAATACGAGTCGCGCTTTGGGAAAAGATGCTTCTGTTCCGGCTCTTCTACCGGGATATCCAAACACCCGTGCATTCTCATCTGTATCCGGTAGGTCAAAAGCCGTTCCATCCACTGCCATTAGACGCAAACCATTGAGGAATGCGCCAGGGGTCTGCTCGGTTGCCAATGGGCGCGCAACTAAATGGAATAACTGACTCATCACCTGAGGGCCAATCTGCTGGCGGGCTTCACTGATCGATGATTTGCTCGGCTTTTTCCAGCGTTGACTTAAACGAACCCATTGGGAACTCACACCATGCACTAAATTCGCAAGCACATCTTCGATTGAGTCCTTTGACCACAGGCTCATTGCAATGATGAGCGCGACCACCAAGTGGGTCGGTAGCTTTCGATTCCGTTGGCGTTCGCTTTGAGTACTCTCAATTGCACTTGCAATGCTCTCACTTGGTATGGCAACGCTAATCGCTTGAAGAATCTCTTCAGGACTAATCTTTGGGGAAGTTAAGCTCAATTCTTTGAGTTGCACAGGCACATAGGTTTATCTGACGACAATTGCTAATTTACGCTGCTATGGGCTTAACCGAACAGTATTG
>JANPLU010000060.1:0-10353 GCA_031422435.1 Acaryochloridaceae cyanobacterium VAR_48_metabat_390
GAGGATTTTGCTAGGTTTCAGACAGCCATCTCCAACTGTATTGAGAATGCTCACATTATCCATGAAAAAGAACTGAAATCGTTACTCACTCTACGTTTTCAGTCTCTTAAGAAAGCTCAGTTAATAACCGTCTGAAGTATAGTTGTTTGGTAAATGTTGTGTGAGGGCTGTCTGCCTATTGTCATCAGTCTAAAAAGCCCACTCTCAACATCAATGGGTTCTTGCTCGCTTTTGTTTAACCCGAAGTCATGTTACTGATGGGAAAAAGAAGAAGGCGGAGAGTGGTTGAGATTATTAGTGTTTGCATCTTCACTTTTTGAGTATTTTATGGCGGAGCGGGAGCAGGTTCTGGAGCAGGTATCGGTGGTTCATAGATAGTTTCTGGCGGTGGTTCGTAAGCAGGTTCTGGTGGTGGGAGAGGGGGTGCAATTGGTTCTGGTGGTGGTTCGTAAGCAGGCGCAGGTTCGATAGGTGCTGTTTTGGTGACAGGTTCTGGCGGGACATCTCTGATGTCAGGGCGTGGCGCTTGTTCTGCCTGACGTTGAGCACGCTCTTGCTCAATCTGCGCCTGTTCCGCCGCACGACGATTTTGCTCGGCTTGAAAGGCTGCATCTTCCCGTCGCCGCTCGGCCTGCTGGCGCTGAAAATTTGAACCTTCTTGCTCAGAGGTGACGCGAATTTTAGCGTTGAAGCCGCTGTCTGAGGCTTCGTATTTACGCCTGCGTACCGCCTCTTCTGCCTTACGATCTACTTCAGCGTTACCGCTTGACTGTTTGAGCCGTACATTTGTGACTTTTCCTTTGGCATCTACTTCAAAGTCAAACCGAGCTGAACCTTCTGCCCCTAAATATTTATCCAGACCGCAATTTTTGACGCACTTCGGTTTTTTCTTGCCGGATCGCTCAGGTTGCTCCATAGCTTTAGGCGGAGGAGATTGAATCGCTACGGACTGGTCTGTCGGCTTGGAATCGCCCCTTTCTTTCCCTGTTCCGGTTCCCTTACTACTGCCGATGCCGTTCCCAGAACCTGACCCAATCCCAGATCCACTGTCCGATCCAATCCCTTTGCCAGTCCCGCTTCCTGAACCAAAGTTTGTTCCAGGCTTATTGTCGCTCTTGCTCTCCTTTCCGCCATCCTTCGCAACTTTTTCCAGTTTTTCGTCTGCTTTTGATTTAGATGCTGATGCTTTAGATGTAGGTGTTTTCGGGGATGGAAGAGGCGAAGCTTGACTCAAAGGTTTAGGCGAAGGTGATGGCAAAGGGGTTGAAGCAGGCGTTGGCTTGGGAGTTGCGACAGGCGTTGGCGTTGAAGATGGCGTTGGTTTGGGTGTTTCTACAATCTCCGGCTCTTCTGGAACAGGTATAGGTTCTGGGCTTGGAATAGCCTGAACAACCGTCTGAGGCGTAAAAGTTGTTGTATCCACTGCATCCGGTTCTGACGGAGTGGGGTTAAGCAGCGAAAATTGAGGACTGCCACCACCGCCGCCGCCACCCTCAGTTCCGTCAGCTTTTTGGTCTGGCTCATCCACCGTCAACTCAATCAGCTCTTCTTCTTCAGGCAGAACACGGCTCGATAAAAAATTATTGAGGCTCAGCGCGATGATCGCCGCGCCATGCAGCACCAGAGAGCCGACCAGACTGAAGGCCAGAAATTTCTTGAGGGCTTTGGTTTCAGCCTCTCGCTGTTGCAATGAAGTCAAGGATAGGCTCATGCCAGGGGATTTTATTGAAATTAGCTCTCATCTAGATTCAAAAATAAGACTCAATAGCAATAAAGTCAAGCATCTGTAATGGAACTGAGGGTAGGGCTTGTCAAGTTAAAACCTAATGCTTAGCCTTGAAAGCTGTGTCCAGACTAGATTGCAGTAGCATTCCAACCTCATCTTTGCTCGCTAGGCGTTATGCAGGAAGATTTAGTTTAAATTTTTATTTGACATTAGTTCTCACTTAAATCTAATCTCTAGGGATAGCCTGAATTAAAAGTTTCTAAGACAGTGGAGCGCGTGCATGAACCCAAGCGATGTTGTGGGGAGGTTGTTTTCTCAGGGCGGGGTGGTGATGTGGCCCCTGCTCATTTGTTCAGTATTGGCGATCGCCCTCATTATCGAGCGGGGGGTATTTTGGTATCGCATCTATAGCCGTCAGCAGCGCCTGCTGCGAGAGGTGATTAAGCTATATCGACTTGAGCCAACGCTGGTGCCAGCAAAGCTCAAGCAGTATCGCGATGTGCCGATGGCACGGATTTTTTTGTCGGCGGTAGAGCTAGAAGATCCAAATCCTGAGGAGTTTCGATTGGCGCTTGAAAGTGAGGCTCAAGCAGAGATTCCTTCCCTGAAGCGCTTTAGCAACATTTTTGACACGATTATTGCGCTTTCACCGCTGCTGGGGCTGTTGGGAACAGTGTTAGGGCTGATCAATTCCTTTTCTTCTCTCAACCTTGGTGATATTGGCGGCACTAGCGGGGCCGGAGTTTCTGCTGGCATCAGCGAAGCGCTGGTTTCAACAGCCGCTGGTCTGATAGTGGCAATTTCCACTTTAGTTTTTGCCAATATCTTTAGAGGTTTATACCAGCGGCAGATGGCGCTGATCCAAGAGTACGGCGGGCAGATGGAGCTGATTTATCGGCGCAATCACGACAAACAGGGGGCGGTGTATGCGTCTACCCGATGAACCCGATATTCCGGCTCAGATTAACATTGTGCCGATGATTGATGTGGTGTTTGCCATCCTCACGTTTTTTATCATGTCGAGTTTGTTTTTGTCCCGAACCGAGGGGCTTCCGGTCAATTTACCGAAGGCTGCGACGGCAAAGGTTCAGCAAAAAACAAAGGTCGTGGTGACGGTTAAGCCGGATGGAGCCATTGCACTCAACCGCAAGGGCATTCAGTTAGCGCAACTTGAGCCTGCATTGAGGGCGTTGGTGCAGCCCCCCAACACTTTGGTAGTGGTCATCAATGCTGATGAAATGGTTGGTCATGGAAAAGTGATTGCCGTGATGGATCAGGTGCGACGGGTAAAGGAAGCAAAACTGGCGATCGCCACCAAGCGCCCCTAAGAAGCGCTTGAATGATTCCACCTCTATCTCAGTCTCATTAAAAATTTGTAATCTTACTTTCGAGAATAAGTTTCCATGACAAAAATATTCCAGTTTACAACTCTAGGCTTGTCCCTTGGATTGGCTACAGTTATGGCTGCTTGCGGCGGCGAAAGCTCATCAACTGGGGGCGCAGCAAATTCTAGCCTTCAAGGCACGCCCGTTGCACAAGAGACTGAAGCTGCCAAGGCCGATGCACTTGGCGCCGGGGAAAAAGCAAATGCTGAGTTTAAGGATAAATTGAGCGGTTCGGCGCTCTTGGGTGCTCTCCAGAAAGGAGGACATGTTATTTACTTTCGCCATGCTCAGACTGAAAAAGACTATGCTGACCAGGCCGACCCCAAGATGACGCTGGAGAACTGTGAAACCCAGCGAAAGCTGAATGATGTTGGCATCCAGCAGTCTAAGGACATTGGTGCAGCTTTTACTGCAAAAAAGATTCCAGTGGGTGAGGTAATTACGAGTGAGTATTGCCGCGCTTGGAAAACGGCGGATTTAGCGTTTGGCAAGCATCAAAAGAACTCAAAGCTTAACTTTTTACCCTTTGAAGATTACACAGATACTCAGGTTCAAGAGATGAAAGCTAACGTTATGCCGCTTTTGACCGTAGTGCCTAAAGGGGATAAAAATACGGTTCTTGTTGGACATGATGACATTTTTGAGGCTGCAACTGGTATTTATCCAGATCCGCAGGGGATGGCCTACGTGCTGACACCTGACGGTAAAGGCAGCTTTATCATTCAAGCAAATCTGCTGCCGGAAGACTGGGCAAAACTATAGGTTGCTCTCAGGGTTTAGTACGAAAACTTAGACCAACCAAAAGCTTACAGCTCGTGTGAACACGATTTGTGAGCAATAGCTTAATGCTATTGCTCACAAATTATGCATAGACATGGCGATCGCTAAGCTTTGACCTAAGCATCTACTTTTGCTATTTGTATGAGATTTAATTGTGAGACTTTCTTAAGTATTTAAGTCTTTAGCTATAAATAAATTGCTGCGGTGCTTGTTAGATAAGTGTTTGTTAGAAAATGAGCGATTCAATCTTATTGATAATTCATAAGATTTTGGCTAAGTTCCCTCTCTGTATTTAGGTTTTATTTCAGTAAAGTTTTACCCCATGAAATTTCGCAATCAACTGTTAACCTTCCATGGCTTAGTTGGCATTTTGGGAGGACTATTGCTGGTCATTATGGGCCTGACAGGAAGTGCCATTGTCTTCCACCAAGAGCTAGATCGCGCTCTCAACCCTCAGCTTATGCAGGTCACGCCCCAAGTCACTTCCGTTTCCATTGATGCAGTTTTGCAATCTGCTCAAAGCCGCTTGCCGAATAGTCGATTGGAATCACTTCGGATTCCTCGAACGCCAGAAGACACCTATCAGCTTGGCCTAAAAGCAACGCCAGATACTTTGAGCGAGGTGTTTATTGATCCCTACACAGGCAAGGTTCTGGGGGTGAGACAAAGTAAGCAAACGATTATTAGCATCCTTTATGCCATTCACCACGATTTATTTGCCGGAACGCTGGGGCTTTACTTGGTTGGCCTTAGCGGGTTAATTTTCATCGCACAGTCCATCACTGGACTAATTCTTTGGACGGGGTGGCGTAAATTGGCAAGCGGTATGCGAGTTCGTTGGAAAGCGCCGATTTGGCTGCTTAGCTTTGACCTGCATAATGTTGGCGGCTTTGTTTCTAATCTTTTTTTGCTGATTACAGGGTTTACAGGGGTGATTATTGTAGGCGCACATATTCTACTCGCGCCCCCTGCTGCTGAGGCGGAAGTACCACCCCCATTCCAGAGCGCGATCGCTATTAGTGACCTGCTTCGCACGGCAGATGCTGCGATTCCAGAGGGCACAACAATGGATGTGTCTTTTCCAGACGCACAAAAGATGGTGGTCACAAAAAGACTGCCCCAAGATCATGCTCGGTTTTATTTCAGTACGGTCACGCTAGATGGGCGAACGGGCAAAGTTTTAGAACTCAATAAGGTTACAGAAACGCCGCCCATGTGGAAGTTTCTTATCCCTGTCGCTGACTTTCACTTTGGCACCTTTGGCGGTCTGCCCACGCGAATTCTGTACTTATTTGTGGGTCTAATGCCTGCGTTTTTATTTGTGACGGGTTTAACAAACTGGCGACGACGGCGATCTCTCGGGGCAAAGCGAGAACTGGCGATCGCCCAAGCTCAACCCCTGCAAAACACTAGTGTTCGATAAATTGCTTTGACAAATTTGACTTGGAGTGTGAGAACTCATTATGAAGAAGGCTCAGATTTTTGGTGCATTATGCATTACCGCAACGGCATCTATATTGGTGCCTCAGCCAACCCAAGCCACCGAAACGCCCAGCACCCAAGTGGTTGACTTACTCGCTCAAGGCGCTAAGCCCACCCGCCCCATTAACATTACAGGGGTACGGCTCAACCCAACCGAGGCTGGGGTTGAAGTTATTTTGCAAATGGCTCAAGGTGAAACCCTTCAACCCGAAGCGCGCACCAGCACCAGTACGACTTTCTTTTCTGAAATTCCCAACGCGACCCTATCACTGCCCAATGGTCAGGGCTTTCGGGCAGAGAACCCCGCACCAGGTATTAAAAGCGTTACGGTCAATCAACTTGAGGGTTCTGTCATTCAGATTCAGGCTGTTGGTGAAACGACCCTGCCGATCATGAGCATTAAGTCTGAACAAAGCGCTACCGTTGCCGATGCAGCAGAGGGAGAAGAAGAAGTTGTAGTGACGGGTAGCCAACAACGAGGCTATCGTGTCCCCAGTTCCTCCACCGCAACCGGAACTGATACGCCCATACTAGAAACGCCTTTTTCGGTACAGGTTATTCCCAAAGAAGTGATTCGGGATCAGCAGGCGATCAGCGTAGAAGAAGCACTCCAAAACGTGAGCGGCATTAGCTATGGCGGCAGCGATGGCGGTCGTGATACCAACATTGGGATTCGAGGTTTTGGGACTGGGTTTAGCGGTCTCCCTTTATTGAGAGACGGCTTTCGACAGTACGGCAGTTTTCAAGGCATTCCAGAGGTTGCCAATTTAGAGCAGATTGAGGTTCTTAAAGGACCATCCTCCATTTTGTACGGGCAGATTGAACCAGGCGGCATCCTTAATTTGGTCTTAAAGAAACCCCTCCCAGAACCGTTTTACGAGCTAGAACTTCAGGCTGGCAACCGAGATCGGGTACAGCCCCGCATTGATTTCAATGGCCCTTTGACCGCAGATGGGACGGTATTAGCGCGATTGAGCGCCCTATATAAACATGAAGATAACTTTCGAGGGTTTGATACTCCTACCGATCGCTTTGCCATTGCGCCATCCCTGACCTGGAAAATTAGCGATCGCACCAAGGTCGATTTTTCTCTGGAATATATTCGTAATAGTGGCCCAGCAGATTTTGGCATTACCCGATTTGGGACTGGCGTTGCCCCCATCCCCAGAAATCGGCCGATCAACAACCCTGATGACAGTCTTACCACTAACTTCCTGAGCTTAGGCTATACCTTTGAGCATGAGTTTAACGATAACTGGAAGATCCGCAACGGCTTCCGCTACCTGCGCTATACCTATGACTACAGCGTCGTCGCACTACCCTTCATTGTAAATGGTGCGGATGTTACCCGCTTCTATGCTGACCAAGATGGAGTCGCCAATTCCTATTCGCTATACACCAACGTGGTGGGCAAATTTTCCACTGCCTCTATTAAACACACCCTCACCGCAGGCGTTGACCTCAACCGCACGGATGATGGCGTCCTCACGGGTTTTGATATTTTTAATCCATCTACCATCAATATTTTTAGCCCAGACTACAACTTAGTCCCTAAACCCCTTCGAGCAGACCTCCCTCCCTTTCAGGACACCAATGTTACATCCAAGCGGCTGGGGGTTTATATCCAAGATCAGGTGCAATTACTAGACAACTTAATCTTTGTCGCTGGGGTGCGCTATGACACCATTACTCAAAAAACGACTAATATCCAGACCGACTTTATAGCTGGAGGAGAATCTACCCAAGCCGATTCAGCCTTTACCCCGCGATTCGGCCTCATTTACCGACCGATTGAGCAGGTTGCTTTATTTGCCAACTACTCTCAATCCTTTAACCCTAGTACAACCACAACCTCTTTGGGGACACCTCTGGGCGCAGAGCGGGGAGAGGGGTTTGAGTTTGGGGTCAAAACAGAGTTACTTGACAAGAAATTGCTGGCAACGCTGTCTTACTTCAATATCACCAAAAATAATGTTGCCGTTAACGATCCTGACTTTCCGCTTTTCTCGATTCCGGTGGGGCAACAGCGCAGCCAGGGCATTGAGCTAGATGTTGCCGGAGAAATACTCCCTGGTTGGAAGGTGATTGGGTCTTATGCCTATACCGATGCCAAAGTATCAAGAGATACCAATCCAGATAATATTGGCAACCGTTTGGGCGGCGTTGCCAAACACTCAATGAGCCTATGGACAACCTACGAAATTCAAAAAGGTGCGCTAAAAGGACTTGGCTTTGGCGCTGGCTTAAACTACGTCGGCAACCGGTTTGGTGATTTAGCGAATACCTATGAGATTGGCGACTATTTGATTGGTAATGCGGCTATTTTTTATACCCGAGATCGCTATCGTTTTGCGCTCAACTTCAAAAATCTTACTAACGCAAACTACATCAAGGGTTCCACTGGTAATGAAGGTGGTATTGAGCCAGGTGAACCGTTTACGGTGATTGGCTCATTCTCGGTGAAGTTTTAGGCGTTAGTGAGATCTGCTCATATTTACTGTTGTCAACCTACTCTGTCAAAAGAAAAAACATGAAAAATATTCTATGCGTGTCTTTAATTGTCGTTAGCGGTGCGATCGCCGTTGCCTGCCAGTCCACACCATCCACTACAACTAATACTTCTAGCCCATCCCCCACGCTTGCCGCCCAAAAGCCTGACGCTAACTTTGATGAGGCGATGTATCTCTTCGTCAATCCAGATGTCAAGAAGTTAATTGAGCAGGGCAAGTACAAATCTGGGCTAGATCACTATACCCAAGTGGGACAAACCGCCAAAAAGCCCGACGGTGAAGATTATGAAAGCTTCTTTACAGGCACTAACGGCAGCGATACCATCCAAAGCTTTGGGCAAGGAAAACACGCCCATCTTTCAGGGGTTGCCTTTGAAATTGTTGATAAACCTAAAGATCCGCTACCGCTGCGCCCCAAAAGCTTCGGCAAGGGCGAAAAGGATGTTTTAGTGGGTACTCAAGAAGGCGGTAATGAATTTGTTTTGGGCAGTTTTATTACTTCCGTCAACCCCAAAGCAGAGCCTTTCTACGTGGGCAAAGGAGATGATGACTACGCTCAAGTGCAAAACTTTACCCCGACTAATGATGTGCTGCTACTGACCGGAATCCCAAATCAGTACAAGTTTGAAGCAGTAGACAGCAATCTGCGAATTTCAACGACCCAGGGCGATCTGGTGGCGGTTATTGAAGGCATCGACAAACTTGTGGTGGGCGACCAGATCAAGGAGCTTGGGGTTTTTACGATGAAGTCACCTCAGCATAAGAAGGATGAATCCTGAGGTTAAAACCGTTTGTCTTTGATGGGTTTCTGTTGATAAACAAAGAGGCGATCGCCAAGCTACGCATCAAAAGTCTGCTCTTTTTCCCATTTGTGTGAGGTTCAATCATGAAACTTTCTCAATTACTGAAATCTTTAATTGTCGTTAATCCGTTATGGTGCTTATTTATTCAACCCGTAGTAGCAAATGAGCTAGAACAAAAACAGGGCAATTCTCAACTAGAGCTTTCAGCTAAACCCTCTATCCGTGCGGCTGATTTATTGGCTCAAGAGACTACTGCTACCGTTGTAAAAATTACTGGGGTTAAGCTAAACCCTACCGTAGCTGGCCTTGAGGTGGTGCTAGAGAGCGATCTAACCTCAACGGTTGTCCCTGTCACCCGAACTGAGGGCAATCTTTTCATTGCAGAGCTTAAGAATGCGGTACTGACGCTCCCTGAAGGGCAAGGATTTCAGGCCATAAATCCGGCAGCAGGAATTACTCGCGTTAGCGTGACGCAGGTGAATGAGACAACGATAGAAGTGAGCGTGGTCGGCACGGAGAAAACTCCTACTGCAACGGTTAAAGTGACAGAGGCAACGATGGCACAGCAGCCAGCACCTACTGAATCAATCGAAGGAGAAGAAGAAATTGTTGCGACTGGAGAACAAGAGACTGGCTACCGTGTGCCCAATGCGAGTACAGCAACTAAAACAGACACCCCCATTCGAGACATTCCTGCCAGTATTCAGGTGATTCCAAGGGAAGTCATTCGTGACCAAGGCGCTACCAATATTAGAGAAACCCTCAGAAACGTTAGCGGCGTCACCTATTCTTCATCATCAGGAAATCGAGGTGAGAGGTTTGTTTTACGTGGATTTGAAGCCGAACAATTTGAGAATGGCTTTCGCAATGACTTTTTCTCAAGCCGAACCCAGCGGGAACTTGCCCATATTCAACAAGTTGAAGTCCTAAAAGGACCTGCCTCCATTTTATTTGGACGTGTGGAACCCTCGGGAGTTGTCAATTTTGTCACCAAACAGCCATTACTTGAGCCACTTTATGAACTTGGATTTACCGCAGGCAGCTTTAGCTTCTTTCGCCCCACTGCCGATCTGTCTGGCCCCATAACCAAGGATAAAAACCTTGCCTACCGCTTTAATATTGCCTACGAAAACGCAGGGAGCTTTCGTGATCGCGTGCAATCTGACCGCATCTTTCTAGCCCCTAGCCTGTCCTGGCAAATTAGCCCCGATACAAAATTCAGCTTTGACGTGACCCATCTGCGAGACAAGCGACCCATTGATCGGGGAATTGTGGTTCTTAGCAATAATCAGATTGCCAACATACCCATTAGCCGTGTGTTAGGCGATCCCACTCAGCAAGAAGACTTTACTGAGACACGGGCAACCCTCGCTCTAGAGCATCGCTTTAGCTCAAATATCTCCCTTAAATCGGCATTTCGCTATACCAATGCTACAGAAGATGGTCCTGGCTGCACTCTTCAAATCTTTGACGCATCTAATGATGATCAAAACTATCCCGTCAGCCAGTGTTTTGGTAGGCAAGATTACAATAGACCTCTTGCGTGAATCATGGAGAGAGTGCAAGTTCAAAATTGATAATCGCGGCAATCAAGTTGAATCGTAATCCGAAACGCTTACGCCGATTACGATAGCGTTCAGCCAGAATCCGAAAAATCTTAAGCTTGC
>JANPLU010000061.1:0-18718 GCA_031422435.1 Acaryochloridaceae cyanobacterium VAR_48_metabat_390
AAGGTGCCTCGTCGCACGCCGCAACGACGTTTGAAGGCACTGGGGCTGAGATGTTTCAGTTGCTCGTAGGTCATGGCTGTTCCCTCCTTGAACCTTGACACACTTCTACCGACTTCTCTCTATTCACGCAAGAGGTCTAATACCTACACTTGGCAAAACGACTTAACAGTCAAGTTCAAAACAGGCTTCATCGAGCATACGTTGCTAATCGGAACAGAGCTAAGCCGCCTGACCAGTTTTTTCACAGGGGGAGCATTTGACGCAGGGTTCATCAATATCTTTAACCCAGACTATAACTTTACGCTAGGCGCAGTTACGGATTTTGGTTCGGGAAGTGACACAACCGATACCTTTGGAATTTATATCCAAGATCAAATCACGATACTCAAAAATCTCAAAGTCTTAGTTGGGGGTCGGTTTGATACCTATAACTATGAGTCGCCGGATGATGCCTTTGGTCCTAAAACAAATGCTCAAGCCTTTTCCCCTCGCTTTGGGATTGTCTATCAACCCATTCCTGAAGTGTCTCTCTACGGAAGCTATAGCCGCTCCTTTACACCAGAGATTGGGCGAAATGCAGGCGATCAGCCCTTTAAGCCTAAACGAGGAACGGGCTATGAAGTAGGGATCAAAACTGATTTTCTGAAGGGTCGCCTGTCCTCAACCCTGGCCTTTTACAATACAACGCTTAGTAATATCCTGACTAATGATCCTGATAACTTTGGCTTCTCTGTGCAGGTTGGAGAGCAACGCAGCCGTGGAATCGAGCTGGATATTGCTGGCGAAATTCTGCCAGGTTGGAAGGTGATTGCAGCCTACGCACATACAGATGCAGTTGTTACTCAAGACAACGTCTTATCCGTGGGTAATCGCCTTACGAATGTGCCCCGCAACAGCGCAAGTTTATGGTCAACCTATACCCTCCAAACTGGCAGCCTCAAAGGGTTTGGGGTAGGGTTCGGCGTATTTGCAGTCGGTGAACGGGCAGGAGACTTAGAAAATAGCTTTGTATTACCTGGATATCTCCGATTAGATGCTGCCTTGTTTTACCAAAAAGATGATTTTCGGGTTGGGCTTAATTTCAAAAACCTTTCAGGTACTCGGTATTTTGAGGGTTCTCAAGGACGTGAACAAGTTCTTCCTGGCGCACCGTTTGGGGTGTCGGGCACTATTTCATATTCTTTTTAAGTTGTTGAGGCAGGAGATTCGCTATGCATTCTCAACGGCAGCGTCAAGTATTCTTTAGCCTACATCGCTATCTTGGGTTAGCGATTGGCCTATTATTGGCTTTTATCGGCATAACCGGAAGTTTATTAGTCTTTGAGCCAGAAATCGACCATTGGCTCACCGATCGTCAGTTTGGGCAAGTCATACCGCAAGCACAGCGCCTTGCGCCAGAACAGTTGATCACTGCGGCTAAAGTTGCTTACCCCAACCTAAAACCCGTCAGTCTCTATTTCCCTGACCAGCCGGAACAACCTTTTAAGCTGCGGATGAAATCCTCTCAGCCCAATCCGAAAGTATACCTGGATGGAAATTATGAGGTGTTTCTGAATTCCTACAGTGGCAAGGTGCTAGGCGATCGCATTGAGCGGTTCAATTACTACCGATTGCTGCTGAATCTCCACTATCGGCTTTTTGCAGAGGATGTTGGCATTGTCATTGCTGGAATTGCAGGCTTTCTCCTCATGGTTCTAAGCTTCAGTGGTTTGGTGCTTTGGCCTGGTTGGCGCAAGCTTATCACCGGATTCAAAATCAAGTGGAATGCTAACCCAAAGCGACTGAACTTTGATTTACACAAGGTCATTGGCGTAACAACCGTTGTCTTTTTAGTCTTGACAGCCTTCACTGGAGTTTGCTGGAATTTTTATGAGTTTAGCCAGCCTGCAATTTATGCACTGACGGCGACCCCAACCTTACCCGATCCAGTCTCTAAGCCCATTGCGGGTAAACCGCCTCTAAAGTTATCTGATCTTTTAGCAAATGCAGAAGCAGCATTCCCAGAGGGGCAAATGACCACGATTAACTTACCTACAAAACCTGAAGATTCGTTTAGCGCTTATCTAAAACTTGGGAATGGCCTTGACTACGGGAATGTTGTTTATCTGGATCAGTTCAGCGGACAGGTCATCCGCATTGATGATGAAAGGAAGGCAAAGTTAGGCGATCGCATTCTCAATGCTTTCGTTCCGCTACATTTTGGAACTTTTGGCGGCATCTCAACTCGGATTCTCTATGTGTTTGTGGGGTTAGCGCCAGCGGTTCTTCTGGTTACTGGCTTTGTGATGTGGCGCTACAGAAGGCGCGGAACGAATGCGGGGTTCGGTGCTATGCCTCAGCCCGTCTTGACGAGGCGTGAGTAGAAAAGAGACGATTGAACAATTTGATTTGAGTTTGTCCGCATTGCTAAACAGAGGGTGAAAGCCTTACTCAGTGCTTTATTGGAGTCACTGCTTCTACCTCCACGAAACACCTATTGAGCCAATCTCAAGACGAGATCACTTGTACTATTTCTTGATCGGATAACGTACCTTTAGAGCTTATTGGGTCAAAGATTGTGGTTTATGGCCTATCCCTTGCTCGTTTTGACAAGTCTATAGAGGAGAAACTTTCTCTCTGTTAAACTACTTAGTTCTCATTCATCGTATAAACGTGCCAACATTGCTCTAAATGCTCCACTAATACAGTGCGCGGTGCATTAACTTGCCTAGAAACACCCCAAAGCTGGATTGCAGTCATCGTCGAACCAATCTGCACCTTTAAAGGTTGAGAATAGCTACAACTGCACGGAATCTCTAGCTCTTGTAGGCGACGATAAATCGACCATCGCTCACTGCATTGAACTTCAATCATTTCATTCTGCTGAGAATGTAGATCACCTAAACTCATCAAATTGCTCCAGGATTGTAGAAGGGATATATTCGCAGAATTTTGAGGACATCTAAAATTAAGCAAAGTCTAGCAATCGGTTTTTGCAGACACTTTAAGCACCGTTTTTAGAGATTGGGGGCTAGGCTGTAAGTAGAAAGAGAGGTTTGGAGAAAAGCATCATGTCTGAAATTCAGAGTCTAGTTCGACCCTTTGGTCAGATTGAAGACACGGTTATCCTCTTGGAGCGCTCAATCACTGAACCCATCTGCTAGGGTCTAAATGTCACCCTAGCAAGCTTTCAGTCGCTGTATTTGCAGTACCAAAAGCATCATTTTGTCGTTGAAGGTGCTGAATTCTACTCACTTCATGCATTTTTTCAGGAAGGTTATAAAGCTGCTCAAAGTCATGTTCATGATTTGGGGGAACGCTTAAATGGTCTGGGTGGGGTTCCAGCGGCAAACTTTAGTAAATTAGCGGAGCTATGCTGCTTTACCCCAGAACCGGATGGTGTCTACAGGTGTCGCGCAATGATTGAACACGATCTTCAGGCAGAACAGTCCATCATTGAGCTGATTCGACGGCAAGCTTCTTCCGCAGAAAGCTGGGGCGATCGCGCAACTCGCTACCTCTACGAAAAGATTTTGCTAGAGACAGAAGAGCGCGCCTATCACCTAGCCCACTTTCTTGCGCCTGATACCCTCGTGATTCGGTAGTACTGACTTAAATAGACAGAATATACTCCTCCCAAACGTTAGTCTTTGAGCCGTCGTAAAAACTCCTCTCAAAACTTTAATTCGCTGAGCCGACCATCTGCTTCAGTTTTGTGGACTCACGTTCGTAAACGTCCACTATTTGCCCTCCTCCTTGGCTAAAGGCCACGAGCGGGGCTTTTTCAGCTTTGCAATCGTTTGAGAAACCCATTGTTGGCTAGGCCAACTATAAACTTGTTGAATGTTCATGTCAATAATAGAAAAGTGAGCGACTTGGCTTGTATCAAAGCAAAGTAATCGGAAAGTGGTTGAACCTAAATCTTTTATATCAAGAGTGCTGCAAAACTGATTGAGTCGATATACCCCTTTAACAGAATAAACGCAGACGCAGTGGGTATTCTAACCTCCTCTCTAGCCGATGTGAAATGCTTTGAATCAGGATCTTAGTACGCCCATCAAAGATGCTTCAGTAGGTTGAGCGTATAGAAATATTGCGACTGAGTCTTAAATACTAATCTTGCATTGTTAGACATTGTAACGAATAGACCTTGAGCTTTTGTGCCTTAAATGTAGTCACAGTCTATCTTTAAGGCGATATTTAAGGCACTAAAGGCTCGGTCAACTGGAGCTAACAGGCGAATGGCGAAGCAAAAGTCGAGCCTTATCAATTTCAATTCTCAAGTGTTTGACTAAACCCTTTCGATGGAACTGCTTCTGTAAGCAGAAATTCTTTAACAAACATGCTCAAAGTTCCTTTAAAACATAGGTCCTGGCGCTTGCTTCTGGAAGGATTTCAAGGTTATTTACATTAGTTCATGAAATTTATTGCGACTATATATCATTTGCTGTGCTACGATGCCTTCAGACTTATTGAAAATCTAAGTCAATAAGTTTGGAGCAAGATAGCAGCTCCAGCACTGCAACTGTTATGTCGTTTAAGAAGGAACCGTGCCATGACCAGTAGGAATGCTCAATCCTCCGAAAAATTGCCATGGTGAGCCGAAAATGTACGGTTCACAAACGTAATGGCGACCTATTTCCAACTGCATCACGGTCGCTACCTCATTAGATCGGGCAAAAGCCAGTCCCTCAATCTAATACCATCTGCGGCAGTTGTGGTTCTACAACGCTACAAGCTGCCGCAGATTCTTCGGCTCACTCCATTTACTGCCGATGGTCAACACAGCGAGATATGCGGCTGAATGACCTCCCAGCCGCATACCTTTTGTCCAATGCTGAAAGCCTGAAGTTAGTAAGTTTTAATCCGTAAATTTTGAAGTTCCTTGCGTCTATCGTTTGGGAGTTATCCTCAATGTCAAACAGCAGCAGCAGTCCCGACAGTTTTTCTAACTCGTTTTTAGAAGCCTTACCAATCGGCCTTTATCCAGACTCAGCTATTCCGCTGGTGAATGCTCGATCCTCTTTGCATAACCCTGACTTTTGCTGCCAGAGCTTGATGCATATACAAAATAGTGGCGATTCGCCAGAAGTTTGTGATGCAAAAGATGTGGCGATCGCCGTGCTAGAAGGCGAAGGCAAACTGTCTCTGCGGGGAGAAGAAGTTCCCCTAGAGGCTGGAAAATTTGTATTCATTCCTGCCAACACACCTCATCGACTGCAATCTACCACCAACCTCATTCTGTTTCTGAGTCGTTATGAAGCCAGCGCCTCCAAAGGTGATACGGCCTGGGTATTTGATCTTTAGGTTTTATCTCTAATTTGGGCTTACTCTGAGCGCTTTTGTAGCGTTCTAAACCCTACAAAACCCCTCACAGATAGTCTTAACCCACTACTGTGTTGTCGAAATCGAATTCAAAATCATCGAGTTCAAAAACGGAGGAAACATCACCGTGCAATCTTACGGCAATCCTGATGTAAAGTATGACTGGTGGGCGGGGAATGCTCGCTTTGCGAAGTTATCGGGTCTTTTTATCTCAGCCCACGTTGGGCAAGCGGCACTTATTACTTTTTGGGCAGGAGCCTTTACCTTATTTGAACTGTCCTGGTACCGACCGGATGTAGCCATGGGAGAGCAAGGCTTAATTTTACTACCTCACCTTGCCAGTCTAGGTATTGGCGTGGGTGCAGGTGGCAAAGTGATTGATACCTATCCTATGTTCGTCGTGGGTGTTGTTCATTTGATTTCATCTGCTGTACTTGGCGCAGGCGCACTCTTCCATGCATTCAAAGCTCCTGAAAACTTAAAAGATGCGACCGGACAAGCACGGCGATTTCACTTTGAGTGGGATGACCCTAAGCAACTGGGCTTAATTTTAGGCCACCATCTTTTGTTTTTAGGGGCAGGCGCATTTATGCTTGCGGCAAAGGCCATGTACTGGGGTGGACTCTATGATTCCACCATTCAAGATGTAAGAGTAGTGACTAGCCCCACGCTAGACCCCGCCATTATTTATGGCTACCAAACCCATTTTGCCAATGTAAATAGCTTAGAAGATCTCGTGGGTGGTCATATTTATGTGGGTGTGCTTTTAATCTTGGGTGGGATTTGGCACATTGTCAAAGAGCCGCTGCCTTGGGCAAAGAAGGTATTGACCTTCTCTGGGGAAGCAATTCTATCTTATTCTTTGGGCGGAATAGCCTTAGCTGGATTTGTCGCGGCCTACTTTTGTGCCGTTAATACCCTGGCCTATCCCGTGGAATTTTATGGGCCAGTATTAGATGTGAAGTTAGGCATTACGCCCTATTTTGCCGATACGGCTAAGCTCCCAAATGGTGCCCATACCGCCCGCTGCTGGTTGGCAAATGCTCACTTCTTTTTGGCATTTTTCTTTTTGCAGGGTCATCTCTGGCACGCTCTTAGAGCCATTGGATTTGACTTCAAGCGCATTGAACGGGCTTTAAAGTCAATAGGAGA
This sequence comes from Acaryochloridaceae cyanobacterium VAR_48_metabat_390, assembly GCA_031422435.1. Classification (GTDB taxonomy): domain Bacteria; phylum Cyanobacteriota; class Cyanobacteriia; order Thermosynechococcales; family Thermosynechococcaceae; genus JAAURS01. The sequence goes on from JANPLU010000061.1 coordinate 6,457, forward strand.
GCCTGAACCTGCTGCCCCCGCAAGAGCCGCAACTGCTAAAGCAGCAGCTTCCGCTACGGAATAGAAACACTACGCACTGAATCAGGGACTTGGAATCAATGGATATCCAAGTCCCTTGCTCTTAAGCATTCTCGATAGGAATTAGGAAAATGTCTAAAATCGGTCTATTTTTTGGAACTCAAACGGGCAATACGCAAACCCTTGCTAAAGATATTCAAAAAGCCTTAGGGGGAGACAGCGTTGTTACCCTTCATGACGTTGCTGACGCAGAAGCCAGCGACCTTGAAAGCTATGACACCCTTATCATTGGCTGTCCTACCTGGAATATTGGTGAAATGCAGAGTGACTGGGAAGGTCTATACGAAGAGCTAGACAGCGTTGATTTTAACGGTAAAACAGTAGCCTACTTTGGCCCTGGCGACCAGATTGGCTATGCCGACAACTTCCAAGATGCCATGGGCATTTTAGAAGAAAAAATTTCGAGCATTGGCGGTAAAACGGTAGGGCATTGGCCGATTGACGGCTATGACTTCACTGAGTCTAAAGCGGTCAAAAACGGCACCTTTGTCGGTCTACCCCTAGATGAAGACAATCAGCCTGACCTGACCGACCAGCGGATCAAGGCTTGGGTCGCTCAATTGAAACTAGCATTTGGGCTGTAGCGTCATGACACAACAACCTGAAGTTCTTTGGCTGAGCGGTAGCCCTAGCCTACAGTGTTTTGACCGTCCGCTTCTAAGTGTTTTAGCGTCTCAAGCCAATGTGGTGCAGTGGCAATATTGCCAGGGGCTAGATGAAGCCAGTTCGCTCTCAAATGCTGTCCATTTGCTGCACAATTATTTAGCGCAGATTAACCAGCCAATGCATCTCATTGGTCACGGCATTAGCGGCGTGATTGGTTTACTGTATGCGCGGCTTTATCCTAATAAAGTGCGATCGCTGACCCTTCTTGCGGTGGCAGAACAGCCTGGGATGACTTGGCAAACGCACTATTACGTGCAGCGCCATCTTATATCATGCAGTCGTCACCAGGTTCTGGCCTTTATGGTTCGCAGCCTGTTTGGCTCAGACACGCCTTATCCTGCCAAAGATTTAGTACGCGCTTTAGATAGAGATTTAGCCGAAGCCCCATGTCTGCACTCGCTTTTTTGCCTCGCTGACCTGCCCAAGGGTGGCATTTTAGCACCGCTCATGGTGTGTGGTAGTCAAACCGATTCTGTGGTGCATCCGCCTGCGCTGTTGGAGTGGAGAAACTGGCTAAAGCCCACGGATCGGCTCTGGGAATGTTCGACCGGACGACACTTTTTTCACTACATCCAACCCCACCAAGTCGCAGAACAGGTGTTTGAGTTTTGGCGCTCTGAAGCACTTGCGGCGGATAGAGTTGCCTCTCAAGTGCCTACATCAGAGGTCGCTCACGCTGAATGAGTTGGTTACTCTTTGCTGGCAAGAAGCCCGTCATTATTTAATTTACGTGTGAGGAATTTACGTGATGAAGTCAATCTTTTTACTAGCAGGCAGCTTAGGCTTACTGGGCTTGGGTTCTGCTGTTTCAGCCAATGCCTTACCTGTGACAGATGCTTTCGCTCAGGTTACGTCCGTCTCTCAACTCTCTGATGTGCAGCCTACTGACTGGGCATTTCAGGCATTACAGTCTTTAGTCGAACGTTATGGCTGTATTGCGGGTTATCCTGATGGCACCTTCCGAGGCAATAGAGCCGCAACGCGGTATGAGTTGGCTGCTGCGCTTAATGCTTGCTTAGATCAGATTAGCGATCGCTTTGCCACCAAAGAAGATTTAGCTACAGTTAAGGCTTTACAGGAAGAATTTAAGACAGAGCTTGCCACCTTGAAAGGTCGTGTGGATGGGTTAGAAGCGCGTACTAAAACCCTTGAGGTTCAACAGTTTTCGACTACCACAAAGCTGCAAGGTCAGGCGATCTTTGGGGTGCAGTATGGCGACCAGCTCAATACTCCAGGAACCAATAGCAGAGCAACGGCGATCGCCCGTGTCCGACTTTCTTTTAACACCAGCTTCAACGGCAGTGATCTTCTTGAAACCACGCTAGAAACTGGAAACGGTGGACAAGACTTTATTGGCGGGTCTGGAATTGCCCTTGGCGGCAGCGGTGTAGACTATGCCGAGACGGGGCCAAACGTTGCCCTTCAGCGCTTAGCCTATACCTTTAAGCCCGCCAAAAACCTAAGCGTTACGGTAGGCCCCATTTTAGAAGCATCTGACTTCATTGATAGCAATAGCTATGCCAATGATGAAGCAGAAGACTTTAGCTCTGGCTTCTTTATTAATAACCCTCTCATTATTGTCACCGAACCTGGTGCGGGCGCAGGCTTTGACTGGAACATTGCAGGTGGCCCCTTGAGCCTACGGGGAGCTTTCGTTGCGTCTAACGCAACCAATTCGGTGGGCAGCGGCGGTTTATTTGGCGACCCCTATCAGGCATCTGCCGAGCTAGAGTACGCCAAAAGTTTTGGCAAAGAGGATAAAAATAAGTTTGCTGTCCGGTTACAATACACTCACGCCTCCGTCGATGATCTACATCAAAATGTAGTGGGCTTAAACACAGAGGCAACCTTTGGACGCTTTGGCGTGTTTGGTCGAGTGGGCTATTCCATTGAGCCAACGTTCATCAATACCAAACAGGCTGACTACGATTTGACCTGGATGGCGGGTGCTGGCGTTAGAGACCTCTTTATTCCAGGTTCTCTACTCGCTGCTTCTGCTGGACAGCCGCTAGTGAGACAAGGAGAAGCAGGTCCAGAACAAACCAACTTTGAGGCGTTTTATAGGTTCCCTATCAATGACAACATCAGCATTACGCCTGCGGTCATTGTCATTACTAACCCAGCTAATGATATTGGGGAACCCATTATTCAGGGTATGTTGAGAACAACCTTCTCGTTCTAAGCACCCGTTTGAAAAGTTGGCTCAAAGCCTTGTATATCAAGGCTTTGAAGCAATTAAAGCATTCCGATTGAAAAGCCCTTCAGGTAAGGGTTACAAAATACTTTTCAAACAGGTGCTGGGATGATTGCCTTCTCCAGCGCCAGCCCCAGCAAAAACAGTGAAATATCCCACACAAAACTAGCGCCAACAGGAGAGTGGATAACGTTTACTATTCCAGGTTGTCCAGCCAGATGCTTTATTGCTTATGGGCTTTGCCAAAAACCAACGATTCCCGTCAGCATGATTAAAGAACAGTCCGCCATTATTACCTGAACGGGGATTGTTGAGGGCGACCCAGCGACTCCCGTTGTCAGAAAATTATCCTGCCCAGCGAACGCCAGAAGTAGTAGAGCAAATATTTCCACTACAGTTGGTTTGAGGGTCATCGACAACGCTCCATCTCATTTGAGCAGAGCGTCCGTCAATATTGCAGTTCCATGAACCACTCCACCAACCTCCGACTTGACTTGCATTGGCTGGTATCGCAACGGCTAAGCCCAAAGCAATGCCAGAAAGCGTGTGCCGTGAATAGCGCATTGCGGTTTTGATGCAGTTATTAGTCATTGGAATAACCTCTGTCTTTTGTAAGGTGGGTAGCTGAGTTTATTGTTCTGCCGTTGTTCAGAGCGATTGATAAGTACCTGGCGGTTTGATCTTTGAATTAGGATTGTGTTTCCCCCATGCCTTTGTATTTCAACCCCAGCTAAAGGCAAAACAGTGATTGCTGCTTGATTTCTCTGTGATCTTGCTCACCGCACTTAGAAAAATTTCATCCGTGTCATAAAAACCACCATTTTGCTCCAGCCCTAGCCCACCCAGCAGCCCTGCCAGCCACAGCTTCACAAGCGAAAGCCTCGTCTCGTGCTGAAGCTGCCTGATCGCCGCAGACTCAAGCCTCTGCCGCTGAAGCCATCCCCCTATCGCCTCAGCCCAAGCCGCAATATCTTCATCATACTCAAGCGCCTCAACCTCATCCTCTGCACCTTCACCGACGAAGGTTTCCAGCTCAGCCAGCACCTCAGCCTTCTCTCGATACTCAACGACTGACTCCATGTCCTCGTGAGACTTTTCGGAAAATGATCGCACATAAAGCTCAGGCACCGCGACAAAATCGCTTAAATCGAGTGAAAAAGACTGCCGGACAAACTCAGTAAATAAGTCCTCATCCAACACAGGTCCATCACCAGGTTGACGATACCAATCATCCGCCCAAGCCGAAGCACGAGCCGCCAGGACATTCGCCATCTGTTCAATCGCATCCCCCGCCATTGCCAGCTTCTGCCCTACGGGAGTCCGGTCAATGGCTTCATCGAATGCCAGACAAAGCTGTCGCCAGTCCGTCGCCTGCGGTGTGGCCTGCGCTTGCTCAAGCTGCTGCCATAGGTCTAGCTGAAGCTGAACAATGGTCACTTTTTACCCCCCACCACAGACCGGACAAAGCCCAGGCGATCGCTCCTGCTGCACATCAAACTTACCCAGATTCTCCCCCGCCTGTCCTGACAAGGCAGACAGTACCTCCCTCAAAAATTCCTTGACCTGAGCCGCCGATAACCCCTGAGCATGGACAGGCTCAATCTTAGCCACCACCCGATCACCCATCCTTAGCTCAGCCCCAATCGCATGAAGGGGTGCATCCACTCGCGCCCGATAAAGGTGCAGCTCAGCAGATGCCACAGCGGGAGAGGTGATCGCCAAAACAACAGGCTCATGCCCCGCCGTCACGCGATACTGCTGTCGCTTGCTGGCATTGTAGCGATCGCGGTTGCGGTAGTAAGACCGTCTCTTGTGGCAGGGTTCACCCACCCAGCAGCCCGTACCGCTGGAGCCATGACGGGCTATGGCTTCTTCGGCAGAAAGCTTGGTGCAAAGGCGGCATTTTTCGCTTTGGGATTTTGGCATAAGTGGAGCAGCCGTATGGAATTATCATAATCGCCCAAACGCTTGCTGCGGGGGTAAAACCAGACACCCTTACGATACCATGCCCTTGTTCACTAGAGTTTAACTAGAGTTAATATAATGACAATTATTTAGAGTAAAAGATCTTAGGGAAAGGCTGAAATGACCAAAATTCGTACTTTCGACTTTTGAAGGGTGGAAACCGTGGCAACGATTCGTGTTTTTAGGTATCACAGGAGCAGGAAACCTTTGTCTAGAAAGGGTTGTAGAGCTTTTTGTAGTCTAAAGTATGAAATTTTTTAGGCTGAAAGCTATAGACAGCAAAGGTTACAGCCTTAGCGTTGTTTCCTGTTCCGATGTTAATTGCTCACTCTAGAAGCCTTTCAACGTAAAGGATACAGAGCCATCTTTCACACGTATCTCGGCTCAGCGTTTGAGCGGTACAGTAAAGGGATGAACAGTTGACGGTTTCCTCTCAAAATGAGAGAATAAATGCAGCGTTAAATCGTTTTCAGTCGCTCTCTTGGATAGCAGCCGAGGCAATGCATCTCATTTCAATTCGCAATTTGCGGCAAGATTCGTCTCGATATCCTCATCTCAAAAAGGTGATTGACGAGTGGTATTCAATTTTAAGAAAGGCTCAATGGCAGAGCCTAGATGATGTCCGCAGAATTTTTAGAGACGCTGAAGCAGTTGGAAATTTTACGGTTTTTAACATCAAAGGTAATGAATATCGGCTGATTGTAGGGATTGACTACGAAAATCAAGTGGTTTACTACAAATACCTTCTAACTCACGCTGAATACGACAAGGATAGATGGAAAAATGACCCTTACTTTTGATAAGACTCTGTACTGCAACTTACTGAGCGAGATCGCGCCGAAAATCATTGAGACAGAAGATGAGTATGAATCTGCGCTGTCCGTTGCAGAGCGCTTGACGTTTCAAAAGGAACGAACGCCTGAAGAGACGGCTTTATATAAGCTTCTGGTGACGCTCATTGAGTCTTATGAAACAGAGCATTATGCTTTGGATGAATCGCAGCCGCACGAAATTCTCCAGCACATCATGGAATCGAGTGGTATGCGCCAAGCCGATTTGGTCGGTGTTGTAGGCTCTAGCGGCGTAGTGTCAGAGATTGTCAATGGGAAGCGCTCAATCAGCAAAGCCCAGGCAAAAGCGCTTGGAGAACACTTTAAGGTGTTACCCAGCCTATTTATTTGAGGTTTGTCTATGTCTGTACCCGCTGTCAAACTCATTCCTGTTCCAGCGATCGCCACAGTTTCGGCAATTCCATCGCAGGGTGAAAAGCGAATGCTTGGAGCGTTAGCATCGCCCCAGACTCAGCCAGCCCTAGCCGACCTGCGCTGGTCGCGGGTGGAAGAGTTCTTGCGAAGTCGCGATCTGCGGCCTAACACGCGCAAAGCTTACGAACGAGAGTTTAGGGCATTTCTAGACTGGACAGAGAAGGGCTGGCAGGACATCAATGCGCGGGACATTGATCGCTACAAGATGCATCTCAAGAGTTTGCCATCCAAGCAGGGTGGTCAGCGAAAGGCAGCGACGATTAACCTATCTTTATCAGCGTTACAGAGCATCTTTAAGTGGCTTTGTGCCCGTGACTATATCGGTAAAGACCCGATGCTGATTGAGAAACCGAAGTCAGACCCCATCGTGCCGAAGGAATGGTCGCCGGATGAGGTGAAGGCACTCTTTGAGGCAACCACTCAGCAGGGAAAGACGGAACCCCGCGATCGGGCTTTACTATGGGTGCTGCTGCATGGCCTTCGCGCGAGAGAATTGGAAGCGCTGAACGTCGGTGACTTTGATGGGCATCGGGTGAACATCCGCGAAGCAAAGATGACAGCGTAGGTCAGGTGCCATTGCTGCCGGAAGCAGTGGAAACGTTGGAGATTTACCTAAACTTTAGGAGCTGCTGGGGTGAAGTGGTGGAGCCAGAGTCACCATTGTTCCTTTCTGTGTCGAACAACAGCAAGGGCGATCGCTTGGGCTATTGGGGTATCTACAATGTCGTGAAGGAACTGGCGGAAATTGCTGGAGTGAAGGATGCCCATCCGCACCAGGGGCGACATACGGTAGCGACGGAGATGGTCACGCGGGGGATGGATCCTTTGTTAGCGCGGCAGATTACGCGGCATAAGTCGGAGAAGAGTTTTGAACGCTACAGTAAGCGATCGCTACAGAAGCAAGCTGAGGCTCAGTTTTTGGGGCTGATGGGGCAGGGGTGATCGGTAGTGCAATCAATCGCTTCAAGCACAAGCATCGAGAGGACTGCGATTGCTTCCTCATGGGTTAAGCTGTCAGGCATTTACTTTGCATAGTTATCTAAGCTATACCCCATAAAACATAAGAGTCAGTGTGGAAAACTAAAAGCCTATCAGCTTAGCACAGTGGGCAAATAGCGAGATTGTTTGGCTCGCACAGCATCAATACGACCGTCGATGTCTTGATGTAGAACATGACGGTAGAGAAAAACTAAAGCACTAAGGGCTTGATTTTGAGTAGAAGCTGCAACCTTTCTTTGCACCACGAGATAGGTCAAGAAAGCTTCAATTTCAGCCGCACCCATATTTTGGGATGGCGTTTATTGTGGAAAACAATAAACCGATAAGTCGAGTCCACATAAGACTGCTCAGTGCAGTAGGAATAATGCTTAAGGCGTAGGACATTATGCAACTGATCCAAAATCTTTTTGGGCTGCTCAACTATTCCAGACACTCAAAGAAATGCAAAGGTATTGACATTAATGGGAAGAAAAGTTAATAAAAATGCCATCCGAAAAAACACTGAATTTATCCGCCTATATGACGAAAAGAGCGATATGGATGGACAAGTATCCGTCTATATGCCAAATTGGACGATATAGGTGAACTGTTATCCGTCTATATAGCCTACAGGTTGATATGGGTGAATGCTGTCCGTCTACATATAGTTAGCCCGCTCTCCAACGCGGTCGTCACAACAAAAGCAAACAGGGGGAAGGAGATAAAAATGGCACCAGTCGTAAAAGATGTGCGTCGTGAAACCCACGCAAAAATAAGCACCAGAATCGTAGCCGCTTTGGAAAAAGAATTCGGCATAGTACAGACCACTGGCCTGCATATTGATTTGGGCGATCACGCAGACATTTGGCTCTCTATTCAGCCCGATTTTTCAAAGAGTGAATTGTCAGACGAAAGAATTGTAGCCGCGTTGGAAAAAGAGTTCGACATCAAATTTGAGCAAGGCGCTTTTATTCGATTTGGCGACGACCAACAAGGAGCGGATGGGGAGCATCTCACTTTTGCGATGAGTAGAAATACTTAGGCAACATTTTTTAATTGAAGCGATATCGAGAAATAACCATTAAGGTAAGCACACCGATGTCTGAGAACCTGAGGGACATTCTTGGTTGCCCATTGTGCTCCCGACAGTTTAACCCGTCTCCCAATTTGTTTGATGCTTGATTCAACAGATCCCGATCCAATGGAAACCCCTTCCTGCTGCAAGTATTCATAATTGGGAACACGGCATCTATGCTTTTCCAGATAAGCTACAAAGTTCAGGGCTTCGGAACTTTTACACTCATCGAATTGTGAAATCGCCGCATCTAGCTGTCCTTTCCACAGCAGCGCTTCAACCTGTTCGATCCGTTTGAGAGAGCCTGGAACTTTGTAAAGGTTCTCTTTCAAATGAAACCAATCCAGAACTTCATAACGCTGTTTGGGGGCACCAATCCCCGCAAACAGATTCCAAATCCCATCATGGCCATCGCCCAATCCCACAAAGACTTCACCCAATTTCTGGCAATTTGCCCAGCTTAAAAGCGCTGCATTATCTTTGAAATAGGCTGCAACAGCCTGGTTATGGAGACAAAGCGCTTTATAGTCGTTCCAAATACAAGGTTGGCCTTCAGGGGTGCGTAGCCGCACTTTACCACCATCAATACTCATCTCCAGCACGGGTTCGCTGACGACTTCTTCGCTAAATGTGTATCGATGCACCAATCGCTGTTGTGTGCTGTGGGAGATACTCATGCCCGTTAAAACCTGGATATCTTGCGATGCTCGTTCATAAGATTCATTCGCGCTCAACAGTAGGCAGCACTTCTCCAAGTGACCGCTGATTTGGGCATGGGGGGCAACCTGCAACTTTTGAGCCTGTTTCTGGGTGAGCTCTAGCTCTCCGATACAACTTCTAAGTCTTCGGGACTTGCCTGCTGTCGTTTCTGTCTTTGATTGGATAAAAAAATTCCAATTTGGGGACTGACACTTTCGAGCATATGGTGACGGACGGCTTGTTCAATATCTTCAAGACTCTGGAGTTTCTCGACATCTGTATTTTGATATAGGATGGCAGCAACGGCATCCAAGTGGACTTTTATGGTCTGTTTTTCTTCGGGAGTCATACGCTTCACTCCAAGTACAGTGCCTCAAGTCTCCCGTTTTTAATGTCTTAAATGCTTGAGTATAAATACTTATCGCAAAAGTGAGATGCTCCCATTGTTAACGACTACGTGTGAGCTGATGGAAGATCCATCGAAATTGGCTTACTGGACTCAAGATATCATGGGTCTTGATCTTAATTACAGCAGCGAGGAATGGAAAATGTTAGGAGAAATGGGTATCAACAATGCAGAAGAATTTATGGTGACTGTTTGGCAAGAATTAGAAAACTTAAACTTATAATCGATGTCCTTAAATGTTGAACTTTTAGAGCAAAGCTTCGAGCGAATTAAACCGCGTGCCGACGAATTTGTCGTTAATTTCTACGAAAATTTGTTCGCGGCTCATCCAGAAGTGAAGCCGTTGTTCGCTAGCACTGATATGGCAAAGCAACAGAAAAAGTTGTTGAATGCCCTGGTGCTGGTGGTTGAAAACCTCCGCAATCCAGAGGTGTTAGGAGAAGTCTTGCAGGCATTAGGAGCAAGGCATGTAGGCTATGGCACCATTCCCCAACAGTATCCTGCGGTGGGACGAGCACTACTCAAGACATTTGAACAACTCTTGCAGGAAGATTGGACTCCTGAAATAAACAACGCTTGGGCAGATGCTTACCAAGTTGTCACCGCGCAGATGTTGCAGGGCATCAGCAGCGTCCATTCAGCATCAGTGCCCACTCCAAAAGTAGAGGCAGTGACCGTCAGCCAAAAGGCTTTTGCAGCCGACGTGCCCAGCGCAGCGACATCTGTCGTCATGCCAGCAGTATCTGCAAGCTTACCGATTGAGTTACTGGAACAGAGTTTTGAAAAAATCAAACCTCATGCCGACGCATTTGCTACCAGCTTTTACGCAAACTTGTTCGATGCCTACCCGGAACTGAAACCGCTGTTTGCAAATGTGGACATGGTAAAGCAGCAGAAAAAGTTGCTGAATGCCCTGGTGCTAGTGGTTGAAAATCTCCGCAATCAAGAGGCTTTAGGGGAAGTTTTGCAGGCATTAGGAGCAAGGCATGTAGGCTATGGCACCATTCCCCAACAGTATCCTGCAGTGGGACAAGCACTACTCAAGGCATTGGAGCAGCAGTTGCAACCCGAATGGACACCCGAACTCAAGCAAGCCTGGATAGATGCTTACAAAGTCATTGCGGCTCAAATGGTGAAGGGTGCGGCTCAACCTGTTACGCCTGTGATCGCCCCTCCAACCCCTAGTCTCCCTTTAGCTCAACTTGGAGGACGTAGAAACCTCAAGCCTGTTAAACGGCGATCCACTCGCAAATGGAGTGCAAGCCCTAAACAAGTTGCTAGAAACATCATTGACACGTTCTGGAGAACTCCTGCCTGGATCATTGCGACTGTTGTAGCCATTGCAATGATGGGCATCTTTTTAGTAACGGATGAGACCTCTCAATTTGCCAAAGTCCTGGGTGGACTTGAGGCAATTAGTGTAGTGGTTGCCCTGGTTCTATTCATCAAGGAAGCACCTGATCGCAAAAAACAATTTCACTATCAAGCCTGGAGCATCATTGATGCCGCGCATAGTGTAAACGTGAGCTACGCCAGAGTTTTGGCACTCCAGGACTTGAACGAAGATGGCGTATCGCTTAGAGGCTTAAACGCCGCTGGTGCTGATCTTGTCGAGATTCAGCTCCCTAAAGCGAATTTGAGTCATGCAAATTTAAGCGCAGCCGACCTTAGCAATGCCAACTTGCATCAGGCAAACCTCAATAAAGCAAAGTTGTCTGAAACTAAACTCAGTGGTGCCAATCTCAGTGGTGCCAATCTCAGTTTTGCTCAGTTGAGTCGAGCGAATCTCAGCAGTGCCAACCTGAATAGTGCTAATTTGATTTGTGCCGACTTAAGCAACGCTAATCTCAGTGGAGCCGATTTGAGAAATGCCAGCTTGAGTGGTGCGAATCTAGCCACAGCATACTTAGGAGGGGCAAATCTGAAAGGCGCTCAAGTCAGTATATCTGAGCTGAGTGTCGCTTTTCTAGACGGTGCCATCATGCCCGATAGCTCAAGATATCGCTCTCAGAATTAAGCTCATGAACACACGACTTGAAAGGTTAGCACTCAATAAAGGGCTGAAACCTAGCATTCTCAGTATCGAACCCTAAATGGGATTGAGCCGAGATACAGATACTGTTGGCGAATTATTTCTTTATGTCTGGGCTTCCCGTCCTATCGAAACCGATTTACAAAACTCAATCGGTTTCGATAGGGGGATGACTGAAATGCAAGACTTTCAGAGTGTTAAGCGATGTTTCGCCAACAGTATCAGATACGTGCAAAATCGTGCAAGATGACTCTGAAACCGTCACAGGTCATGGCTTTTAGGCTTAGTCAGTAACATCGGAACCAAAAATAACTGCCAGCCTAGAACCCTTTCTAGATATAACTTTCAGCCTACGAACTTGGGAGAGACAATTGCGAAAAAGTGTTAAAACAGCCCTAAAAGCCACAGTTTTCAAAATTTTCAAAAACAAACGACACGGGCGTGTTTCTACGGCCATTTTACGTCTAGAAAAGACCTATTCGGGTAGATCTATTTTTGGGTCAAAAACCCGAAAAAAACGGTTTTTCGCCCCTGGAATCGACAGTTGACGAGATTTTCAAAAACAAATGGCATCGGCATCTCCAGACGGCCCATTGCCGTCAAGAAAACACCTCACACCGGCCACATCGGACGAGGTCGAGAAACGCGCCCCTCCCTCCCGGCTGACGCTCTTGTTCTCTATACAACAACATTTCTATTTCTTTGGGTCTCAAACCGAAGAAAACAGTTTTCGTCACTTTGAATCGACAGTATGGTGAGAAAAAATGGTTTAACCGCTCTCAAGGCCACAGTTTTCATCCGATTCGAAAACAAACGACATTGACGTGTTCGGACGGTCAATTGACGTCTGAAAAACTAGTCATTTGGTTCAACGCAAGTCATTCTGGGTGATGAAATGGTGAAA
>JANPLU010000062.1:0-15453 GCA_031422435.1 Acaryochloridaceae cyanobacterium VAR_48_metabat_390
AATCATCATGCCCACCAAAAACCTAGCGTCAAACTGCTTTCTAAACAATAGCCAGCTCCCTAGCGTCGTAAAGATGGGGGTTAGGTTATTGAGCAGCATAGATTTGGCAACGCTGATGTACTCCAGAGAAGTCGCCCATAGCCCTAGAGAAAACACCGAAGTCACCCCCACCCCCAGCAGCAGCCACCAGAACTGAGTTGTGATGGGTTCTGAGTCACTGGGCTGAGGCTGACGGGCAGATAAACCGATACGAGCAGACTGGATTGACCCAAAGACCAGTACAAAGATCAAAAAACGATTAAAAACCGTCCCATTGGGTCCTAGCCCCGTTTCGCTAAAGCGAATGAAAATAGGGGCGCTAGAAATCGCGAGGACGGCACAACAAAGCTTTAGGATTGATATCAGATCGGCTCTGGGTTTGGGCTGCAACTGTGGCTCAGGCTGACTCATTGACATCAAAAAACGTGAACGATTTTGTCGGATTCAACACTCACTTTAAACCTAAACCCGCGCCTTCGGGGGTGGCGTAATGCCGAGCTTTACGAGGCCTTGCTCTAGTTCTCTGAGCAGTTCAAAGTCTGCTTCTGGCAAAGTGCCGCTGCTGCTCGCACTATCTTTACCTGAGGGCTGCTGTTTCAGAAACGTAAATGCGTTCATAAACTGCTGCGGCTCTGCGGCAATAGGTGCGTCGAAGTGACAGGGGATAATCCGCTGAAAATTCCAGCTTGCGACTTGGTCTACCCAGTCGAGCGTTTCTTGCGGTGCGCGGTTTAAAATCAGCGCCTGTAAAATGGGCGCGACAAAGGGTCTGCCACCACCTCGCAATGCTTCAAAAGATCTCTGCCAGTCGGGTTTCCAGGCAAAAGGGTAAAAGCCAAAGTATGCCTTACGGGAGCGATCGCCAACCTTTCTCGCCGCTGCGATCGCCTGAGGTATCTCCACAATCTCTAGGGCACTAGGACGAAAGTAGAACCCAAACAGCGAAATTCGCTGCCAGCCTTTAATCCGCGCTGCAGCAGTATCTTCAACCACATCAGTCACATCGTCTTTTGCATGAAACAGCAGCGGATAGGGGTCAAGCTGCACAATCTCTGGTGGGGTTTCTGGTACCGAGACGAGGGTGTCTGTGAGCAGGAGGGTTTGCGATCGCCGATGAAACAGCGCCACTTCTTCAAACGGCCCCAGCCCCAATTGAATCGGCCCTAAAATGGCATAGTCAAATTCATCGGAAAAGGGGACGCTGCTGCTTTCTACTGGCAGTATTTGCGTCCGTCCCAGCGGTAAACCGAGCCAGCTTAAGGGCAAATTTAGCGGGAAACTCCACTGATTAGGAGCTACAAAAACCTGAGACTGCGGGAAGCGTCGTGCAAAAGGCCCCACAAACACCTTGTGCTCAATGCCGGAAACCGTCGGTAAAATAATGTACTTTACTGCACCGTGAACCGTCACCAGTTCCTGCATGAGCCGCAAGCATTCGGGCGTAGGCGCAACGGGGGCATAGACCAGTAGCCCACCCGCCTCTAGCTTTATCACCGTCATGCGAATGGGTGTAACCACGTACAAAATGCCTTGGATCTGCTCAAATGTCCAGATTGTGTCCTTCACAACTTCTTTACGGAGCGTGCGCCGTTGACCGTAAGGGTACAGCGGCACCACAGGCCAAAGATTCCATGACCAGTCCCTCGGATCAGAGGCTTGATGGGTTGGATCCTGTACGGTCATGATGTGCTTACTACTCTTGTTGAAAGGACGGGGGCATCACGTTAAAGCTGAGTGGCTCGATACTGCTGCTCGGCCTGCTGCATGTCTGTAATCATGTGCTGACTGCGGCGCAAGTAAACCACAAATAGCAAAATCGTAAACCCTAAAACAGCAAAGCCAATCATGCCACCTGCAAAAGTATTGTAGAGTCCGTGCAGGGTTGCGGCGATCGCAATGCCAATAAACAAAATAGGCACCCGCCGCGATGGGTTAATCGCCGCCAGCCCCATAAAGTAACCCACAATTCCAGCTAAAACCGAATGAAACAGCGGCAGTGAGATAAACCGAATCGTATTGACCAACACATAAGACTCCAGCGGAATTTGCCCGCGCACCAGCGTTACCGCGTACCCCATTGAATACGTTGCGCCTTCCGCCACCGCAAACCCCAATCCAGACATAGTGCCGTAAAAAGCCGCCGTGAGAGGATTGTCTAGACGGCGAGGCCGCAGCAAAAAAAAGTACAGGCTGAGCGCCTTACAGGTTTCCTCCAAGACCCCCACCCCTAGCACGAACCCAAACAGTCGCGGAATTAGCCCCCAGTCCGTGGCGGCATAGAGAATGTTAAAGGGCGGCACCCGCTGCACAAACAGCAGCATGGGGATGCCCACAAAGGTGGTAAACAAAATACACGTCAGCGTATTGCGCCAAGAAAACCCCGTGGGCTGAATGAGGTTAAACAAAAACACGCCCCAAAAAGAGGCGTAGTAAATGCCTAGCAGCCAAGCAATTTGAGAAAACTCGGTGCCTTCTGCCACGTAACCCAGCACCACCGGAAATAGGCCAAAAAAGAGCAGCCCCTGTACCGTTGCGCTGCGATACAGCCCTGACTGAAATACCTCACGATAGGGAAATACTGAGGAAAACCGAAAGGTTCGCAGGGTCTGCCAAAAGTCTTTTGCCGTCGGTCGCCCTGGCACAGAAGTATTCAGGGGCGATCCGGCAAAAGGGCTAGCCGAGGCTGGGTACTCTGCCTCCCAGTCGGGTAGTGCCGAGGCTGTCGCTTTTCCATAAACCTTGACCGTATCAACACTAGAAAGACCCAACTGCTGCACCCAATCCACCACGGCCTGGGTGGGGACATTGGGCGGTGGAGCGGTTGCGCCCTCTAATAAAACCTGTAGGCAAACCCGATTGAGGGCGACTTTCGCTTCAACACCGTAGGGTTTACACAGGTCTTGCAAGAGAATGGCGATCGCCTCCAAATCGCCCTGTTTGGCACGCTCAAGTAAAGATGCAGATGGGTTCAATGGGTTCATCTCCCAGGTGGACATTGGGCTAAATTGTTTTCAACCCTTAGGATTAAAGAGTTGATTACCAATGGCGAAATGACGGAGTTTGACCCCTATAAAACACTAGATGTTGAGCCAAAAGCAACCCTTGCCCAGATCAAGCAGGCGTATCGACAACTAGCAAAACAGTTTCACCCCGACAGTCAGCACGAATTGGCGCATCACGACAACATCACGCGGGTCAATGCCGCCTACGAACTGCTCAAAGATCCCCGTCGCCGTCAGGCTTACGATGACCTCTATTTCTACAGTAGAGCCGTTGGCCCCACAGGAACCGTCGATTCCGCTGTTAACCGCCACCAGCGCACTCAAGAAACCCAAGATATCTATCGTCAAGATCGTCAAAACCGTCGCAAGGCAGATTCCCATTTTCAGGAATGGGTTCATCAGGTGTATACCCCCATCACCCGAGAGCTCACCAAAATCGTAAAGCGGCTTCAGCTAGAAATTACCGCTCTGTCTGCCGACCCCTACGATGACGAACTAATGGACGGGTTTGTACGGTATCTAGAAGACTGTCAGACCGTCGTCAGCAAAGCCCAGGCAACCTTCCGCTCCATGCCTAATCCAGCTAGCGTGGCGGGTGTAGCGGCTCATCTCTACTACTGCCTCAACCACCTTGAGGATGGTCTTACCGAGTTCAACTGGTTTACCCAAAGCTACGAAGACAGTTATTTAGCATCGGGTAAGGAAATGTTTCGCAAGGCCACCAGTCTTCGCCGAGAGGCGCAGGCTGCACTTAAAGATTTACAGGCTGCACTCTAGAGGGCGGTAGAAATCGTCACCATCTTCGCCTCACAAACCTAGACGTTTGGCCTTCCCTTAGCTCAAGATTGAAGGGTAGCGTGCTGTTTTTGCTGTCGCTGCGATTACCCCACACATCCTTTGAGGGTTTTAGATGAATGTGATGAATGGATTTGGGTATTTAGTAATGCTGGGATGGATCCCAGCAGTGCTTTTTCTCTTTAGCAGACTTCCCATTCAGCGCGCGCTCATCATCAGTTTTTTGGCTGCATGGCTGTTTTTGCCAATGGGAGAAATTGAGCTGTCAGGCATCCCAAACTACACCAAAATGTCGGCCACCTGCTACGGTGTTTTGCTTGCCACCTTTATTTTTGACTTCCAGCGCTTTCTGCAATTTCGGCTCCATTGGATTGATAGCCCCATGATAGTGTGGTGTCTTTGCCCAGGGTTCGCCTCCCTTGCCAACGCGCTTGGCCCCTATGATGCGCTTTCCGCAATCCTGACGCAAACCGTCACTTGGGGACTCCCCTACTTTTTGGGACGGCTCTATTTAGGTACCCTAAAAGGCCTACAGCAGTTGGCGATCGCCATCGTGTGGGGCGGTTTAATCTATATCCCGCTGTGCCTCATCGAAATTCGCCTGAGTCCCCAGCTTCATATGTGGCTCTACGGATTTTACCCGCAGTCTTTTGATCAGGCCTTCCGCTATGGTGGGTTTCGACCCATTGTCTTCATGCAGCACGGCCTCATGGTCGGCACCTGGATGATGACGGCGACACTGATTGCCTTTTGGTTTTGGCGCATCGGGTTACTACAGCCCCTCCTTCAGCAGTTTGCCCAGGGGACACCCCCAAAGCTAAACGTCCAACGCGAGGGTTTATGGGGAGCCTCTCTCGCAGTTTTCTTAGGTTTGCTGATCACCTTTGTACTGGTGAAGGCAACCGGAGCCTATTTTCTACTGCTGCTGGGCATTGCGGTTATTTTAGCAATGCGCTGGTGGCAGACGTCTCTACCGCTGTTGCTCGTTGTAATTGCAACCTGTGGCTACCTCAGCTTTAACGCAGTGGGAGGACTCACCCCTCAGGCGCTCGCCCAAATCTCCACGGTAGCCACACGGCTTACGAATGCAGACCGAGCAGGTTCTCTCATCTTTCGTCTTGAAAATGAAGCCCAGCTTTCTGCCAAGGCTCGCCAGCAGCCCATCTTTGGGTGGGCTGGATGGGGACGCTCCCGAATTTATGACGAAATGGGGAAAGATATTTCCATAACAGATAGCCTGTGGATTATTATTTTCGGCAACTTTGGAGTTGTCGGTCTGGTGAGTTGGGTTGCCGCACTGCTAGCACCTGTACTGGGGTTCACGCTGCTGCGCTATCCGGCTTATACGTGGCTACACCCTCAGGTCTTACCTGCGGCCGTCTTGGCGATTGGTCTGGTACTGTATGTCATGGATTGTCTAGTCAATGGAATGGTCAATCCCATCTATACTTTGATAGCAGGCGGCCTTGCGGGGCTGGTCGAGCGTCCAGCGGTGCGCCCCTCTCCAAAAGAGAAGCTTCCAGATATATTTCCGCTATACGTGAATTCAGAGAGTGGAAAGTCTAGTTTGTATTAGGCTATCAAGCTGATGACGCCAGCGACTAGGCCGATGATGTAGAGCGTTGAGATCTGACGATCTGCACCCACAAGATTGTTGTAAAAAACGGATTAGAGTCAATAATATGGGGTTAATTCAGGCATCTCGTGGAACGCGGGATATTCTTCCCGATGAGGTGGTCTATTGGCAGGAGGTCGAAAAGATTGCCCATACCCTGCTGCATAACGCCGCCTATCAAGAACTGCGTACGCCCATTTTTGAACAAACCGATCTGTTTGAGCGCGGCATTGGGGAAGCCACGGACGTGGTGGGCAAAGAAATGTACAGCTTTTTAGATCGGGGCGATCGCTCCCTCACCCTTAGACCTGAGGGTACTGCCGGAGCAGTCCGCGCCTATATTGAGCATAAGCTTCATGCCCAAGGTGGCGTACAGCGCCTTTGGTATAAAGGACCAATGTTTCGCTATGAGCGACCTCAAGCAGGTCGTCAGCGCCAGTTTCATCAGCTTGGGGTAGAAGTAATGGGCAGCGATTCCCCCAGAGCAGATGCAGAGGTGATTGGTCTTGCCGCAGATTTTTTAAATGCCGTGGGCATTCATGACTGGACGCTTAGCCTTAACTCTGTGGGCACTAAAGCAGACCGTCTACACTATCGAGAGGCGCTAGTTGACTACTTACAGCCCTTTGTTGAAGAACTAGACGCAGATTCTAGAGATCGGCTCAATCGGAATCCCCTCAGAATTTTGGACAGTAAGGATGAAAAAACGGCGGCGATCGCCAAGGGTGCCCCCAGCATCCTCAACTATCTAGGCGAATCCTCTCGGGTTCACTTTGAGCGGGTTCAAGACCTGCTCCAGCGTCTAAAGATCCCTTTTGTCATCAATCCCTGTCTGGTGCGAGGATTAGACTATTACACCCATACCGCCTTTGAATTTCAGCTTGACACCCTCGGTGCCCAAAGCACCGTTTGCGGCGGTGGGCGCTATGACGGACTCATCTCTGAACTCGGTGGCTCCGATACCCCCGCCGTAGGGTGGGCAATAGGGCTTGAGCGCTTGGTATTAGTCATGCAGCAGCAGTCAGCAGCACTTCAGGCTGGAGTAGACATCTACTTTGCCGCTCGTGGTGCCGAAGCCGAGGCCCAATCCCTAGAAATTGCTCAGCGACTGCGACAGATCGGGCTGGCGGTTGAAGTTGATCTCAGCGGTAGCGCTTTTGGAAAACAGCTTAAGCGAGCCGACCGTAGCGGGGCGACCTTGAGTTTTATTCTCGGAGAAGAAGAGGCGCTCAATCACACCGTACAGATCAAGTGGTTAACTTCTGGCGAACAGGCTACCCTGAGCCAATCTGAGCTATTGAACCAAGCTTCTTTGCTCCGAGAAAAAATTATGCTTTCTAAACCAGCCAAAAAGATATAAAGTACAACCAAGATTCAGCCACGTTCTTAACCAAAACGGTCAATTAACGGCTAAATCAGAATTTAGCCTTCTACCTAGGCAAAAAAGCGTGGCAATCAGGACATAAAAATAAGCATTACTGCTTATTAACGTTCTATTTGTCGGCGTGTGAAGTGTGTGAAGTGAGTACCGCAAATCATGACCCAGTGGCAGTTTTTAATTCAAAAAGAGGGAGATCAAGACTGGCTTCCCCTAGAGTCTCCGAACGTTGAGATTTTGGAAGGCCGCTACTGTTTAATGGCTCAAGCAGATCGCCTATCAACGCAGGTTGAGATTCAGATTCGCCACGAGTACGACCTAGAAGGCGTTCCCCAAGAAGTTACGCAGCGCAGAGGGCAGCAAACCAATGCTCAAGGAATCTTAGAACTATTTTCACTCACCTATCTACCGCCTGGCCTGTGGGAACTCCAGTGTCAAGTCGCTAAATCTCAGCATCAAGCAGAAAGTACGCCACCGCAAAAGCTGTTTCTCCAGGTGCTAGCCCAGGATTTTGAGCTGCTGTCTGATTGGGACTGTCCCGAACCTTGTTTTGATTCAGTCTTTTTAAGCAAAGCCTTAGCCCCAGACTTTCTAGAGCAGCCCTTTGCAGCAGCAGTGACCTCGCCTGAGCCACGAGTCTCTACACCAGCAGCAGTGCAGCTACCGTTCATTCCGAAGGATATTTCCCCACTTTCGCTGCGCCTGTCTGATCCTCTCTCGCTGCCGCCCATGCTTCACACCCCTGGTCCTTCAGTCGATGAAGCGGCGATTCCTCAACTTCCAGAATTTTTGCCCAGCAGAAACCTATTCAGTGCCAAGTGCTTAAGTCATGATTTAAAGGCTCCCGTCGCCGAAATCGTGACGAATCCGCACTTATCTTTTTTAGATCGTGTAGTTCAGCCCACAGATCGTAAAGAAGCCTACCAAGCCTTTGAACCTTTAGCACGACGCCAACGCTTTTTGAAAATGCTGAATACTCTAATGCAAGATTCCCTACCTTCTTAGGATCTGTTGACCCTCAAGCTAAGGCGACTTCTAAAAATTGCCTTAGAACTGATTTACTCCTTTAGCTTGCGTTTGAGTGTCTCTAGCTCTTCCTCCATTTCTAGCTCCTTAAATCTTGCTTCTAAAGGATCTAACCCCTCAAACAGATTTTTCCTGGGTCGGGCAGTCGTCTCTTGCCAAGATTGGGGAGTAGGAGGCGACTGAGGAGTCTTGCTTTGAACCTGCTGGCGGATTTTGACCTGAAGATCTTGGCGGCGGCTGCGAATTTGCGCTGCCAGGGTTTCAACCTGCTGAATTTGCTGCTGAGCCAAGGACATTTGTGCCCACTGCTGATTCCCCTGTCTTAAAAAAGCGGCCTCTCGCTCTTGAGCCGCTTCAGCAAGATCAGAACGTTTCGCCTGCTCTGCCTTCGCAATCCGCTCATGCCAGCGCTGAACTTCTTCAGCGGTTTTCAGAATATCCTGCTGGGCTTTGTGTTCTTCGGCTGCAAGTTGGCGCAGGGTCTTTTGTACTTCTTCTTCTTGTTCACGAAGCTGATCTTCTAAAACCTGTAGTTCAAGGTCAGGATGGGTCTTCAGAAATTCATCTAGTCGCTCTTCCAGGAAGCGGCTCATATCCTCAAATACGCCCATTGTTGTTACCTAGGGAGAGCTGCACTGTCTCAATTCTACTAGAGGATCAAAACTGTTCTCCGCCGCTCACGGTACGGGTTTCATTACCGCGCTGAAGAATGGCCTGTCCGTTTTCAACGCGCACAAATACCCAGCCGGTAGAATCCAGCATTTCACCAGGCCGAATATTCTGCGTTGAGCCGTTGCGAGAAATGAGCATTGCCGACTTAGAACCCAAATCCAAAATGCCTTGAACGGTCACGCCTGATGTAGCCTGGCGCCCCATCGGCATGGCCTGAGGCGCAAGGCTTGGGGGTAGACTGGGGGGCACAAAAGCGGCTGTAGTCTGAGTTTGATTTCGGGTCAGAACGGGTAGACGGTTTGAAAGTGCGGAGAGTGCAATGGTTGGAGGAGACGGACGTTTAGCGGCAGTAGATGGCTTCAATTTTTGATCTGTCCCAACGGCCTTGAACGGCGGTGTGGTGACAGGCGGTAGCACCGCAACAGAAACAGCTTCGTTACGCAACGTTGGAGGCGTAATGCTGGGGGGCGCAACGACAGCGACCGGCGGGGAGAGCGGCTGAACCGCTTCTGCGGACTTTAGAGACTCACTTAACTCGGTGGCAAAGGCGATGTCTTGAGGCTGTGCGGCGGCGATCGCCGGCACAGCAGCCTGAACCACTGCGGCAGAACGCGTAAACGAATTGAACTGAGTAAAGGTTAATAAACTTGCAGAACCCAAAAATGTGCCCCAGGCGGCGGCAAGCCAAAGGTATGACACTAAAGGTCTTTCCGCTTTATCTATTAGCGTTGACTCCTCACCGTAGAATGGCTCTAAAATGGCGTCCATTTCCACGTAGGGGACTAAAAGACTATCTTCAAGCTCGTCAGTTTTGACGGCAAGGGCAAGCTGGCTTGCCGCAGAGGAGATCACTGGCGGAGCGGATGCAGAAGATGACAGCTGCCCTAACCCCTCACTCTTAGCGTCTAATTCCTGAAATAGTTCATCCATGAGTAAAGAGGCGTGAGCCTCTACCAAAGCGCTAGGGGTTCGGTCTGCTGTTTGGCCTGAAGCTTGATCGAAGCCAGAAACATTGACGCTAAAATTTTCAGACATAAGCGACTCGGGGCACAAGCCTAATGGACAAATTTCGGGGTCTTTCAGTTTTGGTCTTTCAGTTATTAGGTTACACGACCACCGTTTGTAGTGTTCACCAAAAAATGACAAAAGTTGCACAGGTGTACAAATTTTGAAGCTTGCGCATTGAAAGTGAGTCAATAATTGGCTTTAACGTTGGGGGGGAATGCGGGTAAAGGCGATCGCTGCATTTTGTCCCCCAAACCCAAAGCTGAAGCATAGCGCAGCATCCAGAGCAGCAGAAGGCCGTGCCTGAAGCACCCAGTTCAGGTCATAGGCGGGGGCGCTTAAACCCACACAGGGCGGCAAAATCTGTTCATACAGTGCCATCAGGCAAAATACCGCACCTAAAGCACCGGAAGCGCCTAAGGTATGCCCCGTTGCGCCTTTGGTGGAACTAACGGCAGTTGATTCAGGAAATATTTCCTGAATCATTGCGGCTTCTCTCGCGTCGTTGAGCGCCGTCCCCGTTCCGTGGGCGTGGATGTAGCCCACCTGACGGGGGAGTAGCTGGCTGCGCGTAAGACAGTCCTGCACAGCAGATTTGGCAGTAGTCCAATCCGGATCGGGGGCACTGCAATGATAGGCATCATTTGTAAGCCCAAAACCCAGCACTTGTCCATAGGGTCTTGCGCCTCGTCGTTGCGCATGATCGCGACGCTCTAAAACCAGCAGTGCAGCCCCTTCTGCTAATGCAAACCCAGTTCGATGCTGGTCGAAGGGAAAGGCTCCTGTTGTTGCTAACGCGCCCATTTTCTGGAATCCTGCTAGGGTTAAGGGCGTGATGGGGGCTTCGGCAGCACCTGCAATGACGACATCACACTGTCCAGTTTGGATTAGCTCGATGCCTTGAGCGATCGCCCAAATACCCGTAGCACAGGCGGCTCTCGGCGACAAGATGGCGCCAGCGTACCCAAGCTGCTGGGCAACCTGTCCAGCCGGAGACTGTCCATAGATCTGCATCCAGGCAGATAGATCGCAACCACTGCCCTGTCGCATTAGCCCTTCGAGATCCGCCTGATATCCTCGACTTGACCCAACCGCAACGCCCCACCGAGTGGTGGAAAACCTTTTAGAAGGTAAACCCTGAAGTCCTGCATTTGCTATAACGTCCTGCAATGTATGCGTCAGCAAAGGCAAAAGTCGAGTGGGCGAGTCTGCAATCAAACCCAGGGGGTAGAGGGGCAGATTGGGGTATGCAGCTTTGAGTCGAATTCCGCAGTTTCCCTGCAGCAAAGCTTTCCAACCCCGATCTAAGGACGACCCTAGCGCTGAGCTGAGGCTCATTCCTGTGACCCAGACATCCGTTGTCATGACCTGCTGCATAATGCGGTTAACCTATCTCACTCGCTTGTCTGAGTACAAGTTTGAAGGTTCTCATTTAATGCTAGACGTTAAGTGTGTAAGCGCTAAATAGTGGTGTCAATGCGACTACGGTTGAGCAGCTAACAGCATTGGTTTTGGAACGCTGAGGATTAGGTTGTACAGATCAAAACATTGCCTGCGTTCGGCGATCGCCTCACCTTCGCGTAGGATTTTATTAAAGTGTTGCGAAACCGAGGGAAAACTTATGGAAAAATCATCAGTCTATGCGGAGTATGCAACCCTCAACGCACTCCCTGAAATTTGGCCTATGTTAGCCCAGCGCTGTGGGTCATTCGTGGCGCTACAGGATGCCTACAGCACCCCTGCCGTCACCCTTACCTTTGCGCAAATGTCCCAGCAGATTGGTCAGTTTGCGGCAGCGCTCCAAAGTTTGGGTGTGCAAGAAGGCGATCGCATCTCTCTCTTCGCCGACAACTCCGCCCGTTGGTTTGTGGCAGACCAAGGCTGTATGACCACAGGAGCCGTAGACGTGGTGCGAAGTGCCCTAGCCGATGTTCAGGAGCTAGCCTATATCTACGAAAATAGTGAATCTTCGGCGCTGTTGATAGAAGACCTCAAAGTCTATAAACAGCTGTTGCCAATGCTTTCTACCGCAAACCTTAAGTTTGTAGGGCTACTTTCCGATGAGCCAACGCCCACCGATAGCCTTATCCCCATCGTCAATTTCTCTCGAATGCTGGAGATTGGCAGTGGCTATGCATTTACAGCCCCAATCTTTAAGCTAGATCAGTTAGCAACCCTACTCTATACCTCGGGCACAACGGGCAAGCCCAAAGGCGTTCGGCTTACCAATGCCAACCTCATGCACCAGATGAATACGTTCTCTGATGTGCTTAGGCCAGTCCCTGGCGATCGCGCCATTAGCATTCTCCCCACCTGGCACTCCTTTGGGCGCACCGTCAAGTATTACCTGCTGTCCCAAGGCTGTACTCAGGTCTATACCAATATTCGCAACCTGAAGCGCGATCTGCTCGCCTATCCTCCAGAATTTATGGCAAGCGTGCCCCGCCTATGGGAATCGCTCTACGAGGCCATTCAAAAGCAGTTCCGCGATCAGCCGGAGTCTAAGCAAAAGCTGGTACGGTTCTTTTTTGGTCAAAGCCAGCGCTACGTTGAGGCGCGGCGGTTGGTGCAGGGGCTGGATTTGAACAATCTCAATCCTTCCCTAGCGCAGAAGATTAAAGCGCAGCTTCTGTGCTGGGTGCTGGCTCCGGTGCATGGATTGGGCGATCGCCTTGTCTACACAAAAGTCCGTGATGCCTTGGGCGGCAAGTTCAAAGCCTCGGTTAGCGGCGGTGGCTCCCTTGCCATGCACCTCGAAAACTTCTTTGAAATTGTAGGGATTAGCTTGCTAGTGGGCTATGGACTCACCGAAACCTCTCCGGTCCTCACCGTGCGTCGCCTAGAGCAAAATCTGCGCCGTTCTGCTGGTCAACCACTGAAATTTACTGAGCTGAAAATCGTCAACCCCGAAACGCGCCAGCCGCTGCCCTTAGGTCAGCAAGGCTTAGTGTTAGCCAGGGGACCTCAGATTATGGAAGGCTACTACAATAACCCAGAGGCAACAGCCAAAGCCATTGACCCAGAGGGTTGGTTTGACACAGGCGACCTGGGCTGGCTGACTTCCCATTCTGAACTGGTTTTGACGGGTCGCGCAAAAGACACCATCGTGCTTTCCAATGGCGAAAATATAGAGCCTCAGCCCATCGAAGATGCCTGTACTCGTAGCCCCTACATTGATCAAATGATGCTGGTGGGTCAAGATCAGCGCTCAATTGGGGCGTTAATTGTACCCAATATCGACGCGCTCAAACTGTGGGCGGCAGGTCAAAATGCAGTGCTGGTGGGTCACGATGAAGCCCCAACCTCTGAAGGTAAAACCGTCTTAACCTTCGACAGTAAGCTCATCCAAGACCTGTACCGCCAAGAACTGGTGAGAGAAGTGCAGAACCGACCTGGCTATCGCGTAGATGACCGGATTGGGCCATTTCAATTTGTGCTAGAGCCATTTTCCATTGACAACGGACTGCTGACGCAAACTATGAAAGTGCGACGGCCTGTTGTGATGGAACGCTACCGCGATATGATCGACGGGATGTTTGCGTCTTGATTTAGGCACAATGCGCTAAGTCATAGGATTATGGATTTAACAACTTACACTAATGCCCCTCACCCCAACCCTCTCCCTAGGGAGACGGAGCAAGAGTCCAGTCCCCCTTCTCCCTAGGGAGAAGGGGTTAGGGGATGAGGGCGTGCAAGGTGTGAAATCCCTTGCCAATCCTCTAAGTTATTTAATTCACGATCCATAGTGCGTTAACCTCAGATTTTCTGCCGTTTTGTAGACCTAATACCTTTCTAAGCATGGATATTGTGAGCGATCAGCTATTAGTCCGTCGTGCCATCCCCGTGAAGGCCATTGTCACCCCCCTATGGAAAGAAGAAGCCCAGCAGCAGCTTCAGGCGCAAATTAATCAGTTTGACGGTCAGCTTCAGCAGCTAGAGCTTCAGGTTCAGCAGATGATGACTGAGCTACAGCGCCAGATGATTGGTCAACCTTCGGATGCCATGAATGCTCAGATTCAAGACCTTCAGTCTCAGGCCAATGCCCGTAAGAGTGAATTGCTAGAGCAAAAAAACCAGATTTTGCAGCAGCTCAATCAGGTACAGGTGCTAGAAATGGAGCAAGAAGTAGAGCAAGGACAGATTGATAACTTCTTCCATCTTCAAAAAGGCGATCATCTCATTCGCAAAATGCAGGTAGAAGTGGTGCTACGTGACGGCATTGTCGAAGACATTCGTGGCGAACTGTAGGGTGTTTGACGATACGCCCTGCGTTAGAATGCTTTACTGAATAAGCTTTGGCTTTAATCCAGCCCTAGATCTGCCCTAGGCTCCTTTTTGACCTTATATAAACCCCTGATTCGGAACGCCGCCCCATGATTCGTGAAGTTTTCATGCCCGCTCTCAGCTCAACGATGACCGAAGGAAAGATTGTCTCTTGGTCAAAAGCACCAGGGGATAAGGTCGAGAAAGGGGAAACCGTGTTAGTGGTTGAGTCCGATAAGGCCGACATGGATGTGGAGTCATTTTATGAGGGCTACCTGGCGGCGATCGCCGTCCCTGCTGGAGAGGCTGCGCCCGTTGGCTCTACCCTAGGACTCATTGCTGAAACTGAGGCTGAAATTGCCCAAGCGCAGGAGAAACTTAAGGGTTCTAGCGCGAGTGCTGCCCCTGCTGTCACACCCGCCGCTGCGCCTGCCCCTGCTGCTGCCACCCCAGAGCCTGTAGCCGCTGCTGCGCCAGGTCTCAATGGCGCAGCGACCGCCGAAGCGACCGTAGTTTCTACGGGTCGTATGGTTGCATCCCCACGGGCGCGTAAGCTTGCTCAGCAGTTCAAGGTAGAGCTAAACACCCTTAAAGGCAGCGGCCCTTTTGGCAGAATTGTAGCGGCAGATGTTGAAGTGGCAGCAGGCAAAATGCCTACAGCTCCCATTTCTCAGTCTGTAGCAGCACCCGCTGCCGCGCTTATGGCTCCAGCCGTTTCTGCTGCTCCAGCTATTCCAGTAGCGGCATTAGCAGGCGAAATTGCGCCCTTTAATACTCTCCAGCAGGCCGTAAACCGCAACATGGTTGCCAGCCTACAGGTGCCCACGTACCACGTAGGCTACACCATCACCACAGATGCTCTAGATGTTCTGTACAA
Source organism: Acaryochloridaceae cyanobacterium VAR_48_metabat_390 (assembly GCA_031422435.1). Lineage (GTDB taxonomy): Bacteria > Cyanobacteriota > Cyanobacteriia > Thermosynechococcales > Thermosynechococcaceae > JAAURS01. The sequence continues at coordinate 14,673 of JANPLU010000062.1, forward strand.
GCAGGTCAAGAGCAAAGGTGTGACCATGACAGCGCTGTTGGCAAAGGCGGTCGCGGTCACGCTCAAAAAGCATCCGTTGCTGAATGCCTGCTACGCCGACCAGGGGATTCAGTACCGCAGCCAAATCAATATCGCCGTTGCGGTCGCAATGCCCGATGGGGGACTCATTACCCCTGTGTTGCGTGCCGCCGATCAGTCAGACCTATACTCGCTCTCACGGAATTGGAAAGATTTAGTGGAGCGATCGCGTGCCAAGCAGCTTCAGCCCGATGAGTACAGCACGGGTACCTTTACGCTGTCTAACCTAGGAATGTTTGGTGTGGATCGATTTGACGCCATTTTGCCGCCTGGTCAGGGGTCGATTTTGGCGATCGGGGCATCTCGGCCTCAGGTGGTGGCAACCAAAGAGGGGCTGATGGGCGTTAAGCAGCAGATGCAGGTCAATATTACCTGCGATCACCGCATTATTTATGGCGCTGATGCGGCTGCGTTTCTGCAAGATTTAGCCAAGCTGATTGAAACCAATCCTCAGTCGTTGACGCTTTAAGTAGTCAGTGCTGCTGCGACTCATTCATAGGTCTTTAACCTACGGTGTACATACAAGTCTTAAGGTTTCCCTTCTGTAAAGGTTTTTGCCATAAACCGATTCATCAATCCCCTCTCGGGAGGGGCAGGGGTGGGTTAGTCCTGGCGCTACTGACGAACCCACCCCGCCCTACGGGCACCCCTCCCAGGAGGAGATTCTTGTTGGATTTGTGTGTACATGCTGGGTCTTTAACCC
>JANPLU010000063.1:0-3652 GCA_031422435.1 Acaryochloridaceae cyanobacterium VAR_48_metabat_390
GTCCATAGACTAGCAGAATCCCAGGTATGCGCATAATTCTGTGGCCCTTGTGTGTACGTGGTTTGAGTGAGCACGCTCCGATTAACAGTAATAACCTTTACTACAGTGGGGCCGCAAGCAGTAGGCTCTAGACTAATTGGATGATCAAAAAAAGGTGAAAAAAAATCCCGGTTTTAAAAAATAAAACCGGGATCTTGTTTTTACAGAAAGAAAGGTTAGAACTTCACATAACTATCAGACACGTTGTGTCCACTAGCCATATCCACAAATTCACCGACCGCAACTTTAGCTGATAAAGTTGCTCTTTTTGCCGTCTTGTGGTTCTCAAAGAAGGCTAAAAATTTAGCGTCGTCCTGTTCTGCGTAGGCCGCTTTGACAGCTGTAGAATCAAGACTCGTGAACTGTCCTTTCTCTAGATTTTTTGAAAATCTTTCAGCAAGACTGTCAACGTTTTTAGCTTTGATGTCATTCTGAACACTCTTATTCTCAAGAATATCAGGAACATTCAACCAAGTGCGTAGTTCACGAATAGGCATCAGCGCGATTGCAACGGGCCACAAAGCGATTTGTAGTGCGCCACGAACAGCAGTAAAAGCGGCTGTCAAAATCCAGGTCAAAGAGTGGAAAGTTCTTTCAGCAAATCTTGTTACTATGAATGCTAGCAGATTTATCAGTCTCTTTACGGTATTAAGTAGAATGTTAAAAATCCCTTTACCGCCGATTTTTAGGTGAAAAAAGTTGTCTTTACCGCCGAGAATCATCTCAAAGTAGGGTGCGCTTAGTTCCTCAGAATTTCTTTCACGCACACTACGAACACCACTCCACAAATACTGAAGGATATCACGAGTTAGTCCCACAGGCAGTTGTAGGGCAGCGACAACAACGATGCCAACCGCTTTTAAGAGGTTTGCTACACCAAAAAAACCTTGGAAGGTATCTTCTAATCTTTTGCCAGAGTTTTTGTAGCGGCCAAGAACTCGTGGAACGTTTGCTACTGTGGTAGCTAGGGGTTGAAACATGCCTTTTAATTGACCACGGAAAGAGACGCCTGTGTCTTCATGCTGTTGCTTAGTATAAAGACTTCTAACCTCATACATCTTCTCGAGAACGTAGTTAAACGCGGAATGGTAGCGAGAGTTAATTTTCATCAGAGAGACCTCACATTGTTAGTAAAAAGAGAGTCATTATGCCATAAAAAATTTATTGTCAAAGCAATATCACAATTATTTAGTGAATTGCCTTCCCTGGGGCAGAGTGCTTACCTATGCCTGCCCTGCGTTTGAGCTTCTGCCAGACCAGGGCCTGCCTCACTCATTTGCCTAATACCCCTGAGATTATGGCGATTTTAGGCCAACAGTTCAAGGCTTATTTGCTGCTATCTCAGCAGCAAGCCAATTGTCCGGAATCGGGGGCACGCCCCTGGTGGCTGGATAGATTTGGCCTCTTATAGATAGCCCTAGCTGAGTCAGTGCTCAAACGCGGCCCTGAAGGCTTGTGGCTGCTAGCATAGCCAGGATGTACCCTGATAATCCTTGCAGACATCAGCGGGCAAATCACTGTCCGGTTTTTTGCGGTTATTTCTGCCCCCCAACAGATGATTCAGGATCCATAATAGAAGCTTCCGGTGATTGTCAAGCTAGTTGTCGTTTTTTATTATCTGATTGCCCAGCGTAGATCCCTCTAAGCACATCGTTCTTTTTTCTATCTGGGTTCAAGTAAACCACATTGACTGGGCTCCAGTTTCGTATCTTGCTAGCCCATCGCGACGGATTCCGGTATCGTGCTAGACGATACGTCTTTGATCTTGCCGCCAGGAGACCCTTGTCCTCACCGCAGTGCTTCTGGTTGGGTGTTACAAATTGGATAGCACTATGCCTATGTTCGTGGTTATACCAATTAACAAAGTGAGCCACCCACCGCGCAGCATCACCTAGTGTGTCGAAAGGTTGGCTCGGGTAAAAACGATGATATTTCATGGTTTTAAATAGGCTTTCTGAATAAGGGTTATCATTGCTCACGCCAGGACGATTGTAACTGGCTATGACACCTAGCTTTTGTAGTGTTGCCAGCAACGTGGCTCCTTTCATTGGGGACCCATTATCTGAGTGCAGCGACAATTGATCTTTATCAATTCTTTCTTGAAAGTATGCTCGAGCAATACAATCTGAGCCTATGCGAGATGATTCTCGCTCTGAGACTTCCCAGCCAACAATTTTACGGCTGTAAATGTCGACAATAATGTATAAATAAAAAAATAAGCCTCTTATACTACTCGGTAAATAAGTGATATCCCAAGTCCAGACTTGGTTGGCTTGGATCGCTATCAACGCTCTAGGTTTTCGGTGCTGACGAGGCCGGCCTTTATGGCGATGGGTCAACTCCCCTTCGTTTCTCAATAGACGATAAAACGTCGATTCAGAAGCGATATATTTGCCTTCGTCTGCTAAGATTGGTACTATCTGGCTAGGCGGCATATCGCAAAACCGCTTTGAGTTTGCAATAGCTAGAACCTCCTCTTTCTCGCTCATTGTAAGCTTATTTTTTGGGGTAAAAATTCTCATGCTCCGCTTATCAATCAAGGAATGAGCTTTTTCCCAGCGCTCAACTGTGCGCAAATTCACACATAATATCTCGCATGCACGGCACTTCCTGGCGCCAGCAGCAACAGCACGAGATATTGCCAATAACAAGATTTTTTTATGCTGTACCGAAATTAATTGTCCCCGCTTGCTTCCAGGAGTAGAGACACTTTTTTTTTAAGTTCTAGCAACGCATTTGCTTCAGCTAATTGTTTCTCTGATTTTTTGAGCATTTTCTCGAGTTTGGATTTCTCCATATGGAGGCGTTTGTTCTCGGCTTGTGCCTTACTGAGTTTTAATGCATCAACATCTCTCATAAGATATTCCTTCCATTGGTCCAAGTGTACGCGATAAATGCCATTGCCACGGCAATATTTACCAACATCGACTTCGTTTAGTTTGCTACAGTCACTCACCGCCTTCAAGCGTTGAGAGTACGTGCGGTCTTGAGAGGATGACGCTGGACTGACATTGTAACAATGACGATATCCGGTGATCCACTCATGTAAAGTGCTCTTACAAACACCCGCTTCTTTAGCTATTGACCGCATACTACGATGGGGTTGAGCCAGAATTTTCTGGATCATCGCAATTTTGAACGCTTCGGGGTAGTGTTTCAATAGTTACCTCATTTAGGGTTATCCGTAAGAGGCGACATCTATCCTGACACAGGGGGGTAACGACTTGTCCGCCTACCGCACATCATGCAGCTTGGACTACCTACCTCAAGGCATGGGCCTAAGGCTGACATTAAAGCCACTAATACAAAAAGTGGCGCCTCTTAATGTCAAGTAAGAACAATAAGTGGTACCACAAAATGTACATTATATACATTTTGTGGTTGCACTTGCCGATTGAAGTCAAATCAGGGTAGGTCACTCAGGCGAAAAGCCTTCGGATAAATTGCATGCCGCTATATCCTGACTTTTTGGGATAATCTGCAGCAGTTCTTGGACTTGCAAAACGCCGCCCATGCTCCAAATCACATAATCTACTTCCGCACGACGGCCCATGCTGTTCAGGTAGTTTGGCATGTTTGAACACGAGGTTGACAGCGTTTCCCCCTGTCAACC
>JANPLU010000064.1:0-19037 GCA_031422435.1 Acaryochloridaceae cyanobacterium VAR_48_metabat_390
CGGCTAGGGTGGGAATCATCAACACGCCGAACCAACCGATGTATAAACGGTTGTCGGTGCTGGTGATCCAGCTACAAAACTTTTCCCATGCGCTGGCGCTTTCGCGTCTTTGCAATACTGTTGTCATGATCTTATAAGTGCTAGATGGATGTATTAGCTCAACGTAGTACGTTTCTGCTATGTACTGATTATGACCTACAACGTTTACTTTTGTAAAGCTTTTGATGCAATTCTGAGGATCAAAGCAAACATAACGAGTTTTGCAAAGTGAGAAAAAGTCTATAGGTACTGCTATTCAAAGGTTTTGTGAATTAACGTAAATAGAATAAATGATTTCTGTTCTGTTACAAACTACTTTACAAAGGCATTGATGAGCGTTGCCAAGGCAAAGCCAACCCCTGCAAACCTAAGAAATTGCCAAAATAGCTCTTCTTTGTCTCGCCAGGTAATGAGATGACTTTCAAGGTCTTCCCAGGTTTGGGCAAGTTGAGTTTTGATGGTTTCAAGCTCTATTTTGAGTTCTAACAGGCGGGCTTCAAGTTCTGGCTGCTGAGTTTTAGCGGTCTGAATTTGTTGGTAGCGCGTTTTGACCACGTCAAGGAGTTCTTCGGCTTCCTGGAGCGATCGCCCCACATCCATTCCGTCATCTGTAGAAGGTAGCGGCTGGGAAGACTCTGGGACATTTTGTTCGGCTGGTTCCATAGACACTAAGGCGCAATACTCAAAGAACCGCTATCACCTTACCCTGATTGCGGCCTAGGCTACAAATCATTTCCATAGGACAGACATTTGTTAAAGCAGATATTCGTTTTCAACCATCCTGCTAAGGCAAGATGGTACAGGTCTGTAAAGGAGAAAGGCTGTGGGTGCTGTCATCATGCGCTATGGAGGGTTGGCAATGGCGATCGCCGTTGGCCTTATCCTTCGCTTTTGGAACCTAGATCTCAAGCCGCTATGGCTCGATGAAACCATCACGCTCCTGTTTTCGCTCGGCAGGCGCTATGACGATATCCCCCGTGAGGTTTTGCTGCCCCTAGGCGATTTGCTGCAAACGCTGACTTGGCAACCCCAAACCTGTGGGGCGATCGCCCAAAATATTAGCCAACAATCCACCCATCCGCCGCTGTTTTTTTGCTTAATGCATCAGTGGATGGGCTACCTGCAAGGGTCTGGGCATTCTCTGCGGTGGCAGGTGCGATCGCTCAGTGCGCTGTTTGGGGTAGGGGCGATCGCCGTTATGTACATCCTTAATCGCGTGGCGTTTTCTCATAAAGCGGGTTTGTGGGCGGCGGGGTTAATGGCGGTGTCGCCCTTTGCAGTGTATTTGTCTCAAGAGGCGCGGCATTACACGCTGCCGATGCTGATTATTGCTGCATCTTTGATTCCAGTCATCCAAATCTGCGCGGCAGATAAGCCAAAGCTTTTACCTTGGTTAGCGTGGGTTGGGCTGAATAGCTTAGGCTTTTATGTGCATTATTTTTGTGTGCTGGCGTTTGCGGCTCAGGTCACTACGCTAGTAGCGATTTTTCTGAAGCAGAGAAAGTCTGTTTTGAGAGTGGCGATCGCAACCAGCAGCGTCATCTTCAGCATTTTGCCCTGGCTCCCCGTGTTGCTTGACCATACTCAACGCCCAGAAACCGACTGGCTCAAGTTTAATTCTGCCAATTTGGGGCTGCATTGGTTAGAACCCATCGGGCGACTGTTCGCAAGCAGCATTGTCACAGTGATTATGCTACCCGTTGAAGATCAGTCCCTTCCAATCACAGTTTTGAATGGGTTGCTCATGCTGAGCTTCATTGGATACTTAATCAGGTGGCTCTGGCAAGGTAGAGAAAAATTATTTCAGACTCCACAGGCTCGTCAGAATGCCCAAGTTTTGCAATACTTTTTGCTGGCGATCGCCGTAGAGTTCTTCTCATTAATCTATATTTTGCACAAAGACCTAACCTTAGCCTTTCGCTATAATTTTATTTTTTATCCAGCGCTTTGTGCCTTGTTGGCTGCGAGCATTTCAGAACTTTCGGATCAAGGACATAAAGGCGCATTAAAAAAGTTTCTACCTTGGTCGTTGATCTTGGTTGGCATCATCAGCACAGGGTTTGTTGTGACGGATGCGGCCTTTGCGAAACCCTTCGCACCGAAACAAATTGCCCAAAAACTTTTGAACCAAAGTTCCAAGACTGATCTCGTCGTGGTCAAAAATTATGAAAACTCTCAGGATGTGGCTTTAGGACTCAGTTTTGCCCTAGCGACCGATCAGTTTAAGAACAGCATTGTAAAGTCACCAAACAGCATCGACTGGGGCTTTACGAAATCAGTACAGCCAACAGAAGACATACTGAGGAGGCAAAAGCATACGCCAAGTGCGAAGCGATTCCCCAATAATCCCTTTACACTCTGGCGCATTAGCAGTTTGGGCATCAACAAGCCTCCAATGCCTGAACAAGTAAAGCTTAAGCTTTCCGAAAAAACAGTTCAGGCAAAGGCTGCAAATTGTCTTGCTCCTCAGCCTACCTTCTCAAAGATGGGTTTGACCTATCAGCGTTACGACTGCAAGGCAGACTTAGGAGGCTGAACCGATAATCTGGCGTTGGTACTCTTGTTCACTCATGAGTTCATGGGTGCTTTCAACGCGATCTATAAAGACAACGCCCTGAAGGTGGTCATATTCGTGCTGAAAAATCCGCGCTACAAAGTCGTGCAGTATCTGTCGTTGCGGTTGTCCATCACGGTCTACGTAGTCTATGGTCACGGATCTATAGCGAGGCACCAAGCCACGGATGCCTGGAACACTCAAACACCCTTCCCAACCTTTTTCTGTTTCGTCAGAATGCTCAACCAGTTGAGGGTTCAGCATTGGGGTTGGCGACATTTCTGGCGCATGGGGATAGCGCGGTGTGGGGCGAGATGCAATAATCACAAGCTGCTTTAAGATACCGACCTGAGGCGCTGCAATGCCAACACCTCCCGCTTGCGTCATCGTCTGCAAAAGGTCGTCAATGATTGCCTGTAGCTTAGGGTCTTGAACAGTCTCAATCCGTTCAGCACACTGCCTTAGGGTTGGGTTGCCCAACTGCACAATGTTAGGGGTTGTTTCTGGCATCGTCCTAACAATCTAAAACTGCTTCAAGAAACGGAGATCGCTGGTATAGAGCCGACGGATATCGTCAATTTGGTGAAGCACCATTGCAAACCGCTCTACGCCAAAGCCAGCGGCAAACCCCGTATACACTTCAGGATCGTAACCTGCCGTTTTAAGGACGTTAGGGTCAACCATGCCGCAGCCTAAAACCTCTAGCCAACGACCATTCCACTGCACATCTACTTCAGCAGAAGGCTCGGTAAACGGGAAATAGCTGGCTCTAAAGCGAATGGGCACCGAACCAAACATCTCTTCTAAAAAGATTTTGATGGTGCCTTTAAGATCCGTAAACGTTAGCCCCTCATCGATCGCCAAAATCTCAATCTGATGAAACACTGCTGCATGAGTGGCATCTTCTGTATCGCGGCGATAGCAGCGCCCTGGGGCAATAATGCGAATGGGCGGATCGTTGTCTTCCATGTATCGAATCTGCACAGAAGACGTGTGGGTTCTCAGCAGATTGCCGTCTGGGAGATAAAAAGTATCCTGCATATCACGAGCAGGGTGATCGGGTGGCGTATTGAGCGCCTCAAAGTTGTAGTAGTCTGTCTCTATTTCAGGGCCGTCTGCTACGGTGTAGCCTAATCCCACAAAAATATCTAAAGCTCTATCCATCATCGCGTTGAGCGGATGGATGCGCCCTTGCGGGATGTAGGTGCCAGGCATGGTTACGTCTAGTGTTTCAGATTCAAGCTGAGCCTGAATCTGAGCCGTTTGGAGTTCAGATTTTTTCTGCTCTAGGGCAGACTGCACTAGCTCTTTAACATCATTGGCAACGGCACCAATGCGGGGGCGATCGCCAGCATCCAGTTTCCCCATCCCCTTCAAAATTTGGGAGAGTTCACCTTTTTTGCCTAAATAGCTCACCCGTAGCTGCTCTACCGCATCAAGGGTTGCGGCAGCGGCGATCGCCGTTTGCGCCTCGGCTTGCAAAGTTGCTAATTGCTGTTCTAAATCACTAAGCAGCGTTGACATATCAGATGGACTAAGTAGATTAGGGTGGCCTTGATCTTAACCCATGACGGTAAGGCTGCTGCTAAGCCAAGCGCAATCAGCTAAAACCTTAAGCTGCTATCGGATCTGAAGCTGCCATTGCTTCGTCACAGTGGCAGGTGTAGGGCGCATGGGCTTCATAAATTTTGGATGCCTGAGACATATGCATCTCAATGTTTTCCATCAAAAAGAGGTGACTCGAAGACGCTTTAGGGTTCATTAAGGCTGTCACCAGCGTCGTACTTTCTTTGAGTGTCACTGGTCGCTGCCAGTGAGCTTCGAGCGCTTTTTCAGCTCTATGACGGCAATATGGTTGCATAAATTCCCCCTAAGGTGGTGAAGGATTTGCTGAACTTAGGCATTGTTGCTTAGTCGTTAAGCTTAGTTTGTAACTTTCCTAACAAAATTGCAACAATTTTTTAAAATATCTTTCTTTAGATATATAATGCGGCATCTTAAAATTCTTCCCTCTTTTTTGTGCGATTAGACATTTCCTTTGAGATGCGCTGAACATAGGGTTAAGCATGGCGCACCATACCCTAAGATGGTTGAGCAGTTTTGTTTGACCTGACGAGGGGTGGCAGCGTTTATGAAAGCATTACAAGATAAGGTTGCTGTTGTAACCGGAGCCTCTCGCGGGATTGGAAAGGCGATCGCCCTAGCCTTAGCCTCTGAGGGTGCATCGGTTGCGGTCAACTATGCCAGCTCCAGCGCAGCAGCAGAGGTGGTTGTGGCGGAAATTGAGAGTATGGGAGGGCAGGCGATCGCGCTTCAGGCGGATGTCTCTAAGCCCGATCAGGTAGATGGCTTTATTGCGGCAGTCATGGAGAAATGGGGACGGGTGGATGTATTGGTCAACAACGCAGGAATCACCCGCGATACACTGCTGCTTCGGATGAATCTGGAAGACTGGCAGGCCGTAATTGACCTGAACCTGACGGGGGTTTTTCTGTGTACCAAGGCCATCAGCAAAATTATGCTGAAGCAGAAGTCTGGACGAATTATTAATATTGCCTCGGTTGCAGGGCAGATGGGCAACCCAGGGCAGGCAAATTACAGCGCGGCAAAGGCAGGGGTGATTGGGTTTACCAAAACCGTCGCGAAGGAGCTATCGACGCGAAGCATTACGGTGAATGCCGTTGCGCCTGGGTTTATTGAAACCGACATGACGGATGGGCTGCAAGCCGACGCAATTTTAAAATTTATTCCTCTGGGGCGCTATGGCAAGCCCGAAGAGATTGCGGGGATGGTGAGATTTTTGGCTGCTGACCCCGCAGCCGCCTACATTACAGGTCAAACCTTTAATGTCGATGGCGGCATGGTGATGGCCTAAGAATTTCTTAAACGCTGGACTTTAAGCATTAAACCCCTGAGGCAAATGTAGCGTGTTAACTCAGGGGTTTTTCTTTTGCCTTCACTAGCGCAAAGGTCTAACCGAAACGGGTGCAACACCAGAGCTAAGTAGCCCAATTTGCCCAGCAGCAGCTCTGCTGAGGTCAATGCCGCAATTACAGCGGTCATTAATGCGGACGGTTACTGAACGACCATTATTCAAATTTGTGACTTGCACAACGGTTCCGAGTCGATAGGAAGGATGTGCGGCGGTATAGCCATGTTCGCTGTAGGGTTCGCCAGAGGCAGTCGGGGAACCAACGTAGGCACTGCTGTAGTATGTAGCGGTTTCGGCCTGAGCCGCAGCGGGTACGAAGGGTAGGTAGGCCGAGGCGGCGATCGCAAATAGCGTGAGTGATTTCTTGAGCATGGGTTCTTTGTTAAAACGTCATTCGCTTGTCTAGCCCACCGTATCAATGCCCTAGAAAATCCGTCAAACTATATATTTTTGATCTTGTCAATCTAAGAAATGTATGCGTAAAGCATGAGTCAATTCCTCTAACGCTCTAGGGTTGACCGTTTATTTGCACTGCAAATTTACCCCAGGAAGTATAAATACTTAGTCAGGCTTCTCTGACATCTTTCTGCAAAACCCCATTGATACGTCTGAATGGATGCATTAGGGAATGTGTGTCTTAAATCTGTGAATGACTATAGCTATCGGGGATCACAGGAAACATAAGCCGCTTAAAATGTCTTTCAAAGATTACATCTGCTTATGTTTAGGCAGATCAAAAATTAAAAAATGTAATTCTAGAGGTGCTTAAAACGTCTCTAGGATGGGCACTCCTTTGGTTTTAAGGATAAAAGATGGGAGGAATAAAGGGATGGAATTCTTTCGTAGAGGGTGTTTCATAAAATTCCCCTTTTAAAACACGACTCATGCTTGACTCAATTTTTAACAACGAAAGTGAAGGGCAATATTTGAATGCTAATTTCAAAGCACAACTGTATCTGAATGCCGTTATCTTCTGCTTAAAAAATTGATGGAAGTTGACGATAGTAAATCGGCATTTACGTGAGGGTACGCTATGGAGTGCGGATAGTTGTGCTGTTAGGCAGCGGTGGAAGATTTATGGGCTTTTTAATTTTCTTAGTTGCAGTGGTTGCCATTACGGTCGTCATTGGCATGAATTTGTACAACCGTCTGGTTTCGCTGCGCAATCGCTTCAAAAATGCCTACGCTCAGATTGATGTGCAGCTTCAGCGTCGGTATGACCTGATTCCAAATTTGGTCGAGACGGCAAAGGGATACATGAAGCATGAGCGCGAAACCCTAGAGGCTGTCATTGCGGCTCGTAATGCTGCCCAAACCGCCAATAGTCGGGCGGCTCAGAATCCTGGAGATCCACAGGCGATGCAGCAGTTGGGTGCAGCAGAGACGGGGCTAAATGGAGCGCTCAGTCGATTGATGGTGGTTTCAGAGGCGTATCCCGATCTCAAGGCCGATCAAACCATGACAACTGTTATGGAAGAGCTGTCTTCTACGGAAAATAAGGTCGCTTTTGCACGACAGGCCTTTAACGATTCCGTCATGTTTTACAACACAGCCCGTGAGTCATTTCCTGGCAATCTTGTGGCAAACCAGTGGGCGTTTGGCCCCGCAGAGCTATTGGCAGAGGTTGCACCTGAAGTAAAAGCAGCGCCTCGCATCTCTTTTAGCTAAACCTTAAGCCATGAATTTTTTTGAGCAGCAGGATCAAGCCCGCAAAAGTACGCGGCTGCTTGTGGGGTTATTTGGGCTGTCCGTCGCGGCGATGACGGGCTGTATTTATTTAGCAGCCATTGTGTCAATGGGGGTTTCGCCGCTCAGCGGATCGAGCTGCAAGAAGTCGTCACTGCCGGAGGCGATCGCCATTGTTGCCAGCAGAAGTTCATCTCGTGGGTCGCTGAGTCGCCCTAGATCTTTGCGTTCTACGTCTAGCTTTGGGTCATCTTCCTATGATTCCAATCCCTTTGGCAGCCGATACCCAAGATCTTCGTCTTTTGAGCGTCGTAACGGCAGATACTACAGCGCGTCCTGCTCAGAATCAAGCATTGTGGCACGGAGCTGGTTTCATCCGCAGATTTTGTTTTGGGTTACGCTCATCACGTCATCGGTGGTGGGGATGGCAAGTCTCTATAAAGTAAACCAGCTTAAGGGTGGTGGAGCCATTATTGCCCAAGAACTCGGCGGCGAATTACTGCTGAGCGAAACAGCCGATGCGCAAGGACAGCAACTGCTGAATATTGTGGAAGAAATGGCGATCGCCGCTGGTATACCCATCCCCTATGTGTATCTGCTCAACCACGAAACCGAAATCAATGCGTTTGCCGCAGGGTTTGACCCCAAAGATGCAGTAATTGGGGTGACGCGCGGTAGTCTAGAGCAGCTTACGCGTGATGAGCTACAGGGCGTGATTGGTCATGAGTTTAGCCATATTCTCAATGGGGATATGGGGCTAAATATTAAGTTAATGGGGCTGCTTCACGGCATTTTGTTTGTTTATATTGCAGGGCGTGTCCTATGCAGCGGCAGCTCTCGCAATAACCCTGCCTGGGGTTTTGGATTGGCATTGGTCGGGATTGGATCTATGGGGCTGCTAGGCGGTCGCTTAATTCAAAGTGCGGTATCGCGCCAGCGGGAGTTTTTAGCCGATGCTTCGGCGGTGCAGTTTACGCGCAACCCCAGCGGCATTGCGGGTGCCCTCGAAAAATTAGCGGGGATTGGTTCTCGATTAGGGTCGCCCCATGCCCAGGCTGCTAGCCATATGTTTTTTGGCAATGCGATGGGCTTTGCCTGGGCTGGCGATATGTTTGCGACGCATCCTTCTTTATTGAAGCGAATTGAGAAGATTCGAGGGGTAAGAGTGAGCGGTGGCGCGGTTCAATTGCAGACCAGCAGCAGAATCCGCTCTGGAATGATGGGTTTTGCTGGCACTTCAGGCGGCAGATCTGCGCCTGAGCAAATGGTTCGGCAGGTGGGTACCGTCACGCCAGAACGATACGCTCATATCCAAGGGTTGCTGGCGCAGTTGCCGGAATCTTTGCGCAGTGCTATTCGAGAACCTCAGGGGGCGATCGCCGCAATCTATGCGCTGTTTCTACACTCAGAAGACCCTGCACTCGGCGATCGACAAATGCAGCAGTTAAGCAAAACCGTCCCCGAAGATCAGTTGGCACAAATTTTAGCGCTCGATGCAGACATTCGGTTTTTAGACCCTCGTTTACGGCTACCCCTATTAGATTTGGCGATTCCTGCGTTGCGTCAGTGCCCACCGGAACAGCTTCTACCCCTTTTAAAAGGGGTAGAAGATTTGGCGATCGCCGATGGTGAATGGTCAATGAGCGAATTTGTTCTATTTCTGGTGCTTCAGCGACGGCTAGATGCAGTTCTGTTTCCTCATCGTGAAACGCCCGTTCAGTATCAGACCTTAGACCAGATTTTGCCAGACTGCTTCGCGGTACTTTCAGCCTTAGCCAGTGCGGGGAACGAGAAAGTAGAGGCGATCGCCTATGCCTTCAGATGTGGCGCGTTTAAGCTGCCTGGGGCGACTACCCAATTGGTGCCAGACGTACCGCCTAGCTGGAGTTTAGCCACACTGCCACAGCATCTAGAACGCTTGCGACAGGCTGCACCTAAGCTTAAGCAGTCTATTATTAGTGCCTGTGCCCATACCGTTTTACTAGATAGCAACGTAACGGAGCAAGAAGCCGAGCTACTGAGAGCTGTGACCATTGCGTTAGATTGTCCTATCCCACCCTTCCTTAACTCAATACGCGCTTCAAAGTCAGCTGCGTAAGGCATTTGCAACGCTGTACCTGTGTTCTCATGGTGTCCTGACCCAAGAGTAACCCAAGGAGTTTGCGCTTTTTATCTAAGGTTAATGAAGGGTTCATACCAACCTCAGAGCAGTGGCGTAGGCTATGTCTAGTGAACTGCGATCGCCGAGTCATCATGAAAAAACGATATTTCTTACAGGCGAGTGCTGCAATGGTAGGCACCGCGTGGCTGTCTCATTATTTATCGGGTTGCAGCAAAGAAAAAGCCGTTGCCACCACGGCCTTTGAAGTCACCAAAACCGAAGCAGAATGGCGCAAAATTCTGACACCAGCCCAATTTTATGTCTTGCGGCAGCACGGGACAGAACAAGCTGGCACCAGCCCCCTAGATCATCAATATGGCAAAGGCACCTACCACTGCGCGGGGTGCAACCTGCCTTTATTCACTGCAAACACTAAATTCAACAGCGGTACAGGCTGGCCTAGCTTTTATGCATTCATTGAAAAAGCTGTGGGCACCTCCGAAGACAGTAAGTTTGGCATGACTCGGACTGAAGTTCACTGTCGCCGCTGTGGTGGACACCTGGGTCACGTTTTTATTGATGGCCCACCCCCCACTGGCAAACGCTATTGTATGAATGGCGTGGCACTCAAATTTGTGCCCGCGTAAAACAGCAGCGAGAAAAGCTTCAGCTACGCCTGATTAAAACAATTAAATACACCCTCAGACTATGACGACCGTTTTTGAGCGAATCCAGCAGTTCAACCAGACGCGCGACCCTCAGCTTGTCGCGCTTAAGTATCAGAAAATGCAGGCAGATAAATCCGCGTTCACCTTCCTGCGTGGAACCTGCCACCTGTTTTATGAAGACTGGCCGACCGAAATCACGCTCAATACTGCGCCCCTCACCTGGATTTGTGGCGACCTGCACCTCGAAAACTTTGGCACCTACAAAGGTGATAATCGCCTCACCTACTTTGATATCAACGACTTTGATGAGTCAGCCCTAGCACCCTGTACCTGGGAACTGGCACGTTTTCTCACTAGCGTATTGGTTGCAGCCCAAAGCTTAGACCTAGATGAACCCTCGGCGCTGACGCTCTGCGATCGCTTTCTCCAAAGCTACACTCTCGCCCTTGCCACGGGACAGGCGTGTACCGTTGAGCAGGAAACCGCAACGGGCATGGTCAAAGATTTACTGATGAGCTTAAAACAGCGCGATCGCAAATCCTTCTTAGATGAGCGCACCACCCTTAAAAAAGGCCAGCGAAAGCTAATCCTTGACAGCAAACATACCGCCATCCCAACCGATGAGAAAAACCGTCTCATAGACTTCATAGAGCAATGGCGACTTCAGCAGTCAAACCCTGAATTCTTTAAGGTGCTAGACCTTACCCATCGCAGCGCTGGGACAGGCAGTCTGGGTATTCAGCGCTATGCCCTACTTGTAGAAGGGAACGGTTCGCCCGACCAAAATTACCTGTTAGATTTTAAAGCCCAGTCTGATTCTGCCCTCGCACCCTACCTAAAACATAAACAGCCCCTTTGGCACAACCCCGCCCAGCGCGTTACATCCGTACAGCAGCGGGTTCAGGGAATGCCGCCTGCCCTTCTAGATGCCCTTACCTTTGATGGACAGTCTTTTTTGCTCAAAGAACTTCAGCCTACTCAAGATCGCCTAAATCTTAAGCAGAGCAAAGTGAATCGCCTTGAGAAGGTAATGACGACGATGGGCAATGTGGTGGCTTGGGGACAGTTGCGTAGTAGCGGTCGTCAAAGGTCTGCGGACTCTGGGTGCGTCACCGCTCTGAAAGAGCTAGCTATCGCCGATGATCTAATCACCTTTGCCCAAGATCCCCGCTGGCATCAGCCGCTGCTTGCCTATGTCCGTGCCTACAGCCATCAGGTCAGATTAGACTACCGCAGCTTTTGCAATGCGCTGGCAGAGGCAACCCCATGAACCCAATCTTTTTCCAGACGATAGGAGACACTAGCCTTCGGTTAGGGGTTGCGGTCATCATTGGGGGGCTAATCGGCTGGAATCGCCAAATTGCAGGCAAACCAGCCGGACTCAGAACCCACATGCTGGTGAGCTTAGGCGCTGCCTTAATTGTGCTAATTCCCGTCCAAGCTAACCCCGCCCACAGCGCAGATGGGTTAAGCCGCGCTATTCAGGGGGTTGCCACAGGTATTGGCTTCTTGGGCGCAGGCGAAATTCTGCATCGCCAATCCGTCAAAAGCAATCAAGAAACCGTCAAGGGTCTTACCTCTGCCGCTGCGCTTTGGACCACGGCAGCGCTCGGAATGATCAGTGGCTGTGGTCTGTGGGCAACAGGCTTAATTGGGACGGTGCTGGTGCTGCTTATCTTGACGGTAGCCAAACATCTAGAGAAGTATATTAAGTAGGTCTTTAGTCATAAAGCTGGCAAAGCACAGCCAAACCTTAATACGCCTCTTGAAGCTCGTAAAAGTCAGGGCTGATATAGTCTTTTCGTAGAGGCCAGCCGACCCAATCTTCCGGCATCAGTAGACGCTTCAGGTTAGGGTGGCCTTCATACACAATGCCGTACATATCGTAGGTTTCGCGCTCTTGCCAGTCTGCCGTCTTCCAAATCCAGTAGAGCGAAGGGATGGTTGGGTCTTCGCGGGGTAGAAACACCTTCACCCGCACCTCTTCAGGCTGCGTTACATCGTCCTTCACCTTTACAAGGTGGTACATACTCACCAAATCTTGGCCTGGGCCTGCATCATAGCCCCCTTGGCACTGAAGATAGTTAAACCCGTAGGCATAAAGCGCCGTCGCAAAGGGCACCAAAAATGCACGATCAACCTTCAGAATTTCAACGCCAAGGTGGTCAAGCCCTAAAGACTCATGGATAAAACCATCTGCAGTCAAACGGTGAGACAGCGGTCCTACTTCTTGTATGGCGCTGCTATCGGGCACAATAGCGACTTCTGGAGTAGCCGCAGCCGCAGCCGCAGATTCAGGGGTTTCAGATTGGGGCGTCTCAGACATGAGTTCAGCACAGCTCCTTGGGAGATGACAATAAATAAATGACGGTCAAGACCATTCCAAGGCACCTTTGCGCCAAGCATAGACTAACCCAACCACCAAAATGGCAATAAAGATTAGGGCTTCAATAAACGCCAGTACGCCTAGAGTGTGAAATGCTACCGCCCACGGGTACAAAAAAACTGTCTCCACGTCAAAAATGACGAAGACTAAGGCAAACATATAGTATCGAATGTTGAACTGAATCCAGGCTCCGCCCACTGGCTCCATCCCAGATTCGTAGGTGGTGCGACGCTCAGGACCACGATTGCTAGGCCGCAGCAGCTTAGAAGCCGTTAGAGCCAGCACTGGAACCAGGCTGCAAATAATGAGAAATCCGAGAAGATATTCGTAGCCGCTTAAAACAAACACGCCGTCATTCCCTTGCCGATTGAACGCAGGTTTGCATCATATTATAAAGACTTGCGGGTGTCTCTACACGAAACAACCCAATAGATTTTGAATGGTTACGCTCAAATTCACCCCTAAGTTTGGCCTAAACCTGCCCTAAAATAGCCTGTCTCATTTCTCGAACCGCCCGATCTAGCCCCACCAGCGCAGCACGGCTAATAATGGTGTGCCCTATATTCAGCTCTTCCATGCCTTCAATCTGGGCAACTGAATACACGTTCCAATAGGTCAGCCCATGACCTGCATTCACACGTAGCCCCAGCGCGCGGGCTTGACGGCAACCTTCTGCTAAAGTCTCGAGTTCTTTGTGCTGTTCAGCTTCGGTTTTGGCTTCGCCGTAGCTGCCCGTATGCAGCTCAATAAACTGAGCTGAGGTATGGGCTGCTGCCGCTAGCTGGGCTGGGTCTGCATCAATAAATAGGCTAACCGGAATGCTGGCAGATTGAAGCTGTTGAACCACTGAGGTATAGACGCTTAACTGCGCTGCAACGTCTAGCCCACCTTCTGTGGTGATCTCTTCTCTGCGCTCTGGCACCAAGGTCACATAGTCTGGCTTGATGGAAAGGGCAATCTCGACCATTTCTGAGGTTGCCGCCATTTCTAAATTCAGACGGGTGCGAACCACCTGGCGCAAAAGCTGCACATCTCGGTCTTGGATGTGCCGACGATCTTCGCGCAGGTGGCAGGTAATGCCATCGGCTCCTGCCAGTTCGGCAATTACCGCAGCCGCAATAGGATCCGGTTCTACGGTGCGGCGGGCTTGACGTAGGGTGGCAATGTGGTCAATGTTGACTCCAAGGGTAGGCAAGGCTCAGTCCTCTGGTACGCAATGCGCCATCAAAACGGCATTTAGATTCGTTAATCTAACAAAGTTTGCAAGCACTTGCGGCACTTTTGCTCGTTTTAGTGAAAGGAATTTTAGGGGAAATCGCCCTCTCTAACCTTTCGGCCAGCCTTTCTGGGCTTGAGCCAAGACATATTTTGCCAACGCCTGAATTTCCGATAGGCTGAGCTTGTCGCGGTAGGCCGACATGTTGTTTTTACCGTTGGTGATGAGGGTGGCGATCGCCCCCACCGTATCCACCTCATTTTGCGTCAGCGCCTTGAGCTTCAGATTTTTTCCCCGCCGGATAATATTGCCGCCGTTGAGATGACACCCTGCACAGTGAACCTCAAACAGCGCTGCTGGCTGAGCAGAAGCCGTTAAGCTGTCTGCCAAAGCAGGTAGGGTGATAGAGACGAGTAGTAGGGCGATCGCCAAACGCGCCACCCACCCAAACATAAATTTTTGTACGTTCACACACATTTCCTTAAGTTGTCGTTTTGAATCAATCGGCTGCTGCTTACGAAAAGGTTTAGGCATACTGTCAGCGCAGACTCAGCCTCAAACAAGATTCTATTTTTTCTTAGAAGAATTTTTGAAGCCAATGAGAAAGGATTGATTGTGCAGATAAAACTTTGCATCCTTGCAGGGTTTCACTTAAGATTTTGAGAAAAGTATCAAATCTGATTAACTATTCTCAGAATAAAAGATTTCGACTAGATCCTAATATTGAGAGACTCTGCTATGAGAAACCTACTGCCTTTAACCGCAACGTCTAGCTACAAGATTGCATTTCTCTCCCCTCAAACTTTTGAAGAGACACAAGAAGCGATTACTGCGCTGAAGGATGGCGAGATTGTGCTGTTCAACCTAGCAGAACTCGGTCCTGTCCAGGCTCAGCGCATTGAAGACTTTGTTTCCGGCAGCGCCTGCGCTTTGTCTGGGCATAAAGCTGAAGTGGGCAATGGCGTTATGCTATTTGCACCTGCTACGGCACAGATTACGGTTCCCGTTTAGCGGCTTACACCTATAACCTTTGGTATCGGAAGGGTTCAGCAATAGGCTGCTAGTCTATGTACTGCTAAGCTAATCCAATTTAGACACAAGGCGACTTCAGACCATCTTTTTGACCAATAGAGCCGTAATATCTTCCGACTGAGTGATTTACGCTCTGCTTTGCGGTAGGGACTTTAAACTAAAGACAGGAAGTTCCATCGCCAAAGACTTTAAGGTATTCCATGACGCGTAATCAGCATCCCTCCAGTGGTCTTCTGACAGAGCTTTCAACAGATTTGCCTCCAACAGATTTGATAAATACCAACCTTGGCCTCGAAGATTGGAGCCGCCTCCAAGTTGATGTCCTTTCTGATTCAGAGCATTTAATCCAGGCGTCTGACGGCGCAGATGTGATTCAGGGTCTGCAGGGCGTCCCTAAAACCCTCCCTGCAAAATATTTTTACGATGATTTTGGCTCACACCTATTTGAAGAAATTTGCGATCTTCCCGAATATTATCTAACGCGCACCGAACGCAAAATTTTAGAGCATTGTGCCGATGAACTTGTGGCGCAGATTGGCTCCTGTGATCTAGTTGAGCTGGGCAGCGGCAGCGCTACCAAAACCCAAATTTTGTTCCGTGCCTACGGCGATCGCCCTGTGCGCTACATTCCCATTGACGTGAGCGGCGGTATGCTCAAGCAGAGCGCCCTTGAGCTTTTGGCAAAGTATGCCAATCTCGAAATTCATGGGCTAGTGGGCACCTATGATGCAGCTTTAGCTCATTTGCCACCCGTACAGCAGAATCAGCGACTGATTGTGTTTTTGGGCAGCTCTTTGGGGAATTTAGATGAAGGGGAATGCGATCGCCTCTTTCGCCAAGTTTCTGATGCCCTCAACCCAGGGGAATATTTTCTGCTCGGCGTTGATCTACAAAAGCCCGTAGAAGTGCTAAAAGCCGCCTATAACGACAGCCAGGGTGTCACAGCGGCCTTTAATCTCAATATGCTGCGCCATCTCAATCAGCGATTTAGCGGCAGCTTTTGTCTAGAGCAGTTTGAGCATGAGGCGATTTATAACGCCACCGACAGCCAAATTGAAATGCACTTAAGAAGCCGTTGTGACCAAAGCGTTAGGCTAGAAGCATTAGACTTGAGCTGTCATTTTGCAGCCAACGAAACCATTCGCACTGAAATTTCGCGCAAATTTAACCTAGATGCACTCAAAGCACAGCTTCAGCAAGCCGCTGGTGCTGTCCATCCTAGTCATCGGCTGGCACCCGTAAGGGTTTGGAGCGATCCGCAGCAGTGGTTTGGACTGGTTTTGAGCCAGCTTCAGCCCATCTCGTAACGGTGGCAATAGGGCATTACCAAGCGCAAGATACAATGGGTGCGAAGTTAGTGCGTGCAAAGTTCGTACAAAGTGGCTACGAACAGGCCACACTTGTAAAAATAAACGTTGTCGTTAAAAGTTGTCGTGATTGCGACCTGCATGAGGAGATTCCGCTCGGATGGGAAAAGTTGTCGGTATTGATTTAGGCACCACCAATTCTGTCATTGCCGTCATGGAAGGGGGCAAACCCGTTGTGATTGCCAATGCAGAAGGCAGCCGAACAACGCCCTCCGTGGTTGGGTTTGGAAAGGATGGTGAGCGTTTAATTGGTCAGCTAGCCAGACGGCAAACGGTCTTAAATCCCCAAAACACTTTTTACTCCGTTAAGCGATTTATGGGGCGCAAGTACGCCGAACTCAATGCAGATTCTAAGCGGGTGCCCTACACCATCCGTCGAGATGAGGCGGGGGAAATCAAAATTAAATGTCCGCGACTTGAGAAAGAGTTTGCCCCAGAAGAAATTTCGGCGATGATTTTGAAGAAGCTGGCAGAAGAAGCCAGTCGCTACTTGGGTGAACCTGTTACCAGTGCCGTTGTCACCGTTCCGGCCTACTTTAACGATGCCCAGCGCCAAGCCACCCGCGATGCCGGACGCATTGCAGGCATTGATATTAAGCGCATCCTTAATGAGCCAACGGCAGCGGCCTTGGCCTACGGCTTAGACCGCGATGAAGTGCAGACTGTGATGGTGTTTGACCTGGGCGGCGGCACCTTTGACGTGTCTATTTTGGATGTGGGCAATGGCGTTTTTGAAGTGCTTGCTACCAGCGGTGATACCCAGCTCGGCGGCAATGACTTTGACAAGCTGATTGTAGACTGGCTGGCAGAGCAGTTTTTAGAAACCGAAGGGATTGATTTACGGCGCGATCGCCAGTCTCTCCAGCGCCTGACCGAAGCCGCAGAAAAGGCCAAGATTGAGCTGTCGGGGCTGCCCGATACCAACATTAGCCTACCTTTCATCACCGCCACAGAAGATGGACCAAAACACCTAGATGTAATGCTCTCTCGCGGACAGTTTGAGAGGCTTTCGAGCGAATTGGTACAGCGACTGAAAGACCCTGTTGCGTTAGCCCTACAGGACTCAAACCTGCGCCCTACCGAAATTGATGAAGTGGTCTTAGTGGGTGGCTCTACCCGCATCCCCTTTGTGCAGCGGCTGGTGCGCGACTTTATTCAAAAAGAGCCAAACCAAAATGTGAACCCAGATGAGGTGGTTGCCGTTGGCGCAGCGGTGCAGGCTGGCATTTTGGCTGGCGATCTCAAAGACATTATGCTGTTAGACGTGACCCCCCTCTCTTTGGGGCTAGAAACCATTGGCGGCGTCATGAAGCCCTTAATTCCCCGCAATACGACCATTCCTGTCCGGCGCTCTGATGTCTTTTCGACCGCAGAGAATAACCAGAGCCAAGTAGAAGTTCATATTCTGCAAGGGGAACGGCAGCTTGCGGACAATAATAAATCTTTAGGGCGGTTTCAGCTTCGGGGCATTCCTCCTGCGCCGCGCGGCATCCCTCAGGTGCAGGTGTCTTTTGACATTGACGCAAACGGCATTTTACAGGTGACGGCGTTAGACAAATACACCGGACGCGAACAAAGCATTACGGTACAGGGTGCCACCAACCTCTCAGAATCTGAAATTGCCCGCATGATGAAAGATGCGGATCAATTTTCTGATACTGATCGCCGTCGCCGAGAACGCATTGAGAAGCGCAACCGATCACAGGATTTGATTGCCCAATGCGATCGCCGCTTGCGGGAAGTCAATCTAGACTTTGGTCCTCAGTTTGCGGGGGGGCTACGGCGACAAATTGAGGCGCTCAGCCGCGATTTGCAAGATAGCCTTACCCAAGATGACGACCGCCTTATTGACCTCAATTACGCTAGCCTTCAGGACACGCTTTATGAGTTAGTGCGAGAAATGACCGAGGCTGGCAATGGCTATGACGATGAAGAAGACCTGTTTAACCTGCCTTCCATGGATTCCATCAAAGGAGTTGTTGCCAAAGGGGTAGATGCCATTCGCGGCACCACCTCAAGCTCTAGCGCTGCGAGAAGTCGCACCACTACATCTACCAACCGATACGGAGATGAACGCAGCGCGAGCAGCAGCCGTCCCAACCGAAGCACTTGGGATGACTGGGATGATGATAGCTGGTAGGCCGCAATATAGTCCCGTGAGTTGAGGATTAGCCCTTACAGCCGATCTGCACCCCGATCTACAAAATGATGGGGGCAAACGATAAGCTATTGTAGCTATGGATCGTGGATTAAATAATATCCAAACTTTGACCCTCACCCCCAACCCCTCTCCCAGAACGGGAGAGGGGAGTAAGAGTCTTGTCCCCCCTCTCCCGCCCTGGGAGAAGGGGTTAGGGGATGAGAGAGTGCAAAGCGCATCGCTGCTAAGCGATCCTCTGGGTTATTTAATTCACGATCCTAAGGTTAATTTTTTGGCTCAACTGCACGTTCCATGCGCAACTTCCGCAATTATTACGAGATTCTAGATGTCCCGACTAGTGCCACCAATGATGATATTAAGCGCGCCTACAGACGCTTAGCACGTCAATATCATCCAGACCTAAACCCTGGCAACAAAGAGGCAGAAGAACGGTTCAAAGACACGAGTGAAGCCTACGACGTCTTGTCAGATGCAACTAAGCGTGCCCAATACGATCGCTTTGGGGAGTATTGGAATCAGCAGGGCTTTAAAAATGAGGCTCCCGCCACCGCTCGCCCCCAGAGTTGGGGAGAACGCACTAAAACCTCTGCTCCTGGATCTGAAGATGTGGATTTTAGTAAGTACGCAGACTTTCAAGAATTTGTCGATCAGTTAATGGGTCGTCGTCAAAAGGCCAGCGGCAGTAACGCAAATACTCGCGCTGCTGGACGCTCCCCCGAACCCTCTCGTGCAGGTGCAGCAGCAAAGGCTCCCGCAACAGATGCCCGAGGGCGACGGGATGCTGAAGCACGGCTGGTAATTTCCCTAGAGAAAGCTTACGCAGGCGGACGAGAGCGGATTCGGCTCGAAGATGGGCGATCGCTGGAGGTCAATATGCCGACGGCGATGGTGAGCG
>JANPLU010000065.1:0-32329 GCA_031422435.1 Acaryochloridaceae cyanobacterium VAR_48_metabat_390
TCAAGGCTTCTAAGCTCCTCTCCTGCGTGAGAGGGGCTTAGAAGCCTTTGGCTATAAGAAAGGGGGTGAGGGTCTTAATGCATCATCGAACTCACGTAATACTCAATATAAATCTGGAATTTAGCTGTAGCTTGGGATCTCAACCCTGGCAGTCCCTATAGGAATTTCGCCTTGAATCCCAAGGCGCTCAGCCGTCACTCCATAGAGTAAAGTCTGTCCTCCTGGAGTTGTCATGCGGGCACCTGTAAATGACACTTCTAAATATCCGCCAGGAATCACGGGTTGAGCAAAAGTAATTGAAACACGATCTTTTCCAAGGTCTGTCTTAGCTGCAATCACCTTTCCAAATTGATCCGTAACCCGCACCCCATCATATCCTTCCATTTGGCTGGGAACCGCTATCATTAAGTCTTTTAGAGACATTCCTATCACCGCAATACGAATGAAGTGAGTGCTGCCGCGCACCCCAGAATTCGTAATAATGGGTGCTGTGAAGTTAAACACCATAGGTGCTGCTGCTGTCTGTGCAAGAACAATGGGCGTCAACGATGGCATTACTCCTATCGTTGTTGTGAACAACAAAGCAGATAGGCCGCCACGCAGTAAGCGTTTCATGTCAGAATCCTCAAATATGAAATAGTGAATCGCTAATGACGGAGCGCTGAATTTAACGTCCAATCAATTGCGATTAATCAATAGAATGATTTCTTTCCATGAGGCGAAGCTGACGTAAAACTTAAAGCAGCATTAATGTTTGCACTAAAAAAACTTATTAATTCTAATTTTATATTCAGAAATTATCTGCGCTTAGATTCTTGAAGTTTTAAGTAAGCATTGTGCCTTAACTAAGCAAATACTCATTCAACCACGGCAATAGATTTCTACTCTACGCTTTCATAAAACTGGAGGCTGTCGGATGGCGAGCCTTGGAGCAATCGACTTGCCTGACGAATCAGTAGTTCAGTGCCTTGGGCAACTAGCAAATATTTGCCTGCTGCAAGTCGTTGGGCAAACGGCTTTTTTTCACTATCCATGAGAAACTGAGCGCCACCGCCAAAGGTAAAGCCGCCCATCGCACTGGCGATCGCACCAAAGACTCCACCAATAAGGTGGTTAATGAGTGGAGAGCCTTGTTCCAGAATGCTCAGATGCGTAATTTCGTTGAAGCTAAACCCTGCAACAAAACCAAAGGGAACGACCCAGTACAGCATTCGCTTCGCCTGATCCCATGCAACTTGGTTGGGGTCGTAAATATTGATATCTTTTAAAGTCTTATGCCCTGTCCCCAACAGATCAATGTGGGCAAGGGCGAGATCTGAGGTTTTAAGCTTTTCGTAAGCGGCATCGGCCTGAGGGCGATCGCTAAAGGTAACAACAATATATTGAGCCATAAAAATTATCGTGCGAAGAAAGAATCGAGGCAGTGAATTGATGCTGCACACTTAGGATAATCCTAAGCCTGCCCCGATTTATCCTGTCGTTGATATATCAAGAGCAATGATTTGCAACAGCGTTGGACATGAAGTGCATGTTGCAAACTAAAGGATTTTCACGAACAGCGCTAATAAGCGTAAATCTCACCCTTTGCATCAATTTCTAAAGCTCTTTGACCTTGCCCCTTCGCTGGCCTTACTTCTAGGGTCACAATATTATCTTTGACTGAGACTTTATAGCGGATGTTGATTTTATCTCTGACTGGATTAACCGCAACGTAGGCAGGTAAGGGAATCTTGCCCAGTTTGGCAGTCATACCCTTTTTAAGCTCCCGCGCATCAGTATGCCCCATTAAGGTATATCGAAAAGGCTCTCCAAAGTTATTGACGAAAATAACCTGGACGGGCTTCTTTGGATTGACGCGAGCATTAGGCTGCCAGTCAGCACGATCTGGATCTGAAGCACCTCGGATGACGTTGGGTGGGCTAGGTTGAGACAGTACATCATGACTTAAAAAAGGAGCTGATAGTACTCCTGCCGCTGTACCTACAGCAAGTACAACTGTGCCCAAAGCTTTCCACTTCATTAATTCTGTATCCTTTTCATTTTTTCAGCGTACCTGACTTAGGTATCGTTAGCGATCAATAAGCGAGGCAGTCAAGCACCTTACTAATTGCTACCAAACCATTTCTGAGCATTGATGCGCTGAATCACGCCAAAAACCAATAGATCCAGCGTAATTTTGCGTTCGTCTACCAAAAAAGGCTCTAAGGTACTAGGCGCAACTTTTCCGGTTGAGCAAGAAAATGCTCGCACAGAATTGAGGTCAGCCTGAGCAAAATAGACCGTAAAGTTCCGCTGCCCTTTTAACCACTGCCCTGCAATTTGATTATTTGCAAAGGACAGTTCAAGGTCAGAAACGCTTTTAGCCGCAAAGGCTTTTTCTAAGGCAGGCAGATAGTCTTGCGAAATGAACTCTGGGAACGGCTTATCTTCTAAAGCTTCTTTTTTAGCCGCTTTTGCCTTAGGAGCCGCTCCAGTTTCTGCCTCTGCACTCGGTTTAGCTGCTTTCGCTTTGGCAGCTTTAGCTGGCTCGGCAGCCGCATTGGCTATTTCTCCCTTAGGCTCGGCTTGAGGCGGCTCTGCCTGTGGGGGCTGAGGGTTGGGGGTGATTTCGTCTGCCATGATATTGCTTATGTATGGGTTAACCCCCTGCGATCGCAGGGATAATGCTGACTTCATCGCCATCCTGAAGGGCTGTGCTTTTGCCTTCTAAGAAGCGAATGTCTTCATTATTCACATAGAAGTTGACAAATCGGCGCAATTCTCCCTGATCGTCACAGAGCCGCGCTTTAATGCCAGGGCAGTTCTGGTCAAGAGACTCTAGCAGAGCAGAAATGGTATCTGCCTGACATTCGACGGTGGCTTTATCGTTGGTTAGCTTTTGAAGAGGGGTAGGAATCAGGACTTTGATGGACATTAAATTGAATCTCAACAACGTAAGGATGGAGTGTTTTGCTGTAAGCAACGGGCAGGTTTTGCCGCCGTTTTTTGATTAGCACCAAAGCGATTGGGCCAAACCTGCCCTTACGGTATGTGGGTTGGGTTTGTTAGACCAAAACAGGTTCCCAATCGAGGCGCTCTAGGGTTCTGGAGCGCTCTAGGGCGCGCTCGAAGCTGTCGAGATTTGCTTCAATGGTGAAGGGTTCAGAGATATAGCCCTGTATAGCCTCCATTGTTTTGAGTCCGTTGCCTGTGATGTAGACCACGGTTTTTTCGTCAGGGTTAATCTTACCCGCTTCGACCAGCTTCTTGAGAACGGCAATGGTGGTGCCGCCTGCGGTTTCAGTAAAGATGCCTTCGGTTTCAGCCAAGAGCTTCATCCCCGCGATGATTTCAGCATCGGTAACGGACTCAATGTTTCCGTTGGTTTTACGGGCGACGTCTAGGGCATATACCGCATCAGCAGGGTTGCCGATCGCTAGGGACTTCGCCACGGTGTTGGGCTTGACGGGGTTAATAAAGTCTCGCCCTTCTTTGTAGGCTTGGGCAATGGGCGAACAGCCTTCGGCCTGGGCACCGCTAAACCGGACGGGCTTGCCTTCGACTAAGCCGACTTCAACAAATTCGTTGAAGCCCTTATAGATTTTGGTAAATAGAGAACCAGACGCAAGGGGCGCAACAATGTGGTCGGGGAGTTCCCAGCCGAGCTGCTCAATCACTTCGTAGCCGAGGGTTTTGGAACCTTCGGAGTAGTAGGGGCGCAGGTTGATGTTGACGAAGCCCCAGCCGTGGGTATTGGCAACTTCAGAGCAAAGGCGGTTGACCTGGTCATAGTTTCCGTGGACTGCCATGAGCGTAGGCGCATAGACCAGCGTACCAATCACCTTTCCGGCTTCGAGATCAGAAGGGATGAAGACGCAGCAGTCAAGTCCGGCATGGGCGGCGATCGCAGCGGTTGAGTTTGCTAAGTTACCTGTGCTGGCGCAGGAGACGGTCGTAAAGCCCAGTTCACGGGCGCGGGTCAGCGCCACAGATACCACCCGATCTTTAAAGCTCAGGGTGGGCATGTTGACCGCGTCGTTTTTGATGTAGAGATTTTTTAGCCCCAACTGACGCGCCAAGCGATGAGACTTGAGCAATGGGGTCATGCCCGTGCCCATATCAATGGGGTCGTTGGTTTCGACGGGCAAAAACTGACGGTAGCGCCAAATGGAATTAGGCCCAGACTCAATCTCTTTGCGGGTAATTCTGCCTTTGAGGGGGCTGAAGTCGTAGTTAACTTCTAGAGGCCCAAAACACATTTCACAAACGTGGATGGCTTCAGCCTTATATTCTGTGCCGCACTCTTTACACTTCAGTCCTTTGAAGTAAACGGTCTTGTCTTGGGTGAGTATGCTTTGGGTCATTGCGCCTATGTCCTTGCCTCGAAGCTAAGTGATGACGGGTTGCTTGTCAGTTCGTTAGATACTAGCACGGTCAAAAATAGTCGTCAAACATACCCGACTAATTAAGTCGGGTATTTATTTTGAAGAAACTTTCAGCAGACATATCGAAAGGGCTAATAAACTATAGGTAAGGCATTGAGCGTGATCGTAAGGGTAAATTGACTCGCAGTCACGCTCTTGTCTCGCCGCGAAAAGCCTATAGTGGCATAGAGAAATGACGTAGAGAATTATGTCTACAGGCGTCCTTGTCACACCTGACTGGGCATTCTTTTTGCAGAGGAATTGTTGTCCCTACCATGTAAACATAAGTCTCTGATACCTTGCGCTAGCCCCCACTTCCCCAATTCTGAGGGGAGCAACCCGAAAACTAGGGCCAGTTCCCCAAAAATTGGCGGCTAAGGAGGGGTTGAACAAACTCGATAGAAGCTGTTTGGACACCGTAGATTGTTGCTCTTGTTAGGCACTCCCGTTTAAACACTACTGTTCATGTCATGAAAGTACCGACCCACCCTGAAAATGAAGCCGTTCGTATCCAGACCCTGCATTCGCTTAACATTCTAGATACAGAGCCGGAAGAGCGATTTGATCGGCTTACACGATTGGCAAAGCGACTGTTTAATGTGCCGATTGTCTTGGTGAGCCTCGTTGATAAGAATCGCCAATGGTTTAAGTCCCGAATTGGGATTGATGTCTGCGAAGGCTCAAGGGACACGTCTTTTTGTGGTCACGCTATTTTAGGGAACGACCTCTTGATCGTGACGGATGCTTTGCTAGATGAGCGCTTTCACGATAACCCCTTTGTGATTAATGAGCCTAAAATCCGGTTCTATGCGGGGGTTCCACTCACGGTTTCCAACAATAGTAAAGTGGGTACGCTGTGTTTGATTGACTACAATCCGCACATTTTTGATGAAGAAGATCAGTCGCTGCTGCGCGATCTAGGATGCATGGCGCAACAAGAATTGGCCGCAGTTCAGCTTGCGACGACGGATGAACTCACCCTGCTGTCTAATCGACGTGGATTTATGATGCTGGCTTCCCATGCGTTAAATCTCTGCAAGCGCCTTTACAAACCTGTGCTTCTGTTTTTCTTTGACCTAGATTTTTTTAAACAAATCAACGATCGGTACGGACATGCAGAAGGAGATCGCGCGTTAATCAGCTTTAGCCAAGTCCTCAAATCGGCCTTCCGAGAATCAGATGTGGTCGGTCGCCTAGGAGGGGACGAATTTGTTGTGCTTCTCAGTAATGCAACGCTTGATCAGGGTCAGCAGAGCTTAAATCGTCTAGCCCAGATGTTAGAGACGCACAACGCCCAGGAGGCTCGTGACTACAACATCCGCTTTAGCGTTGGAACCATAGAGTTTGATCCGAATCAGCATGAGTCTATTGAAGATTTACTGCAGGCGGCTGACGCTTTGATGTATCGGCAAAAAAAGGAGAAACATCAGCAACAAATATAGGCCATAGAAAACAGGCCATAGAAAAGGGGAGTGGCAGCCGCTAAGGATTGGGGGTTGTAAAAGATCCGCCGAAAGTTTGGCAGAGCTGGCGAAAATGGTCGCCGCGATGCTCAAAGCTTTGATACTGGTCGAAGCTAGCGCAGGCGGGCGAAAGCAGCACGACCTTTGCCAAATGCTGTTGAGCCAATTCCGCCGCACGAGGCACCGCGCGTTCCATCGTCTCAACGATTTCGTACTGAAGGTAGCCGCTTTCATCTAGGCGCTTTGAAAACGCATCGGCAGCTTTGCCAATTAGCAATACAGCAGCAGCCTTTGCCTGAATGGTTTGAATCCAGGCAGTGTCATCGCCCACTTTTGGATCGCCCCCCGCAATCAGAATTGCAGGGGCATCAACGGCATCTAGACCCGTTTGAGCCGCATCGTAATTTGTGGCTTTACTGTCGTTGATAAAGTCCACACCATGGTGGGTGCAGATATACTCCAGGCGATGGGGTACGCCAGGGAAAGCGGCTACGGCCTGGGCGATCGCCTCTTTCTCAATCCCCGCTAACCGAGCCACGGCGATCGCCACCAGCAGATTTTGCTGATTATGCAGTCCGGGCATCCGTAGGGCATTGGCTTCCACAATCGGCTCCCCCTGTACCTTCACCCAACCCGCTTCAATATAGGTATGGACGGCTGGTAATTGCTCTGACTGGGAATCTGTATTGGTCCAACAAACATCAGGCCAGCGCTGGGATAGATTTTGGCGTAGGTAAAGGTCATCACCATTAAGCACCCGCTGCTTTGAATTTTGGAGTAACCCCGCTTTAATCTCACGATAGTTTTCTAGGGTTGTATGGCGTTCTAAATGATCGGGGGTAAAAGTTGTCCACACTCCAATCTGAGGCGCAAGGGTGGGGGAAGACTCTGCCTGATAGCTGCTGACCTCTGCAATAATCCAGTCAATCGGCTCACCAGAAAGAGCCACTTCGCAGGCGCTGTAGCCAATATTGCCGCAGGCGGGTGCCTTTAGCCCTGCCGCCTGAAAAATTGCGGCAATGAGCGCCGTGGTTGTGGTTTTGCCGTTGGTGCCCGTAATGCCCACCCAAGGAATATCCTTAAGGTAACGCCAAGCCAACTCTAATTCTCCAATCACCTCAACCCCCTGTTCACGGGCTTCTGCCAACGCGGGGATCTGCCACGATACTCCTGGACTCACCACTAGGCGATCGGGTTCAGGAAGGTTTTCTGCGGCTAAAGCCTGGAGCGTAAAGCGCCAGCCCAGCAGTACCGGAATGCCTTCTGCCGAGAGTAACTGCTGCTGCGCCAAAAGTGTTTCAGAGCGCCCCGCATCGCTGACCGAGACTTGCCACCCGTCGCGCTTGAGTAGACGAGCCGCAGCAATACCAGAACGACCAAGACCAATAATATGAGCAACAGGCATAGGAACACAGCACAGACTTTTGCATCCCTCATGGTACCGTTTGGCGTGGTACGGTACGCCTATAGACCTGAAATATTGAGAGCGGCTATAAACCCATGAATGCTGAGGGAACTGACACGGTGCAGCCGATGGCTTCAATGACAACGGCACAAGCCCAAGCCATTCTTGCCCCCTTTAGCTGTCTTGAAACGAAAAAAATTGAGTCTTCGGCAGAAAAAGGTGCCGTGCGTCAGGCGGTTTTACAGTTGGCAAGCATCACCGATACCCACATGTTTGGGATTTTAGCGGCAGATTGGGAAGGGGCGATCGCCGCGCTCCACAGCTATGCCAAAGCCTTTGGCTATGAGCCGCCTGCCGTCGTTAACCCCTGTAATGATGCCGTCTATATCAAATTCAATCCGCGTGCAGGGTTATGCTACGCCAGCCCTTACCCAGACGATCATCGCGGCGTATTGATTGCCTTTCAGTCTGATTTGGCAGATGGCATTAACGAAATGTGTGGTCATTTGCCCCTAGACCTTTTTGAAGCTTGAGCCAACGTTGTAATGACTTCATTGCTATGACCTCATTAATGCCACCTCAAGGCTGGCCTCTGACAGATCTACCTGGGATGAGCGCCCAAGACTATCAGAAGCTCTATGACGTAGAGATTGAGTCTACGGTAGCCTTACTCAAGCGCACTAAAACCCTTGAAAAACAGCGGCATCTTGCCCAAAAGCTTCAGATTTCCGATCGCTGGGTGCGCAAATGGATGGCGCTGGCGGAGCTGTCTCACCTCAAAAGTGTGGGCTGTCAGTATTGTGGGCTGCTGCTCCATGCAGGGGTTACGTCTGTCGCTCAGCTTTCTACCATGAGTCCATCCATGCTGCACCGCCATATTTTGCGGCTCCAGGTTGCAAACCTTCAACGGCGGGATTTGTGCCCTAGTTCTGGGGTTGTGATGCATTGGATTCAAGAGGCAAAGCAAGCTGTACGATCCTGAGCATGAAATAATTGCCCGAAAGTTTTGGTTACGAATGCTCTACCAGCGGATGTCCAGCATGATGATCGCAGTTCAGCGTGCAAAACTCTGCGGTATCGCCCAGTTCAATCTGGATGGTCGAATGTTCAATGCGGAAATGGTCATGCAGTTTTTGGCAGACTTGGGCCAGAAAATCATCCCCAGGGTGCCCTGTCGGCATCAAAAGATGAACGGTTAGCGCAACCTCAGTGGTACTCATCCCCCAAATATGGAGGTCATGGATTTGCGTAACGCCAGGACGCTCTAGCAAAAAGGCACGCACGGCCCGTTCATCCACACTTTCGGGGACGGCATCTAGCGCCAAGCTAAAAGATTCCTTCAGCAGCTGCCAAGTATTGACCACAATCACAATGCTCACAATAAGGCTGAAGGCGGGGTCTAGCCACTGCCAACCCGTTGCTAAAATGCCAATCCCTGCCAAAACAACGCCAGCGGAAACAAGTGCATCGGCTGCCATGTGCAAAAATGCGGCTCTAATATTCATATCTCCCTTACGACCAGACATAAACATGAGCGCCGTAACGGTATTAATGACAATCCCTACGAGCGCCACCCAGATAATGACACCGCCCTGTACCTTCCCAGGTTCCTGAAAGCGCTGGATGGACTCCCAAGCAATGCCCCCCGTTACTATCAGCAAAAATACGGCGTTGAAGAAAGCCGCCAAAATAGAAGACCTGCGCCAGCCGTAGGTGTGACGACGAGAAGGAGGCCGACGGGATAAAACAGCAGCACCCCATGCTAGCCCCAGCCCTAAAACGTCACTTAAGTTATGGCCTGCATCGGCAATGAGGGCGATGGAATGTGCCAGCAGCCCATAGAAGAATTCAACACCGACAAAGCCGATATTGAGAACTAACCCGACGGCGAAAGCTCGGCTAAAGTTAGCAGGCGCATGGGAATGGGCGTGGGAACTACTATGAGAATGGCTATGGCTATGATGATCATGGTCTTTATGGTGCTGTGTCATAGCGCATTAATCCACTATATTGATGGCTGAGAGAGCTTGACCTATGCAGAAAAAGCTGTCTTTGGGATGGGGCGATTCTCTGAGATTCGCGGAGTAAACGCATCTCTAGAGGTACCGCATATTGCAGTCTGCCGCTCTATAATAAGCGAGCAAGCCTTGCGTTGAGACATCCTATGGT
The DNA here is from genome assembly GCA_031422435.1 of Acaryochloridaceae cyanobacterium VAR_48_metabat_390. Classification (GTDB taxonomy): domain Bacteria; phylum Cyanobacteriota; class Cyanobacteriia; order Thermosynechococcales; family Thermosynechococcaceae; genus JAAURS01. The sequence continues at coordinate 9,441 of JANPLU010000065.1, forward strand.
TCGATCGTTGACTCAAAAACTCATTCTTAGCCTAAGCATGATCGGCTTATCGGCGATGAGTTTTGGCGATGCCACTGCCCAAGCTCCACGACGGGCGCTGACGTTGCGTGCAGATATTCAACAGGCTAATGCTAAGACAGGCGTTGTAACGGCTAACGGCAATGTCCAGCTTAGCTACCCAGCCCGTAAGATTCAGGCGACGGCAAATGCGGCGCAGTATTACAGCCGCGAGCGACGCATTGTTTTAACGGGCAATGTTTATGTGCTGCAAGATGGCAATAGCTTAAAGGCTGACACTATTACTTATCTGGTGGACGAGGGTCGGTTTGTGGCAGTTCCTCTCAACCAGCGGCAGGTTGAGGCGACGCTGTTGATACCTGATGAAGAGCCGACTGTGAGAAATAATTAGTAGACCTATTGCACAAATATTACCCTCTCCCCCAGCCCCTCTCCCATAAAGGGCGAGGGGAGCCAGAATTAGTCCTTCTCCCTGGGGTGAAGAAAAGTTAGGTGAGCGGAGTAACTGCTTTACTTTTTCTGAACGGCGTAGCAAAGACGAGCAATGAGGGGCTTTTGCTGCTTCATGAGTTCGGCGGTGCGAAGTCTTAACCCTCTCAAGAAGGGGAGTAGGTTATTGGTTTTGGCTCCGTCGAGGTTGCCTTCTGTGGCGTTCCAGTTATTCCACCAGTCTGGCTCGGTGAAGTCTGTGGGGGATGCGTCAAAGTTGAAGCGGTAGATCCCAGGATCAAGCTGGTCGGACTGGATTTTGGTCTTGAAGCGAAGGGCGTTATTTTTGACGCTTAAGTCGGTAATCTGAAAACCCTGAGTCTCGATGGGCTGAAAGCTTTTACCCTGATATTTTTCGAGGGTGGGGGTGAGAGCGATCGCCCCTCCATCAATGGGCAATACACCATTGAGCGCACGATAGGGAATTTCGACATCGGTAGGTTGGCTATCTGTCTTTTTAGTGACGACCAAAAACTGAACCGGATCGGTAGACTTGGTTTTGCGTACCATTACGCGACTGTCATTGAGGGCTTTGGGCTGAAGGATATCTTTGCGAGGGGCAGATTTAACTTCGTTGACGTTAAGGGTTGCAGGTTGCTCAACGGGTTGGGGAGAGAAGATCACAAACTCATTCTCTACGGCACTAAGTCCGTTGCGCTGGAGCTGGTCGAAGAAGTGGTTGATGTTGCCGTAGCTGCCAATCAAAATGACGTAAAACGGATGAAAGGCTTTGGCGGGTTTGCCAGGAGTAGCGTATTCAAAGTTTTGGTTAGAGATGCCTACGTCATAGACGGTGCCTTTGAACTCACTTTTGACGGCTAAAATGCCTACGGCATAGCCTTGACTGAGGTAGCGCTGAGCCAATAAGTTTTGAACTAACCTTACGTCGGCATCTTTTTGATATAGGTCTGTGACAACTAAGCTGAGTTGATTTTCGGCTGGATCGCTGAGGGCTGCGTCAATACGGCTGGTGCTGAATTCAGCTCCGCCTTGGTAAAAGGCGGGGAGCTGCGCTTTAAGGAAGGTGTCTCGATCAATGGTCTGCTTTTGGGTGCCAAACCGATAGTATTTTGTGGTGGCGCTATTCCAGCCTGTGGAAGAAGCGCTGTCGATGAGGCGAAGGGTTTTGTTATATCGACTGTCTGGCAAACCGTTGACGTAGCCCTGCATGGAGGGGGTGCCATCGAGTAATAGCGAAAGCTGTATAGATGGGGTTTGCTTAAGCCGAGCGGTGGCTTCGGCTGAGGGGGTAGGCAGCGCGCAGGAGAGGGGCTGTTGGTTGGGGCTACATCCAGAGAGTAGATAGGCTGCGGCGATCGCCCCCCAACCTGTCAAAGTGTTGATTTTTCTGGGCTGAAATCTTAGACGGGAGGTAAATTTCACGCTTAACAGTTGTTCTAAATGGGTTGCAGCTCACAATCTTAAAAATACCGTACCCTAAGCAATTTTTTGCCAAATTTTAACGGTGTGGTTATCTCCACCGGAAACGAGTTTTTTGCCGTCGGGAGAAAAAGCAACGGGATAACAGCCATCTAGGGTATTGAGCAGTTGACCTGTAGGAAGATCCCAGAGTTTGACGGTGCGATCGCCGCCCCCGCTAACAATGGTTTTTCCATCGGGGCTAATGGCAACCGAAATGATACCTGGAGCATGAGCTGTGATGGAATGGCGAACAAATCCTGCGCTTAAGTCCCAGATTTTTAAGTTTCCGTCAGTACTGGCGCTGACGAGAGTTTGACCGTCTGAGCTAAGGGCTAAAGCGTGAATCCAAGACTGATGCCCTGTCAAAAAGTGGCGCAGCTTCCCAGTGTCAATGTTCCATAGACCAATGCTTTGATCAACACTTCCGCTAACAAGTGTTGTTCCGTCAGAGCTAAGGGCGATGGCGGTCACAGAAGCAGCATGTCCTGGCAGCATTCTCAATAGACTACCCGTCTGGACATTCCAAATTTTGATGGTTTGGTCTGCCCCCGCGCTGATCAGCTTTTGACCGGAAGGGGTAAATAGAACGGCATGGACTGGCCCATTATGGCTTTTGGCTGTGCCGCTCTGCATAAAAGTCCGCAAAAGCTTATGTGATTCTAGATGCCATGCGGTCACTTTTTGGTCAAAACAGCCGCTGGCGATGAATTGCGCGTTGGGGCTTATGGCAACTGATGTGACAGCTTGCGATTGCCCCACAAAAGAGAAGTTGTAGCGTCTAGTGTTTAGATCCCATAGGTAGAGGGCGCGATCATCGCTGCCACTGGCAAACCAGTTTCCATTTGCACTGATGGTTATTGCGTTAACAGTAGATCTATGGGCTTTAAGCGTGTGCAGACATTCCCATGCGCTAGCTGTTGTTAACTGGGCTGGAGAAGGAGAGGTGGCGCTTTCTATGTCAACCCACGCTACATCCGTTGGTTTTGCGTCTCGTTCTGCCCAGAATGTATCACGGGCTGTTTGGGCGATGGTGAGTTCTTCTTTATGGACTTCGGTGAGATTGGTGGTTAGGGTTTTGGCGATCGCCGTTTCCCAGTCTTCTGCAGTTAGCTGAACCACATTATTGGCTGATTTAAGCTGATCTTTAGGTACATTAGGCTCTGAGCTTGGTTTTGGCTTAATGCTAGAGACATTAAAACCTCTTGGGAAGATGGTTTTATCGCTATAAAGCGAACCATCAAGGGTCGCGCCATCCAAGTTTGCACCTTCTAAATTTGTTCCGCGTAGATCAGCTCCTGATAAGTCTGAACGACTAAGATCGGCGAAGGATAAATTTACTCCTTCACTCAGATTTGCTCGGCTTAAATTAGCACAGCTTAAATTAGTATTTTGAAGATTTGCGTCCCTCAAATCAATCTCAGAAAGACAAGCCCAAGCAATATTTTCACCTGCAAGATCGATGCCTTGAAAATCTCGTTTCCCCATAGAGTATTGATTTAGAAACTCTCTCGATTTCATATTGGCAGGCTAGTAAATCTATCGGTTAAGCTCAGGGGCATTTTGGGCTAAGTATTCTCTAAAAACCTGACGAGCGGCTTTATGTTCTCCATTAGGCATTAAGTCAGATAACCACCAAGTCCACTGACATTGATAGCTTTTAGGTTCATCGGTGGCAATAAGACGGGCAAGATGTTCACAATTCCACAAAGTAGAATAGGCCCAATCACCAAAGACGGAGCGTGCGTAGATGAGACGCTCAATGGTCTTTTGGGGACTAAATACAATACTGTCAATGCCTTCTACAACTTTTGCATCTTGCTTCTCAAAAGGCTGTAATCCTTTGCCAGTGTCAAAAATATACCGATCTGACAAACCAATTCCGTAGTGCCAAAAAGGATCAGAGGGGTTTTGCCAGTTGAGCAGCCGTCCATAACGCTTACTCTTAGTGTCAAATTGGTCTTTGAGTGCTTTGATACTGTCCTGGAATAAAACTGGTTGTTGAGTTGTTTTACCAGACGGAGTTTCTAAGGCTTGACAATATTCGCTAATGATTGCGGACGGCTTAATCTGAGAACGGTCAAAGCCTTGAGGAAATTGTGTGTTCGAGTTATGGAGGACACCATCTAGTGTGGCAGAATCTAGACTGGCTCCTATTAAATTAGCATCGTATAAATCTGCACCGCTTAAATCTGCACGACTTAGGTTTGCAAAAGACAAATTTGTCTTTTCACTTAAGTTAGCATCACATAAGTTTGCTCCGCTCAGGTTAACATCTTGTAGGTCAGACGCTCTAAGATCTATTTTAGTCAGCGTTGCCCAAGCTAAGTTTTCGCCCCTTAAACAAACACCTCTAAAATTACGCTGCCCACTTTTGTATTTTTCAACTAACTCTTTAGCTTTCATGTTGTAATTTAGAAGCTGACAGGGCTGAATTTAGTCTATACACATAACTATAAGTATTCCCAAAAAGAGAGGAAACGCGATCGCTTCTTCATTCCTAGAAAATCCCCTTCAGGTTCAGTACAAAACCAGGCAAAACATCTTCACCTAAAACCTGAGTTGGGGACTGAAGCACTTCAACTTGCTTTCCAATTCGGTAAATTTCAACCATCCGGTCTTGAGGATTGAGCAGAAACCCTAATAAAACGCCATTTTCGATGTATTCCTGCATTTTGTTTTGTACAGACTTAAGGCGATCGCTGGCAGACCGTAGCTCAATCACAAAATCTGGTGCAAGGGGTAAAAACCCTTCTGGATTTGGGTTAAATGCCGTAATTCTTTCCTTTACGACCCAAGCCGCATCAGGAGAGCGAACAGCACCATTAGGTAAAATAAAGCCTGTTGAGGAATCAAACACAATTCCCAGACCTGCTTGGCGATTCCATAAACCCAAGTCAATCGTAAGATTCGCATTTCGTCTGCCAGATTCCCATCCTGTTGGCGGCATCACAATCAGTTCTCCCTTAGCCGTCAGTTCCAGTCTAATATCACGGTTGTCTCGACAAAGCTCACGAAATTGCTCATGGTTTAAATGAGTGATCGAGTCTAAATTCAGCGTCAGGGCAGTCATAAAACAGCCTCAGAAAGCAGTAACTAAAGCTTAACATTGCTGCTACTAATAGCAGAACTGTACTAGAGATATACGCAGGCAGCTCTTATCTTCAATAGATTTCGCCCTCCATCGTCCGGTATCATGACAAGACCTTATGTCATCTTCAGTCAATGTCCTTTGATAACCTGTGCAAGCTTTTATCAGAAAAGCATCCAGATCGTTTTGCGACCTGGATTTTGGGTCAACCCCTCACCGCCGTAAAAGTGCTCAAAACAGAACTGAGCATTGAACCCATTCGTGCAGACTCAATTACCCTACTGCAAACCCAAGACCGGATTTTGCACCTAGAGTTTCAGGTCAAGCTCAGTTCAGACCCGCCTCTACCGCTCAGAATGTTGGACTACTGGGTGCGGTTACACCGTCTCTACAGAGTGCCCATTACCCAAGTCTTAATTTTGCTTTGTGAGCCAGACAATGCTGAAACCATCGAAACTGCATTCGTCCTAGAAAAAACCCGACATGAATATCAAGTGCTAAAAATGTGGGAGCAAGACCCCTCCACATTTCTAGAAGATGAGGCTTTATTAGCCTTAGCGCCTTTGGCAGCAGCCACAATGCCAGAAAGACTTTTGAGCCAGGTTGCAGCTCAAGTCAGTACAATAGAATCAAACTCGGTACGCCAAACTATATCTTCCTATGTCCAGATTTTGGCTGGTTTAAGATTCAAAAAAGCTCTCATTCGGCAGATATTTCAGGAGGGGATGATGCGTGAGTCTGTAATTTACCAAGACATTCTGAAAAAAGGTGAACGTAAAGGTGAACGTAAAGGCAAGCAGGAAGGCAAACAGGAAGAGTGTCTTGCCCTCGTCCTTCGCTTACTGATGCGACGACTGGGCACATTAGAGCGTGGGGTGCTTTCTCAAGTCACAGATCTTCCACTGGTTGTATTAGAAGATTTGGCAGAAGCACTCCTTGATTTTTCGACCGCTGCCGATCTCAATGAGTGGCTACGGTCACGATAGCGTCATTTTCTGCGCTGCCTACAGCGTTATTTGGGTGACGTGACAGAAATGACCAACATAAGACCCCAGAAAATGATCCCTGCGATCGCCCAAGCCCGTTGATGATTCTTAAACGCCTTAATGCTCTCCCATTTACGGCTTTGCCAAGCCCAGGTATTGCCATTGGCTGCCATTCCGATCGCAAACCCAACCGTAATCAAACCACCCCATCCAGGAATCCACATTAACAGCCATAGCCACAACCCACCCGATAGACGATTGGGTAAAAACCAAAACCAGGGCAACAAAAACGCACCCCAATTCCAGCTTCCTTTAATACTGGCGGGTACAACGCTTGACTTGCCTTGACCGGAAGTATTGGGGCTAAAGACATCTTGAGCGCTAATCGGTTGGGGTGATGACGCAGAAGTCCAGTTCGTTGGCTTTGGTTCTTGCCAGTCGGTAATGGCTGCATCGGCGACACGGCGTACCTTTTGCAAGAGTTCTTTGGCAAGGTCAAGGTTAGGATTTACAGGGGCTGGCTGGGGTGAGGTTGGCTGAGAAGGGCGATCGCCATAAGCAAGCGTCTTCTTTCTCCCTTTTGGCGGATGGCTACTTGAGTACTGCTCTAGGTCAACCTCTGGCTGGGCTGGCTCTGAAATGACTGCGACTGGCTGAAGGGTGCCAGATGCAGACTCTGGGTGCGCAGCGATCGCCCCTGCCCTTATCGGGTCAAAACCTAGAGGAAATTTTGTAGTTTCGTTATAAACCGCCCCTTCAAGCTGAATACCTTCTAGGTTTGCCCCTTCTAGACGGGTGCCTTTTAGATTTGTATTGCGGAAATCCGCTCGACTTAAATCAGCAAAGGTTAAATTAGTTTCGCCACTAAAGTTAGACTCGCTAAGGTTAGCGCCGCTAAGGTTCGCATGGCTAAGGTCTGCACCCTGAAAATTCACCCCCGTCAGCTCAACCCAGACTAAATTTACGCCCGATAGCTGTACGCCACTAAAGTTTCGTTCTCCGGCTTTATACTGCGCTTTGAGTTGAGTAATATCCATTGGTACAGGTTAGCAACCAATCAAAGTCTAATCAACTTATTTAAAAATGCGGGTAGGACTCCCAACCTCTCCACTGCCCACTTTTTGAGTCATAAACTGGGCAAATTGAGCGGCTCGTTGTTGAGTGGTAAAGGAGGCTACCTGAATCGACTGTATTCCAATATCTTTGCGTGTGATCACTAAAGCATCACGGCAAAAGTTTGCATTGACGTTGCTGAGTGTATTGGGTGAATTACTAACAAAGACAGGATAAAAATCTACTGGGAAATCGTTGATATTAGTAGGGAGTGGGTCGCCACAACTGTTCTGTGGATACTGAATGGCTTCAAAAGGATTGGTTTGAGTCTGAATTAGAGTGGATGGCTTAAATAAGTTCATAGCAGCAAAGCCCAACCCCAGAACCAGAAATATTCCAAACGATACACCCAGACATGATGCATTTGAGTTTTTGGTCGTAGGTGCTGCTGCTGACGTTGGGGCAACAGTCACATTCGTGGCAGGAAACAATACCGAATCATCAGGGTTAACAGCAGGAGGCGGGGTGTTTCCTATGGTGGTTTGAATCGGAGAGAAAATCTGTGAGGGTGGTTCAGCAATAGGTTCTGGTACAAGAACTGTACTTTGGGCTGTTTGGGCTTTCAATTGGGTGACGCTGGCAATTCGGCTCTGGCGCTCTAGCTCTTGTGCTGCGATGCCACCTGCCGCTGCAATATCAAAACCTACGGGGAAAACCGTCTTTTGGTCATAGATGGCACCTTGGGCGATCGCCCGTTCCAAACTCGCCCCTTCCAGATTTGCGCCACTTAAATTCGCTCCAGACAGATCGGCTCCATTAAGTTTGGCATAGCCTAAGTTTGTCCCTTCGCTGAAGTCTGCGCGACCCAGCAGCGAATCCATAAACTGAGTGCCGTAAAGATCGGCTCCTCTAAAGTCAGCTTCGCGTAGGTCTAGCCCACTCAGGTCTACGCCGCTGAGGTCTGCTTTTTGGAAACTGCGATCGCCCTTGTCATAGCGTTGCTTTAGCTGATTTCTATCCATAAATTGATTCGTCGCGCAAAGATCGTCAACTTAAAAATTGTGCTTTGAATTAATGCTCCCAAAAATGCTTAGCGGCAATAAATTCTCTAAGGATTTGAGGAAACCCAAAACCTTAAAATTCAGCAAGGTTATCGTTAGGTAGGAATTTCTACTTTTTGGGTTTGCCCTAACTCAAAGGATTGATGAACCGCCTGAAGAGCTTTAACACCCTCCTCCTTCGCCACGACACAGCTTACCCGAATTTCAGAAGTAGCAATCATCTGAATATTGATGCTGTTGCTAGCTAACGCCTCAAACATTTGTGCCGCCACACCTGGACGACCCAACATCCCCATCCCCACAATGCTCACCTTAACAATCTCAGAATCTGCCGTAATTTCAGCGCCTTCCATTTCACGACTGATTTCTTCTAAGAGCGTCTTTGCCGATGCCAGATCGATCTGCGGGACAGTAAAGGCAATATCACGGGTCATCACGCCGTGGGTAGCGCGCGATCGCTGGGACTGAATAATCATGTCCACGCTAATATTTGCCGCCGCCAGCTTCTGAAAAATGTGCGCTGCCATCCCTGGGCGATCGGTTACGTTACGGATTGCCAGTCGCGCCTGTTTGAGGTCAAGGGCAACGCCGCGCACCGCAGGCCAGTTGGGGTCGATAAACGTCCGTGCAGGGGAACTCTCGACCTCAAACTGGGTGCAGAGTTCTGCAATAGCGCGATCGCAGTCTTTTTTAGCAATCGTACAGCTCACGTTCACTTCAGAAGTCGAAATCATCTGAAGGTTGATATTGGCATCGGCTAACGTGCGAAACATCTGCGCCGCAATACCGGGTCTGCCAATCATGCCAGCGCCCACAATGCTTATTTTGGCAATCTCGCGGTCTATCATCACTTCCGTTTGGTCGAGGCTGTCACCCCGCTGTTTTTGCAGCATGGGGCCAAAAGCCGTTGAAACCGCTTCGGCTTGATTAAGCGAAGCATGATCGACCGTAAAGGCAATATCGTTGGTGTTGCCGTCATGAATAGACTGAATAATAAGGTCAACATTCACCTGCTGTTTCGCTAATACCCCAAACAGATGAGCGGCAATGCCAGGACGATCTTCTACGCGCAGCAGCGCTACTTTGGCTTGATCTAAGTCAAACCGAACGCCGTCTACGGGGTGGCCTAGCTCTAAGTTTTGGAGCGGACGGGGCGCAATATCGGGCGCAACAATTTTGGTGCCAGGTTCATCGCTCCAGCTTGAGCGCACCACCATCTGTACGCCGTAATTGCGGGCAATTTCAACCGCGCGCGGATGCAGCACCTTAGCCCCTAGGCTGGCAAGCTCTAGCATTTCATCGCAGGTAATTTCTTCGAGCAGACTGGCAGTTTCGACAAGGCGCGGATCGGTGGTAAGCACCCCAGGCACATCAGTATAAATTTCGCACAGGTCTGCCCGTAATGCTGCGGCAAGCGCTACCGCAGAAGTGTCTGAGCCGCCTCTGCCAAGGGTAGTGACTTCTAGGTCTGCGGTATTGGTAATGCCCTGAAACCCCGCAACCACCACGACCTTGCCTTCCGCAAGATGACGCTCCATCCGCTCGGTTTCAATGCCTAAAATACGGGCGCGGGTGTGGGCGGCTTCGGTCACAATGCCTACTTGCGCCCCCGTGAGGGAAATGGCAGGCTGTCCTAGGTTTTGTAGCGCCATGCTTAAAAGGGCGATTGTTACCTGCTCGCCCGTCGAGAGCAGCATATCCATCTCACGACGGGACGGGTTTTCAGAGACTTCATAGGCAAGCTGCACCAGCCCATCAGTGGTTTTCGCCATCGCAGACACCACCACCACCAGGGAGTGACCCGCATCGACCGTGGCCTTAACCCGCTCTGCAACGGCCTTAATGCGCTCCGCCGAGCCAACAGACGTGCCACCGTATTTTTGAACGATGCGTGCCATGAGAACTTACCTATGCCCTGAATAAACAATGTTTCGCGCCATCTGAATCGCCTCGGCGGCGGTAGCGATCGCCCCTTCGGCGTGGGCTAACTCTAGCGCAGCCAAAAGCTGCCCCACCAAAGGCCCAGAAGCCAACGACAGGGTATGCATTAAGACTTGTCCAGATACCAGCGGTGTGGGGTGGGCGATCGCACTTTCCCCGTTCAAAAACTCATCCACCAAGGGTGCAATATCGGCAAGAGGAATACCTGCGGCGATCGCCACCACTGCCACCGCCGGAAACGCATCCCGCACCAGCCGAAACAGCACGTACTGCTGGCGACGACTAAGGGAACCCTGGCTCAAATCTTGCCGGAGAGAGCCTAAGCCTTGAAGTATCGTCAGCACCAGGTTAATCTCGGCCTTGCTGTATTTCATTGCCTGGAGGGTTTGTTTGGCAATCTGTAGGTCTGGATTCACCAAGCCCACCAGCTTTGCCGTAGTAAACAGCGTGCGGCGCACCCCTTCGCCACTCTTGGGGCGATCGCTGAGGGTGCGATGCAGCAGCACTTCTAGCTGCGACCAACGCGCCGTCACTTCGGCTTCGGCCTGATCCATTTGCCCAATCAGCGCCAGACCTTCTGCCGTGGCATGGGCAAAAGATGAGCGCAGCAGTCCATCTTGCCAAAGATCGCTCAGCCACAGCGTGCCCTTAGCGTGGCTCAACAAATAGCTCAGCTCCACCCGAATCCGCTCAGCGGCAACGTTACACAGGAGCGGAGCCAAAGCATGAAGCTGAAGCCGCGTCTGGGCATCGACTGAAAAATTAAGCTGGGCAGCCTGACGATAGGCGCGCAGTAGCCGCAGCGGGTCGTCCTTGAGATTTTCCGCAGACACCATCCGCAGCGTTCGTTTTGCTAAGTCCTTACGACCGCCCAAGGGGTCTACCAGGGTTTGGGTATGGGGCGAATAGGCGATCGCATTTACTGTAAAGTCGCGCCGTTCTAGATCTTCAACCAGGCTATTGCCCACCTGAAGCGCAAAGTCTGCCGTGGCGTGGTCAAACACCACCCGCGCAATTTGGCGCTCAGCATCTAACACCACAAACCCCGCCTTGTAGTGACGGGCGATCGCCTGTGCGGTCTGGATAGAATCTTGCGGCATTACAAAATCGAGGTCTAGGTACGGCGACGCATACTCTAAAAGCGCATCGCGCACACATCCCCCCACCAAATAAGCCGTAGTTGGAATCCAATCCAAACTAAACGGCCAGTATTGGGGTGACAAAGCCGAAGACTGCAATAGCGGAGATTTAAGTAACAAAGAATTCATGCGTTGCTAAGCTACAGGGCGACCGTCGGGTTTGCAAACACTCTACCCAACAGTCTGCCTGTTCTTTAACAAATGGGCGAGGGGAGACTCGAACTCCCACGACCGAAGTCGCCACATTTTGAGTGTGGTGCGTCTACCATTCCGCCACTCGCCCTTGAATGAGGCTTTTCTATCTTATATCAGACTGAACGATGAGACAACAAGTTTGCGATCGCCCTCTGTCGCTTCAATCAAACAGGTGGCTCAGTTGCAAACAGGTCAATATCATCCATTGGGTAGTGTTGGCGATTGCCCGTCCACAAAGGACAGCGTTGCTGATGAGCGGTAGCAGCAAGCAAATAATCTTCTAGAGAAATGCCTTGAAATGCTTTTCGGTAGCGGTTGGCATAATGTCCCGCCACACGAGCTACTTCTCCATCGAGGGTCACAGCCTGACACAACCCAAAGAAGGCTTCAATCTGGCGATGCTCACGCTTGAATGCGCCTGCATAAAGTTCGGCTATCACAATGGGCGACAGCAAAAATATCGTGCCATGTTCCGCTAGCGCTACAAAGCGCTCAACGGTTTTAGGATGTTTCTTCATCAAGTGAATGACGACATCAGTATCTAAGACCAAGCGCTCAGTCGTCATTTTGCTCATTTTTGAGTATCCGGCTGGAATTACGGAGCGATCGCACGTATTGCTCTGGTTCGCAGTCGGCAAAGCTTTCTAGTGGTGTCATCTCTTCAAAAAACTGGCGCACGTCACTGGTAGAGGAGTTGTGCTGAAGGTCTTTTTCGACTGCCCGACGAATCAACTCAGATATGCTCAGTCCATCAAATCTTGATCGTGCTTTTAGTCGCGCGTGAAGGTCGTTTGGCAGGTAAATTTGCGTTCGGTGCATAGCCTGAAGTTTTTATTTGATGTACAGAATTATACATCGTTTGCAATACCTTGATGGTTTCAACCAAAATGCAGTCATGTTCTGCCGATGATTCCGGGGCGATCGCTAAAATATTAGGCTCTACAGGTGTTCCAGGGAGGTCTGAGACAATAATCGCCGCAATTCTTTGCTAGGCAAGACTTTTAGGGCTGGAGATTTCCAATTACCAAGGTTCAAGAGCTGTAAGGATTCCAGACTTTTATCATTGTCCATCTCCCTGAAATACCTATGGAGCCTTTTACATTTGCCGGATGGAGATTTAACGCTCTATTGCCTTCGCCTACTGTCGCCAGCTATTGCGACGCAGCAGCGGGTTAATAAGGTCGTTCAGCCCTTCTCCCACCAAAGACAGCCCCACCACCAGCAGCGTCATCGCCAGCCCAGGAAACAGCGCTGTCCACCAAATGCCGCCCGTCGATAGACCACTGAGCGCCTGTCGTAAATCATGTCCCCATTCCGGCACCTCTTCCGGTAGCCCCAGTCCTAAAAATCCAAGCCCTGCCAGGGTCAAAATTGCGTCCGCTGCATTCAGTGTGAATAGTACGGGTACACTCTGAATAACGTTGAGCAGCAAATATCGCGTTAGCACTCGCCACGGGGAAGCCCCCGTTGCCTGCGCCGCCTCAATAAATAGCTCGGTCTTCACGCTGACGGTATGGTTGCGCACCACGCGGTAATACTGTGGCATATAGGCCACACTTAGGGCGATCGCCGCATTCAGCACCCCGCGCCCCACCACAAACGCCACCGTCACCGACAGCAATAGCCCTGGCAGCGTATAGATTGTGTCCATTAAAAACAGCAGCGCACGGTCTAGTCGACCCCCTAAATACCCGCTAAATAACCCCAGCGGCACCCCAATGACCAAGCTAAACAACGTTGCAACCACCACGACCTGGAGAGCGGCTTGAGAGCCAAACAGCGTTCGGGAAAATACGTCATAGCCCTGTACATCCGTCCCAAACCAGTGGGTCAACGAAGGCGGATCGTTAATAGGGTTGCTCAAAAACTCCGTCGGATTTTGGAGCCAGCCAATGGACTGGAATAATGGCGAGAACAGCGCCGCAAAAACGTATAGCGCACTCAACACAATTCCTACAGCCATAAACTGTGTTGATAACCCAGACTGCGAGAGGGTTTTAAGGAAATGGGGGCGGCGGGCTTTAGCAAACGTCATAGACAATTCACGCTTATCTTAAAGAATCAAAATATTTTAATGATGCAAAATTCACTCTTTCAGGTAGAATCTAGACCATCGTTTGCTTTTTTCAGCAAATCTTAGGTGTGTGAGGACGAACCCATGACTCTCTCTCAAAGCTTACTGAATGATACGGCCTCTCTCTCAGAAGAAAAACCCGTCCTCCACATCTGGGGTCGATCTTCTCTGAAGGGAAATGTGTCGATTAGCGGGGCTAAAAACTCTGCGCTAGTTCTGATGACAGGCGCTTTACTGGCTTCAGATGCCTGTAAGCTCCGTAACATCCCCAACCTTGCCGACATTGAGAGCATGGGTAAAATTTTATCGGCCTTGGGCGTTAAGCTCCAGCGTGACGCGGATGCCCTCACCATTGATGCTAGCCATATCACTAAGACAGAAGCACCCTACGAACTCGTTAGTCAGCTCCGCGCCAGCTTTTTTGCCCTAGGCCCTCTGCTTGCCCGTACAGGTATCGCTAAAATGCCTTTGCCAGGCGGCTGCGCCATTGGCGCACGTCCTGTAGAACTCCACGTTCGCGGGCTTCAGCAAATGGGTGCAGAAGTTTATATTGAGCATGGCGTTGTAAATGCGTTTGCGCGTCGCCTTAAAGGTGCCCATATTTATATGGATTACCCCAGCGTTGGCGCAACCGAAACGCTAATGATGGCTGCGGCCTTAGCCGAAGGCCAAACCATCCTTGAAAATGCAGCTCAGGAGCCAGAGGTCATTGACCTTGCTGACTTTTGTAATGCGATGGGCGCAAAAATTTCTGGTGCGGGCAGCAATACCATTGTGATTAATGGCGTGCCCAAAATGCACGGCGTTGACTACACCATTATTCCAGATCGCATTGAGGCCGGAACGTTTTTGATTGCGGGTGCCATTACGCAGTCCGAAATTACGGTCTCTAATGTGGTGCCAGAGCATTTGTTTGCGGCGATCGCCAAGCTCAAAGACATTGGCGTGGGCGTTGTGCAAGAAGACCGAAAGGTTCTTCGCATTGTTCCAGGGCTACTGCATCGCGGGACAGATATTGAAACCCTTCCCTACCCTGGGTTTCCGACAGATATGCAGGCGCTATTTATGTCTTTGCTGACGCTGTGTGAAGGCAATAGCGTGATCACAGAAACCGTCTTTGAAAACCGTTTAGGCCACGTTCCTGAGCTGATTCGTATGGGTGCCCACATTAAGGTTAAGGGCAATCATGCCGTCATTCGTGGGGTTCCATTTTTATCTGGTGCGCCTGTTTCTGGCACAGACTTGAGAGCATCGGCAGCCCTTGTAGTTGCAGCACTCGCAGCAGAAGGTCAAACCACCATTTCAGGGCTTCAGTATCTAGATCGCGGTTATGAAAACATTGAGGCAAAGCTGCGGGGCTTAGGTGCACGAGTTGAGCGGGTTCAGGGTCAGCTTTCGCCTGTGCTTGCAGGCGTTTCCTAGCCCAGAGAATGATCCAAATATAGAAATACCCCTAGGACTCTTTAATATGGCCTAGGGGTATTTTATTGGATCTTGATGAGTACCTTCTTAAGCAACAGTGACTTGAGAAGTGTCCACAGACGTTGAACCGTTGACTGAATTAGCAATATCAATCATTGAGTTAAGTGCGTTTTGACTAGAAACTTTTCCCTTTAAGACCACGGTTCCACTGGTTTGAGCAACCCACAGATCGTTTTCATCGGCAAGTTCAGCACTTTCATCAAAGGCGAGGGCAACGCGTTTGGCTAAGCCACTTTCGTCATATTCTCCATTCAGTCCTACTCGTTCGGGCGCAATGGCTTCTGCGCCCACAGCAGATCCACTCATAGCAGCCTGAGGGTCTGCGGGTTTCTCCTGTCCAAAAATTCGCTGTAGCCAACTCATAACTAATACTCCTGTATGGATACTTTCTACACTTTATTGGACAACTTTAAGGGTTTATGGCTCAAGCCCTAAAAAAGTTTTTTACTAATTTCTGTCTAAGAATAGTTCAAGGTACAGCTGTTTCAATCGCTCCATAGACCAGTATCGACGTTGATCGACAGGTTTGCTCAAGACACAGCCGATTGATTTGATACATTGTGGTTAAGTACAACATTAATGTTTTTCACTTCATTGCCTCACTCTTAACCCATGCTTGACCTGCCGCTACCCAAACTCACACAACATCGTCAACAGTTTTCAGCACTTCAAAATAAGCTGTACTTTAACTACGGTGGGCAAGGACCGCTCCCCAAGGTGGCGCTCGATGCCATTGTGGAAAGCTATATCCTTATGCAGCAAGAGGGTCCTTTCTCCCGAGAAACCTTAGATATCATCACGGAGCAAATTGCCCAAACCCATGAGGCGATCGCCCAAGAACTTAACGTCCCATCCCATACCATCACCCTCACAGAATCCGTTTCGGTGGGCTGCAATATTGCTCTGTGGGGGCTGCCGTGGGTTAAGGGCGATCGCCTGCTCATGACAGACTGTGAGCATCCCGGCATTGTGGCAGCCGTGCAGGAACTCAGCCGTCGCTTAGGCGTTGAAGTGGATACTTGCCCTGTACTGGCCACCTTAAATGAAGAGGATAATGCGGCAGTAACGGCGATCGCAGCCCAAGTGCGACCCAATACCCGTCTCGTGGTTCTCAGCCACATTCTGTGGAATACAGGTCAAGTCTTGCCCTTGGCTGAAATTATTGCAGCCTGCCGTCGTCAGAACCCTGAGGTTTTGATACTAGTGGATGCGGCTCAGTCCGTTGGCGTATTGCCCCTCAATTTGACAGAACTCGATATAGACTTTTATGCCTTTACAGGGCATAAGTGGCTGTGCGGTCCCGACGGCGTAGGAGGACTCTATATCCGACCTGCTCTCCATGACATGCTTGCGCCCACCTTTATCGGTTGGCGCGGCATTTGTACAGATGCGTTGGGCTGTCCTACGGGCTGGAAGCAAGATGGCACAAAATTTGAAATCGCCACCTCAGGTTTTCCGCTCTACCGAGGGTTGCGGGTTGCCATTGAAACTCATCAGCAGTGGGGCAGCGCTGCCCAACGCTATCAGCGAATCTGCACCTTAAGTCAACGGCTGTGGGCACATCTTCAGGCAATTACACAGGTACACACGCTGCGAACCGCTCCTCCTGAATCAGGGCTAGTCTCATTTCAAATTGAAGGTCAGTCCCATTCAGCGTGGGTGGAGATGCTAGAACGTCAACAGGTGATGGTGCGACTGATTGTAGACCCCAACTGCATCAGAGTGTGTCTTCATTACCTCACCCTAGAATCTGAAGTAGATTTATTCGCAGAAAAACTGCGGGTGCTCACACAGCATAAACCCTAGGCTGAAGCCAGCTCTGGCGGTGAATTTAGGGTTGCACTAGACGGGACCCGTAAATAAACCAACGCAGCACTTTGAGTTGCTGATCGTACACTTGGCCTATTTAAGACTTGGGTTGTGGGGTTCACGTTTGGAATCATGAGGGTACAAGCCGCCCACTGACCCTGGACTGCAACCCCTAACCTTTGGCACTCACCCCCGCGATGTCCAACAAAATCGTAATATTTACAGTATCGGCAAGAAAAATTAGAGTGTGTCACAAGATTAAATTGCTGCTCTAAATTTTGAACATTTAAAATGTTGAGGCAGTTTTAAGATGAATGCTGCTGAACTTAACTACTAAATGCTCCACCTTATACAAGAAGATAGAACTGGGGCGCAAGCAAAATCAAAGGAGGCTCTACACCGTTGAATTATGAGTATTTAATTCATTAACGCAGCAAAAACTTTTAACCTTTTTATTATAGGTTTTTTAATGAAATGATTTTTGCGTAGCCTATTCCCATAACCCTTACGGAGAGGGCACTAGGCTGAAATAAAGCAGGATTAACACGTTTAGATTTTCTTTAGGTTTTGCTCAGAGAAACACCCCAAAAAATCAATCTAAATAAATGTTTGTTAAGAAATAAGTTTTTATATTGCCTTATCTAAAAATACCCTGTGATTTTAGATGAAGAACGTTCGTTAGTTTTAAGTTGAGGTGATTTAGAACTGTATAGATTTAGGAATAGAATCAAAATCTGTCAACGGTCTTTGGATAGAGTTATCGGGGTACTTTGAGTAATTGAACCTCAATGTTGGCACCTACCTTTAGCCCAATGCTGGCAGCTACACCGCCCCGAAGTTCAATCACTTGGTCTGTCGGCTCATCGGGGCCATAGACAGGACAGGGATCAGACGTGCAGGGAGGAGTATTGGCGGCGATCGCAATAACTTTCCCCTGGCGCAAAAAAATCATGTCTAAAGATAGTCGGCAGTGTTTCATCCAAAACTGCACGGACTGCGGCGGATTAAACGGAAAGAGCATTCCTCGATTGGTGGGTAGAAAAGTGCGGTACATTAGCCCCATCGCCTGCTGTTGTCGGCTTTTGGCAACTTCTAGATCAAAGACCTGATTGGCAATCTTAGCCGTTGCCGTAATAGGAAGCACTTGACCAGGCAGCAGATGCGGTTTCACAGAAGCTGACACGGTTGGCTCCGCCTGAGTCTGAGGGATTGAATCACAGGACCACAGCAGCAGACTAGTAAAGCAAACTAGGCTAAGTCCAGAGAATAAATAACGTTTTCTAAGCATCTCGTAAGGCATAGCCTACGCCACGCACGGTATAGATTAACTTCTTCTCGCCGTCCCCTTCAATTTTGAGACGTAGGTATCGAATATACACCTCAATGACATTAGATTCGCCCAAAAAGTCATAGCCCCACACATTTTCTAAAATTTGGTCACGGGTTAGCACTTCTCTAGGATGCTCTAGCAAATACTTGAGCAATTCATATTCCTTCATGGTCAAGCCAATCGGCTGCCCTCCTCGACTTGCGACCCGCGTATTAAGATCTAAGACCAGGTTGTCAAACTTAAGGGTTTCGCCCTGGCTGGCATTTGAAGGCTGAAGATAAAGATGAATCTGCTTGACAAAGGTATCGCTGCGATAGGGCTTCACAAAGTAGTCATCCGCACCCGCCAGCAGACAGGCTACTCGATCTTCAACCGTATCGGTGTTCATAATGACCAAGAGAGGAAAGGTCGCGCCCTCTAGTCGTAGCTGTTTGCAAATCTCAAATCCTGACCCTTGGGCAAAATGCTCTTCAACAACCAGCAGCGCAGGCTGAATTTCGCGTGTTTTCCTAAAAACTTCATCTGGATTATGCACAGCCTGAAGCTCATAGCCAGACTGCTCAAGGTCTGCCGTGATGGCAGTCAATAACGCAGCCTCAGAAGCCGCAACTAAGATCATGGAACGCGGCATTATCAAAATACTCCAAAGCACCAATACGGAATAACATTCAGTCGTAAAAGCATGAATCGCTTCCCTACGCTAAAGCGACGGTATCACAAGCTGCCATTCAGATGCTGCCGAACGGGATAATCCAGGCGTCTCTCCCACAACATAAGGACCCCAATAGTGACGAGAGCCATCTAGGGAAAAGGCAACCAGTACGTCTCCCTTTCTTAAGGTTAGATTTCCTTCAGGCAACGAAAGCAGAAGCCCTGCCCTACTTCCTTCCTTGGGCGCAAAGTCCCAGTGTACAGGGGCACGATAGGCATTGGCAGGCGAATTATTTTGGATAGACTGCTGAGATAACAGCACAACTCGGATGGGGTATGGACTGGCGTTGCGGATTCGCAGGCCATTAGTAAGGGATGGCTGAACGATTGATACAGAGGGTGTTGCCGTAGGTAACGCCGTAGGACTGGGCGCAACCTCTATGACAGGGGGTGTAGAGTCTTTTGGCGTTGAGGGTTCAATCCATACGCTGAACTGAAGCTGAAGCAACATAAATGCCAACGCTCCGCCGCCTAATGCTGCCAAAATAAGGGACAGAATGGATGGTTTCGCCGCCATCGCTTTTGGAGTAGTGTTTTCGACTGGTTGTGTCATGCTCTTAATATATTTGTCCAGGATAGCGAATGGCTTAAGGCGAATTTAATGTTTTTCTGAATCTTCAAAGGTTTAGGGTCAAATACTCAAGAATTATCGCTGCTGCTGCTATGAATCTCCAGTGAGATGATTGGTCTTAGGGTAGTTTGGGCACTGCTTTACCAAGGTGGCTTAAGACTTGATCAAAGTCGTCGATGTCGCAAAAGAGTTGGGTTAGATCGAGGCGAGCTAGACTGTCATGCATAGCTGAGACTGCTTAGACATCAATACTTTTAGCTTAAGGTCTCAGCCTTTTTTTGGGTATGTTGTCTGTCGAACTCACGTCAATTTAATCTTTAGCATCATTCTGTCGATACCGAGCATTGGGGCGGGATCAAAATGGATGGGTCTAAATAGTTCAGCCTCGCGTAAGGCTCTAAAGCCACCAGCACTTGAGGCCCATAGCTTCGATGCAGCACTCGGCTATCAAAGAGCGCCAATAGATTGGATTGAGAACGGAGGGGGGCGATCGCCTGCTGTAAAATCTGCACCGCCTCTGGTAACAGGTACAGCCGAAACCAATCTTGACGCTGCTGCTTATAGTAGGCTACCCGTCCAGCAACCTTTGGATTTTCTAGGGAGGGAAAGGGGAGAGTGGCGATCGCCATGAGATTAGGATGCGGCAGACTGCGCTGGTGTGTCTGCCAAAAAGACCAGCCCGTGATGAGGACATCTCCTAGCTGACAGTCTGATCGCTCTACCTTAATGCGAGAGCCAAATTCTGCCGCCAACGTAGAAGCAATGCGAGATTTGAGAGGCAAGTCATCAATAATCAACACGCTAAAGGTATCCGCCTCAAATCGGAGCGCCAAAAGCTGATGGAGCTGATGCATGAGCGCGGGGGCAAACTCTGGAGTGTTGGGCATCGGCACCCCATCGGGTAGATAGAGCGAAAGTGCCTCATTATGGTGATCGGTCGTAAACTGCACGCAGGTCAAATCCGTTAGACCAATCTGAAGCTGAAATAGCGCCGACTGAGGATCTAAATCAATTGCGCCATTCAGCAGAATTTGAGTTCGCCCTGCCCACAATGGCTCCAATGCAGAGGCGACCTCAATAGGAGCGCTGTTGAGGGTAAAGCAGCCCTGTGAGCGATCCAATACCGCCCACACTAATGTATTGGGCTGGAGGAGCGTATCTGTAAATTGCCGCCATGCCCCCAGAAAACTCTCTCCCGTATCCTTGTGCAATTGCTGAACTATGCGATTCAGCAAGCGGCGATCTTCCGTTTCTACCATCACGCAGCCATAGGGATTGGGTGGATGCTGAAACAGCGAATAGGTCAAGGCCGCACGCACATCCCGAATGCTTTCGACCTGATTAGGGTAAGCCCAAAGCAGCACATCCCAATCCTGGGGCAAGAGCGTTTGGGTGAGATGGGCACGAGTCCAATCCTCTAGACTTTCAGCACCATCAATCACAACAGGCACCCCTGGGGGCAGTGCGGGAAAATGCGGCAAACGATGCTGGAGCCAATCTTGAGGCGAAAACAGCGCAATGCCAGAAAAATGAGGATCGGGCCAGGTTTTAACAGGGCAGACTGGCTTGGCAAGATTGAGCCATTCTCGTAGCCGAGGCAGTTCACGATGACACAGCGAATGCTGCACTTCAGGGGGTGCTACCAAAATGATAGGCTCTGACCACAGCAGCAGCGACGCAAGATAACTCAGACGATGTTGCCCCTGATAGGCGGCGGTACTGCTCACTTGCATGAGGGTGCTGCGCTGAAGCCGCAGAGCGCGAGCCACCAACCGAGCCACTGTTAAATGATGTGGCCAAGTATTGCCCCCCTGCGCCCTCAGCAAAGCCTTAAGCTGCTGATGGACTTCAACCTCAATCACAAGCGTTTTGTATCCCCAAATTTTCTATGGCCTTCATTTTGGCACAGTCCCTCTAGGGAAAACAGTGTGCGTTTTACCTATTGCAATACCGCGTCTAGGTGGCCTGAGAAAACAGAACGAGCGCCTCTAATTTGTCCCAAGCTGCACCGCTTGTCAAAATTTGATGCGCTTGTTTTACCCCTGTGGCGTAATCTTCCACTGCACCGCCGACAAATAGCGCAAATGCTGCATTGAGCGCAACCACATCAGCCTGAGCAGTAGTTCCCTTTCCCTGTAAAACAGCCTGAAGGATCTGGGCATTTTCAGAAACGCCTCCACCCTGAAGCGTCTCTAAAGAGGCTGGCGTTAGCCCTAAATCCACAGGATTTATAGTTTGGGATTCGACAGACTGTTTAGAGATGACAGCAAGATCTGTAATATCTCCTAACCCTGCTTCATCCAATCGTTCTCTACCATGCAGCACAACGGCTCGTTCTATCCCAAGCTGTTGCAGCGCCTGGGCAACGGGCATCAATAAGCTGGCGTGATACACGCCTAAAACCTGACCCGTCGGACGCAAAGGATTAACTAAAGGCCCCAAAAGATTAAAAATAGTCCTAATTCTTAAGGTTTGGCGTAACGGTGCAACCGCCTTCATGGCAGGGTGCCAGCCTGGTGCAAATAAAAAGGTAATGCCAACCGTTTCTACCGCCGCCTGTGCCAAGGTCAAGTCAGCTGTTAAGTTAAGCCCCAGCGCCTCCAGCACATCCGCTGAACCCACGCGACTGGAGGCGGAGCGATTGCCGTGTTTGGCAACGGGGATACCTGCTGCCGCTGCAACAAAGGCGACTGCGGTAGAAATGTTAAATGTTGAGGCACCATCCCCACCCGTTCCGCAGGTATCTATCAGGTGAAGGGGTTTGTGTCCGGCAGGCCAAGGTGCATGAGACTGATCAAGCAGCACCGAGGCCATGCCCACTAGTTCATCCGCCGCTACGCCTTTAGCTTGGAGGGCTGCTAAAATTGCGCCCGACAAAACCGGCTCAATCTCTTGATTAAGCCATCCCTCCATCAGCTCGACAGCCTGAGGTTGCGTAAGGGACTGTCTCTCTAAAATCTGGTGAAGCAAAGATGACCAATTCATGGGTGCTGACGGGTAACTGGAAAGCAACTACTCTTCAGACTATCATTTGCGAAGTTTATCCCATACCTTAGGGTTGAAGAACAGCGAGACAGAAGGTAGACTCTTTCACCCCGTCCACTGCTGCATTAGCGCAAAGCTAAGGAATCCACTCCCTAAGGGGACGCTTAAGTTATCAAGGCCAAATTTTGAGAAAGATTCTAGGCTCGTGGCAGCCGCTGCCACGATGACTGCAGTTAGAACAACAGGTGCAGAGAATCCATAGGCAAGGCTCAAGATGAAGGCGCTGACAATTATACTGGTGATCGCCATGGTAGCGGTTCCTTCCCAGCTTTTGGTCATGCCCCACACAGTATAGGGGTGCTTCCCAAACCGTTGACCGATGAGAGCCGCGAGTCCATCGCCCCAAGTCATAACCAAAATGCCCAAGACTGCATGAGCCTGAAGCCCTTGAGGCCAAAAGTAAGCAATGAGTAGTCCAATGCTGACGGCATAAAAAAACGTGCCAAAGCTTTTGCGACCCACGCTGCTAACGCTA
>JANPLU010000066.1:0-3982 GCA_031422435.1 Acaryochloridaceae cyanobacterium VAR_48_metabat_390
CTGGCTTGTTGTGTAATTTGTTGTCTAAATTAAGGGAAGCAACTCTATGCGTCGATTGTTTGCTCTAGTCTTAGTCTTTACCCTGTGGGTTGGCTTTGCGCCATCAGCATCTGCCGATGTTGCAGGTCTAACCCGATGCAGCGACACGCCTGCATTTCAGGCACGGGCTAAAAACGCTCGCCCAACCACCGCAGATCCAGAATCTGGAGCTAAGCGGTTTGAGCGTTATGGTCAAGCCCTCTGTGGTCCTGAAGGGCTACCCCATCTCATCGTGGATGGTCGCCTGAGCCATGCTGGTGACTTTACGATTCCAAGCATCATGTTTCTTTACATCACGGGATGTATTGGCTGGGCTGGTCGTTCTTATTTAATTGCAATTCGCAAAGAAAAGAATCCGGCAATGTCAGAAATCATTCTTAATGTTCCGCTCGCTTTTGGCTGCACCCTGTCTGCTGCACTATGGCCTCTATTGGCTTTCAAGGAACTTACCTCCGGTGAGCTGTTGGTCAAAGATAGCGAAGTTACGGTTTCCCCTCGTTAGAAACCGCCTGCACACAGTTAATTTCTGAACTTTAACCGTCCACTTGGAGAACACGATGGCAAAATTTTTAGCCTCTGCCCCTGTCGTAGCTGCACTTTGGTTTACCGTAACAGCGGGAATCATGATCGAATTCAACCGTTTCTACCCCGATTTGCTCTTTCATCCTCTCTAGAACACAAAACGTTCTTTAAGAGATTAAATGCCCTTTTACGGCTAGATTTCGCTACATTTCTATTTCCTATTTTCTTTATCTCTTTTTGATAAGAGAGATAAAGCAGGGGATAGACTTGTAGCGTTATTTTTTTGTTCAATAGCTCGCCTGATTCAGTATGCGATTCAAGCATCAGGGAAATCTGTCCCTTAGTTGCCTCACCTCCCTAGTGGAGCAGTGGTTATCTCAGAAGGATGCACGGCTATAATCTCTGGAAAACGCTTAAAGTCAGCAGTATTAAAGGTGAGAAGATGAGTAATACTGTGAACCAACATTGCGGCAGCAAGCTTTGTGTCGTGAACATTGACACCCATTACGCCATGAGTTAGTACCAGTCGTCGCCATTCGGGATAAATTTCTGGCACATCTGGCAGCAGCACAAAAATGACTTCAAGCTTGATCAACTCTGCGTCAACCTCAGAAATGCTTAACCCCAAGCCATTTCGAGCCAGTGGTCGTGTACAAACATTCCAGAATTCAATCAAGTTCTGTGGGGTGACAAACACATCATTGTCTTCACTCAATAAAATTCTAAGTGCCGCTGTTGCACTCTGATGCATTGGGTTTGTAACCTGGATGCTTCGCAACAGGATATTGGTATCGACTAGATAACGAGTCAGCCTCTTTCTCCATAAATACTTTCTCGACTAATAGCTTCATCGGAAAGATCGGGCAGTTCAATCGCACGATGGCTTTCAACCCATTCTTGAAAAGCCTCTATTCTTTGTCCAGAGCTTAAGGTCTGGACTGTTTCGACATTATTGTGAGACATTGCCGTTTGTCGTTGTTCTGTCCGTCGTTGTTGAACCAATGCAATCAAAACATCCTGATCTTCTATTGAAAGGGCATCTACCGAGTCAATCAGTTTTTGTAGCGCTGCTGTATTGGTCATAGGTTTTAGCTCCTCAGCATGTCTTGTCTCAATTATGGCTGGCTGATGGGCTAGAGGGCCACTTTTTAGACAAGAGGCGATCGCCTTTCATCCCCAACAACATTCCAACATTTGTAAAAATACTAGAGTTTAAAGACCATCTTTAGAGTAGCAACTTTGGACTTAGGAATTTCACAGGAAAGGGTAGATATTAGATTTAGGCTTTTCCACTTGCTTTTATCAGCATGGATGATCTCATCTGCCACTTTTTCGATATCAATTTTATTGAAACCGTTAATTTTATAATCTGACAAATATTTAAGACTTATCAATATCTCTTCTCTTGTTCCTTTTTTGATGCTCGTGAGTAGCGGTGGTGGTGACAACTCAGGAGAAGGTAAAGGTGACAAGTAAAAAACTTCGCTGAGCAAATCCAGTTTTAGACCTTTTGTAATACCACACTTCAGCTTTGTGATAGCTGAGAAGTCTTTCCAATCTTCTCTATCGGCCTCTTCAATTCTATTTGTGGCAACTAAAAGATCGACCTTGCTTAAAGGACTGCCAGGTCGCTTGATAAGATACTTCAAAGCATCCATAATGACATCTCGCGAAGCAGTACGCAGATTGACTTTAGGCATTATTTCTCTAGACAGAATCTTAATGAGTTCAATAGTTTCAGAACTTGAATCTGTGACCATGCACCATACTCTGTCTAGTCCAGCTTCTTGAGCAACCGCATAAGCAAATACATTGCTAACCACTTGGTATTCATATTTTCCTGTTTGCTTAACAATTACAGGAACCCAATTTCGACCATTCGCTTTGAGCAATGCTTCTGCTGCGGCTGTAACAACAAATCCTGGAACTTCAATAGGCTCTCCTGGTAAAATATCTGCTAAAGGCAAATGCATGAGCTTGCCAATATCATTTATATCTATCATGCTAAGAAATACTCCTTTGCCAGCGATTGATAGTAATCAGCAGCAGTCTTATTCATTAAAGTTGGCAAGAGTCCTAAAAAAGCTCCTTTCGTAACACTTGCGTTTCCACGCAGTGAAAAAATGTCTTCATTTCTATTGGTGCTGCTATTTTTTGGAAAAAAGTAAGGCATTAGTTTGAATTTAGATTTATTTTCAACTCTAATGGCAATTTCTCTAAGTCTTTCTTTTGCAATTGCCACCTGAACATTTGTTGTCAATGGGCCGTTAAAGAAAATCGGTAGTGAGATTGGCCCACCGTCTTGCCTTTTTTGTTTGATTTCTGGAACAAACTCAGAGATTGCCGTAGCTGCATTCTCCAATGATGAGACATCATTAGCCCTAGTTGGAATAAGAACGACGTCAGCAGCATAAACACCACTCTGACTGAAGAATCCCCAATTTGGTGGAGAATCTATAAGAATATAGTCATACTCATAAACAAAGGAATCGAGAACATTTTGTAATCTTGATATACCGCCTTGAATCTTCTGTCCCAATTCAATATCAGTTTGCTTAGACATTATCGGATCAGCAGGAATTACATCAAAAGGTGCATCTTTCCCCTTCTTATGGTTGGATACAAAAGTTTGAATAGCTACTTTTCCTGACTTATTTCTATCCAACATACAATCGAACAAACTAGGTTTTTTATTTTCAACTTTTAGAATATGGGTGAGATCTCTCTGGTGGGTATCAAAGTCTACAACTAAAACTCTTTTTCCTTTCTGTGCTAGAGTTCCTGCCAAATTAACGGTTGTGGTTGTTTTGCCAATTCCTCCCTTATTATTATAAATACAAACAGTAAGAGCTTGAGGCGGATTATCAATGAGAGCTTTGATAATGGCAACTACCTCATTTACATTATTGGGTGTGATGTAAAAATTAGATGTTGCAGGCACAACAACTTTTCCGTGCCGCCTAAAAAGCTGAATATGGATAGAATTGGTGACTATACCCCACTGAGCCGTGCTACATTTTGGAGATAGTAAATAACGTTGAAGCTGAGATCTTGTTGAAAGATATCTAGGGGTATCTTCTTCTAGGTTAATGGGTACTCCACCTTGCGTTTTTCGACCTTTGACTTCAATTAATAAATTTGGATTTGAAGGGGAGTCTAAAAATCTATCGTTTCCAGAATTTTTTCGAGCAGCAAAGTCAACACAATCAGCACCTTTGCCCGTACTATACTCGCTATAACGTTCAAACTCATTAAACCCTAGTGCTTCAAGTAAGTGAGGCAAAAAGACTGTCTTAACTGTCGATTCTGTTGCGCCTGTGGGCAACTTGCCCAACTCCTTACTTAAGTCCACAGATGGTATGACTAGTACAGCTTGGCTGAAGTAAGCCAACTATTTAAGCGGTCAAAGGCTTACCCTTAT
>JANPLU010000067.1:0-28296 GCA_031422435.1 Acaryochloridaceae cyanobacterium VAR_48_metabat_390
TGATTGCTATGACACTATTACAGAGCGTGGAGCCAAGCCTGTCATCCCCCCGCGTAAAAATGCGGTGATTTGGCAACATGGGAACCGGAAAGCCTCACCACATCCTAGAGATCAAGCCCTGCGCTCAATCCGTAAACACGGTCGTAAAAAGTGGAAACGGGAGGCTGATTATCATCGTCGGTCGTTATCCGAGACGGCGATGTTTCGACATAAGACTGCCTTTGGCGGTAAAGTGCTCTGCCATAAATTTGAGTATCAGGCGAGAGAATTATTGTGTCAATGCGCGATGCTGAACAGGATGATTCTATGGGGTAAGCCTGTCAGTGTTCCAGTTGCTGCTTAATCAAACCTCAACAAAGGAGGATTTCTCTCTCAGATTCAACTTATGCAACAACGCCCTTTTTGATTGAGGGGCTTGCTATGTTCATCTACGCCTTTCTTTTGGGATAACCCCTGCAAACCACTGATCAACGCCTTTAGTTCTCGCTCACTTAACGCGGCAGATTGCTTGAGTAAGTGCTCGACGGCGGTTGACTGACTTCGGCGGCGCGGCATTTTTAGGATCTTTTAGTTGTTATTCTAGACCCTAACTCTATTCTTTTTAGGGTCTAGAATGAGCTATGACATAACCTAAGTCCGTCTGGTAATTCCGATGACTTACTCCCTCTCCGCCACAAAGCTCGTCACCTACCAAAATTGTCCCCAAGCTTACAGCTTTCGCTATGAACGGGGGATTATTGCGCCGGGCGCGTTTGGTTCCCCAGATTTAGGCAATGCGCTTCATTTGGCGCTAGCCTATGCTTACCGAGACTGGCACTATAGCGACCATAAGCCTGGGTGGGATTGGTTTGAAGCCTGCTGGAGTCGAAGTATTAGCAAGCTTTCTGAGGCGCAGATCATTGATGGGGAAACGATTTTACAGCGGTACTATCATGACTTTGTAGCACCCTTGGATGTAATGCCGCGTCCACTTGGAGTAGAAAGTAAGATTTCGGCAAAGGTGCAGTTTGAGAATATCGAGTTTGCCCTCAATGGTCGTTATGACCGTCTCGATAATGTCAATGGCAATGTGGAACTGATTGATTACAAGACCACCAAAAATGCGACCACGCCTGATTCTGTAGATGTGCAGCTTGGGCTTTATTATCTAGCATTGAAGCAGGTTTATCACCAGTCGCTCAAGCGGTTGACGCTTATTTTCCTTCGGGCTGGCGAAAGCCTCAGCTTTGAAGTGACTGAGGCTCATCAAGAGCAGGTGCAGCAGCTTATCTCCGGTTTGGCTTTGCGATTGCGAACCGATAGTGAGTGGGAGCCAAGTACAGGTGAGCATTGCAAGCGATGTACCTATCAAAAGCACTGTGCAGCGGTCTGCGATCAGCCTGAGCCATTACCGGAGAGTGGGAGAAAGTTGAGGCAGGTGCAGTTGGCGCTAGCAGTGTGAGGAAAAACGGATTGAAACCTGAAATGAAGATTCAATCACCCCTTCAAGAACTGGATCGGCGATTGGATAGAATCCACGCTTCAAAATCCCAAAAACATAAACTTAAAGCAGAAATTAAGCAGCGATTTGGTGGAACCTGTGCCTATTGCGGATGTACCCCTCATTTTTTAACCTTAAATCACGTTGTTCCTCAAAACCAAGGCGGCTTAAACGTAAGATCAAACCTAGCGGCAGTTTGCCAACGCTGCAATCTAAGCAAAGGGAGTGGCCCACTTTGGTCATGGTGGCAGGCATCTTATTGCTGGAATGAGGAGAGAGCCATTCGGTTTGCCGAAACTGTTCTAGTCTGCAAAATTTCAATACTTCCAAGGAGAACAAAGAATTAATTTTTACAATTATTGAAAACTTTTAGTGGCGTAATAAGCAAGTTATCGTTGCACCTATCTTATAACTTTAGGATTTTTTAGTGCCGAAGCATTTGTTGGCCAAAAAGAATGCAGCTAGTTAAACACTATCGAGACCTCGCTAACTTTGAACGTGATAACCAGCAGCCGTCACGGCCTGTCGAATAGATTCTTCTGAAGCCACAGACACGTTAAGATTTTTGGGTTGAACTATCACGGTCTGAGATGCCAAATCAACGGCAACATTCAGCGTAGGGTCAACAGTGGTAACGGCATCTTTAATCACTTCTACAGAGCTAGAATCCATAGTCTTAGAAACTTTTAGATTTAACGCCATGAATTATCCTTTTATTAAATAGCATGTATAAACTTAGATCTGTCTTCGCTAAGGTAGTAAACCTCCAAGGTATGATCTGATAATTTCTAGATAGCTAACCTTTAATGCGGCTCTGGTATTGAGACACTGCTGTCTCTTTTCTTCTATCTTTGATCGCGTGACGCTGGCATCGTCGTTATTTACGTTATGAAGAATAGTAACGCATGTGCCTTCCAGCTTATAGGCGATCGCCATAGCTCGACCAATTCTTGAATCACCTCCAGTAATCACTATTCGGCTGTAGCACCATTTTTTTGTTAGGCAAGGCAAAGCAAAGGTTGAGCAAAAATTTGATTAGCGGGAGGGCGAGATTTTGGACGAATCATTGTCTTTTGAACTTCTCAAACCAGGTAAAAATGTATTTTCTATCTCAAAAATATGCCGTGAAAATTCATGCAGCATACTTTTGAAATAGAAAATACCAAAGAGAACAGATCTTAAAATCTAGATGTAGAACGACTTGTCTCGGTAGGATCCTCACGATAGGATTGAGTTCGCTCAGGCTTACGTAAACCTGCTAAACCAAGCAACCCAAGTAAACCCACCCAACCCCAATCAAAGCCCTGATCATCTCTTGTAGAATCAGCGCCTTGGCTGGACATAGTGCCAGAGTTAGTATTGGAAGGATTAGATGTACTGCTAGTACCTGAACTGCCCCCCTGAGCGGAGGCAGACAGCATTGGGGTTGAGCTGGCTACACTAAGTGCTAAAACACTTACCCAGATGATTTTAGAGGGATTAAAAAGCATTATATAGATCCTCAAAAACTTTGGTATTCTCACTTGTTCAATGTTGAATGAATCTTCACAACATTTGATAGTAGTCTAACTGTTGAAATTCTGGCCTGTATCCACTAAAAGAGTTAAGTACAGTCTTAAAGATTTAATCTAAAGAGCTAGACCAGTAGCAAAGAGAAATAGATAATGGACTAATCTAAATAGATTTTTTCTACATAGAAAATATTTAACGTAAAGATTTCAGCCTTTTAGGGTAGTTCTTAGTCAAAGTTACTCGAAGCTTTTATAGAAAAATCAAGCCTTACAGTTGTAAGGCTGATAAAACAGTGCTGATTTTAGATTAGTTTGTGTTCAGAAAATTTGCTCATGTCTCTACCCTTGAGGAAGGAAGCAACGAGGAATTTTTTGAGCCAGTGGTTGTAAAAAACAACGTCAGAAGGTGGGGGAACTAGACACAGGTGCAAAGCCGAAACGTCCAGGTTGCCAACCCAAAGAACCGAAACCCCAGCCTGAGGCTGAACTGGCTGGGGCGAAAGCTACGCGCCAAGAGTACACCTCCAATCCGAAGAAACCCCCGCTGCTGAAGCCTGCGATCGCCAAAGCCAAGGCATCGAAGAAAGATGTACGAGCTAAGCAAAGTTAAGTTAGTTGCACTGCTGCGGAAGGCGGATATTCAGGTTTAAAGACGCTGAGATTGAATTTAGTGGAAAGGGCGATCGCCTTTCTCAACCCCTTTAAGTCTCTGAATTTGGAAAGATAGAAGGTTCTTGAAGTGCAACCGAAGTTTGCGCTTGCTGCTGAAGCGCTTCTGACCACTGTTTAGCAAGGGAAATAAAATCAGAGGGCATCATCAAAATAGTGGTGGTGTTGTTCTCAGCGCCTATTTCAGTCAACATCTGCAGCCGTCTGAGTTCTAATGCCGCAGGGTTGGCCATGATGCTTTTAGAAGCTTCTCCAAGCTTGAGCGAAGACTCTTGTTCTGCTTCAGCTTTAATAATACGAGCGCGCTTTTCACGAATAGCTTCAGCCTCCTTTGCCATTGCCCGTTGCATCGTTGGGGGAATTTCAACGTCCTTGGTTTCCACGCGCTCCACGGAGATGCCCCAAGGTTCTGTAATTTCATCCACAATTTCCTGAACCTTGAAATTAATCTGGTCACGCTTTTGGAGAATATCGTCTAAGATATTTTGGCCTACAACGTTCCGTAAGCTTGTCATTGCGGTTTGATAGACAGCCATCTGATAGTTTTCGACGCGCGTAATCGCCTTATTAGGATCAATGATTCGATAGTAGAGAACAGCATTGACGCGAATGGTCACGCTGTCTGCTGTAACGGTTTCTTGTGGCTCAATGTCTACTGTTTTGGTACGAATATCAACCTTAGCTTTTTGGTCTACAGCCGGAATGATCCAATATAGACCAGGGCCTTTAATATTACTGAGGCGGCCTAGACGAAAAATAACTCCACGCTCATACTCACGGTCTACTTTTACACCTGAGAAACCTATGCCGAATAGGAGCAGAAGCGGAATAAGTAATTGTTCCATCGTGTAAGAACGTTGTCCTCAAAGATAGCTCTATTTTATCCCAGGCTTGTAAACGTAATGGGTTATCAACAAGTTTACCCATCGGGGAACTGCCAGCATAAGATAAACTCTACATCTTTGCTTCTGCAAGTTTTACAGGCACTTGGCTCTGAGGCAATCCACTCGTAAGCGCAACGGCGGCAGTGACATAGAACATTGTGTCGATTTGCTTCAGCAATCCGTCTGCGCCATTCTTGTCGCTCATCAAAAGTGAATAGAGGCTCAGCTTCAGACATTTTAGCTCCAATCTTGTAACCACCCCACCCGGTCATCTAACGCCACAAAATCCCCCAGCGCCTCCCCCAAAGCCTCAAGCTGTTGCACTACCAGTGCTTGAACTTGGGCTTCAACGTTAACGGGTAGAGTGCCTAAGCAACGCCCTAAAAGAAGCAGGACGGGCGATCGCTCACCTGTAAGGACACTCGACTGTTCACCCTCTTGATAAACCTTAGTGTCTGAGGGACTAAAGTAAGGTGATCTACTTTTGGTTGAGGTCTATTCACTTTTCTCAATCACAATGGTGAGGTGGGCAACCACAGCGCCCAGAGCGCCAACGGCTGCAACGACTGGAAATAGGGTTGTACTGATAGCGGCACCAACGACCCCGATAGTCAATGGAATTTCAAGTAATACTTTGCCATCCTCGTTTTTAATGATAATGCGGCGAATATTGCCTTGATGAATGAGTTCCTTGACCTTTGAAGCGAGAAAATCACCGCTAATCTTAAATTCTTCTACCGTTTTACCTTTGTCACTGTTCACCTCAACCTCAGGTTCAAGAACCTCCAGGTCAACCTTGGTCGCTGATCCTTCAGGACGTTCTAAAGAGTTGCTCATTGCAAAGACCTCATCACTAACTACACTTCTAGGCTAACAATATCAATAGGAAGTCTTGAGACAAAAGCAGTCAATTCAAGAGTTTCAATCGAAAAGTGACATATCTCGTTACGTTAATACACCAGAGGTTAAAAGAAAAAAGAGTCAATTTTATGATTTTTACAAAACAGTGACGGCTAGAAATGAGTCTCTATATGGCTTTCTAGATACCCAAAGCCATTTCAGAAGATTGTGGGGATAGACTGGTAAGCTGGCTTGGTTTACATAACTTGACCTGAACGGTGATGTTTTCAGCACCTTCATCCGATAGGTCCTGGATGTATCCTTGCACTGAATTTTCAGCTTCAGCAGCGCTAGAGAATGGCCCAAAGTAGTACAGGCAGTAAGGGTGATCGGTGTAAAGTTCAACCCACCATCCCCATGTTCTTTGCGAATGATCCGAGTAAAGAACACGGCCTTGCCAAGCATAAATAGCGGCTTGAATGAGAATTATGAATCCTAGGGCAGCCAGCATCAGAAGGGCTGTATTAACAATGAAAGTGCTCTCGAACATGAAAATGCCTTACTAAATCTGGGGTTACGTGGCGAATGCATCAATCCAGTGTAAGAAGCCTCGTGAACATAGCGCGTCCGTTAAATTACAGATATTTTGGAACCTGATTATCAAAATCGCGTTTTTTAGCCAAGATTCTGAGATTATCAGCTTTCTTGCAGAAATCTTCACATTGTGGCTAAAGGGTAAACGTCGTGAGAATTTCACCGACCATAAAACCGAAAGGCACGACCGCTATGGCCTTTCGGTTTTGTGATGTCAGATTATAGGTAGCTGATTGAGATCAGTTTTTTAGGTTCTTGATTTTCCCAAGTGTAAGCGATGACCAAAACGCCTGTAATTTCTGGAGCGCCGTAGAAACCCAGTGAGCCATCGCTCTGAAAATACTTTTGCGCTTTTATCATGGCACCTCTAAAATCCTTTTAGGAACGCACCTTCAACCTAGAATTCAATTTCATCAACCGTTTATACAATTACAACTCGTGCTGTATATCACTCACACAACTAACATCCCCCTTAACGAGATCGACCTCAGCGCAATACGCTCCCAAGGTGCTGGCGGTCAAAATGTAAACAAGGTTGCTACCGCTATCCACCTGCGTTTTGATATCAATGCCTCTTCCCTCCCACCACTCTACAAAGAGCGGCTGCTGAACTTAGGCGATCGCCGTATTACAAAAGACGGCATCCTTATCATCAAAGCCCAGCAGCACCGCACCCAAGAGCAAAATAAAGAAGATGCCTTAAAACGGCTTCAGGTGATTATCAAAAGCGTTACCCTAACTGCTCCAAAGCGTAAGCCGACAAAACCAACCCGCAGCGCAAAACTGAAGCGCATGGATGGTAAAACCAAACGAGGGCAGCTTAAAGCCCTCAGAGGTAAAATTCCCGATGGACACTCCCAGGAGTGACTTTCTCCTCACACGGCCCAAACAAACCCAGAACTCTGACCGTGAAGTTTATTTCCTTACCCTTCGGTCAACCTATGCCCATTTTGGAGATGGGAACTTGACGAATGGGGGAATTCTTTGAACTGTTTTATTGAATACGCTTTTTCTTGTTTTTGTTCATTGCCTCAAATCGTTTACAGCGGCGACATTCTCGATAGCCCATTTCATCTCGATTATTTGTTGTGTATTTCCATTTATGTAGGCTGAGAGCGCACAGAATTCTCCCGATAACTTTGCTCAGTAATTTCACTATTCCCCCCTGGTCTCGTCAATTTTTATGCTGTTAGCAGATTGAATAATCCACCATAAGTTTACAGATCAGCCCTTTAGATAACATTACCTAAGCCATCAACACAACTATCATAGATCTGAAGCTTAGGTATATTGAGGGCGGTTGCATGAGTCTCACACTCTATTTGCTACGGCATGGAGAAACGGTTTATAGCAAGACAGGAGACTTCTGTGGCGATCTCGACCCTGAACTGACAGAAGATGGGCTGCAAATGGCAGCGGCTTTCGCAGAGGCATACGGCAAACTCAGTTGGAATGCAGTCTACGTTAGCCCCATGAAGCGAACGATCGCCACGGCAGCGCCTCTCTGCCAAGCCCTTGGTTTACCAATGCAGTTGCGCCAAGAACTCAAAGAAATTCGCTATGGCGAGTGGGAAGGCCAAACAGCCGCCTTTGTGAAAGATAAGTACGCTGATGACTACATGCGTTGGCTAGCTGAGCCTGCTTGGAACCCACCCACTGGAGGCGAGACTGCTGTACAAATTGCCAGTCGGGCTGCTCTCGTTATTGCAGAAGTGGAGCAGAAATATACAGAAGGTAACGTTTTAATAGTCTCTCATAAGGCTACTATTCGCATTATTCTCTGCGCTTTGCTCGGCATTGATTTGGGTCGGTATCGCGATCGCATTAACACCCTTGTAGGTTCTGTGAACGTCGTGCGGTTTGAGGCTCATGGGCCATTATTAGAGCGATTGGGCGATCGCGCCCACCTCGACCAGCGACTGCTGGCGCTTTCGGGCACTTAAGCATGGGTTGTCATCCCATGAGCAAGATGAACAGTGCAGGGGCTAGCCGACGGCTTGGTCAGCCTGAAGGTGATTAGACCTCTTGCATCAATCTCAACCCCCTCATCCCAACCCTTCTCCCCTGGTGGGAGAAGGGCTAATTCCAGCTCCCCTCGCCCCTTCTGGGAGAGGGGCTGGGGGTGAGGGTCATATTCGTGCAAGAGGTCTATTGACTCGATAGGCCCCCTTCGTCTACGGCGTATTTTGTGGACTGGCCCTTGAGAATGATCCCTCGAACCAGGGATACTTCGGCATCTAGGCTTTTGGCCTGATCTTCGTATTTAGCAGCGGCACTAGGTAGACGGTGGGTTTCCATCTGAACCGACATTTTCCGCAACAATGCGACTTTTTCCTCCATTATCCGAGCCGCTGACCAAAGCGCATTTTCAAGATTTTTAGTTTGCTCTAATAAGAACGCATCGCCTGTAAAAGCGTGCCCCGTATGACAGCGAAACCGGAGCGGCTGCCCTGTGCCAATCTGCCAGATACTACCGTTGCATTCAGGGCAGGTGTAAGTGGTTCGCGTTCCAATGGCTTCTACATGCTCTAAAAACTGCTGGGTATTCATTTGCTGTTCCGCAATTCTAGATTCAATTTCTATTTCATTGGTCACAGGGTAGACTTTCTCGTCGGCAGCAAGTTCTTTTGATAGTTGCACCAGCCGGTCAGGAATGTCTGCAAGTGGCAAGCAATAATCGACATTTACGTACCGCAAGGCACTTTTTGCCATGCTGGGGTATTCCGCTTCGTCTGGGTCTTGGACAATCGCCTCTCCCCCCCGTTTCTTAATGGCCTGCAATCCTACTGTGCCATCATCGAGGTAGCCCGTGAGAATCACACCCACGACCCTTGACCCATAGGCACGGGCGGCTGAACGAAAGAGCGCATCAATAGAGGGTCGAAATCGATTTTCTTTAGGTCCGTGTACTACGCGCACTAAGTCTTGATTGACTAAAAGGTGATAATCGGGCGGGGCAATATAGATTTTCCCTTTTTGAATGGGTTCTCCGTCTAAGGCGTGAGAGATAGGTAGAGGACTAAAATCTGCCAAAATTTGAGGAAGAAGGCTAGGCCTATCGGCTGCGAGGTGCTGAACAATGAGTACAGCAGCCTCAATATCCGCAGGCAGAGCACCCAAAATTGCACCTAGTGCTCTAAGTCCACCAGCGGACGTTCCGATCACAATAATGTCGTGTCCAAACATAAGTTTCTCTAAAGCCGTGATGGATAAATATTGGCGTTCCTGAGATTTACTAGCCGTTGGACACTGTCCGCTTCAGTGTTTTATGGTTCCGGTATCTGCTCGGCTAAGGGCAGTTCAATCCGGAAGTGAACCTGTCCAGACGTGTGTTCAACGGTAATGCTACCGCCTAGCTGTTCTGTTTGTTTCTGCACCAGCGCTAGCCCCAATCCAGTTCCCCCTTGATCCCAAGGATCAGAGTTAGGAATGCGGTAGAACTTGTCAAAAACATGGGTCAGTTCATCGGTAGACATCTCCAAGCTTGTGTTGCTTACCTCCACCTGCATTCGGCTCGATGAAGCTTGAACTTTAACGGTAATTTGCCCCCTTGAAGGAGTGTATTTACAGGCATTGGTTAATAGCTCTGTCAAAATCCGCTCTATAGTTGCTGGATTTGAAACCAAGGCAGGTAAATTTTCAGAGGAGTCTATTTGCAGCGTTTGCTGCCGATCTTGAGCACGCGTGTAAAAGGGCGCAATGATCTGGGGCAGCCAGTCTTGTAAAAAAATATGCTGCATTACTAAGGCATTTTCGCTTGTCTCAATCCGCTGAAAATCGAGTAAGTCATTAATGAGGTTAATTTCTCGGCTGCATTCTGTATCCAGGATCTGAAGATACCGATCAACCGTCCCTGCTTTTTCTGCTTTTGTGGCTTCAGACGCGGTTCGTTCTTGGATAATAGCAATGGGCAACATCCGTGTTGCCATTCGGATGGTGGCTAAGGGGGAACGAAGCTCGTGGGAAGTGGTGCTTAAAAAACTGTCCTTGAGCAGGTCTAGTTTTTTCATCTCCTGAATTTGAACCTGCGAGGCTTGGTATAGTCGGGCTTGCCGAATGGCAATAGAACACTGGTTTGTGACCTGCTGTACCAGCCGAATTTCTGGCTCGCTGAAGGCATCCTGCGACTGCTTGAAAAGCCATAGGTCGCCCAAGATGCCCTCATCACCAGACAGAGGAATGGGACAGACCAGAATAGTATGGCGCAGAGAGCCAACTTCAAGTTCACAAAACTGAAAATGATCACCGTGCAGAAGCTGGCCGTAGGTTTCGGGTAACGTTGCCATCGAGGTGGACTGACCCAACAATGAAGGGGAAGCAGACCCCCCAGGCGTAAACTCATAGCGAACGGTAGAGGTGGCTAAGGCAATATTATAAAGTGCCGTATCACAACAAATAAGGTTCAGTACCAAGGCCAGCTCACGGACAGCAGCTTGTAAAATTTGAGCTTCATCTAGGCTGTCTCGCACTTTATCGGTAATACGTTTTAGACCCGCCTCAAAATCAAGCGCTTGCTGTAGTTCAGCCGTGCGCTCTTGCACTTGACGCTCTAGCTCTGTATTGAGATGTTCTAAGAGCCGCTCAACTTTCTTAGGTTTCGTGGTGTCGCGCAGCAGCCAGCGTAGGCTGACGATCTGACCCAACCCATTCTGAACCGTTGACATGGTGAGGGCTGCATCAAAACGTGAACGCTGCTGGGAACATAGGTAAATTTCCCAATCTTTCAGCTTTTCTAGGCGCTGTAGGCGGTCAAGCTTGAGGTGGAATACAGAATGATAATGTGGATCAATAAAAATATACAGCGGCTTGCCGACCATGAAATGCTGTGACACCTGGAGCATGGTAGCGATGGCGCGGTTTGCTTCTTGAATTCTGCCCTTCGCATCTGTAACCAAGTAGCCGTCTGGTGCAAACTCAAATAACTCTTGGTAACGCTGGCGCTCTGCCTCTACTGCTTGGCGAGTATTCACTAACGCTTCATTTTGGGCACGTAGCTCTTCTTCAGAAGTCTGTAGCTCTTCTAAAACAGTTTGAAGTGCTTTTAAGGCATGGGAGAGAATAACCCGCTGGGAGTTGGGTAGAGTATTTGCCTGCTCTTGCAGTGCCATTGAGCGTTGATATACTGCCTTTAGCTGTGGGGATTGCGTCATACACGTTGACCTTCATTGCTGACTCAGCAGTAATACCTAATACAGCAATCTATGAAATCTGAGCTAGAAATGCATCTCTCTCTGTGCTGACTTTAGCCCAGCGCTCACTATCAAATTCTGCATCCCGTCAGGTTTTCTGGGGTTATGCCAAAGCGCATAAACATTGCAAGATGAGCAACGGTCATTAGCTTAAGTCTCAGACTATTGGTGCTTCATTCGTGGGCAGTCAACAGCGTACAATGTTGCCACATTACAATCAGCCATTTTAGGAGATTGCCGATGGCAGGGTTTAGCACTCGCCTATATTGGTTGTTCCAGTCACTCATTGCTTTTATGCCCTATCTGCTGGCGGGTTTGCTGGCGGGAGTGCTCGTTTTAGCAATGGGGGTTTTTATCGCCCGATTCCTTTGGTGGGAATGGCTGCTGCCTTTTGAAGAGTCATGTTTGTTAACGCTCAAGGCCTGGGCTAATCCAACCTTAGACCGATATATGACAGCCCTAACCTGGCTAGCGCAAGGTGAAATTACCATTCCTATTCTTCTCTTGATGGGTGGAGTCTTGGTTTATCGCAACGAGGCGATCGCAGCCCTAGTTTTGGCGATCGCCCTAAGCGGCTCCTGGCTGCTGAATGGCATCTTTAAGTCCATCTTTCGGCGCAAACGACCTGATTTGTGGGCATCTTCCAAACGCCCCATGGATTACAGCTACCCTAGTGGACATTCCATGAGTGCCATTTCTTTCTATGGTCTGTTATCAGCGGAGCTGACCCACTGTCTAAGTATTCCGTTAAGTATCACCGTCCCCTTGGCAGTTGTCATAACCTTGGGGGTAGGCTTTAGTCGGGTGTATTTGGGTATGCATTGGCCCACCGATGTCCTAAGTGGATGGATTGCTGGCGGCATCTGGCTAGGAGCGTGCCTGTACGGACTGGTTCAGATTGGCGGAATTTGAACTGACCTAAGACGAATGAGCAGTGGAGAAAAAACGCTGTCAGCCTTACGAGAAAACCTCTCTCTCAGGACTTTCAGCTTGCTGCATCAAACTAGCATCTGTACTTTCGTCTGCAAACTTTGCTAGCAGCTCAGGCGTAGGGACACAAATCCAAAGCGCTCTAGGAATCACTTCGACGGTGACTGGGGTAGTGCCCAAGCACTCTCCATCAGCATGAACATCTAACGGCGGATAGCTTCTGACCTCAATCTTAGAGGCTTGATAAGTTTTGAGCCGCTCATGAGGCAGTTGTTCCCCCTGCATGGCAGCAAAGAAGTGGCGCAGATGATCCAATTTAGAGGGTTTATCAATGTAAATCACGTCCAGCTTGCCATCATTCATTTGGGCCTCAGGCGCTAAGGCAAACTCTACGCCATAGCGAGGGCTATTGCAGATGTTGACTTGCAAGGTGTGCAGACGACGCATTTGTTTGTTATCGAATCGCAAGACCAGACGATGCGGCTTAAACTGGAGAAAAGTCTTGACCCCTGAAAAGACGCTTTTGAGGGCAGCTAAATAATTGTTCTTAATTCCTTCTTTAACTTCATCTCCACAAGGAAAAAGCAAGGCTTCTAGACCAACACCAACCACTTCCATAAAGTAGTGATTGTTCGCCTTACCCATATCAAACTGATCCCGTTCCCCCTCTATCAAAGTCTGGATTGCCTGAGTTAAAAGGGTTGGAATCTTCAAGCTAGCCGCAATGTTATTGCGCGTTCCCAAAGGAATAATGCCTAGCACGGTTTGAGTATGGACTAATCCCCGCGATACGGCTTCTATCGTGCCGTCACCTCCCGCTACAATTACAAGTTTTGCCCCTGCTTTGGCAGCCGCCGCCGCCAGACCTTCACCATCCTCTTCCGGTGTGGTGGTACAGATTTCAGCTTGAATGCCCTGAGTTTGCAAAGCATCTGTAAGCTCGTCTATTAA
The DNA here is from genome assembly GCA_031422435.1 of Acaryochloridaceae cyanobacterium VAR_48_metabat_390. Lineage (GTDB taxonomy): Bacteria > Cyanobacteriota > Cyanobacteriia > Thermosynechococcales > Thermosynechococcaceae > JAAURS01. The sequence continues at coordinate 13,049 of JANPLU010000067.1, forward strand.
CTGAGGATTCTCGACAGGGCCAGAGTTAGGATTGATGATGAGTCGGATATTCATCTCTGGCGTTTTCCTAGTGGTTTAGAGTTGAGGACTGTAAAGACGCGGTCTTGAACCTTTCTCATACATACTTCATGATTAAAAGGTCTGCGGATTGCTATCTATTGTTACGTCTAATCGTTGAGCTAACAGAACTCAACTCTTGAACTATAGCGGTCGGTTTCGCTTTCCCCCTATATCCATAAGCTGATATGCGAGTGAATGCTGTAGGGGGGGGATAAAGATTTGCCTATACCCTCGTTCCATTTTGGATACAAAGGCTTCTCCCAATCAACCATCGCGGAATCAGCGGCTCTACTTTCGCCTATACCTTAGAGATTAAGGTTGCTGAACCCGTTTTGGCATAACTCACGCTTCTAGCTTTCCCATCCTAAGACTTAATCTGAGCGCTTAGAATTACGCCCTGAGTTTGGCGTTGTTGCATAAGTGGCAGCCAGGCCATCGGCTGCTACCCTCAATAGTCAATCTGTTACTACTGCCACAATGATTCATGCAGGAGTGGACTTTGACGCGAACAAGAAGATCAAGGGTCGTAAACGTTATCTACTAGCAGATACCTTGGGATTGAGGATTTTGGTCGTGGTCAGCGCAGCGAGTGTCCCAGAGCACGAAGGAGCCAATTTGGTGTTTGCACTCGTTTTCGTACATTGATGGAATATAGCTTCACTTCTTACCTACTTTTACGATGCTTTATTGCCTCTTATTTGACTGCAAACTGCTGTAAGACACCTTGCCATAGCGGCAACTTGAATACTTGTTATCTTCTCTCTCAGAAGAAAGAGATTACTTTAATAATTAGCGTATTTATTATTTATATCTCTTCAGACAGATTAAAACTGAATTTATCTATGCTCATATTAAGAGTACGAATTGAAGTGTTTTCTAGTTGCGGCATTACAGAAGCTAAAAGTATTATTCAAAAAAATTCTGCTGTCATTTCTGGCAATAGATCAGTAATAAACCAAGATTTGAAAACATAACCCTCATAATTAGTGCTGACAAGATTGAGGTTGATGCGCTGGATGTAGTTCTTTGACAATTTAAAATTTACGCTAAATCATTAGGAGAAAGTTATGACACAGCTTCCCAATATTCCTCCTTTTATTGAAAGTAGTGAACAGGAGTATCGTGATAGCGGTATTCCTAGCACGGTTGCGATCGCAGGTCATCCGCTGCATCCCTTAATGGTTACGTTTCCTATTGCGTTTTTGTCTGGTGCTTTTGGAGCCGATTTAGGGTATTGGCTGACCCAAGACCCTTTTTGGGCACGAGCTGCGTTGTGGCTAATTGGCGCAGGATTTATGGCAGGTCTTTTAGCAGCGCTTACCGGAATGCTAGATTTTCTTAAAATTGATCGCGTCAAAAAGCACCGCGCAGGCTGGATTCATATGGTTGGTAACGTTACTGCAATGGTTCTGACGTTAGTGAACTGGATACTGCGTTGGAACAATGTAGAAAGTGCTGTTTTGCCTACGGGGTTACTTCTTTCGGCAATCGTAGCTTCTCTGTTAGCAATCACAGGCTGGTATGGCGCTGAACTGGTCTATCGACACAAAGTTGCGGTCATTGGTGAGGGCGATCGCCATGAGCCATAACTCAGCGTTCAGTTGCTCGTGGTTTTTCCATTTATGACTTTTACCAAAGATATCCACCTCGTAACCCTTTAAATTATCTAGCAATTAAACCAATGCAAGAATACGACATTGTAATTATTGGAGCAGGTCACAACGGACTTGTTTGTGCTGCATATCTACTTAAAGCAGGCTATAGCGTCTTACTGCTGGAAAGGCGTTCAGTTCCAGGCGGTGGAGCCACAACGGAAGAATCCATGCCAGAAGAAGCTCCAGGATTTAAGTTTAATCTTTGTGCAATCGACCACGAATTTATTCATTTAGGGCCTGTTGTTGAAGAATTAGAGCTTGAAAAGTACGGGTTGAAGTATCTGTATTGCGATCCGGTTGTCTTCTGTCCTCATCCTGACGGAAAATACTTTCTAGGACATCGCTCCGTTGAGGCAACCTGTGCTGAAATTGCGCGCTACAGCCCTCGCGATGCTGAACGCTATCGAGAATTTATTGACTTTTGGCAACGGCTTTTACAGGGCATCATTCCGATTTTTAACGCGCCGCCTAAATCTGTGATTGATATTGCAGGTAACTACGATTTCCAAAAGCTTAAGGATTTGCTGTCGGTTTTAGGCCCACCTAATAAAACGTTAGATCTGTTTCGGACGCTCTTGAGTAGCGCTGAAGATAACGTAAGTGAGTGGTTTGATTCTGAGTTTCTAAAAGCGCCCCTCGCTAGGCTTGCATCTGAACTAGGTGCGCCGCCCAGTCAAAAAATGCTGGCGATCGGCGCAATTATGATGGCGATGCGCCACCATCCAGGTATGGCAAGACCGGTGGGCGGTACGGGCGCTTTAGTGACGGCTCTGCTGAGTTTAGTCCATAGTTTGGGGGGTAAAGTTCTGACCGATCAGGCCGTTGAAAAGATTTTGATTGATGAGGGTCGAGCGGTAGGGGTTCGCGTCAAGGGTGGGACGGAGTATCGGGCTAAATACGGCGTTATTTCAAACATTGATGCGAAGCGTCTGTTCTTAAATCTGGTGGATAGTGGTGATGTAGACAACGCAGATCCTGCCCTACGGGAGCGGCTAGACCGTCGCATCATCAATAATAATGAGACGATTCTTAAAATTGACTGCGCTCTATCAGAACCCTTACGGTTTGAGCATCATAATCATCAAGATCAATATTTAATTGGTTCAGTATTGATTGCAGATTCTGTCAAACATGTAGAGACGGCTCATACTGATCCCGCGATTGGCAAAATTCCTGATTCTGACCCTTCTATGTACGTGGTCATGCCCACTCTACTTGACCCAACAATGGCTCCAGAAGGAAAGCACACGCTTTGGATTGAGTTTTTTGCCCCTTACCAAATTGAAAACGCGGAAGGCACTGGACTCCACGGAACGGGATGGACCGATGAGTTAAAGAACAAAGTAGCAGACCGCGTAATCGATAAGCTGGCAGACTATGCCCCTAATGTAAAAAATGCCATCATGGCGCGCCGGGTAGAAAGCCCTGCCGAACTAGGGGAGCGTTTAGGAGCGCTGAAGGGGAACTACTATCACATTGATATGAGCCTAGAGCAAATGATGTTTTTCCGGCCTTTGCCTGAGTTGGCAAACTATAAAACGCCCGTTGAAGGTCTGTTTTTAAGTGGTGCAGGCACTCATCCAGGGGGTTCTATTTCTGGGATGCCAGGTCGAAACTGCGCCCGAGCCTTTCTGCAAACCCAAAACCCTCTGGCACATGCTGTCAAAGATGCAAAAGACTCTATTCAGTCAACGGTTCGATCCGTTTTTGAAAATTTATAGGTTTTTAGCCAAAATCGCTCTACGAGAAAAAGCATCATGCCAGATAAAGTTTTGATTTTAGGGGGGCGTGGTCGAATTGGCAGTAGTGTTGCGCTAGACCTGCTGACACATACTCAAGCCCAAGTGACTACTACGGGTCGCTCGAAGGGTTCGGTCGCTTCTCCATTACTGGAGCGGTTCGGTTCTCGGCATCAGTATTCGCCCCTTGAGTTGACGGACAGTATCGGGTTAGCCACTGCGATCGCACCTGTTGATTTAGTCGTTCACTGCGCGGGGCCTTTTCGACAGCGAGATACCTTAGTTTTAGAAACCTGCATTGCTCAAGGCGTTAACTATGTTGATGTGAGCGATGATCGCGTTTTTACCCAGGCTGCTTTAGAAAAGGGTTCTGCCGCTGAGGCTGCTGGCATTACTGCCGTCATTAATACGGGTGTTTTTCCAGGAATTTCAAACAGCATGGTGCGCCAGGGCATTGAGCAATTCGACACGCCTGAAGAGATTCATATTAGCTATGTGGTCTCAGGCTCGGGAGGTGCTGGCGTAACGGTTATGCGGACTACGTTTTTAAATATTCAGCACCCGTTTGACGCATGGGTTGACGGTCAATGGCAGCAGGTTAAACCCTACACGCGTAGAGAAACCATAGAATTTCCAGCCCCGTTTGGGCAGGCAGATGTGTATTGGTTTGATATGCCAGAATCTTTTACCCTCACCCAAACGTTTCCGGTCAAGACTGTAACCACTAAATTTGGCACTTTTCCTGATTTCTATAACAAACTGACCTGGATGACCGCTCACTGGTTTCCTAGGCGTTTGATGCAGCAACCGCAGTTTATTGAAGCGTTAGCCCACATCAGCCATCGTATGACAAGCGTAACAGATCGCTTCAGCGGCGTAGGGGTTGCAATGCGCGTCGGTATTATGGGTCAAAAACAGGGCAAAGCAGCACACTATACTTCTAGTTTTGTGCATGATAGCGCTGCGATCGCCACTGGTTTAGGAGCAGGTAGCGTGAGTCAATTTGTATTGACAGGACAAATTAAGAAGCCAGGGGTATGGCCGATTGAACAGGCCGTTACAACGCCTCTTTTTGAAAAGATACTAGAAAGTAGAAAACTCTCGGTTCATCAAAGCTGGCATTAAATTCCTATTTTATAGGTTTATATTGGATCTATCTTTTGATAGAAGGTTGCCAATAAAACAAATGGTAAGTTAATTTTTAAGGTTTGTAGAATATCTCTAAAATCTAAAACCTTGAAAATTAAATTATGTTGTTGGCATCAAAAAGGAATACATTGTGAAAAAAATATTTAGAGCTACAGTCAATCTATGTATTAAAAGCTTCTGGATTTTAAGCTTAACTAGCTTAATCTTTGCAGCAGGTTTACTTGCGCCGCAGTATGGATATGCAGAATCCGAAACGGCTAAGTCTGAAGAAATTATTCAGCCGCTCGAATTAACAAAGCCAGCAGAAACTCGTGAAGAAGCTTATGAAGAAGTTGCTAAGCTAACGGAAAATCCTAAAGAACTCGTTAAAGCTCAAAATAAAGAAGAGAAGGCTCAAGAAAAAGTTCTAAAAAAATAGTAACAATTTAAGCCTATAAGCAATGGAAAAGCATACTTATAGGCTTACATTAAATAGGGTTAGAATTGAGAGCATATTCAAAGTTATTTACTTTTGCCTTGCTTCTACCACATATTCCACCGCAATGGGCGTAACAATCTGGGTAATTTGAGCGATAGTCTGTCGTTCTTCTTGAGTCCAGTTTCTAGCAGACTTAAAGACACAAGGTTGTAAAATACCCCAAAGCTGATGATTGTCGCACAAATGAGCATGAATTAAAGCGCGATGCCCAAAACTTTGTTTTTCAAACTCCTGGCTCAAAATTTTGGCGTCAGCGATTTCGACATCTTCAACAAAAATAGAAGGCTCTGTTCTTAAGGCAGCAGCAAACATTGGGTCATTAGTTGCTAAAGACTCTGGCTCAGTTTTCCAGTTTTCATCATAAATTTTAGGTATGGTGGAATCATGAAGCCAGCAAAAGGGGACTTTACCTAAGCCTATTTCTGGGTCACGCAGGTATAAAAAACAGCGATCACACTGCAAGAACTTACCTAAAGCAGGCATTAGTGCTGCAAATATGGCTCCAGGGGTTTGATAACTAATAAAAACTTGCGCTATTGAATTCGGTAGATTTTCAAACATTTTTTGTTAAAACTTACCCCAATTTATTTTGCTTCCTTGATAAATTTTCGTCCTTTATAAATGTCCATTCTAAGACCGTTCGTGGAGCCTTTTGAAGGGCTTGAGTGAGACTAAGATTATCTTCAAATTTGACCTGCGTTAAGGTTGAAGCCTCTACGTTAACCGTGAAGCGATCCGCTTCAAAACACCACGGCGTTACGGTTACGAGGTTGTTACTGTATTGGATAATGTCATAGCGCTGTCCATCATGACCTTTACTAATTTCTAAAGCGCGTTCGTCCTCCGGTAGCTTTTGTTGACATAAGATAAGGGAGAGGCGATCGCACCACTGCATAAACGCATAGGCTTGATCTACATCAGTTTTAGAAATTTTTAATTCTTTGCGGCACTGCTTCTGATTCTCTAACTGCTGCTTTAAAAACGCATCTGCTTCAGCAGATGTTCCTTTTGCCTGTTTGTTTAATCGACAGAGATGTATAGAATTTAATAAAGCGACCCAGCGACTCCGATAAAGTGCACGTTCTAAATGCTTTTGCAGTAGCTCATAGGATGTTTCTGTCTCCATTGTGAAGTCTTTGGGCGTGCCTGCAGGCGTAAGGTTTTGTTCCTCCCACTCTTTTTCTAAGTCATCATGGTGAGAAATTGCAGCGATTGTCTCGCAAAAACGTGGGGGAGCATCTTTACGCTGCCATTGTTCTCCGATTTGAGAAGCAAGCAAAGCATGAGCACGGTGATAAATAATTTGCCAACCATCTGCTAAAGTATTGACGATCATAATCTAGTTTCCTATCGAGACAATAATAGAATCAAGCAAAATTTTAGCTTTGATTCATCGCATTTGGCCTATCTTATGCCGTAAGCAATAACTCACCAGGCTAACGAAATTGTTAATATTTAAGATTAATCTTAAAAAATTTAGAGGTTCAACAAAAAAGTATTAAATTCTAGATTATATGTCACATCACAGTTTTAGAATAGCTACTAATACTCATAAGATTCTATACACAGAGACAGAGATAGAAAACCTCTCAAGGTAGTGGTTATAGATTAACTTTTATGGAATAAATTAGAGAGACAATTCAGACAAAATTTTATGCAAATCTCTAGCTTAAGCAATATTTTTGTGACCAGAATCTAATTTTTACGACGCTGATTAATTTGCTAATACACTGCAGTACGAAAGGGTTAGCCATTAAAGAATTAAAACATCTAACTTAATAAACGCGACCTTATAAATTCAACAATGGTTAGTTAACTCATGTTATGGCAAAACCCCTTGGGGCTTTCTCGTTCGTTTTTAAGCAATATTGGTACACAAATCGAGCTAATTTACACAGACCAAATTCCTGACAGTAGTGCAATGGTCGTGGTCAGTAATCACCGGAGCTTTATGGATGCTCTCTCATTAATGACGGCCTTAGACCAGCCGATTCGGTTTGCTTGCCATCACTATATGAGTCACGTTCCGGTCTTACGAGAAACCGTTGAGGCTTTTGGATGTTTCCCTTTAGAGGATGCAAATCAAAGGCAGCAGGGCTTTTTTAGACAGGCTAGCCGTTTTCTAGAAACTCGTCAGAGCGTGGGTCTTTTTCCTGAGGGTGGTCAGTCTATGGTTCAGCCAACCCTTCCAGAAAAGGTGGGAGCTTTCCGGCGCGGCTTTGCCCATCTTGCTCTGCGATCGCCGATTCCAAAGCTGGCGGTTTTGCCCGTGGCGATCGCCTCCCAATCAGAGAGCATTTTCCCAGGTGTACCTCTACCGCTGCTGCGGTTTTTTGATCCCTCTGAGCCTTTATTTGACCAACTCGGCTGGCATCCGCTGATTTTGTACCATCAGGTTCAAATTTTAGTCGGTCGCCCTTACTGGATTACGCCAGATGAGCAACAAAAATACCGAGGAAAACGGGGCAAAGCAGTCGTCAATGAGCTAACGCAATACTGTCAAGCCGAAATTGCCCATCTACTTGATGATGCGGGATGCCAAAATGCAAAAAGTTAACAGCCAGATCTGTTTTATTACGCCCCGCATACTTTCTCCAGAAAAACCGCTGTTCGTTTTTCTGCCAGGAATGGATGGGACGGGGCAGCTTTTACGCACTCAAACCATTGGCTTAGAGACGATCTTTGATATCCGCTGCCTTGCAATTCCGCCCGACGATCTAACCGATTGGGATGAATTAACCGAAAAAGTGGTGGGGCTGGTGGAAGCCGAACAGCTTAACCGTCCAGCTGGACAACCAATTTATCTATGTGGTGAATCTTTTGGAGGGTGTTTGGCGCTAAACGTTGCTCTTTACTCTCCCCATTTGTTTAGCCGCATTGTGCTAGTCAATTCAGCGTCTTCTTTTCATCGTCGGCCTTGGATGCTGTGGGGTGGCCAGATTATTCAGTGGTTCCCAGACTTTCTCTATCAACTTTCAGCCATCGGGCTATTGCCTTACATTGCCCAGCTAGAGCGGATTTTGCCGGAAGATCGAACAGCGCTTCTGCAAGCGATGAGAACGGTACCTAAAGCAACGTCTATCTGGCGGCTCTCTTTACTAAAATCGTTTCAGTTAGACAACCTGCCGCTGTACCGACTGACTCAGCCCGTCTTGGTTATCGCCAGCGGGAGTGATCGCCTTTTGCCTTCGATTCCAGATGCTCGGCAGTTGGTCAGCCTGCTGCCTGCGGCCAAGCTTTTAGTGTTGCCCCATAGCGGTCATGCGTGTCTATTAGAAGCGGACGTTAATTTGCACAAAATTCTAAAAAGCCAAAATTTTCTAGAGCCACTGTCTGCAATGTCTCAGACCTGTGTTGACTAAATTAACTAAGTAGTTATCTCATTAAGGCGATCGCATCTAATTAAAAAGTTAGATGAAATATTGGATGGTTTCTGTTCTAGTGAGAAAGATTAATTTTTTAAAATAAGCTGGATAAGTTCTTATGTGTTTATCAGCGGAATCACCAATAATTCTGTCACCTGATTTTTAAATTTATGGGAGAGCACTTTATTGTCAAAGGCAACCTCATTTTGAGACTAGCTCTTCTCCGTAAAAATAGACTAAAAAAGGAAAAGAAAACCTATGTCAGCATAGAGATCGAAAAAAGTAATTGATAATTTCCTTGAAAATGTTTTTATTTGTATCTAATGTGAACTTAGAAGTTCCAATAATTTTAGATATTGTTAGATGTAAAATCTACTAATAATCTAATTATGTTATTAGTTGAGATAGTTTATAAATCCTGTTTTAATGAGGCCATATCAATCACAAAGCGATATTTTACGTCACTCTTCAGTAGACGATCGTAAGCTTCATTGATGTTCTGGATCGGGATGAGTTCAATATCTGAAATGATATTGTGCTTGCCACAGAAATCCAGCATTTCCTGAGTTTCTTTGATACCACCAATCAGGGAGCCACTGAGACTGCGCCGACCAAAAATTAGGCTACCCACCTGAAGGGGAAGCGGTTCGGCGGGGACACCCACTTGCGTGAGATTACCATCGCGTTTCAACAGTAGGAGGTAAGCATTGATGTCATGCTGTGCGGAGACAGTATCAAGAATGAAATGAAAGCTGTTGAGGTGTTTTTTCATTTCGTCCGCGTTCTTAGAGTTGACCACTTCATCGGCTCCGAGCCGCAGGGCATCTTCAACTTTATTGGATGAGGTTGTAAATACCACAACGTGTGCGCCAAGAGCCTTGGCTAATTTCACCCCCATGTGCCCCAGTCCACCCAGGCCTACAACGCCAACCTTCTGACCTTTGCTCACGTTGTTATGACGTAATGGTGAGTAAGTGGTAATTCCAGCGCAAAGCAGTGGAGCGGTGGCAGCGAGATCCAAATTTTGGGGGATGTGCAGCACAAATGCTTCGTCTACAACAATGCTCTCAGAATATCCGCCGAAGGTTGTCCCGCCAGTCTGTTTCTCAGGAGAGTTGTAAGTAAAGATTGTGCCTTTTTCGCAAAACTGTTCTAGATCTTCTTTGCAGTTTGCACATGTGCGACAAGAATCGACCATGCAGCCCACTCCTGCGGTGTCCCCTTCCTTAAACTTTTCAACATGCGCTCCAACTTTAACGACCCGTCCAATAATTTCGTGACCAGGTACGCAAGGGTAGGTGGCGCTACCCCATTCACTGCGGACGGTATGCAAGTCTGAGTGACATACGCCGCAATATAAAATTTCAATCTGCACATCATACTGACCGACATCACGGCGTTGAAAGCTAAAAGGTGCGAGTGGTGTCGTGGCATTTTGGGCAGCGTAGGCATTCGTTTTCATAGATTGTCTCCTGATTATTGATTTAGATAAAACTTATTTGAACGCTTTGACTAAAGCCTCAAACTGCACTCGCAGTGACTTGTCATTGGGTGAGATAGGTGGGATCGCGCGATCAATACCCAAAAATTTATAAACTGCTATCTGTGCAGCCCGCACTGAATACTCCACCGTGAAAACAACATCATCAGGAATTTCAACAAACTGGCTGATAAACGCCAGTTTCTTTGAGCTATGTGGGATCGGCAACAGTCGATCTGTGCGCAAACGCGGCATAAACATACTGGTAATGTAAGGCATTCTGCAAGGAATGCAGTTTGCTGATGCTACGGTTTCCAAATCGAATCGCAGATGACCGCAAAGTTCTCGCAGAATTTCTTCACCGTTACACTCGCTCATCGCTTTGGGCACAAAATCACCCTAAACTCCCGCCTAGAAGAGATTTTGCTTCCAGGATAAAAATATTTTTACCAGGGAGTCAGGCCGTTTGAGTCTTGCCCTGTTAAAACTTCAGTGGGCGACTCAACCGTGTGGGCATAGGTCACTTCCTCTTGTCCCACTTCAATGACCAAATCGTCCCCCTTGTCAGGGCGATCGTAAATCATTGCCATCAAAGGTGCATTCTGGATTAGTTCTGCATCACCCAGTTCTCCGCCAATCATTTCAATCGAAATACGTCGCCCACGATTACCATCTGAAAACTGGTCGAAAAATTCACCCCCAGCGCTCGCGCGGCACAGATTTGTTGATGTCGATTTTACTCATCATAGGATTCCTTATAAAAATAGTAAAAAGAAACTAAGCAGTATCAATCTCTCAGCGCTTACTGACTGCTAACGCCATCCGTTGTGCGTCCGGTCATCTCACTCGGATGGATACGATAGATTGCAATTACCTCTGATCGTCCCAATGCATCGACCCAGGTTCGATTGATTGCAGGAGAAAGGGTTGAATTGCGCTCTTTAATTAAATGCATCGCATGATCGATGTCCTGCTGTTCTGCGAGGCGATCAGCTCGACCATTCACAACCACACTGCGCCAATGAAGCGGATCGTGAAGTGATTCAACCTGTAGACAAACTTCTGGATTCGCATCCATGTCGTGAGTCTTCATGCCGACTGTTGTAAATAGGTAGATATCTGAATTTTCGAGATAATACTGCATTGGCATAACGTAGGGTTTGCCTTTGTGTATGCAGCCAAGATGACCGTACCCTACTTGATGTAGCAGCTCATATATTTCTTGTGAACTCATTTCATCAATATCTAACATGGTTATTCTCCTAAAAATTCAGTTAATAATAAGTAGAGAAATAGTCCATATTTTGCATCTATTTTTGAATGGAGTGATGTTTTTAGATGGAGTGAATCTACGAAAATCAGCGATGAGAGTCAGTTGTTTGTTCAGAAAGCGTTAACAAAAAAGCAAGGTTTGTCACGCATTGCACAGCATGGCGTGCGTTAGCAGGTATAAAGATAAAGACCCCTGATTGAAGAACAAGATCTTTTCCTTCCAGCGTTAGCAAGCCTTGGCCTTCAATCACATTTACCGTTGCATTGCGAGGGTTAGCATGTTCTGCGATGTGCATTCCCCCTGCTAACGACATCAGCGTATATCGACAGTTCTGGTCTTCTAAAAGAATTTTGCTTTTAGCGCCAGTCTGTGGATATTCAATGATATCTGCCCAACGAATTTCGGTATTGCTCAATGAAATTATGGTAGTAGTCGTCATTCAATTAATCCTTTATTAGAGAAAGATTGATCTGGATAAGAACACTCGTAGATTGAGCATCTTTACGAATAATTACGGAAAGACAATCTTGGAAATTGGCGCATGTCCTAAGAAAAGGTAGGCGGCCGATCTCAAAACACTCTCAGAATAAATAATTTTTTGTATGCTCAAACTTGGCGCACGTTTTGCGGTAGCGTTATAAGCCGAAATTTCTCCTTCCAGACTAAAATCGCTATCGGTGCGGTAGTGATCATTGTCATGCACTGCCTGGAGGATGAAGTTATAGATGGGGTTAAGACCCAGGGTTGTGTCGTAATTTTCGGCAGATATCCAGAGATGATTTTGCTGAATATCGGCAAACATCTCTGCTGCGCTGCTGTAACGCTCATACCATGAGAACTCTAGATCGAGCGGAGTACTTTGAAACTCACACCAGAGCCAATCGCATAGCTGGGCGATCGCCTCATCAGAAACTTTGGCAGGGTCACTCTCTAGATAAAGTTTGGCGAGAATTTCGACCTTGGATACCGCTGCTGCTGCCTGAGCATTGACGATTACATTTGTGTGGTCATGAATCGCCCCCCTGGGAACTTCATTTTGTTGACAGTTCCTGTTAAACCGTTCTTTGGACTGGCTCATTTCATTGATTCTCTACCGTTTCCGCAGTTTCCGCAGCGGCTTCGGCATCTCGTCTAGCGGCGATCGCAGATAATGTTGCTTCTTCAGCTTCTTCTAGCGCTGCCATTGCTAAGAAGGTCGCGGTAGCCGCATAGCTTTCAGCGCTCTCTGCCCGATGTTCTAGCTTTTTAATTTCGCGACTTATTCTCCACTCTTCGACATGGGACTTTATTTCAGACTCTTTTTCCTCAAATTGTGTTTTGAGCTTGGCTCGGTACTCATCGAATTCTTGCTTTTTAGCGTCTAGCTTTGCCTTTGCTTCATCAAGTTTCGATTGAATTTCAGCCTGAGTCTTTTTGGGAGCAGATTGAATACTCTCCTTCAGCGCTTTTGCCCGATCTTCAACTGCTTCTAAATTGTCATGAAGTTGCTGGGTGAAATTGTCAATTGCAGTGCTCATGAGGATTCCCTTAGAAATTGAGTTTCTAGGACATGTTTGTTATTGTCTAAAACTTGAGCTAAAAGTTTAGACAGTAATTGATGTGAGGTTGAAAACTGTTGTAGCTTTTAGTCTTTTTTATTTCTCTAAATTTTAGACAAGCCACAGTTTAGAGTTGTTTTTCATATAACTGAATCATTTCACAGATCACTCAACATTTACTCTACATTTTGACTATTTGATCGTGCATCAATCTAGCGTGGGACCGATATAGTGAAGGGCGATCTGTCGCCTGAAGCATTGATATGAACGGTCTAATGCTTTACCAAAATGTTCAAACGACTCTGCAATATCAAAAAGTGACTAGGGAGGGTTGCGAGAATCTCCGAATCGCCAACCTTAAAGATAGAACGCGGATTATCCAAGATTAGAACACCCTTGATATCTTCAATGGTTTGATAAAAGTGCTGTTGTGGGTCGGTCATAGTCTAGATCGAAGCCGATTCCCTGGTGGTAGTAATGCTTTTGGGTGATGTTGGTAAATTGGAAGCTAGGGCTTAGGGATGACCGCTGTTTTTAAGAATAGCCCAAGCTGGCAGCCGCAGCGGTTTCCCTCAGCTAGCGTTAGCCCCAGCCAGAAAGACTATAGTAAAGACTGAAGAATGCGATCGCTGCCAGCGGTTCAGCGGATAATCTAGATCAGAGTTCTGGGTCTGTGCTGTTCAACTGTAGGGTTTAGGGAAAGTCCAGCAGGTCTGTGTTGTTCTCCCTAAGCTTTATGCTTTGCCTAACTTTTAGTACTCAGCCTCAGCCTGTAAAGCGGACTTAAGAGCAAGGACAGCAACCGCTTTCCCAGACTTTGAAACAAATTTTCAATGCCTTAGCATAAACACAAAGTCCTGAGAATCATACACAGTATGCCTTTTTGGAGAATGAAACAGCCCTAGCAATTTCCGATGGTCTAGCGTGGGTAATTGAGGTGGCTGAACGGGACTCCACAAGATTATGTAAACTTTTTTGTAAAGCTCGATACTTTTTACTCTAAGAAGCAAATCCTTGGATTAAATTAAGATTAAGGATTTTCTCTGGTCGTAAGAAATTATGTACGGTCAGCAATTAAGGTCAAAGTCTTGCCGAAGCTGCATTCTGCCACTGTGAGCGGAAAAGGCATGAGGCGTTAAGCTCACGATTTTACGTCGAACTGGCTACCGACTGACTGATAGCGTTTTTGCCCAGACTCCTACAACGGTCAGTGACATCATGTCTCCACTTTTGAACCAAGCGGTAGAGGGTTCTCAATCTGAAGCAGGACTTCAGATGCTGCTGTCTTCATTATTAGAACTCTCGCCTTCTCCCATTGCCGTGGTGAGCCAGGAGCATCATCATATCCTCTTGCAAAATGACCTGGTAGCGCCTTTGTTCGGTGCTCTCCATCGTACCGCGTTAACTAGCCTTAGCCCTGATTTTTACGGCAGCCCAACGGACTATGCCGAATTCATCGCTTCTCTTAACCAGAAGACGGTACTCCTAGACTATCGGGTACAGCTTAAACGCTGCACCGGAGAACTGTTTAATGCCCTGGTTTCCGCGAAAGCCATTCACTATGAAGGGAATCCTGCATTTTTACTGGTGTGGAGCGATGTTACGCCCCAGAGTCCAGGCCAGGACGCTACCTGCTTGCTTACTGTGCGGCAAGAGATTGCCCGACACCACGCAGCCGAGGTGGAGTGGCAAAAATTTGTAGCGCTCGTGGAGAACAGCAGCGATTTTATTGCGATGTCTTCTTTGGAGGGAAAGATTTTATACGTCAATGAAGCGGGGCGTAGACTTGTGGGGCTAGAAACCCTAGAAGCAGCTCAAGCCTTAGATGTCGCAGCCTACTTACCAGAGGAAGATGTAGCCCATTTTTGTGAGGTGACTCTGCCGACAATTCATGGGGTGGGGCGGCACGAAGGGGTGGGAAAACTGCACCATTTTAAGACGGGGGAATGTATTGATGTGCATCGCAGTTGCTTTGTAGTCAAGCATCCCCAGACTGGTGAGGTGCTGTGTCTTGCCACGATCCAACGGAACATAACCGACCAAAAGCAGGCGGAACGGGCACTTCAAAAGAGTGAAGAGCGGTTTCGGGCGATCGCCGAAGCCTTGCCCATTCCGATGACCATTAGCAGCGTCGCGGATGGGGCAATTCTCTACGCCAATCGGCAGGGGGAGTTGACCTTTGGGGCATTTGAGAAGACGCTGATTGGTCAAAATATCTCGGCACTTTACGATGACCCGAAGGATCGTCAAGTCCTTGGAGAGCAGGTTTTACAGAACGGATACGTTGCCCGCCAGGAAGTTCGGGTAAAAAAGCTGAACGGGTTAACGTTCTGGGTTAACGTTTCACTTCAACGCCTGACTCTTGACGATCAGCCCGTCATCCTCAGTACGTTCTACGATATTACCGCTCGTAAACAAGCAGATAACCTTCTCCACACCCGTGCCCGACAGCAAGCCGCTTTGTCAGAGCTAGGTCAACGTGCCCTGTCAGGCACGGACATTTCGATGCTA
>JANPLU010000068.1:0-68080 GCA_031422435.1 Acaryochloridaceae cyanobacterium VAR_48_metabat_390
GCTTTGCACAAGGACCAGAGGAGAAATTAGGGCTTTGGGGACGTTGGGTAGGCTTCACCATAACAAGATTCAATCAGGTTAAAAATTCAGAACAAGCAGAAAACAGGCTATTGATAAGGATCATGGATTTAATAACCTCCAACATTGACCCTCACCCCAGCCCCTCTCCCAGAGCGGGAGAGGGGAGTAAGAATCTTGTCCCCCTTCTCCCGCTCTGGGAGAAGGGGTTAGGGGATGAGGGAGTGCAAAGCACATCGCTTAAAACCAATTCTGTAAGTTATTTAATCCACGATCTTTAGCTTCACAATAAAACTAGATCTTCAGGGTGCCCAGTAATGGTTATGGCACCCTGAATTCATTGAGCAGAAGGTGGGATATGAGCTACGACTATGACTTGTTTGTAATTGGGGCTGGCTCTGGCGGTATTGCTTCAGCACGCCGCGCCGCAGAATATGGTGCGAGAGTTGGCATTGTAGAATCTGGTCGGCTGGGGGGCACCTGCGTGAATCGTGGTTGTGTGCCTAAAAAGCTGATGGTGTATGCTTCCCACTTTCCGGCTCAGTTTGAAGAGGCCCAAGGCTACGGCTGGAGCGCGGTTGAAAGCACCCTTGATTGGAACCACATGGTTACGGCAGTCAATGGCGAAGTCACGCGACTCAACGGCATTTATCAGCGGATGCTCGATGGGTCTAAGGTTGAGGTGTTTCGCGGGCATGGTCGTCTGGTAGATGCCCATACCATTGCGATTGGCGAGCAGACTATCACCGCAGAAAAAGTGCTGATTGCCGTAGGCGGCAAACCTGTAAGGCCAGACTTTCCAGGGGCAGAATATGCCATTACGTCGGACGATATTTTTACCCTGCCAGAACAGCCCAAACACTTGGTGGTGTTAGGGGGCGGATACATTGGCGTTGAGTTTGCCTGCATCCTCAAGGGGCTAGGCAGTGAAGTGACGCAAATTTTGCGATACACCCACATTTTGCGCGGGTTTGATGAAGACATCCGCAACGAAATTCAGGCGGGGATGAAGCATCACGGCATTCGGATTGTGCCCAATATGCGGCATATTGCGATCGCCAAAACTGACTCCGGAGTCGAAATTACGGTCAAAACCGCAGACGGCGAAGAAGATCTCATTCTCGCCGATGCCGTGAGCTTAGCCGCCATTGGTCGCAAGCCCCTGCTCGAAAATCTGGGACTTGAAAATACCAAAGTTGAGATTGTAAACGGGGCGATCGCCGTAGACCGCCATAGCCAAACCGCCGAAGAAAATATCTACGCTGTGGGCGACTGTACTGATCACATTAACTTAACGCCCGTTGCCATTAACGAAGGTCGCGCCTTTGCCGATACGCACTTTGGCAAAAAGCCGCGACAGATGAGCTACGACAATGTTGCCACTGCCGTATTCTCTACCCCAGAAGCTGCCACCGTAGGGCTAACAGAAGAGGAAGCCCGCGCCCAGTATGGCGATGATGCCATTAAGGTCTACCGCAGCAAGTTTAGACCCATGTACTATGTGCTGCCAGGGAAAGAAGAAAAGACCCTCATGAAGCTGGTGGTGCAGATCGAAACCGATCGCGTTTTGGGTGCCCACATGGTGGGAGATCACGCGGGTGAGATTATTCAGGGGGTGGCGATCGCCCTCAAGATGGGAGCCACGAAAGCCCAGTTTGATGCAACCGTCGGCATTCACCCCAGCTCTGCCGAAGAATTTGTCACGATGCGCTGAGGCTGATCTTAGATCAAACATGTTTAATGGCTAATTTTTACGGTGTTTTCTGTGGAGCAGAGTGCTTTAACGCCAGCTTATGCTGCTACGGTTTTTGATGCTCAAGGGATTAGACAGACCGTAATCTTGGAACCAGCAAAACAGTCTGATATGAGTGGTTCTTGGGTGTGCGACTGGCATAATCTCTGGAAAATGACCAATTTTGAATGTGAGGCCGTCATTAAGCTTTCCTTTGATGGAAAAACGAAGGGATTGATGCGTTACGGTTTATATCCTTACGATGGAAACCCTTCAAAATCTCCTGAGTATATAGAGATACAGAATCTTGAGGCGCTTGAAGGGAATACTAGAGAAGTAAACCCAGTAGGGTTTTGGCTCATTTGGTATGCCGTTCAGGTTGGTCTGTTTATCTGCGATGGAGACTCTAACGGTTCAGTCATCACTTTGGATGCTTTCGAATATAGGCGCTCCTACTATAGAGATAAGGTTAAAATGGATGAACTTGGGCAGACCAGACTATCACCAAGCGAGGATGGATATGCTTACAGGTTTACGGAAGAAGGGGCATTGGCGTTCTGCTCAAGACTTGAAGATCGCTATGGGTTCCCAGCCTGTCTTAGCAGATAGCGATTCATGCTGGGAAAGTTTTGATGACGATATCGTCGCAGGATCTGAGCACGATATGAATCCTGTTGAGAGATATGAGTTTGTTCAGAAAAGAACTTACGGCAGCGGTAAAACCTCTGAGCGCACTTGAAGTCGAACATTTGAGAAGGCTGGTAACGTTAGAGAATGGCAAAACTTACGTTCTCTCACCTTGCAAGCCTTCTCTACAGCGCTTGCAACGATCTTCGCGGCAGTATGGATGCCAGCGAATACAAAGAATACATTTTTGGCATGCTGTTTCTCAAGCGTGCTAACGATTTATTTGATCAGCGGCAGGCCGAGATTAGGGCTGAAAAAGCTGCTCAAGGTATGAGCGAGGCAGATATTGTCATTGAGTTGATTGACCGTGACAATTATTCCGGCAAGTATTTTTGGGTGCCGGAACGGGCGCGTTGGAATCAGGGTTGGGTTGAGCATGTTATTAAAGATGGCGAACCCAAGACAATCCATCATCCGGCGTTGAAACACGTTAAGGAAGAGGTTGGCAGCACCTTAAATAAGGCGCTTGAGGCCATTGAAGATGCCAATGTTGAAGCCCTACAAGACGTGTTAAAGGGCATCAACTTTAACCGCAAGATTGGTCAACGGACGTTGGACAATGACACGCTGGCTGACTTTATCCAGAATTTTGAGAAGATTCCGCTCAAGGATGAGGATTTTGAGTTCCCAGATTTGTTGGGTGCTGCCTACGAATGGCTGATTAAGTTTTTTGCAGATTCTGCGGGCAAAAAGGCGGGGGAATTTTATACCCCTGCGGAAGTGGTGCGGATTTGTGTAGAAATCTGTGACCCCAAAAAAGGTATGCGAGTATATGACCCAACGGTTGGGTCGGGCGGTATGTTGATTCAGGTACGGGACTATCTGCGCGAGTGCGGTAGCTCTGGCGAAGTGGGGCTGTTTGGTCAGGAGAAGATTGGCACCACCTGGTCGATTTGCAAGATGAATATGCTGCTGCACGGCATTTCTGACGCGGATATTCGTCAAGAAGATACGCTCAGAGAGCCTCAGCATTTGGATGAGAATAACAATCTCAGGCGGTTTGAGCGTGTGCTGGCAAATCCGCCGTTTAGCCAAAATTACATCAAAAAAGATCTCAAGTTTTCGGGGCGCTTTCCGGTGATGATGCCAGAGAAAGGCAACAAGGCTGACCTGATGTTTGTGCAGCACATGCTGTCTGTGCTGAAGCATGATGGACGATTGGCAACGGTAATGCCCCACGGGGTGCTGTTTCGCGGTGGTGAGGAACGGGCTGCACGCAAGCACTTTATTGAACAGGGCTATCTAGAGGCCATTATTGGTCTGCCCAGCAATTTATTTTATGGCACGGGCATTCCGGCCTGTATTTTGGTGATGAATAAGCAGGGTGCGGCAACCCGCGACCATGTGCTGTTTATCAATGCCGATCGCGAGTATCGAGAAGGGAAGGCGCAAAATCATCTGCGGCCTGAAGATATTGACAAGATTGTCCACGCCTATCGGTCTGGGGTAGACATACCTGCCTATGCGCGGCGGGTGCCTGTGGCAGAAATTGCGGCGGAGGACTACAACTGCAACATTCGGCGCTATGTCGATAATGCACCGCCACCGGAACCGCAGGATGTGCGCGCTCATCTTCATGGCGGGGTGCCTGTTGCTGAGGTTGATACCCTCACCCATTTCTGGGACAACTATGCAGAGCTACGACAAGACTGCTTTACGGTGCGCGACCCATCCCAACTGGACGCGGATCGCTTTGTAGATATTGCCCCTGCTATTAGCAATAAGCGCAATATTGCAGATTTTGTGACGCAGCACAGTGGCGTGGTGGCGCGGCATGGGCATTTTATGCAGCAGCTAGAGGACTGGTGGCAGGCAAATTTGCCTATTGTGGAGGCGCTGGCACCAGACCCAAAAAACCAGCATGAGCAGTCTGGCAAT
This sequence comes from Acaryochloridaceae cyanobacterium VAR_48_metabat_390, assembly GCA_031422435.1. GTDB lineage: Bacteria > Cyanobacteriota > Cyanobacteriia > Thermosynechococcales > Thermosynechococcaceae > JAAURS01. The sequence continues at coordinate 4,316 of JANPLU010000068.1, forward strand.
GTGTACCGAATGCGGAGCCATTTGCTGGAGAGCATTGCGAAGGTTTTGGCGGATCAGACGCTTTTAACGCCGTTTCAGGTGCGGGGGGCGTTTGCGAACTATGTGGATGTGCTGAAGGCGGATTTTAAGTCTATTGCAGCGAGTGGCTGGGGGGCTGAGCTGATACCCGATGAGGAGATTTTGCGGAGTCAGTTCCCTGATGTACTAGAGGAGATGAAGCTGGCGCAGGTGCGGCTGACGGAGCTACAGGCGCTATTTGCGGCGGCGGATGAGGAGGATTTTGAAGATACGGATGACTGTGGGGTGATGGCGAGTGATGTGGTTAAGAGCAAGAAGGCTGAGCTGAAGGCGGCGAGGGGGCAGGCAAGGCTGTGCAAGCGCGACCCGAGTTTGGGGGACTGGACGAAGTATCAGTTTATGGCAGAGCAGTTGGAGGGGCAGTTGGCTCGCCACAAGCTGCTAGAGGATGAGGTGAGGGCGCTGAGGGCGACGATTAAGGGGGTTGAGAATAAGCGGGATGAGCTGGTGGCAAGGGCGCGACTAAAAATCTCGAAGGATGAGGCGCGAATGGTGATTGTTGCGCGGCTGCGTCGGGTGCTGATGGAGACCTATGAGGCTTATCTACGGGCGGATCAACGGGCTTGTGTAAGGGCGATCGCAAATCTATGGAGCAAGTACGCGGTAACGACGAAGACGATTGAGGCGGAGCGGGATGCGGCTTCGGCGCAGTTGAAGGCGTTTTTGGTGGAGTTGGGGTATGAGTGAGTGGATTGATGCAACGGTTGCTGATGTAACTAAGTACCAAAAGGCTGGAGGAACTCCTGTTGCCACAAATCCTGATTACTATGGTGGAGATATCCCGTTTGTAGTCATTGAGGACATCACAAAAAGTTCACGTTTTTTAGAAAAAACTGAAAATACTCTTAGCGGTCAAGGTCTTTTAAATAGTGCTGCATGGCTTATCCAAGAACCTCATATCTTGTATTCAATGTATGCGACTGTAGGCAAGCCAATAATCAACAAGATTGCATGTGCGACAAACCAAGCAATAATTGCCCTTAAAGAAAATGAGCTAGTTGATCAAGAATTTCTTTACTATCAACTTCTTTTTATAAAGCCATCAGTACACAAATTTACTGCTCAAACAACTCAGTCAAACCTGAATGCTGGTGTTGTCAAACGGTTGCCTATTACATACCCAAAAAATAAGGCCACGCAAAGAAAAATTGTTGAAATTCTCTCAACCATTGACCAAACGATCGCCCATACTGAAGCCCTCATCCAGAAATATCAGCAAATCAAAGCGGGGTTAATGCACGACCTGTTTACCCGTGGCATAACCTCCGATGGTCAGCTCAGACCCCCCAGAGAACAAGCCCCAGAACTTTATGGAGAGACGGCGATCGGTTGGATTCCGAGGGAGTGGGATATTATTCCGTTAGGTCGCATTTCTGACATAACATCAGGGGTAACTCTTTCATCAAAAATTTCACTCGATCAAACGTTTTCAGTTCCATATCTAAGAGTTGCAAATGTACAAGATGGATATTTAGATTTAAGCGAAATTAAAGAGATAAAAGTAAGTCAGAATACTCTTCAAAATTTGCGTCTAGAAACTGGCGATGTCTTAATGAACGAAGGCGGAGATTTTGACAAACTTGGAAGGGGAACCGTCTGGCAAGGTGAAATTGAAAACTGTATTCACCAAAACCACGTATTTCGAGTCCGAACAGACAGACTACTACTCAGACCGTTTTATCTTGCTTACTGGTCTGAGTCAGACTTTGGAAAAAGATACTTTATTTTAAGTTCAAAACAGTCAACAAACTTAGCATCAATCAACTCTACTCAATTAAAAGCATATCCAATCGCTACTCCAAACCAAGAAGAACAAGAAAGAATAGAAAATAGAATCAATTCAGCTAATAACAAAATTAAAAATCTGAAAACAGAAATAGAAAAGCTCCAAAAACAAAAATCTGGCCTAATGCAAGACCTCCTCACTGGCAAAGTTCCCGTCACCATCAGCGAATCGTAAAGCGCAGGCATAGCAGAAGCTAGCGGTGGCATCCAATTAGCCCACCCATCTAATCAAGAAGTAGAATAGGTTTAATCTCTCTCCCCGTGTTTTGAGCAATGGACGCAACCACTATAGAACGACAAAACCTAATTCAAGCCGTCGGCACCCTACCCGACGAAAATCTTCCTGAGCTTGCCAGTTTTCTAGACTATCTTCGCTACAAATCAGATCGCTCAAAAGCACCTGACCAAAGTGCCTCCAGCTTTTTATATGCAATAGCAGGCTTAGGTAGCTCTGGACAGCAAGACATTTCAGAGCGCGACGAAGAGATCCTACTTCAAGACATCGATCCCATTTATGGCTGGCAGCTTAAATCGAGCAATCCTGCATGACCGCAATACTCGACACCAGTTTCTTAATCTCATTTCCACGGAGCGACAGTCTATGGCGAAATTAATTGTGCGAAACATTCATGAAGCCGTTATCAAAGCCCTCAAAATGCGGACAAGTCAGCATGGTGTTAGTGCAGAAGCAGAGCATCGCAAAATTTTGGAACAAGCATTGCTCAAACCTCAGCGAAAGTCTTTTGCAGAAGTCTTGAGCCAGATCCCCAACGTTGGCAATGATGCAGACTTTGAGCGAATCCAAGACGACAGAGCCAGCAATGAATTTGATTGATACCAACGTCATCAGCGAACTTCGCAAAAAAGACAAAGCCAACCCTGGCGTTAAGCAATTTTTTAAGCAAAATGCTGAGCGTAAAGCCCACCTATTTATCAGCGTTATCACTATCGGAGAACTGCGCCGAGGCGTTGAAATTATTCGGTATCGGGGCGATCAGCTACAAGCCGATATCCTAGAAGCCTGGTTACAGACCGTATTGGATGACTACGCTAACCATATTCTAGAATTCACGGCAATTGACTCCCAAATTTGGGGGAGGCTGCGCGTCCCGCATCCTGAAAATGCCCTAGACAAGCAAATTGCCGCCACTGCACTTACCTGCGCCTTAACCCTAGTTACCCGAAATATAAGTGATTTTGTAAGCACAGGGGTTCCACTCATCAACCCATTTGATTGATATTGTAATCTGGAAGCTAAAAGTTACAAACGAGGCTATTATACAAAGTATAATTCTAGTCCAGGTAGCTTATGGATATCCAACTCAAAAAATGGGGCAACAGCTTAGGGCTGCGGATTCCCCACCAACTTGCCAATAGCCTAGGCGTAGATGAAACATCAACCCTAGAACTCCTCGAAGTCGAGAACACCCTCGTACTCCGCAAAAAACAAACGCCCATCACCCTAGATGAAATATTAGAGAGCATCCCAAAGGATTTTCAATATCCAACGGACGTACAAGACTTTGTTAACAGTTCAGCCATAGGGCAAGAACTGCTCTAGCTAGCGGAACCGAGCAAACCATGAATATCCAGCGCGGAGAAATTATCCGCATCAACTTAAAGCCCACCACTGGCAGAGAGCAAACCGGAGAAGCGCGCCCCTGTCTAGTTTTAAGTCACACTCAGTTTAACCAAGTCAGAAATGGCATCGTCATTGTTTCCCCCATTACCAGCACCATAAAGCCCGAAATCAAAACCCTCATTTCCATCCCTGACGGCTTTAAGATATACGGCTCCGTCATTGCCGAACAAATCCGCACCTTAGATCTCAGTCAACGCTGGTGGAAAAGCACAGGAGAACATCTGCCAACGGAATTTATAGACGCTGTAGTTGCCACATTGAATCTTCTGATTGCCTGAGACGCACCGCTGACAAATGAGTTGCCCATGTCTGAATACACCGAAATCGAACAACCCTTCTTACAACAGCTCACTAGCCTAGGCTGGACGAGTATCGATCAAGGTGAAGGCATCCCGCAAAACCCCAGCAAAAGCCTGCGGCAAACCTTTCGCCAGTGGCTCTTACCTGATGTCTTCTGCACAGCAGTAGCAGCCCTTAACACCGCTGCTTGGGGCCAACCCTGGCTCACCCCCAAGCAGCTCCAAGACCTACAAGACCAAATTCTTCGCCAACCCAACCGCACCCTGCTAGAAGCCAACGAAGCCATTCAAAAGCTATTGTTCAAAGCCCAAGTTGACACCAACGAAGTCACAGGCGAACAAGACCCCGTCGTTAAACTCATAGACTTCGCCAACCCCCAAAACAATCAATTCCACGCCATCAACCAGTTCCGCATCGACACCCCAGGCTGCGTCAAGCCGTTCATCATCCCCGATATAGTCCTGTTTGTAAACGGCATTCCTCTTGTCGTCATAGAGTGCAAAAAAGGCAGCACAAACTGCGCCAACCCCATGCAAGAAGCCTTTGAGCAGCTCCAGCGCTACATGAACCAGCGCAAAGCCACCCGCGCCCAAGGCTTAAAAGAAGGCGAACCGCGCCTATTTCATACCAACCTGCTGCTCATCCGCACCTGTGGCCTAGAAGCAGACTACGGCACCCTCACCTCCGGTCAAGAGCATTACTTCCCCTGGAAAACACAGTGGCCTCACGACGATGCCGCAGCCCAAAATATGAACCCGCAACAGCAGCTCATCAGCGGCATGTTAAATAAGCCAAACCTGCTGAACATCCTGCGTACCTCCACCGTTTTTATGGATACCGATAGCGGCTCCCGTATCAAAGTGGTGTGCCGCTACCAGCAGTTTAGAGCCGCAGGCAAAATTGTAGAACGCCTTCGCAACGGTAAAACCCAAGCCGAAAAAAGCGGCGTAGTGTGGCACACCCAGGGTTCCGGCAAAAGCCTCACCATGATATTTATGGCGCGAATGCTGCGTGCCGCCCCAGATCTGGGCGACTATAAAATTGTGCTCATCAACGATCGCACCGATCTCGAAGACCAGCTCACCAAAACCGCCACTCTCATCGGCGGACGCGTCAACACCATCGAAAACACCCGTAGCCTGCGCACTCAGCTCTCCACCGACAGCTCAGATATCAACATGGTGATGGTGCATAAATTTCAGCAGCGCGAAGAAACCCTTTCCCTCAAAGTGGCTGAAGCCCTGGGCACCTATCAAACCATGCCTTCCGGCAAAACCTTTGGCGTGGTGAATAGTAGCGATCGCATCGTCCTCCTCATTGACGAAGCCCATCGCACCCAAAGCTCAGACTTGGGAGACAACATCTTTGAAGCCTTCCCTCAAGCCGCGCGGATCGCCTTTACAGGCACCCCCCTCATTACCGAGCGCCACGGCGAAAAGCAAACCCATAAACGCTTTGGCGAGTATGTAGACACCTACCGCCTCATGGATGCGGTCAACGACGGCACCACCCTACAGATCCTCTACGAAGGCCGCACCGCAGACGCAGCCCTCACCGATAAACACGCCTTTGAAACCGCCTTTGAAGACTTGTTCCAAGACCGTAGCGCCGAAGAACTGCTCGCCATCAAAAAGAAATACGGAGCCAGTGGCGATATTCTAGAAGCCGAACAGCGCATTAATGCCATTGCTATCGATCTAGTGAATCACTACATCGCGCATATTTTGCCCAACGAGTTTAAGGCACAAGTCGTCTGCCATTCCAAACTTGCCGCAGTCCGCTATCAGACCGCCATCGAACGCGCATTGAATCAGCGGCTAGAAACCCTCAAGGCATTACCCAAACCCGATAAAGCCCTCATTCAAAAAATTGCCTTCTTAAAAGCAGCCGTAGTCATTTCCAGCGATGGCACCAACGAAGCCGCCTACGTGACCCAATCTCGTAAACAGGCCAAAGCATGGAATGCCGTCGATAACTTTTGCAAACCCTTCAACCCAGAAGACCCTGACCAGCAGTATACAGGCATCGCTTTTTTAATTGTGTGCGACATGCTGCTCACGGGCTTTGATGCCCCCATCGAGCAGGTCATGTACATCGACAAAAAAATTAGAGAGCATACATTATTGCAGGCGATCGCCCGTACCAACCGCATTAGCCAAGGCAAAAAACGCGGCTACGTGGTGGACTACATCGGCCTAGCAAATCATCTCACCGAAGCATTAACCCTTTACGCCGCCAGCGACGAGCAAGCCGAACTGGCACTAGGCTTAAAAAGCATCACCTCAGAAATGCCCGTCCTAGAAGAACGATATCAACGCTTGCTGCAATTATTTTCAAATCGCAACGTCAAGGAAGTCGATCGCTTCGTCCAAGGCAAACTGCCCACTGTTGAGACCGATGCCATAGTCGTGAATAATGCGGTTCGCCTATTAAAAGACGAGAAAATCCGTGCTGACTTTGACGTGTACTTCAAAAAGTTTTTGATGAGCCTAGATATCATCCTGCCCCACCCAGCCGCTCATCCCTATCGCGTCCCGGCTAAACGCTTCGGGTATATTTTACGGGTTGCCAAAGAACGCTATAAAGATACCAGCCTAAACTTTGGCGATGCGGGACAAAAAGTCAAAGACCTAATCAACGAGCATCTAATTAGCTTAGGCATTAACCCCAAAGTACCGCCCATTGAGCTACTCGCCGATGATTTTATGGCCAACCTCAGTAAACATGCCGCAGGCAACCCAGAAGCAAGAGCCAGCGAAATGGAGCACGCTATCCGTAAGCACTGCACCGTGCATCACGATGAAGACCCAGCCTTTTACAAAAGCCTCGCCGAGAAAGTAGAAAACCTAATCGATCAGCATCAAGACCAGTGGGAACAGCTCGCAGAAGCCCTAGAAAAACTTCGTCTAGAGGCGAAGGCAGGTAGACAAACCACAGAAGAAGGCATGAGCAAAGAAGCCACTACCTTTTATGCTCATATTGCAAACGAAGCCTTTGAGAAGGGCGAAGTCCCAACCGAGGCAAAAGCCAAAATGAGGGTATTAATGGAAGCGATTGTAGATACTTTGCAAGACAGTATTGGCAGTATCGATTTTTGGACGAATGCGGACAAGCAAAAGAAAACCCGCAGCCAGATTAAAACAGCATTGACCCTCACCGGAATTCAGCAATTGAAAGAAAACCGAGAGCGCGTTGCAGTTGAAATCATGAAGTTGGCAAAAAACCGCCATGATGCCTTACTTCGGAGAATCGGGGAGAGCAAAAAATGAACGCCCGCCGTGTCCGAGATATCGAATATCACCTCTTGCCAGGAACCGATCGCAAAACCACTGATATTGTGATCGAGCGCAATGGCATCATCGCAGTGCGCCCCCCGAAAAACCTTAGTCCAGATCGAGTCGATGCATTAGTAGACAGCAAACGGATGTGGATTTACCGCAATCTAGCTGAGTGGCGTGACTTAAATGCAACGGCAGTCGTGCGTGAATGGGTCAATGGCGAAACATTTCTCTACTTAGGTCGTGCCTATCGCTTATCGCTGGTTTCTGACCAATCTTGCGATCTAAAACTTAACGAAGGACGATTCTGCTTAAATCGAACCTTACTCGATCAGGATGGCTCTAAGAATGCTAGAAGAGCCTTTGAAGCGTTCTATGCCGAAAAAGGGCGCAAATGGATCGGCGATCGCGCAACCTATTTTGCCCCAAAGGTAGGGGTCAAACCCGCTGGCGTAACGGTCAAAGACTTGGGCTATCGTTGGGCTAGCTGCACGTCAAGCAACGGACTTGCCTTCCACTGGAAAACCATGATGGCACCGCCAAAAGTTATTGATTACGTGGTCGTGCACGAACTTTGTCACATCCACTATCGCAATCATTCAGATGCATTCTGGAACGAGATTGATAAAGTGATGCCGGATTACCGCGAGCGTAAAACGTGGTTAAAGCAGCATGGTGCAGGACTGGATTTATAAGCTCCAATTAATGAATCGAGCGAACCCTCCAAATGCGCTTGTGAGTTCTTTTGCAACAGGAGGCGATCGCCTCAATCTTCAGAATTTGTAATAAAAACGAGGCTATAAAGGCTCTAGTGTAATAAGTTAGGTGACTTTTTATCATTTAAGCATCGTTAACAAAACCGCTTAGCCCTAGAACTGGAAGTTTAGAATGAGTAGCAATTTAGCCGTCAAGCTGCGTGAGGGAACTAAAAAATCTCACACGATGGCCGAAAACGTTGGATTTATCAAATGCTTTCTCAAAGGAACCGTTGAGAAAAATTCTTACCGTAAGCTGGTTGCCAATCTCTACTTCGTCTACTCGGCGATCGAAGCAGAAATGGAGCGCAACAAAACGCATCCCATTGTGTCTAAGTTTTACTTCTCTGAGCTAAACCGTAAGCAAAGCCTAGAGTCAGACTTAGCGTTTTACTACGGCTCTAACTGGCGAGATCAGGTGGCACCTTCTGCCGCTGCTCAAGTCTACGTCAAGCGTATCCATGAGATTGGTGAAACTGCACCAGAGCTTTTAGCGGCTCATTCTTATACTCGCTACATGGGTGACTTGTCCGGTGGTCAAATCCTTAAAGGCATTGCAGTACGCGGCATGAACCTTGCTGAAGGTGAAGGTACTGAATTTTATACCTTTGACCAAATCTCTGATGAGAAGGCATTTAAGGCCAAGTATCGCCAGTCCATGAACGATCTCAACCTTGACGAAGCAATGCAGGATCGCATTGTCGAAGAAGCAAACGATGCCTTTGGTCTCAACATGAAAATGTTTATGGAGCTAGAAGGCAGCTTGGTGAAGGCGATCGGTCAAATGGTTTTCAATGCACTGACTCGCCGTCGCGTCCGTGGCAGCACCGACGAACTCGTGACCGCTGAGTAATTTGATGCCTTTGAGAAAGGCTTAACTCAAAACGACAGCCCAAGCGTTTTATGGAAAACGCTTGGGCTGTCGTTTTGAGTCCTGATCTGACCTTAAAGAGGTTCTCTCTGTTTAGATGGGATGACACCCCCCATCGATCATCCCATCTAGGCTTAGTAAGCCGATTTACGCTGCGGCAACCACTGTTTTAACGCGTTTGAGATTCTACGGCGCGGGTTAAGCGCTCCAGTGAACTGATTAGGTTTTCTTGAGCGACTACTGCTGGATCGGGGGCAGTTTCGGCAAGGGCTTCCTGACGGTGTGTTTTACGCTTTGCAGCCTCAACGACGCGAATTAGCACAAAAATAGCCAGCGCAATAAATACAAAATCCACAATGGTTCCAAAAAACTGGCCTAAAAGAATTGCATTATCAACAGTTTTGGTCGGATCATTTGGAAATTTTGGGTCCGGCATACTGCCCAATACTATTTTGATGTTGCGCCATGCTCCGCCTGGAATTGCTAGGCTCAAAATCGGCATAATCACGTTTTCAACGAGGGACGTAATAATTTTGCCAAAGGCCGTCCCAATCACAACCGCAACGGCGAGATCTAGAACATCCCCTTTCATAATGAATGCTTTGAAATCGCCCAAAAATCCTCGCGCTTGACCCAATCCCTTTGACACAACACACCTTCTTAGATTGACAGCAGAATCTTAGCATTGCCCTGTCTATGGAAGAGGCGGCGGGGGATAATGGGTGTTGCAACAGTAAGCTATGTTGATGGTTCGCTACAACGATTTCAACACGACAGCAAGGTTTCAGTTCATGGGTGAGCAGTTTCATCACATTTCCGTTTTGTCCCGTGAGCTGATGGAGGGACTGGCGCTAACCGAAGGAGGGCTATATCTTGATGCAACGGTTGGGGGCGGTGGGCATAGCGAACTGGTGTTGGCACTCCCCAATACGCGAGTGATTGCTTTAGACCGAGATCAGGATGCCTTAACCGCAGCAAAGGCTCGGCTGCAAGAGACCTATGGCGATCGCATCCAGTTTTGGCAGGGCAATTTTGCCGACTATAACCCTGGGGATCAAAAATTTCACGGAATTTTCGCCGATTTAGGCGTAAGTTCCGCTCAGCTAGACCAGCCAGAGCGCGGGTTTAGCTTTCGCCATGAAGCCGCCTTAGATATGCGAATGGATCAAACGCACCCCCAAACCGCCGCAGAACTGGTGAATCGCTCCAGCGAGAAAAAGCTTGCCGATATGTTTTTTTACTACGGCGAAGAACGGCATTCTCGCCGCATTGCCAAACACATCGTCAACAGCCGCCCCTTTGAGACCACCACTCAGCTTGCAGATGCGATCGCTGCTATCCTGCCGCGACACCAGACCGGACGCACGAGAGGCACCTTCATCCATCCCGCAACGCGAGTCTTTCAAGCCCTGCGAATTGCCGTGAATGAAGAGTTAAAGTCTATTGAGACGTTTTTAGTAAAAGCGCCTCTTTGGCTGCATCCAGGCGGACGCATTGCCATGATCAGTTTCCATAGCCTAGAAGACCGGATTGTGAAACATACCCTACGAGAAACAGAATGCCTAAAAATCGTCACCCGTAAGCCGATCCAAGCACAGCCTGACGAACTGCGGCAAAACCCGCGATCACGCTCGGCAAAGCTGCGCGTGGCAGAGCATTTGTAGCCCTTAAACAGGTGTTCAATTTGGCAGCAGGTGCAAAATTGCAAGACAGCCGCGATAGAGAAGATCTAAGATCCCCAAAAAACTTTACAGAAAATCTGAGAAAGCCCTTGCGCAAAGGCAAAAGACGGGTCAGGATATGAACCAAGATCTGAAAAAAAGATAAGTCTTTTTATCTAAGTCCTAAATTCATGCATTGATGGTGCAGGGCAATTTCAGCGCCGCTATCTTTTACGTGCCTATCTTGAGCATTTTGTGGTGTGTTTCAGAACTTGAGGAGTGAACTATGCCGACCGCCGTCCGATCAAATCTTCGCGCTAAATCAGTAAATCGCACTGCGAACCCTAGCAGCCGTGTATCGACTGCTATGCCTGTGCCGCTTCAGCTTGTTCCGACGCAGCAGCCGTCTCGTAAGCTGGCTTTGTTGCTCAAGCTGCGTAAAGTCTCGACCCCAACCGCCGTCGTTCTGACGCTGTTGATTTTGCCAATTTATGGGTGGAGCGTTTCGACGCAGCTATCTTGGGGAAAACGCTATCAACACTTAGAGCAGCTTCGTCGAGAAGAACGGCACTACCAGGCACAGACAGAAACGCTTAAACACGACCTGACCCAAAACGCGATGCAAAACCCAGCGGGTCTAGTACCACAAGGGCCAAATAATAATTTGTTTTTGCCCGAAATGCCGTCACGGCCTAACGTCCCGGTGGCGACCACTCCTCCCGTAAAGCCTAATCCAGCCGCTAGCGCTCCGCTGGCCTACTAGATTTATTGAGTTTCTAAACCAATGCGTGTTTCTGCTGCCAACACCGTAAAGTTAAAGTCTCGCCGCGCTGAAATTGCAGCTAGACTCCGCAATACGAGACCCATTAATCTCCCTGGCTACCATCAGCGATTGGTCTGGGTGTGGCTGCTTTTATTTTTGGGTCAGTTTGGGCTGATTGCTCGGCTGGTTTGGCTGCAGGTCAATCAGAGTGCGCAATTAGGGCAGATTGCCAAAGATCAGCGCTCACGCAAACTTGCGCCCAAGTTTGCGCGACACCCGATTGTGGATCACAACGGCAATATTTTGGCCAAGGATGAACCCACCTTTCGCCTGTTTGTGCATCCCACAATGTTCAAAAAAAGTAGGGCAGACATAGCATCTGCACTTTCGCCCCTTATTAAAACGTCGGCAGACGAGCTAGTACGCCTCTTTGAAAGCGGTAAGACGGGCATTCCAGTTATTCGCAATCTGTCTGAAGAGACGGCATCTAACCTACGAAAACTGAGGCTAGATGGGGTAGAGCTAAACCAGGAGTGGAGCCGCACCTATCCTCAAAAAGACCTAATGTCTTCGATTGTAGGCTATGTGGATGGAGACCATTTGGGGCAAGCTGGACTGGAGTACAGCTTGCAAACGTGGCTCAAGGCGAAGCCTCCCTCAGAGAGCGTTTCTGAGGATGGCAATGGCTACCTATTGCCCAATCAGTTTTCGACGCGTCCGCTCAATGCCGATGAACTCAGCCTGAAGCTGACGCTGGACACTCGATTGCAGTGGTCTGCGACGATGGCGCTTCACAAAAAACTGAAGCGGTACGGTGCGCTGCGCGGTGCGGTGGTGGTGATGGACGTGAAGGACGGGTCACTGCGGGCTTTGGCGGCGGAGCCATCCTATAACCCTAGCCAATTTTATAAGGCAAACCCAGCGCTGTTTAGAAACTGGGCGATCGCCGATCTTTACGAGCCTGGTTCTACCTTTAAGCCCATTAATATTGCGATCGCCCTCGATGCGGGTGCCATTAAGCCCGATACCGTTGTCTACGACCCGGGCAATATTTCTGTAGGTGGGTGGCCCATCCAAAACAACGATGGCTCTGCCTACGGAGCAATCAACATTACCAAAGTACTTGAGGTTTCGAGCAATATTGGGATGGTTCGCATCATGGAGCGCGTTAAGCGGGCGACCTACTACGACTATCTCAAAAAAATTGGCATTGGCGAAATTACGGGTACCGATATGCCCTTTGAAACGGCGGGCAGCATGAAAGATCGGCCTCAGTTTGTAGACTATCCCATCGAGGCAGCAACAAACTCATTTGGACAGGGCTTCTCGGTTACGCCCATCCAGATGGCGCAGCTTCATGCGGCGATCGCCAATGGGGGCATGATGGTGACACCTCACGTCACCGAGGGGCTATTCAACCCCAGCGGTAAGCTTATCTCCAAAACCGAACTCATCTCGCCTCGCCGAGTCTTTTCAGAAGCCACCACCGCCAGCGTGCGACAAATGATGGCAAGCGTGGTCGAAAATGGGACTGGCAAACCTGCCAAGATTCCAGGCTATCGTTTGGGCGGCAAAACCGGAACTGCCCAGAAAGCAGGCGGTGGCACCTACCGCAATGCACGTATTACGAGCTTTGTGGCGACGTTCCCCGCTGAGTCGCCTCGGTATGTAGTCTTTGCCGTTGTAGATGAACCGAAGGGCGATGATGCCTTTGGTTCAACAGTTGCGGCTCCGATTGTGAAGTCTGTGATTGAGACGCTGATTAGTGTAGAGGGAATTCCCCCTAGCCACCCTGAAGAGCTGAAGAAGCCTGCTGCAAACTTAAAGGCTAAGCTGACACCCTAGAATTAGCGAAGACTCAACATCTCAAACTGCTGCCAGCAGAGATAGAGCCCACGGGGCACATGGAAACAGCCCTTCCACTTGCCGCCCTTCAGGTTAAGCAATACCTCGCCTCGACGGTTCAGGTAGCCAAACCATTCGCCATATTCTGGATCTGCAAAATGTGCCCAGGAATAATCATGCACTTTCTGGAACCATTCCCAGCACTCTGGACGATGGGTGAGGCGATCGCCCAGCGCCAGCGCCACCAACGTCTCTAAATGCACCCACCACAGCTTTTGATCCCACTCAAGCTGATGGGGTGGGTGGCCTTCTGCGTCCATAAAGTAGTACAGGCCGCCATAGTCTTTATCCCAAGCAACGTTGAGAGTATTCAACACCACGTCTACCGCACGGTTGATGGTGGCGACATCCCCTCGGCGGTTAGCAATGTCCATAATGAACCACATCGCCTCAATGCCGTGCCCTGGGTTCAGCAGTCGTCCATCAAAGCAGTCGAGGTGTGACCCATCCGGCATCACATTTTCAAACATGATGCCTCGCACCGGATCTAAGAAATCCGTCATGACTTCTTGTACCGTTTCGTCAAGGACGCGGTTCAGGGTTTCCTTGGGCAACAGCCAATCCATTTCTAGGGTGAGGTTGGCTAAAATCATCGGCACTGCTAAAGATTTCAGAGGGCGTGTGCCAGGGTAGCCTTTGGTATAGGTGCCCTTGGGGTTGTCCTTACGGCGCAGCACATTGCTGTAGGCATCTAGCGCCACTTCCTTTGCCCAGTCTTGCCCAGACGCTAGCGCAAATTTGCTAAAGGCCATTGCGGCAAAGCAGTCTGAAAAAATATTGTAGGGCTGTACTAGGGGCTGACCGTCTTGGGTCAGGGCAAAGTACCAGTCGCCGTTAACGTCACGACCGTGATTCGCTAAAAAAGTAGCGCCATTGGCCGCAATGTTGAGCCAATCTTCACGCTGCTCAATGCGGTTATAAAACGTGGAAAACATCCACACCTGGCGGTTTTGGAGCCAGATAAATTTATCGGTATCGTAGACCTTGCCTGTGCGATCAAGGCAGGTAAAGTAGCCGCCCTGCTGCCAATCGACGGAGTGCTTCTCCCAGAAGGGGATCACGTCATTAAGAAGAGCGGATTTGTACTGGTGGGCAAGGGCTTTAAAGTCACGTTCCATGAAAATTTTTAGAGAAAAGTGCCGCTGCTAACTACTGAACATCCCACCAGCCAAAGCTTGGCCCAACAAAGCGAATAAACACCCAGCCACCGCCTAACGCGAAAATGCCAATCCAAGCCCCACGGGTGGTCCACTGCACAAACTTTTCGCTGTCTGCTTTGCCAAAAGACAGCCCTGGCAACCCAGGGAGACTCGATTTTGACTGACCGTACTTTTCGCCAAGCTGCTCTTTTCGTCGCTTTGATTCACCCATTTTGCTGCTGTTCCTTGTTCAAATGATCGAGGATAAACCCAGCGATCAAAGTATTCTAAAGCAATCCTACTATAGGGTTAGTCCTTCCCAACTGCACCGAGCGCTGTCAAAGTAGCCCTTTGGGCTTCGGTTAGGCCATAAATATTGTGGATCTGCACTGTAAGGTTTGCAGGCAAGTTTCGTTGAAGGGGTTCCTCAGTTTAAGGGTGGCATCGTAACTGTTACTGGCAAGGGTTTGGTGAGCAGGTTTGAAGTGCGATCGCCCTCACTCTGCCCACTAAAAGGCCACCGAAGAAGCTAAACTCGGTGGCTTTTCTATGAGTTTGGAAATTCAGAAACGCTATGCAAGCCTGGTAACAATCTACTAAAGTGAAATTTAAGCGGGTTGTAGCTGCTATTGGAGGGATAAAGTCATGACAACAGCGAAACCCAGAGACGTTCAGGTCATGCCGATTGCCCCAGAAACCACCATTGTGCGATCGCGCAGTTGGACGCGGCTAAAGTTTGAAATTGAGTACGGCCTTCAGAGAGGCACCACCGCCAATAGCTATCTCATTCGTGCAGATAAATTCGCCCTAATGGATCCACCTGGCGAAACCTTCACCGAGCTGTTTTTAGACGCGCTCCAGGCACGGATTGATCCCACCACCATCGACTACATCATTATGAGTCGGGTGAACCCCAACCGCTGTGCCACGCTCAAAGCCCTCTTAGACATTGCGCCTCAGGCCACTATTATTGTGTCTAACCCAGGGTTAATCGTGCTGAAGGAAACGCTCCCTGACCTCGCATCCAAGGTACAAACTGTACGCGGGGACGAAACCTTGGATTTAGGGCAAGGCCATCTTCTCTCGCTGACTCAAACTTCAACACCACGTTGGCCAACCAGTATCTGCACTTACGACCCTGCTACCCAAATTTTGTTTAGCGATAAGTTTTTTGGTGCCCACATCTGCGGCGATCAGGTGTTTGATGAGGGTTTCCAGTCTATCCAAGAAGATCGGCAGTACTACTTTGACTGTTTAATGGCTCCGAATGCCCGTCAGGTCGAAATTACCTTAGACAAATTGGCGGAGTATCCGGCAAAAGTTTATGCCACAGGGCACGGCCCACTCGTGAAGTACGGGTTTGAAGACCTCACAAAAGCTTATAAAACCTGGGGTCAAGCCCAGAAAGCGCAGGAGCTAGCTGTGGCACTTCTGTACGCTTCGGCCTACGGAAATACCGCTACCCTGGCTCAGGCGATCGCCCGAGGTATCACCAAGTCTGGCGTGCAGGTGGAGGCCATTAACTGTGAGGTGGCAACCCCCGACGAAGTGCAGGCCGCGGTCGAAAAAGCGGATGGCTTTATTATTGGGTCGCCGACCCTAGGCGGACATGCACCTACCCAGGTGATGACGGCGTTAGGCGTTGTGATGGCAAGCGCCACTAAGCTTAAGCTCGCGGGGGTCTTTGGCTCCTATGGTTGGAGTGGAGAGGCGATCGACCTGCTTGAAAGCAAGCTCAAAGACGCAGGGTTTCAGTTTGGGTTTGATCCCATTCGCGTAAAGTTTAAGCCTACAGCAGCAACCCTTCAGTGCTGCGAAGAAGCGGGTACAGACTTTGCCCAAAGCCTTAAAAAAGCAAAAAAGACGCGCCAGTCTCGCCAAAAAGTGAGCCTAGAATCTCAGGTAGACCCGACTGTACAGGCCGTAGGCCGCTTAGTGGGGTCTTTGTGTATTGTCACCGCACGGCAAGATGACGTAAGCAGCGCAATGCTGGCAGACTGGGTTGCTCAAGCGACCTTTAACCCGCCGGGGCTAACCATTGCGGTTGCAAAAGATCGGGCGATCGAGTCACTGCTCTATCAGGGAAATGCCTTTGTCCTGAATATTTTGGGCGAAGGAAAGCATCTAGGGCTGATGAAACATTTTCTTAAACCCTTTAGCCCAGGAGAAGACCGCTTTCTGGGTGTTGAAACCCAGTCCGTTCAAAATGGCTGCCCAGCGCTTAAAGATGCCGTCGCCTATCTAGAATGTACCGTTGATAACCGGATGGACTGTGGCGATCACTGGCTTGTGTATGCCGTCGTAGGGGCAGGAACTGTAAACGATGGAGATACGCTAACGGCAATTCACCACCGTAAATCAGGCAACCACTATTGATGGGCACCTTGGCACAACTGAAAAATAAACAGCGTTATTTTTAAGAGGTATTGGTCAATACTAGAACAAACTATTTCGATTATTGAGTCTCGATACTTTTAGGTGTAGAAACCTGTCGTGTTGCCGTAATAAGTGGCTTATCCCTATGACAAATGTTCCTCAGCCTCCCGCCTCCTCTCATAAAGTTCCTCTCCCGCCACCTCCTCACTTCCCGCTGGCGGGGAAGGAAGTTGACGTAACGATGGCAATAGATTCCCCAACCTACAATCAAACTACTTTCAACGGTTCGTCAACGCAAACGTATGCAGCGGGTCCTGGGATAGATTTACCCACCCCCACGAAGGCTCATCCTGGTTCTAACGCGACGATTCCTTTCACCGTCGTTGGCTCTACCTTTGCCAATCGCTCTCCAGAGGCTGGTGAACCTACCCAGTCCACCATGAAGATTCCCAAGCGTCCTGCAAATGGAATCACGCTAGAAAGCCTGGTTAACGAAGCCTACGACAACGACTTTTCTGATGTTCACTTGGGCGTTGGAGAAGTGCCTCGGTTCCGCGATCGCGGTCGAATGGCACTCACCAGCTACCCCGTCACAGATCCCGATACCTTTGAATGCTGGTTAGAGGAAATTCTATCGCCCGAACAAATTCAGCACTTTCATAACGACCTAGAATTTGATGGTGCGCACCAATACGAAGGTCTCGTGCGGATACGGATTAACGTCTTTGTCAGCCTTAATGGGCCTGGGATGGTGCTGCGGCTGATTCCGCTCCGCATCAAAACCTTAGAAGAACTGAGTCTTCCCATGATCTTTCGGGATCTATGCCAGTACCATAAGGGTCTAATTTTAGTCACTGGCCCTACGGGTTCCGGTAAATCTACCACTCTCGCGGCAATGGTAGACTACATCAACTCAGAAATGCCCAAACACATTATCTCCATTGAAGACCCCGTCGAATTTGTACACAAAAGCCGCAAGTGCATGATTCGCCAGCGGGAAGTAGGGATTCACACCCATAAATTTGATAACGCGCTTAAGGCATCCCTACGAGAAGACCCAGACATTATATTGATTGGGGAAATGCGCGATCGCGAGACGGTCAACACAGCCCTCAAAGCAGCCCAAACGGGTCACTTAGTCTTTGGAACCCTGCACACCAACAGCGCCGTCAAAACCATTGAGCGGATCTTGAACCTGTACAACCCAGACGAACAAGGCCCCATGCGGATGCAGGTCGCAGAGTCTTTAGTCGCCGTTATTGCTCAGTCTTTGCTGCGCACCACCGACGGCAAGCGCGCCGCCATCCACGAAATTATGGTCAACACGGATGCGGTAAAAGACTACATTTTGAGAGGGGATATTGAGGCGATCGAGCAGCTCATTCCACAATGTTCCTATGACGGCATGATGACCATGAATCAGTGCATCTACGAACTTTACGAAGAAGGCCGCATTGATGAAGAAACGGCTCTAGAAGCTTCACCCAAGCCCAACGAAATGGCGCAAACGCTGCGCGGACGCGTTTAAGGCCGTAAGGGTCATTAGACCTCTTGCATCAATCTTAGCCCCCTCATCCCTTTCTTGTAGCCCAAAGGCTTTACCCTTCTCCCACGAGGGGAGAAGGGCTATTCCGGCTCCCCTCGCCCGTTCTGGGAGAGGGGCTGGGGGAGAGGGGCTGGGGGAGAGGGTCATATTAGTACAAGCGGTCTAATAAAAAAGCCACCTCCTAAGAGGTGGCCTAAATGTTTTGGGAACGCGCAGAGAAATTTAGCTGTGAACAACCAGCTTGACATTAGCGTTTTGGAGACCAGGACGTTGAGCCTCAAGCAATGTTTTGTTAATCGCGTACTTTTGGTTAATCGAGTTGATTAACTCAGTTTGGTTATGCTTTTTGGCAACGCCCCAGAGGTCGGCAATGAGGTCAAAGGTACCATCGGTATTCTTAGACCAGCCGAGGTCATACTCGCCTTCGAGTACAGCAACAATATCTGCCCGAACTCTTTGACCGTGATAACCGCGCACGTCGGCTTCGGTCTTCAACTGAACACCTAAATCCTTGAGAGAAGTCTTCAGGATTTCAGCATCGGTGATTTTGGTTCGGAGGGTGCTGAAGTGTGACATGGTGATAATTCTCCACTTGATGATGAGTTATACAACACTTGACTGAAGATGCCGCTCAATCTGATGAATTGAATTGATGCGGTGGTGAAACTGGCATGATGCCAGTTTTTCCTCCTGAGGGGGATCAGAAGAAAACTTGTTAAAACTCCAGGCGCTGATATTCAGCGACGGAAGCTGCTGCTGGACGCGCACGCTGTCTAGCCCAATCTCGTAGCGCTGTGACCTGTTCGGTCATGGTGCGCGACAGCGGCATGGTCGCTCGACTGGCAGCAATAATGTCGAGCTGCGTAAACTCTCGATCTTGAGCAAATGCCTCATACATGGCGGCGATAATCGCCTGCTCAATCTCAGATCCTGAAAATCCATCACAAACGGTCGCTAACTGCTCAATATCAAACCGTTCAATATCGCAGCGACGTTTGGAAAGATGGACTTCAAAAATTTCCTGACGCTCTTCTTTGGTAGGTAAATCCACAAAGAAAATTTCGTCAAATCGGCCTTTGCGTAAAAACTCTCCTGGCAGACGCTCGACGCGATTCGCCGTTGCCATCACAAATACAGAAGACGTCTTTTCCTGCATCCAGGTCAAGAACGAACCAAAGATTCGACTGGAGGTGCCGCCATCAGAATCGGCAGACCCAGAGCTACCCGCAAACGCCTTATCCATTTCATCAATAAACAGAATGGCAGGGGCAACAGATTCAGCCGTCTTGAGCGCCTCTCGCAGATTCGCTTCTGAACGCCCTACGGTGGAGCCGTCATAAACCCGACCCATATCCAGACGCAGCAGAGGCAACCCCCACAGACGAGACGTGGTTTTGGCGATAAGAGACTTACCACAGCCAGGAACGCCTAAAATCAGCATCCCCTTTGGTTTTGGCAACCCATACTCTCGGGCGCGATCTGTAAAAGCAAAGTTGCGCTGTTTAAGCCACCGCTTTAGCTCGTCTAAACCGCCAACAGAATCTATAGTCTCGTCTTCTTCAATAAACTCTAAAATTCCATTGCGACGAATGAGCTGCTTTTTCTCTGACAAGATAATGTCGAGTTCGGTTTCAGCCAGACGACCTGACGTAACTTTGGCCTTCTGGTAAACTTTTTCTGCCTCGTCACGGGTCAACCCCAGAGATGCTCTAAGGAGCTTTTCTCGCACTTCAGGCGTCAGCTTTGGAGAACCGGCAGGAAGATGACTTGACAAAACCTCATCCAACTCGGGAATGGTTGGAAGGGGAAAATCAAGGACAACGATTTCCTTCTCTAGCTCAATCGGAATCTGCTGAATCGGAGACACCAGAATAATGCTTTTGTCCGTGCCCTTAAAGGCCAGTACCGCATCTCTAAGCAGCCGCACTACTTCAGGAGAGAAAAAGGGGTGCAAATCTTTGAAGATAAAAAGAGAAGGGTCTTTTTCTCGGATGGCAGACTGAATCGCCATCTGAGGGGCTAGCGTATTGTGATGAGCGGTGTGGCGGGGCTGATCAAGGCCGATCAGTCCGTGGGTTGTCGTCCAGGTAAAAACCTTAAGCTGAGGACGCTCACCTTGGGCAATGTTGGCGATGGCCTGCTCTGCACGCGCCTCTTCAGGCGTGACCAGATAAATTAAGGGGTATTGAGCCTTAATTAAAATTTTAAGCTCTTCTTTCATGGCCTTCACCTCACATTAGAGTTGGCGAATCGCTTTTAGCAGCTAGGCTCTCCCCGAGGGATGACGCGACTAGACGCTAGCCGGAACAAGTGGCTCAGGAGCCATTATCTGAAGACCTTCATCACTAAGTAGCGAAGGCTGATGCTTAAGAGAAACGAGTTCGCTAGCGCGAAGGACGACGGAGGAGGCACATTCTGGACAGCTAAACACTTGGTGCGTTGCGCCCAAAACAGATGCTTCAAATTCTTCGACAATCTCCGGGTGATGGATGTAGAAAGCCAGCGCACGTTCTGCGATCGCAGACATTGGCTCTGCTTCTACTGCGGCCTTAATCTTAAGCTCACGATGAAGCTCAGGCGGCAAATATAACGTGACTTTTTGTTTGTCTTGCATACGGTTTACACGTTTTCCCGGGTGTGTCTTTACACTTTACTCACTGCCCTAGGCGCTGTCAAGACAGTATGCTGCTTTAGCGTCAAAAAAGATACATTACTTAATGTTTTGCGATTGTTGGAGGAAAGCTATTGCGTTAGGACCTGCGTTATCTATGGACTAAAAGCTGCTTCAATGGAAATTGAGCTAGGTTTAGTACGCTCAAAACGTTAACGGCGAAAGGAATACTTCATGGATGTGATACCGGCGATCGACTTATTAGGCGGTCGATGTGTGCGTCTGTACCAAGGCGACTATGAGCAGTCTGAGGTGTTTGCGGAAGATCCTCTTACGGTGGCGATCGCCTGGGCAGAGCAAGGGGCGCGATGGCTACACCTGGTAGATCTAGACGGTGCAAAAACGGGTGAGCCTGTCAATCTATCTGTGATTGCCAAAATTGTAGAAACCCTCAACATTCCGGTGCAGGTGGGGGGTGGGCTGCGAACCCAGGCGAGAGTCGCCAGCTTTTTAGAAATGGGGGTTCAGCGCGTTATTTTGGGAACCGTTGCGGTTGAGAATCCTGATTTGGTGGCGCAGCTTTGCCAGACTTACCCAGACCAGATTATGGTGGGTATTGATGCTAGAGAAGGCATGGTGGCAACTCGGGGATGGATAGAGACATCTGAAGTTTCGGCGATCGCCCTGGGTGAGCGTGTAGCCTCAGAAGGTGCTGCCGCCATCATCTACACCGACATTCAGCGCGACGGCACGTTACAAGGGCCAAACCTCCCCTTATTGCGGCAAATGGCTGAGGCGGTTTCTGTGCCTGTTATTGCCTCTGGCGGCGTGAGCAATTTAACTGATATTTTGAGCCTGCTTGCCCTTGAGCCAATCGGCGTGAGCGGCGTGATTGTCGGGAAAGCGCTCTATACCGGAAATTTGTCTTTGACGGAGGCGATTAGAGCGGTAGGGTCAGGACGTTGGCAGGATGTGCCGACAGATTTAGGACAATCTTCTTTTGCTTAAGGATGGCTTAAGGTATTAATCAGGCATCGGGGTGAAAATCTGGGCAGTGAATGGCCTGCTCTGTCAGAGCAGCCTGAGGGTGAGCGGTACACTTTAGCACTGGATTATTAGTACAAAACTGACAGCGCGCGCAGGGAATTTGATGGAGGCGCTGACTGACCTGAACCGTCTCTTTCAGCAACGCCCACAAGCTTAAACCCAGGCAGATCAAGAAACCCCAGCTCAAAATAATGCTTAAGATCTGCCATCCAACGCCTGTAAAAATCATGGGCGGCTCCTCCTGCTGGCTTGTTTGTGACCGTTTGCGCGCTTAGTCGGCTCCCTAGAGCACTTCGTGGGTATAGGCGTGCTGCTTCACGTTGTCCTCGGTTCGCACAACTCTCTCAACGTTGAGCATTCGCTTACGCTCAATGGAATAGTTAAAATCTGTTTTGGATTGACCGAGGGGAAGTAGCGACTGAATAGAGGCACAAGAGCGGTAGCTGCGGGTTGCCGCCATTAGCCGTTCTTCAAAGGCGTCACAAAGCTGCACATCTGCCGGAAATGACGCGGGGACTTGTCCTTGTCCTTGGGAAAAAGCGGCCTCGAAGGTTGTGGCGATCACCATCTCATAAGAAGTTTCAATACCCTTACAAAGTCCTTCAAGTGCCGCAGAAGGGATAGGTTCTACCACTTTAATCGGCTGGAGTTTGCCGTCTTCTTTAATAAAGCAAGTGGCGACTCCCAGCACAACATAGGCATCTGAGGGCACATCGGTCACATTGGGAGGCATCAAGTTCAGGGACATAAAAAATTCCAAGTGGAAAGATCCAAAAAATGGGTAAAGTTTTTAAACTCTACCCACTCACCATTCTAGAGGCGTTTACCCTATCCTTCCTTGAAGTTTTATTGAACCCTTTGGGGGCTTTGAGGAATTTGGAACACCTTAAGCTGATCGGCTTTCATGAGGCTCCCCTGCTCTTGAGCAATCCGCTGAGCAGTTTCTGGCGATTGGCTGCGCTTGTAGGTTTCTTGAAGTTCTTGAAGACTTTGCGCAACCTGAGATTCTTCTCGGCTAATTTCTTTGAGCTTCTCGCGTTGGGTTAACTGGTAGGGCACTAAATTAGCCAAGGTTACAATAGCTGTGCCAATCAGCACGGCATTCATGCCTAAAACCAAGCCTGATTCCCAAACTCGAGCTTTGTGATCATGGGCAGAAGTGGCCTTGGATCGCTCTTTGGCAGCGCCACTCTGGTTTTTAGACAATTGCCGACGCTGAGCCAACAGCTGCTTAGATCTGCGATCGCGGGGGGAGGGGACGGAATTGGGTAGTGCGCTCATAGTAAAAAAGGCGGGATGATTTTGGACTAATTCTAGATTAGAAATCCGATTTTTGCGCTAAATCTTTTCTCCATCTTGCGAATCAACGCTGCAAACCAAAATCTTAGCGTCTTCAAGCGTTTAGTTCAGCCTATAAAGCTGAGACTCAATCCGTTAGTCGATATGAAAAAACCTGTACATTCCGTTAGCGGAATGTACAGGTTTTTAGACAAGACCTTTACTTATACAGTTCGGTCGAGAGACGCAGGGCAAGAAAACCAGGGATAAGGGCGATCGCCAAGGCGACGAAGACCTGAGTATCTGACAACATAAGGACAAACTCCTTGAAATTACATTGTAGAGATGCATTGATAATTCACAATGTCCGTCAAAGTGACCCCTAACGGAATCCTTTGTTACATCATGCAACACTCTAAGGGGCACAGATCTTTCTGGTCATCACGGATAGGGAACCTAAAGACATTGAAATTTCAGGCTCTAAGGTGCCAAAACCTTTGTTTGACGTTAGGGTTGATACAGGAGATGCGATGTCAGATAATTTTTGCTATCTCTATGGCTCTCCTCTGTTTTCGACTTCCCTCAGGACCTGAATGCTAGACCAAATCTCCACGATTCTCTCCCGCTTTGACGTTAACACCGCTTTTTTGATTGTGATTTTGGCGGGGTTAGAGGCGGTTTTATCAGCAGATAATGCGATCGCCCTGGCGGCATTAGTCCAGGGAATCGAAGATGAAAAGCTTCAGCGTCAGGCTTTGAATCTGGGCATGGTGGCGGCCTTTGCCATGCGAATGGGACTTATTTTTACAGCAACCTGGGTCGTGAACTACTGGCAGTTTGAGCTGCTGGGTGCAGCGTACCTCCTATGGCTGTCTTTTCAATATTTTTCGTCCGATGAAGCGGAAGGGCAGCATCATGGTCCTCGCTTTACCAACCTGTGGCAGGCAATCCCGCTGATTGCGGTGACGGACTTGGCTTTTTCGTTGGATAGTGTAACTACAGCGATCGCCCTTGTTAACGACCGCTGGCTGGTGATTTTGGGCGGCGTGATTGGCATTATTATGCTGCGGCTCATGGCGGAGCTATTTATTCGTTGGCTTAAAGAATTTGTCCATTTACAGGATGCTGGCTACGTGACGGTCGCGCTGGTGGGTGCCAGACTATTGCTCAAAGTCATTAATGACCAGATTGTGCCCCCTGAATGGCTCATGATTACGGTTATTGCAGGTTTGTTTGCCTGGGGCTTTTCAAAACGGGTGGATGCGACGAGCCAGCCAACAGAGCCATCTGCTGCTATATCTGAGATAGCCAATCAAAATGAAGTCGAAATAGTCAATGAAGTCGTTAAGGCTCCTCAAGATTTAGAAGTGACTAAGTAGACCTCTTGAAATTTAACACCAATGATCTCTTGGCTTTAAAACAACAAAGCCCCATCATAGTGGGGCTTTGTTGTTTTAAAAATTAGGAGTAGGCTTATTCGTAAATCCAGATGGAGAGGGTAGGAGTCCAGTCGGAGAGTTCTTCGGACTTAAACCAGAGATCAATCTCACGCACCGCCGTTTCGGGTGCATCAGAGCCGTGAATGATGTTACGACCAATATCCACGCCAAAATCACCCCGAATGGTTCCAGGCTCAGAGTTGAGGGGATTGGTCACACCAATAATTTTACGGGCAGAGGCTACAACACCTTTGCCTTCCCACACCATTGCAACCACTGGTCCAGAGGTAATAAAATCTACCAAACCACCGAAGAATGGCTTTTCTTTATGTTCGCCATAGTGCTGCTCGGCAAGGTCGCGGCTCACGGTCATGAGCTTTAGCCCGACCAAGGTAAACCCCTTTGCTTCAAAGCGACCTAGAATTTCGCTTACCAGTTTGCGCTGTACGCCGTCTGGCTTAATGGCTAAAAATGTACGTTCCACAGAATTTCTCCGACAGGGGTTGTTGTCCTTTATCTATGCTGGGAAAAGATGGGACTTTTGTAAAGTAATTCGCAGCACCCATGAAAACATCCGTAAAAATGCTTATGAAATCCATTCCGCAGCAAATTCTCATCGGCATCGCCGGATGCATCGTGCTAACGCTGGTGCTGAGCAGCGGGTTATCCATTGCCGTAAACTATGGCATTGCTCAATTTGAGCAAAAAGCTCAGGATTTTTTGCCCACAGTTCAGCCAGAGTCAACAGCGCCAAAACCATGATAACCAACGCAGCACTTGTGTTTGGACATGAACTTCTGAGACTTGATGCTGGAGATACAGCCCTTTTACAAAATTTGAATCATGTCTTTATTGAAACCGTCTTGGCTCACACCGTTATTTTGGGGCACGTTGATTGCTGCCACCGTAATTTTAGGACTACGCGGCTTTGCTATTTTGACCATGATTCCAGGTGCCATTGTGAGTGGCCTTTGGATTGTGGCTATTAGCCTAGGTATCTATTTGGCGATTATCAGCTTGCGCTAATGGGTTTGCGCTAGGGCATAATCGCGGCCTTAATGGTTTTTCGCTGCTTCATGTCTTCAAAGACCTGTCCTAAATTGTGGAAAGGCTGCTGATCGTTGATTATTAGCTCTAGGGGCAGCACGCGGCTGGCTATCAGGTCTAAAGCCTGCCGGACATAGAAGGGCGTGTTGTGAAATACGCCTTTGAGAGTGAGTTCGCTGTAGTGGAGCTGTTCTGTATCAACACTAATCTGCGTGTTGCGGGGGCAGCCCCCAAAAAGATTGACCGTTGCGCCAGGGCGACCACAGGCGATCGCCGTTTCCCAAACGCTGGGCACCCCTGTGGCCTCCACGACAATATCGGCTCCCATCCCTGCGGTGAGGCTTTTCACAACGGCAGGAATGCTCTCTACCTGTCGATGGTTAAAGGTGTGCGCCGCGCCAAATTTTTCGCCAATTTGCAACCGCTGATCGGAGCCGCCAAATAAGGTCACTTCAGCACCCTGATGGGCTAGGGCACCCACAAACATAAGGCCGATCGCCCCATCCCCAATCACCACAACTTTAGGCGCACAGCCCCAGCGCTGCTTTAGCTCTGGCGAAAACCCAGACCGCGCCACGCCGTGCAAAACACAGGCCAGAGGTTCTGTCAGAGAAGCCAGCGCATCCGGTACGCCTTCGGGAACCCGCAATAGGTTATGGCGAACAATAGGAGCTGGAATTTTTAGATATTGGGCAAAGGTGCCGTTATTAAACGTGAGATCAGGACATAAGGAATATTCTTGACGGTTGCAGAAAAAGCAGCTCATGCAGGGCGCTGAGTTGTTGGGTACAACGCGATCGCCGACACTCCACCCCGTCACCCCATCACCCAGCGCCACAATGCGCCCAGCAGCCTCGTGCCCAAACAGAGTAGGGGGCTTAAGCATCCGCGCATGACCTCCTCGCCGCCATACTTTGAGATCGGTTCCGCAGGTGGTAGCAACAGTGACTTCAATGACAACTTCCCCAGCAATTGGCGTGGGGTCTTCGACCTGCTCTAGGCGTAAATCTTCTTGACCATATAAAACGGCGGCAAGCACGGCGATCGCAGCTCAACTTAGAGGTTTACACAGGAGTTAGATTTCCAATTCACGCAAGAATAAGCTCGAGATTCCTGCCGACATCTACAGTAATAGTGTCTGATATAGATGCATCCAATAGCGAATCTTTCACGCACTCTGCAACAACATTTGCAAGTCTACAGGGCACTGCATTTCCAATCTGTGAATACACATTACTGCTTGATCCACAGAACATATAGCTTGAAGGAAAAGTCTGAAGCAATGCAGCTTCATTGATTGTGAGTCGTCTTAAATACGAAGGAGCATCATGCATCCCCTGAGGTTTCCCCCCCGCCATTAAGTGCCGATGGTATTCTTCAACCCATGCTGTGCCACCATGATACAAATGATGATTATCTATAATGGGAGTCCTGTTCCCCCCCATACTTGCAGGCAAAGTACTTGCCCATCCATCTGGATTAAGTGGCCTACCTTGTCCATTGAATAACATGCCAGCATAAGGAGATTTTCTTAGCACTGGTTTCACGGCGAGCGTAATTTTTGCATTGCAAACTCGGTCATTGCCTTTTGTACCTGGCTTACCTAAAGGTATCAATATATCCCGTAGAGTCGGGGCTAATTTTCTGTATTTTTGAAAACTCGATGAGAGAAAAGGTTTGAACTGATTTCTTAATCCGATAAAAAACACCCTCTCACGAGACTGAGGTACTCCAAAGTCTTTTGCATTAAGAATATTTATAGAAACGTTGTAACCAGACTTCTGGAAACGTGATACGAGGGCAGTACGAACCCCTTCAAATTTGGCAAGTGAGCCAAGCGATTTCACGTTTTCCATAACGAACGCTTTTGGTTGAATAAGCTCCACAATCGAACAGAAGCTAAATATCAGTTTGCTTCTAGGGTCGTCAGGGTTCATCTTGCCTGCAATAGAAAAACCTTGACAGGGAGGTCCGCCAAAAACCACATCTACTTCCCTAAATGTGCTGAATTCCGTCCTGCACTCGTCAATATCCCCTTCAAAAAGAACTGTCCCAGGATGGTTGGCACGAAATGTATCACAAGCGTGCTTGTCTATCTCGTTAGCAGCCATAATTTCAAATCCAGCATCTTTGAAACCTACTTCCATGCCGCCTGCACCACTAAACAGAGAAACAGCTCTCATCGAATTATTCCTATTTCGAATATTTTGATAATCGTAGCATGATACGAGCGGTAGATAAAAGCAAAAATCATGCAAGTCATGAATAAAAATAAAACAATCCACGATAAGCGCTATCAGTCGCTAATAACAGAACTCGCAAAAGAGCGAATTCGGCTCAGCATTTCACAGGGTGAACTCGCCGCTCATATTGGTTTGAATCAATCTGATGTTTCCAAGATTGAAAAATTTGAGAAGCGCTTAGATGTACTCGAATTTTCTACGATCTTGGAAGCGCTTCGTATCTACGAAAATATTCGACTTCAGCATATTGTTAAAGAATTCATGAGGATCCCTGGATGAGTGGTGTTGTCAAACGAAATAGCTCTGGCCAATACTATGTAAATACAAGACTGGGAGTAGCAAAAACTAAAAGTTCAGAGGATTTCCCTGAATTTGACTCTTCTACAGAGGTTCACAAATTACTTACTGAACTTATAGAAGTGAATGCCAAAGGATTTCGCGGTGTAGTTGTCACTGCATTAACTGGCTTGCACTTAGATGACAATTATGATCCGCTGAATAATTTTTACGGGTGTAGCCCACGATCTATTTTCGAAGGTGGTATTTGGTATGCACTTCAAGATAACGGCATTCCTTGCGGCAAGTCAGATCCCCTCAATGTGGCAAAAAATGCAAATCAATTAAATGAGGACTGGGCAAAGGGTCGGCGGCCTCAATCAGCGGCAATGGCAGTGGTAAAATTTCTCAATATCATAATGGAGGTGGGAAAAGCAAAAAGAGCAAAATTAATCGACTATTTCTTTTTCCGTCTTTGGAAATACGCTGAAAGTGTAACAAGCTACCAGCTTGCTGATATCAAATCATTGTTCGAGTCAAGGCAGACTTTAGGCAATAAACTCGTAGCATTTACTCTCAAATATCCAGAGTCTGGCAACCTCCCTCAATTTCTTGTTTCGCAGTTATTGTCTGGCGTTTTCCGTACCTCTGCGATAAATGTAGCGGGAGGAAGTGAAAGTGTTTTTGGAACAAATACTACATCCAAAAAACCTGCTGACTTATGGCTTGAAATTGATGGGCTAGAGACTAATTTATATGAGATTACCGTCAAGCCAGTATCGAAGAAGAGGTTAGATGACAGTTTAGAGGCGCTCAGAGCTACGGGTCATCTGGATCACTCTGTAACGTTTATTTGTAGGCTGCAAACTGATGTGGCGGAGCTTGATGTTATGGAGGGTAGCTACATCTATAAAGGTAAACGCTTTGATTTTGTGGATTATCAATCATTCTCTTGTTCTCTTTGTGCGTTGCTGAGCGACGAAGAATTCACCACAGTTTTAAATAATGTGGCGAACTTTGTTCAAGATATGCATATTTCGATAAAAACAAAAGCAGGATGGAATGAGTTCTTTTCGACAGAGATCTAATATGTGGCTGCACTTGGAGCTGAACTTTATTCCATCGGTGATGATGCAAAGTGTATCGTAGGCTGTTACGAGTCAGTCTCTGAACCAGAATCCGTGGCATTGGTTTGCAGATCCAGCGGCGGAAGAGAGACATACCGACCGTAAATTTCAGCCATTTCAAGGAGGCGATCACCATACTCTGGTCGCAGCGCATCAGCCCGATACCGCCAGCGCCAGTTGTTGTCAACGGTGCCTGGGGTATTCATACGGGCATTAGTGCCCAGACAGCAGACATCTTGGAGCGGCACAATGGCCTGGTTCGACACAGAACTCATGGCAACCCGAATCATGTCCCAGGCCACGCCGTGAGGACTAACACCGCCTAGATATTTAGAAAAGCGCTCTTTTTCGTAGTCAGAAGCGGCCTCGTACCAGCCGAGGGTTGTGTCGTTGTCGTGGGTGCCCGTATAGATCACGCTGTTGTGGATGGTGTTGTAGGGCAGGTAGGGGTTGCCTCCATCGCTGCCAAAGGCGAAGTGTAAAATCTTCATGCCTGGAAAGCCAAACTGATCGCGCAAGTCTAAAACGGCTTGATCAATATCGCCCAAATCTTCCGCAATGATGGGGAGGCTGCCCAGAGCATCGCGCACGGCTGAGAACAGCTTTTCGCCAGGGCCGTAGAGCCACACCCCTTTAATGGCGGTTTCTTCTTCTGCCGGAATCGCCCAGTAAGAGTCAAACCCTCGAAAGTGGTCAATCCGAATGAGATCGACTAGCTCAAGGCAATCTTTGAAGCGGTTCACCCACCAGGCAAAATCTGTCGCCTCAAGGTGCTTCCAATCGTAAAGGGGGTTGCCCCAACGCTGACCCGTTACCGCAAAGTAGTCAGGGGGGACGCCTGCGACAAAGATGGGCTGTTTTTCGTCGTCAAGCTGAAACAGGTCTGGATTTGCCCACACGTCCGAGCTATTGAGGGAGACATAAATGGGGATATCTCCAAAAATCTGAATATGGTTCTGGTTGGCGTACTGCTTGAGGGCGCTCCACTGCCGAAAAAATTCAAACTGCCAAAATTTTTGACAGTAGATTTCATCGGCGAGGGCTTCTCTTGCAGTTTTAAGGGCTTCAGGATGGCGATCACGCAGAGGAATCGGCCAAGCACTCCACATGCCCTCTGGCTGGGTTTTGTGCAGCGCCATAAATAGCGCGTAATCGTCTAGCCAGTGAGCTTTAGCGGCGCAAAAATTAGCAAAGGCAGTTTGCTTAAGGGGTGGCGCGGTGTCTCTAAACCGAAAGCTGGCCTTATGGAGCAGCGGCATTTTCCAGTTTTCGACTCGCTCAAACTCAATAAAGTCTGGATTAAAGTCTGGCAGCCCCTGAAGATCTTCGCTAGAGAGTAGCCCTTCGCTGACCAATACATCAACGCTAATGAGCAGCGGATTGCCTGCGGCGGCTGAAAAGCTCATGTAGGGCGAGTTGCCATAATCTGTAGGGCCAAGGGGCAAAATTTGCCACAGCCGCTGACCGCTTTTAGCTAAAAAATCAATAAACTGTCGCGCCTGTCCCCCCAAATCGCCCATCCCGTAGGGGCCTGGGAAACTGGTGGGGTGAAGCAGAATTCCGCTGGTTCTTGGAAATGGCATGGCTGCGAAATTCCTTTAAAAAAGACTGAAAGCGCTGTTTGCAGAATCCTAAGCGCATTATAGGAGTTTACAGTGCCGCTTCAAGGTAAGCTTCAATCTTTTGGGCGGTAATCGGAGCCAGCAAAACGCCGTTGCGATAGTGCCCTGTGGCAATCAGTACGTTTTGATAGCCTGGAAGCCGCTCAATAACGGGAGCCGCTCGTTCTTCGGGTCGGGGGCGCAACCCTTGCCAAGTGCGCAGAATTTCGGCATGGGCAAGCGCTGGGTAAAGGGCGATCGCCTTCTGCCGTAATGCCTCCAACCTCAAGGGATCCGGCTCAAGGATAGTCTTGTCATCGGGGAATTCAACGGTTGCCCCCACCCAAAGCTCATCTTCACTCAGGGGCACCAGATGAATATCTTCTCCATTAAGGACGGGGCTGTCTATTCTCATGGCCTTAGGGCAGCGCAGATGCAGCGCCTGTCCTAACACAGGGCGAATTTGGATCGGCTGCGCGAGGGTTTGCGTTAAAGCCGCTGAGCCTAAGCCTGCTGAAACAATCACCCAATCAACGGCGATCGCGTCTTGCCCCTTACACAAGTGCGTCACCCGCTGATTTTCTGTGCCTGCCTCACTACGAAAACCGGAAATCTCAGCATTAAAGTGAAACTGTGCCCCATTTTGAGTTGCCCCCTGAATCAGCGATTGGGTTAAGGCCACGGGATCAATCTGGCGATCTTGGGGAGAGTAGACTGCACCCACGGCGATCGCCCCCGTTTCGTGCGATCGCGCTTCTGCTAGTTCTGGGTAGTGTTCGACAAGCTGCTGCCGTGACCAATTCTCAAGGATAAATCCCTGCTGTTGCCGCACCGATTGGGTTTTAGTCCGTCGCGCAAAATCCTCTGCATCAAAGAACAATTGCAAAATACCGTGGCGATTGTAGGGAATACTTAGACCTGTATCTTCAATTAGCGCTGGAATCAAGGTTTCGTAAAGCCGTAAGCTCTCTAGCCTTAACGTAAGATGTTTGCCCTTGAGCTTTGAACTAATAACCGCCGAAAGTACCCCTAGAGCGGCTCCCGTGGCCTCTAGCTGTTGAGGAGGGTTTTGTTCAAAGACCTGTACTTCTAAATTGGGGTGGGTGCTGAGTCGATGGGCGATCGCCGCTCCTACCACGCCCCCACCAATAATGCCAACGTTCATAACAGCCGCTCCCCAACGCAAAGTCTATCCACAAAAAAAGCGAATTCTGACCTCAAAACTGGTACAGAATCCGCGATTTCTTCCCTGATTTTACAGGGTTTATTGACAGCGCTAGGGTTTTAAACCCGTATTGGTTAAGTCGCTTCAACCTCAGCGGTGGCTGGGGCTTCCACCTCGGCAGCAGCTGGAGCTTCAGTCGCTGGCATCTCAGGCAAACCACCCAAAAATGCGTCAATATCCTTCGTAGCGCTCTCAAAGCCTCTTAAAGCAGCATCCACGTTGGTGGCAACGGCGGCCTGGTCGATTTCAATAAAGTCTTGAAATATGCTGCGAGAAATATCCCGTGCAGCCTTTTGCTCTGAGGGCAGCAGATTGGAGGTGACATACTTCAAATCTTGAATCATTGACCCAAACGGCCCTCGGATCGTGCTACGAACCTCTTGCCACTCTCGGTCTTGGATTGCAGTACCCAAGGCATCTAAGCGCCCGTAGGCACTTTGAATTTCAGGGAGATACTGCTGAATTTTCTGGAGCTGCGCCTCCGTATAGGTCGGAGCAACTGCAACCGTACTAGGGCCACCACAGCTCACTAAAACAAAGGCAAACATCACAAATAAGCAGGACAACAATGCGCGAAATCTAAACATAATGGCGTTAGACGGAACGATACAGCGAACAAGATTTATTCCGCTATTTTAGGATGAGTTGCCCGTCTGACGGCACCGTTGAAAGAGATATTCGTGAATCGTTAGACAATAGCCCAGACCTACGGCGACCCTGGAAAGCGATTAATTTGGGCATAGCCACTAAACAAGAGCTGATGCTGTTGAGTTTCAACGCGGTTGATTCGCATTTCAACGCCGTCTAGATCAAAGCGATCCATATCAACCATACCGTTTAGAAGCTCGACAAACTCAGTCGTAATTTGCCTAGAAAGCTCCTGAAGATCTTCAGGAATCTGATCTGCTAAAAACGCTGGCTCTGTAAACAAAAGCCGTCGCCGCCGCTCGACAGACAAGCCAGTCTTCACCGCAATCGGAATGGGAGTGTCTCGGCTCGG
This sequence comes from Acaryochloridaceae cyanobacterium VAR_48_metabat_390, assembly GCA_031422435.1. GTDB lineage: Bacteria > Cyanobacteriota > Cyanobacteriia > Thermosynechococcales > Thermosynechococcaceae > JAAURS01. Next base: position 37,309 of record JANPLU010000068.1, read on the forward strand.
TGCGTTAACCTTGGCTCGGATTTCAACCTGGTTATTAGGCAGTAGCTTCATTGCAATACTGTCAAAGGACACAGGCTCATCGATCCCCGTGCCCTCCGATAGCCACACATCATCCAGCAGTTTTGTGACCAACTCTGCATTAAACGCTTTGTTGATACCGTCTTCAGACAAAATGATCTGGGCGATCGCCTGGGTCGGCTGCTTGAGCTGAATTTTGCCCCGCAGTACCGAGCCAAAATCAATGGCGATCGCATCGGTTTCAAAGGACATTTCCTCCACCTGAAACTGACGCTTAATCACAAGGCCACGGCCCTGCATCTTAATGCTGTCAACATTCCCCTGAAGGAGCTTACTTGAAGGAAAACATCGGATGCTCACGTCAACCGTATCGCTCTGGCTAAACATACGCCGGATCGACTGACTGGCAACCGTGTTGAGCATCTGCTCGCCAAAATCTGTCTGCATTGAACCTTCAGCGCTAGCAAATCCACTAAACATGAAGCTTTTCCTCGGTCGCGCCTCACCCTCGTTGTAACAGAATATTAAGCAATGTGACAACGTTGAAAGATTAGTTTTTGTATCAGGAGTGATTAGATTTTTGTATAGGTACGTAGTTGGGCACGTCAATCGGACACGTCAGCAAATCAGCTCCTTTGGCCTCTGGTTCCCAAAAATCTAAAGTTCTGGAGTACGGGCTTCTACCGTGAGATCGGCCTACTCCAAAGCATAGGGTTCTATGCCTATCATGGGTAGTGCTGCATATTTATTTCCGCACAAACATTACCGCACAGGTTCGTCCTATCTCGGCATGAGTCAAACCTACAAGGCTACAGGTATCAATCTCAAAAGCGTCCCGCTGGGGGAGGCGGATCGAATCGTCACGATTCTGACCCGTGAGCTTGGTTTGGTGCGAGCTGTTGCTGGGGGTGCCCGTAAGCCTAAGTCTAAGCTCGGCGGTCGGGGGGAGCTGTTTGTGGTAAACCATTTGATGCTGAGTACAGGGCGATCTCTCGATAAAATTGCCCAAGCCGAAACCATCGAATCTTACCCAGCCCTTAGCCGAAATCTCGCAAAGCTAACGGTGGCACAATACTGGGCTGAGGTGATTCTTAACCAACCCCCTAATCACGACACCACCGCAGAAGTCTTTGACTGGCTCTGCCAGCGTCTGGGCGATCTCGCCGCGAGTGAAGTGGGTCTAGCGCCCTTGGTTCATCTGCTCTATGGCATCGTACAGTTGCTTCAGTTAGAGGGGATTTTACCTCAGGTCAAGCAGTGTAGCCTGTCGGGTCAAGCCGTTAACCCCGAGGGAATGGGGAATGGGAAAGTAATCTTTAGTCCTGCCGCTGGCGGCATTGTTCTGCCAACGGATGAGGTTGCGGCGGATTTCTCCTCAACGGACGGCGGCTATGCCAAAGAACAGCCCTCAGGTTACGGACGATCCTCTAAACGGGCGCTCACCCTTTCTGCGCCAGAACTGATGTTGCTTCAGCAGCTCGTTCGAGTACAAGAGGTACTGCCCCAAGCCCACACCCCACCTTTAGAGCTGCTAAACCTAGCAGATTCTGCCCAAGAATGGCTTAAGGTAGAACAGGCGCTGCGAACCTATGTGCAGTATCATACCGACCGACCGATTCGTTCTGCCGCCTTACTTGAGAGCTGCTTTCTTCCTCATTTCATTCCATCGCCCTCGGTTCAGTCCCAGCCCATTACCGTTTCTGCTGCTGCTTGCCCATGACTCGTGCGCCAGACTCTTCTTCCCAGCGAGATACGCTCAACTCACCCTTGCGGGCTTCGGGCGCGCCGCTATCGCCCAATAGTGCGCCAGGGGCATCTCGTCCTCCCTTTACTGGCTCAGGCTCGACAAATGGCAGCGCCATAGCGGCGGCAGCAGCAATGAAGACAGATGTGCCTCATAGCGTTAGTGATGGGGTTGAAGAGACGGTTGGGGAGATGACGTTTGATTCTGAACTCAGCGAGAGTAAGCCCAGCTTTTGGAAAGTTCTTCAAAACCAAAACTTTTTATTTTTGTGGGCAGGTCAAGTCTTTTCACAGCTTGCAGATAAAGTCTATCTGGTGCTGATGATTGCGCTCATCACAACCCAGTTTCAAACCGAAGGCCAAACGGTCAGCGGCTGGGTGTCGTCGGTCATGGTGGCGTTTACCATTCCGGCGGTGCTGTTTGGCTCCTTTGCTGGGGTACTCGTCGATCGCTGGTCTAAAAAATGGACGATGGTGCTGACCAATGTCCTCAGGGGCGGCCTTGTGTTGCTCCTGCCTCTACTGCTGTGGGCCGTTAAACCCTACGGCAATTTTTTGCAGGTGCCCCTTGGCTTTTGGATGGTTTTAGGGGTTACGTTTTTGGTCTCAGCCCTCACTCAGTTTTTTGCCCCTGCCGAGCAGTCCACCATTCCGCTGATTGTCGATAAGCCCCAGCTCCTCAGCGCTAACTCGCTCTACACCTTTACGATGATGCTGGCGGTGGTGGTAGGGTTTGCCGCAGGCGACCCGCTGCTAGAGCTTTCGACAGCGCTCTTGGGTCATCTGCCTTGGGTGGGGTCTTTTAGTCGAGAGCTGGTGGTAGGGGGCAGCTATGCGATCGCCGGACTATTGCTAATGTTTTTATCGACCAACGAAGCCAGTCGCCCTCAAGTCACAGATATGGGGCAAGTTTGGGCAGACATCAAAGACGGGCTTGAGTTTATTAATGCGCATCGCCGCATTAAAGGTGCGCTGATACAGCTTGTGATCTTGTTTTCAATCTTTGCTGCGCTAGCGGTCTTAGTCGTCCGCATGGCTGAGGTTTTGCCAGAAATTAAATCATCGCAATTTGGCCTACTGCTTGCCGCAGGGGGCGTTGGCATGGTGATTGGCATTGGGGTGCTGAACCGAATTGTCCATCATGTTTCTTACCGGATCTTGAGCCTGTACGGATCTTTAGGGATGGGTGTCGCGTTCTTTTCTCTGGCCTTTTCTACCCATCACCTCTGGCTTTCCTTGAGCCTGCTATCTGCCATTGGTGTTTGTGCTGCTCTCGTAGGTGTTCCCATGCAGACCACCATGCAAGAGCAAACCCCAGAAGATTTACGCGGTAAAGTATTTGGTCTTCAGAACAACGCGGTCAATATTGCTCTGAGCTTACCCTTAGCGTTAGCAGGCGTTGCCGAGACCTTTTTTGGCCTTCAGTGGGTGCTGTTGAGCTTAGCCACGCTGGTTGTGACAGGGGGACTCTTAACCTGGTATATTTCCGGTACTGCTGAATTAGCGGATCGTGAGTCTGCGTAAGGTTAATCTGCTTAAGATTTAAATGCACATTGCTTGGATTGGAAAACGATCGCCTGCCTGTGGCAATGTCACCTACAGTCGAGAAGTGACAAACGCCCTCTTAGATCGGGGCTATCAGGTGAGCTTTCTCCACTTTGCTCAAGAAGAAGAAGTGGAGTTTTCTGGGAATGACCCTGCGCCCCAGTCCCTTCAGGCCGAGTGTCAAGAAGTCACGCTGCCGTTTATCTATAAATCCCAGATTTATACCATCCCCAGTCTGCGCTCTAGCAAAGTGTTGTTTCAAGCTTTAAAGGGACTAAAGCCAGACTTAGTTCACGCATCTTTAACGCTCTCTCCACTAGATTTTGTCTTGCCAGAGATTTGCGAAGAGCTAGGGGTGCCGCTGGTCGCAACCTTTCACCCGCCCTTTAGCCATAAGCACCGCAATTTATCTTCTGGTACGCAGCAGTTTATGTACCAGCTCTACGCACCCTTTTTGGCAAACTATGATGCGGTGATCATTTTTTGTGAGGCACAGAAAGAGTTATTGCATCGTTTAGGGGTGCCCTTAGAGCGGCTCATTATTATCCCTAATGGGGTGGATGTAGAAAAATATTCACCAGGAGTCTCTCGGTTTAGAGATGAAATTGGCGCCAACCGCGTCTTTGTTTATCAAGGGCGAATCGCGGTCGAAAAAAATGTGGAATCTTTGCTGAAGGCGTGGCTACAGGCCGCCATGCCCGATGACTGCAAGCTGGTGCTGGTGGGAGACGGCTCACTCCTTACGTCTCTTATGCCTGCCTACGGCCCTGAAAACAACATTTTATGGATGGGCAATATTCTAGATGAGCAGCGCCGGATTGATATTCTGCGCGGCTCAGACGTGTTTATTTTGCCCTCTTTTGTAGAAGGGCTGTCTTTATCGCTATTAGAGGCGATGGGGTGTGGGGTCGCCTGCATGGCAACGGATGTGGGTGCAGATGGCGAGGTATTGAGCGGTGGCGCTGGTGTAGTTTTAAATCCGCAGCGGGCGCGGAGTGAACTGCAAACGTTGCTGCCTTTATTTGCACACCATCCAGAAATGTCTGCGCTATTGGGGCAAAAAGCGCGAACGCGAGTGGTCGAAAAATATTCTCTAAGAGCAAATATTGACAGCCTTGTGCAGTTTTATGACCAGATTTTTAAGATGCCAAAGACGACCTTGATCTCTCAATAGAGATTTATTTGAAGAATATAAGGTGCTGATAGCCTGCGGTATAGTATCTGGGTTAAAGCATTGCTCAGGACTTTACCTTTGCTAGAGCAGCCGTCGCTTTTTTCAGATCTAGCGCTAAGAGACATTCGACACTCTAGTCTCAATGCGTCGCCATTGCTGAAAATGAGTGTTCACAGCCTTTGTGCTTGGAAGCAGCGAATTTTTCAGTACCAGCAGCAGGTGATTCAAGAAACCCCACCTGCCCAGATCTCGCTGTTTGATGGGCAGGGATTGGGGACTGATCTAGAAAACCTTGACCCGTTTAGGCTGCGATCGCAAAACATTGAATTTTGGCGCTGGCCTGCCGAAGAACCTGGGTTAGCCGCCCTTTATTTTGTAATTGATCATGAGCAATCGCCTTTGCTCCTCTATGTGGGTGAAACCTGCAAAGCAAACCAGCGTTGGAAAGGGGTGCATGACTGCAAACGCTACGTCCGTAACTATATTGCAGCCCACCGCATTCACAGTTTACCCGTTAGCGTCAGTATTGGCTTTTGGACTTATGCCCCAGCCGCAACGCGCCCTCGTCAGCATATGGAGCGATCGCAGATTGAAAAATGGCGATCGCCCTTCAATAAAGAAAATTGGAGACATTGGGGCACTCCATTTATGGGCGGCAAACACTGAAGAGCAAAGTGGTCACTCTTGCTAATCACGCAGCATTTAAGAAGACTTCGTGTTCCCAAACCTGGTTTAGCTACACTAAAGTAGATTCAGTCAGCGAGGCTATGAAGATGTCAACTTCGCCCCTAGCCCAAAAAAGTAGCCTATCCATTGCAGGGTTCTCTGCCGCCGCCCACAAGCGTAACCCCACCATTCAAGACTTTAAGTTTCGGGATGGTTTACCCACCGCCGAAGAGCTACCCGATTCGGATGATAGACCTGTGGATAGTGAACTTCAAGAATTGATTCCAGGGTTGCTTAAGGCCATTCTTTTAGACCAGTGGCGAAACCGCACTGACTGGCTATTTGGAATCGATCTGGGGCTATACTACGACCCTGACGAACCCTGCATTGCCCCAGACGGTTTTTTGAGCTTGGGTGTTAAAGCCGCAGAGGACGAAAACCTGCGGCCTAGCTATGTTTTATGGGATGAACAGGTCATTCCTTTATTTGTATTAGAGGTAGTTTCTAAAGCCTATCGCCAAGAGCATTCTAAAAAGTTAGCCATTTATCAGGCGATTGGAATTCTCTACTATGTGGTTTACGCTCCACTGCGCAAAAGAAAGGCTCGTTTCCAGGTGTATAAGCTTATCAACGGGGAATATATGCTTCAAAGTGAGGAAACAAAGCCCTATTGGATGCCGGAAATTGACCTAGGAATTGGTGTAGAACTCGGCAGCTACGGCTGTAGACAACGGGAATTGCTCTACTGGTATGACCAAGCGGGGCAGAGATATCCTACGCCCACAGAAAGGGCAGAATTTGAGTCTCAGCGGGCACAGCTTGAAGCACAGCGGGCGGAACTTGAAGCGCAGCGAGCAAAAACGGAAGCAGCAGCGCGACAAGCGGCTGAGCAAAAGGCCAACCGACTTATGGAACAGTTACGGGCGTTAGGGATAGATCCAGACACGCTTGAGTAATAATGCTTAATTCAAAAGAGATACGCCTGGAAATGCCGTTGGGTTTTGACGATCGTTCAGTCGTTTTTGGAGCGCTTCGAGGCGCAGATTAGCACGGGGAATGTTTTCGATGAGTTGGTAAGGCAAAATATTTTGCTCTAGGGCAAAGGCTGCGGTGGTACCTGCTGCGGCTCCTGCCGACCACTCAAAGCCGTGGACGCGGTACGTTGCGGCGCTGATGTGGCTGGTGGCAATATTTTTGCCCGTCACAATTAGGTTATCAATCCGAGGTGGAATCATCGCCCTTAGCGGAATTTGGTAGGGATAGGTGACGTGTGCGCCCTGACGTTCGCCCATTCGCTCCGTATTCTCTGGCTTTTCAGGGGGGGATTCTGCCATGCAGGGGTGGAAGTCGATGGGGTAGTGCCCAATCCCCACGCTATCGGGGTACAGCCGCGCCCGCGATCGCAGTTTGACCTGCTCTAATGAAACTTTGCCCGTAATTACATCAATGGCATTGAGTCCAGCTAGAGACGTAACAAGATCGCGGTAGGCGCGGCTCGATAGGGTGTCGCGGTAGTACGGCTGGCGATAGTCTTTGGCAGACACATCCGTTTCGCTAATGGTAAATCCGTCGGCATAGGCATAGCTATCGCGTCCAATGAGGCGACGACCTTCACGGATGTATGGAAATTTTGAAAGCCCGTGGGCGGTTCCCATCGGAGAATCAAACCCTTTGAGATAGCGCAAGTTAGGCCACGGTTTTTTGGCCTTGGAGCCTAGTTTTGAGTCAGTTGTGCCTGCCAGCAGCCAGTAAAAATAACCTTGAGCCAGTTCTTCCCCGCCCTTTAAGCTGCTGACCCGCAAACCACCCTTCCAGCCATTGGGGGTGAGCTGACCCTGCTCACTCAACTGCTGACGGGTATAAAGCAAATTATCTGTCGGGTTTCCGGGGCCGTAGTCATTGCCCCCGCCCCAGTTTTGCATCGAGATATCGCCAGAATTGACGACAGAATATTGGTTTGGTTGGCGGTCTGTACTCCAAATGCGGCGGTAGGTAAACACTAGCGCAGGGTCTTTGGCATAGCGATCGCTGTCGTAGCTATAAAACGGCTCGTACTGTTTGTAAAACGGTGGTGGGTCAGCGGATTCTGGCTGTGCAGTAGACTCCATTGCAAAAGTGTAGGTAAATGCCTGAGGGCAATAGGGATAGGCCGTTTGACTAGAGCTAGAAGGTTCTTTGTAGGTGCGCGGGTCAACCCCCACCCGATAGGGTAAATCTGCTAGCGCTAAGAGTTCACCTGTTTCGGTGGCTTCAATGACCATCCACTGTCCTGAAGCAGGTGCAGTAAAGTTCAGGATGGTTTTTGCCCAGCGCGGGGAATCAGCTTCTGTATAAAAGTCATCCCACCCTTGGGATAAAAAGTCTGAATTAAGGGGCGGCGTGTTGGGCTGTGCCTGGTGCTGAATTGCCCTCACTGACAAAACCTTAGCACCTGTCGCCGGAGGGCTAATCTGGAGCGACTTAACAACTGTGTTAGGAAAAAACAGCAGCTTCCCTTTGCCCTGCTTTTGGGCACGCACCAGCATCTCTCGTAAAATATCGTTGCCCGTATGGGGCAAAAAGCAGGCTGCGCTTACCCAGCAGTTGCCTGGGCTTTTCTGCTTAATTTGGTCAAAAATGGCGTTCCGAAATTCTAGGTATCCTCTGGGGAAAAGCTGCTGCGATCGCTGAATTGCCGTCTCATCCAGTGCAGAAGTGCCTTGGGATGAAATCTGCCCGCCAATCCAATCCGTTAGCTCCGTCATGCAGACGGTACGCCCTGCGTGAAGCGCCTCGTAAGCTGCGGCAGTGCCAGCCAGCCCGCCTCCTACGATTAAGATGTCACAGGCGATCACCGTTTGAGAGCCAGAGCGAACTTCAATAGCTTCAATTTCTTGGGGTGTCGCTAGCCAGAGGAAGGCAATACCAGTGCCCCACATTAAAATTCGCCCTAAATTCATCCCCATCTCCAAAGGTTGGCTGCTTATAACCAGAACTAATTAATAGCCGCTTCATAAGCCCCCAGCTTCAGCAAACGAGCAACCACACGACGAGACACACCCGCAAGTTTGCTAGCTTTCCCCAGGGCTTCCCCACGTCGAAGGTTACGCACTACATTTTGGACTTTATAGCTAAGAGAAGCCGCATAGGCAATTTCGCCCGTACGATTTGCCACAAGCAGCCCACGCACAACGGCATTTGCGAGAACGTGGGACTGGATATCTGCACCAGCACTCCCACGATTTGCCTCTGTATAAACATGCTGCGGAAGTAGGCTTTTTTCAAGGGGAATAATGGGAACCTCAGATAGCTCTGCCGTCAGAATAGATCTTTGTAGGGGGCTTGCAGCGGCATAGGGACTAACACCCACACACATTGTGGCAATCAGAGCAATACAGCTAGAGGTTCTCATAAGGGAGACATCTAAATGAATCATTTAGGCAAGAAAACGAACAAAATGTGGGGTTAAAGTTCTAGCGCAATGCAGAGTTTTAGGCTACGCATCACAATCAAACCCTGTTAGCGTCTGTTGTACGACAATTTGAAAGATTTGTGTCAACAACTTTAGGGGTCGATGAAGATCAACGCCTATTTGCAGAGCTATTAACGGGTGGGGTTTAAGGTGCTACCGAGCATCTCGTAAACCTGTCCAGCCAATGGCAATAAAGCCAAGGGCGAGCAGCAAACTTCGCACTTCAGCGCGCCAGCGATTGAGAGACACTTCTTTGCCAACCTGATCGAGTGCCTGCTGCTTTTGCTTTTTCATTTCATCTAATTGCTGAGCGGCCTTCTTATCGAAGGCTTTGGGATCTTTTTTAAGCTCTTGCAACATTGCCAGCTTGTCAGCAGCTAAGTCTTTGCGCTGTAAGAGCTGATCAAGCTGACCACTGGCAAGTACAGACTGAATCTCCTCCTGCTGCTGCTGGATTTGAAATTTAATTTGCGCCTCTTGCTGATCGGCACGGGTGGCTGCAGCACTTAAAATCTGACCGGAGGTGCTGAAATGAAAGGGGATCAGCAGCAGAAAGATTAGTCCCAGAAGGCTAGCAACAATGAATGTCCAAAACTGGGAATTACGCCAGGGCGAGGCAGCAGTATCTGATGCTGAATTTGGCGCTGAACTTGGCACAGCTTTACCCAAGACCTGGTTAATCCAAAAACCTGCATAGACTAGGGCTAACCCCAACAGCGCAATTACCCCTCGGTCAATCAGCTCATTGAGAAAGCTAAGCTGTAGGTCGGGTTTATCTCCCTGAAGGGTAAATAGCCGCACGGTAAAGTCGTACACAACCGTGAGCAGCAGGATGATGCCAACAATCGGCAAAACAAAGGAAGTTTGTCGCAAAGGGCGATTTTCGCTCGCATTCATGATGGGTAGAAGAACCTGTAGTGGAATGAGTCGTGGAATTCATCAATGTGATGCCGCAGGTGTGTGCCGCAAATTCTGCAAAATCTTAACACCTGATGGGGGCGCTAGGGGCGATCGCCGCTGGTGAGTTCTTGAGGGTCTAGCTTGCTTAAGGTGATGCGTAAACTGCGCGGCTTGCCCTGTTGATTGACCTGAACTGTAATCATGCCACCAGGTCGCGCCGCCTCCACGGCCTGCTGGACATCATCCGTCGTACGAATGGGCTGTTCGTTGATAGATTGCACCAGATCGCCAGATTTTATGCCGCCCGCTGCCGCAGGAGAGTTGGGCATTACCTTAACGACTAAAACGCCCTTCTCAGCATCTAGCTTAAGCTTTTCCTGCTGGTTGATCTGATCGCGGAGTTCAGGCGTAAGGTCTACCATCTGCACCCCCAAATAGGCGTGTTCGACCTTGCCGCTTTCGACTAACTGCCGAGCGATCAGCTTGGCTGAGTCAATAGGAATCGAAAATCCGAGTCCTTGAGCATTTTGGATAATAGCGGTGTTAACGCCAATCACCTGTCCTGATGCATTAAGGAGGGGTCCTCCAGAATTACCCGGGTTAATGGCTGCATCGGTTTGGATAAAGCGCACCCGCCGATCTGAGATGCCAATTTCAGACCCTGATCGCCCCGTGGCGCTGATGATGCCTACGGTGACTGTGTTGTCTAACCCCAAGGGGTTGCCAATGGCGATCGCCCATTCTCCTGGCAGCAGCGCTTTAGAGTTGCCAAGACTGACCGTCGGCAAGTTTGACGCTTCAATTTTAATGACTGCGATATCTGTCAGGGTATCTTCCCCCAGTACCTTGCCCTTAAACTGACGACCGTCTTTGAGCAATACCGTCACCTGATCGGCCTTATCAACGACATGGGCATTGGTCATCACCAAACCTTGGGCATCAAAAATAAAGCCTGACCCCGTTCCGCGATCAACTCGTTCAGTGCTGCGGTTCTGCTGCGGAATTTCAAAAAAGCGTCCCAAGGGAGAGTCGGTGCTGGTGTCTTGCACTGTACGGGTAGAGTTGATTCGCACCACTGCTGGCCCTACTTTCTGAACCACCTGAACCACGAAGTTAGGCGGTAGTGCGGTGCCAGCAGCAGAAACGGTTGTCGGTAACGGCGAAGCGGTGCCAGCAACGGGACTTGCTGATGGTAGGGGAGGCTTGATTGCTGTACAGCCGCTTTGTAGCCCAAGGAGTGCGATCACCAACCCACCCCATCGCAAAGATCTAAACCTCCGTCGTTGTCCATCCATCATCTTGTTCGCTCTGCTTTGCTGGATAAAAGTCGTATTGCTTAGGCTTATGAAAACCAAAGCTTCTTGTAGGCTACTCAATTTTAGAAGGTGGTTGCTGCCCTGAAAAGCCTCAATAGGCTATCGAAGTGCAAGATTAGAGAGCCGTTTGGCACAATAAGAGAGTTGAAGAACGTTAGGTGGCCCATGATAACTCCCTCCTACGATCCAGATTTGAGGGTTAAAAAGCGTACGGTGTTTCTTTATCAGCGAATTGCCTGCGTAGGGTTAAGTAGTATTGCAGGCATTGGGCTGGGAATGATTCAGAAAAAGGCGATCGCTCTGCCTATCGTTACAGACTGCCCCCATCGACCCGTGCTAGAACGTTTGCAAGCCCATAAAGTTCAGCCTAAAGAGACGCTTACCCAAATTGCCAATCGCTACGGGTTACTTAGTACAACCCTGATGGGCATGAACCCTTTGGTGCGGACAGGAAAGGTTAAACCAGGCCAAATCTTAGTCATCCCGCCCTATAACGGGATTGTCGTTTCGCTGACGACAGGTCAGACCCTTCAGTCTGCGGCGCAAGCTTATCAGGTTAAATCCGATGTTTTGTTTGAGGTAAATGGCTGTCAGAAAAACCCAAAAACCGTCTTTGTGCCAGGGATAAACTGGTCACCCGTGAATTCAGGATCAGCTGCCGCAACCTTCCTTCCCAAGCAGTCACCCACTCAAGTTGACGCATTTTTGCAACAAGACCACTACCCACTGCCGCAACCCGCAGCCGTGATGCGAACCTATGGCTGGCAGCCCAATGGCCCTAGCAATGCCATTGTCTTTGCAAGCGGGGTTGACTTAGCGACCGCATCCGGAACACCCGTATATGCCGTTGCTGATGGAACCGTTGCCTTTGTGGGGGTACAAAAACCTTGGGGCAATATGGTTGTGATTAACCATGCGCGAGGTCGTCAAACCCGCTATGGTTACCTAGATTTACCCAGCGTTAAGGTGGGTCAGTCTGTGCAGCGGGGTCAGGTGATTGCCAATGTTAAAGCAGCATCTACCTCTGCGCTTCGGTTTGAGCTGCGCTATCGATCTGCTCTGGGCTGGGTTGCTCAAGATCCGCAGCCTTACCTCCGCGCCATTTCGGGTTCCAAAAAAACGCCGCAGCTTTAGCCCCTGCTTGCACAAGGCTTACTTTGGTCCACGCATTAGTGCGAGGTAAAGCTCTACGCCCACAACAATGATGGGCAATCCAATCCCAACTAACCCTAACCATCCCATCGCTTGAGATAAGGTGACATAAAGCTGTTTATTAGCATTTTGCCGATCAATTTTTTCCTGCGTCCATTTGACCCACCAAGAGCTAATGCCCATGAGTACCGCGCCGAGAATTCCTGCGGGGATGGTGATAGAAAGCCAGATTGAAAGTCTATTTGAACCCTGAATCATTTGAAAGCTAGGCAAAATTATAAGGCTCAAGCCTTCTAGAAAAAACCAGACGAACAGCGCACTGACCGCATCCTTACGGGCTAACTGTAGATCTTGATCTGACTCATTGAGCAGAACGGTTTGCTGGCGACGCTGGTGACGCATAGGTGGGGAATTGAACTCGTCGAAACATCAGCGAACTAAAACTCTAGATTGGCGTTAAATCTCTTGAAACGCGATTGGGCGCATTACTTCAGCGCAACAATGTCGCTGAATCGCTTAACCATGAGCGAATCGTGGTGGACTCAATGAGCAGGAAAGCCTGTCATAATTTAAGAGGGGTAGCAATGCTATGTAGATCATTCCCCCAATTGACAGCAAACATTTCATTTGAAATGGAAAAGTTAAAGTTTAGGCTAGGAGCAGCGCTTAACGTTTATGACAAGAGCAATTTGGCACGATACCGTATTGGCTGAGAGCGATCGCTGTGAAATTGTAGAAGGGAACTACTACTTCCCTGCTGACGCCATCAACAAAGACTATTTTCAGCCCAGTGCCACCCACACGACGTGCCCCTGGAAAGGGGTTGCAAGCTACTACAGCATTACGGTAGATGGCAAGGTAAATCCAGACGCAGCCTGGTACTATCCTCAGGCGAAGGACGCAGCCAAAAATATTGAGGGCTACATTGCGTTCTGGCGAGGGGTGCAGGTTAGTCCCTAGGCCACCAAAAGGTAAACACCCAAAAGTCAACAAATGTATCATTCGCGCTGGCATTCTCTTACAGAGTGTCCCCTCGGTTCTGTAAGCTGAGAAAAGTGTTTTAAGCTCTCTATCTTCATTAGTCGTTGTTGCCATGTCTGCCGCTGTTGTGACCGCTCCTCGCACCATTCGTCTTGCCTCTCGCAAAAGCCAGTTGGCGCTGGTTCAAACCCACTGGGTTCAGGGAGAGTTTCAGCGGCTCTATCCAGATCGCACCTTTGAAGTGGTGACGATGACTACCCAGGGTGACAACATTTTGGATGTAGCACTTGCCAAAATTGGAGATAAGGGGCTTTTTACCAAAGAATTAGAGCTATCTATGCTGCGGCAAGATACAGACTTTGCGGTACATTCTCTTAAAGATCTGCCTACTCATCTTCCCGAAGGGCTAATGCTAGGGTGCATTACCGAGCGCGAAAACCCTGCCGATGCGTTAGTGGTGCATCCAAAATGCAAAGATTACCAAATTGATACGCTGCCTGCGGGTACGGTAATTGGCACGTCTTCTCTACGGCGGCTGGCGCAACTACGGCACCACTTCCCCCACCTTGAGTTTAAGGATGTGCGGGGCAACCTCAATACCCGTCTCCAAAAGCTCGACAATGGTGAGTATGATGCCCTGATTTTGGCCTACGCTGGGCTGCATCGTCTGGGGTTTGGCGATCGCATTCATCAGGTCATCCCGTCCGAGATTTCGCTCCATGCGGTCGGGCAAGGTGCGCTAGGCATTGAGTGCCGCACCAATGACCCTGAAATTTTAGAGATACTCAAAAAGCTTGAGCATACGCCAACCGCCCAGCGCTGCTTAGCCGAGCGATCCTTTTTGCGAGAACTAGAGGGCGGCTGTCAGGTGCCGATTGGGGTCAATACAGCCATTGAGGATGGTCAGCTTACCATGACGGGCATGGTGGCGAGTTTAGATGGCCTGCGTCTGATTAAAGATATCGTTGTGGGTGCAGCCACTACAGCAGAAGACTTAGGCATTGAGTTGGCGAACAAGCTAAAAGCGCAGGGCGCACAAGAAATTCTCAACGAAATTATTGCCGAATTTCGACCTGAAGCCTAATCTCCCGTTGGGGCACAAGGTATATGCACCCTCTTCTACTACTTCACTTTAACGGAGGTAAACCTTATGCTGACAGTCCGTCCTTCTGAAGAACGCGGTGCTGCCACACTCGATTGGCTTGACAGTCGGCATACGTTTTCTTTTAGCAGCTACTACGACCCTCAACATATTAGCTTTGGCCCCTTGCGGGTTATCAACGAAGATATTGTCCAGCCTGCCAAAGGGTTTGGTACCCACGGTCATAAGGACATGGAGATTATTACTTATGTTTTAGAAGGTGAACTGGAGCATAAGGATAGTCTGGGCAATGGATCGGGGATGCGCTACGGGGACGTGCAGCGCATGTCTGCGGGTACCGGAATTCAGCACAGTGAGTTCAACCCGTCTGCTACAAACCCTGTTCACTTACTTCAGATCTGGATTTTGCCAGGACAACAGGGACTTGCGCCCAGCTATGAGCAGACGACTTTTGCGGAAGCGGAAAAATGCGATCGCCTCTGCCTAATTGGATCCCCTAATGGGCGAGAGGGTTCTGTCACTATTCATCAAGACGTGAATTTGTATGCAGCGGTTTTGCAGCAGGGTACCAGCATAAGTCACACCCTGGCAACGAACAGAATTGCTTGGCTTCAGGTGGCACGGGGCGCTGTGGCGCTTAACGGTCAGACCTTGGTAGCGGGGGATGGCGTAGCGATTGCTCAGGTCGATAGTCTAAAGATCCAAAACGGTGAAACTGCTTCAGCAGAAGTGTTGCTTTTTGATATGGCGGGTTAACTACGCATTTTCTTGAAGCTGCTTGATGAGCCAGTCTTCTACCGCCTGACCATCTCTGCGCTGTAGCTCCGTTTTAATCAGAAACGGCAGCTCAGAGCCAGCGGGTGCAGCCTCTCGGTTAAACGAAATCTTATAGTTCTGCGGGTTTTCGCCCCGCTCCATCAGCCACTGCTCTACCTTAGCGGTTGCAAAAAACGACTGCCCGTCCTTAAACAGACGGGTAATTTGCAGTTCTAAAGAATAGGGACTAAACCGAGCCATTACAACCTCCTGTGATCAATTCATTCACCAGAAACGTGAATAACGACTTCACGCAAAGAGCCATGCTGCCGATGCTCCCATAGATAGATCCCCTGCCAAGTGCCTAACACTAAACGACATCCATTCACCGGAATTTGTTCTGAGGTATGGGTGAGCACCGTTCGGATATGGGCAGGCATATCATCTGAGCCTTCAGTCCTGTGGCGGTAGTATGCCCCTTCAGGAATCAGCTTCGCTAAAAAGGTTTCTAAATCTGCTAACACATCTGGGTCAGCATTCTCTTGAATGATGAGGCTAGCAGAGGTATGCCGTAGAAACAGAGCGCACAACCCAGTTTTAATCCCCGACTTCAAGACCGCATCTTGAACCTGCCGAGTAATATTGCTGAGAGATTTGCCGTTTGTCTTAACCTGAAGTAGCTGCTGCCGATGAGCCATAACGAACAATACAGCATGAGGAGGATCAACACGATACTCAATTATTTCATGCCTGCAGTGCCCTTTCAATGAGAGATGTCAGGTTCTCAGACGAATTTCTTTCATCCTCTCAGGACTCAGAGCCGCAGTCTCCTTTGAAGCAAAGTCTCTGGCGACTTTAAATCTTTTTGAGTTTTATAGATCCAATTTGAGTTTTACAGCGTAATTAGTTCATAGGATAGGCAATTTACACCTCTAAGGGTGAAATAGGGCCTCTCCCAGGGTGGGTGACAGATACACGCCGCTCTCTTGAGGCCAAGTAACGGTATGCACTCTGGGGGATGCAGCGCGAAGCGGGACAGTTTAATATGTGTCTTGCCGAGCAAAAATGGCTGTGACGCTAGTTCTGTTAGACAACAGCTAAAATCCTTACAGGGCAGGCTGTCTCGCCTTAAGTTGATACCCTGCACTCTGGGGCTTAAGAATAGCGCACGCAGTGATGAAGGTTAAATCTCTAAATAAGGCTTTGATTATGAATCGTAAATTCAAATATTTTCTCAAAAGCTTGAGAGAAAGGAAGAGTCTTCTGATAAAGACGTCCTCTCAAAACCTTACGGATATTTTTCGTAGGGCAGGGGCACTTTTGATTGCTTTACTCATTATATGGAATTATTCAATTCTTCCTGCCGAGGCTTCGGACCATCAAGATACGACTTTTCTTGCTACTCAAAGGACGTCTGCTGACTTAACTGATCTATACCTGTTTGAAAGCCCTGCGAACCCGACACAGATGGTTCTGGCAATGGACTTTGATCCCCTCATTGCACGAGGTGAAATTCGACCCTTTGACCCTGGTGTTCTCTACCAATTTAAGATTGATAATACAGGAGATAATATTGAAGACTTAGTGCTTCAATTTATGGTGAACGGTCGGGGTAACAATCAAACCGTTTCAGTTTATGGCCCAGGGCGTCCCCTTCAGGTTGGCACTGAGTCACGACTGCTCAGAGAAGTGGGTAGAGGACCCATTAACAGGGTGTTTGCACCTGGCGGCGCTTTGAAAGTCTTTGTAGGCGATCGCAAAGATCCATTCTTTTTTGACCTAGAACGATTCTTTAAAATCTTGCCGGATCGTAATTATTTAGTGCAGCCCAATCCTGCTCCACCCTTTACTGTTCTCTCATTCCGACCTCCTGGTCAAGCAAAAGACACCCTTGCGCCTTTTAATGTTCATTCTATTGTGGTGGAGCTACCGAGAAGTCTTCTTGGCAGAGGGAAAATTGGAGCTTGGATAACCACTAGTGTTCAGTCTCCTAGACAAAGGGAAGGCGTTTACTCGCAAATTGAGCGATTAGCAGTTCCAGCGCTGAATGAATTATTTATGGACTTTAAAAGTCATAACGCCAGTAATCTTAAGACTCCAACCCAAGATGCGTCTAATCAATCTGGGTTCATTCGCTCTTTTGTTCAAGCGATTGGGCGACCTAAAGGTATCGCAGATGCTGTAATATCTGTGGCTATTCCAGATGTCATTAAAGCTGACCTTTCAAAGCAAAATGGCACCTATCTTGGTACACAGCTAACCCAAAATTTTGGGGGCAGACGTCCACAAGATGATGTCATTGATGTCACGGCCTCTGTTGTCTTTGGCGATGCGGTTACAGGCATTGAAGCTGGTGCAATTCCGGCGTTAACGAGCGACAATGTGGGACCTAATAAGGCAAACTTTCGCAGCACTTTTCCTTATCTAGGCGACCCGCTCTAAAGCCTATGAATGGGTACTGGCGAATCCTGCAATTGCTATTAATTCTGGTCTGTCTTTGCTTTGCGCTGGAGAATTCTTCTGCTTTGGCCTTGACGCGTAAAGAATCATTCTCTGCGGGTTTGATTCAAGCCGATAAGGCTTCAGAACTGGTTTTTCCAGACTATTTACAGCGTTCCAGAATAATTAGCACCTATGAAGCAGAAATTCGTCAGTCTCCTGACTCCTCTTTGCTTTTGCGACTGCTGGCGGGGCAATACCTAAAGCGTTTTCGGGAACGCGCTGATGTGGAGGATTTATTGCGGGCAGAGCAGGCATCTCGTCAAGCACTCTCGCTTCAAAATGATCGAGATCGGTCATCCTCGATGATTTTAGCCTCCACTCTGTTGTCGCAGCATCGCTTTCAAGAAGCACTAGGGGCGATCGCGAAGGCTCAGAAGTTTGACCCAGATGATGTAAATCTTGTTGCTTTAAGCGCGTCGATTCAGATGGAGCTAGGGCACTACGAAGCAACCCATCATCTACTGCAAATGTTGACTCAGAAAACAGAGGACTCAGGGCACGATGCCGTTCTTGCACGTTATTTAGAGTTGACGGGGAACTTGGCGGAGGCTAGAGCGCTAATGAATTCAGCGATGCAGCAGATGGACGCATTTTATTCAAATTCAGCCGAAACTCGGGCATGGTTTCATGTGCGGGCAGGGGATTTGTCCTTTGCAGCAGGGGAATTAAATCTTGCTGAACAACGCTATCAGGAAGCGCTTAACCTCTTTCCTCAGGATATTGCTGCTTTTACCGGACTCGCTCGGCTCTATGCCGCCCAACACCGCTGGCAGGACGCTTTAGATATTGCCAATCGAGGCATTGAGTGGGTGCCGTTAGTAGAGATACTGGCCTACAAAGCTGATGCTCAAAAGGCATTGGGAGATTCTGAAGGGGTCATTGAAACCGAGAGTCTTATAGAGGTGGTTGCGCGTTTGGGTAAGGTTCAGGGCATCTATGACCGAGCGTTGGCTATGTACTACGTTGATCATGGCATTCACATCCCTGAGGCGCTTGAGATTGCACGACGAGAGGTATTGGTGAGAGACGATATTTATGCAGAAGATACATTGGCTTGGGCTGCGGCAGCTAACCATCGGTGGAAAGAGGCGCAGCAAGCGGCAAAACGCGCTACTCAGCTTGGTACAGAAGATGCCTTAATTCTGTTTCATAGCGGCATCATTGCGCTGAACTGCGGCGATCGCCCCTCAGCCTTTGAGCATCTAACCCAAGCCCTGAAGCTGAACCCTCAATTTCATCATCGGTATGCAGAAGAAGCCCGTCAGGCATTGTCGAGCCTAGCGTCTGTTTCTGCTCAACCGAACCGCTTAACATCTTCTTATCATTCCTGATCAGAGTGAGAACTCCGCTATGAGAATTCTGCTGCACAGCTCTACCTGGATCATTTTTTTTACGGTGTTATTTGGATTTTGGACGCCTTCTGCAGAGGCTCATCCTTTAGGAAATTTTACGATTAACCAGTATTCAGGGCTACAGGTTTCCCGTGAGGGTTTAGGTATTGACTACGTGCTGGATATGGCTGAGATTCCCGCCTTTCAGGCCATAAACCGGATGGACGTCAATCATAACCGTCAGCCTGACCCAGCCGAAATCATCGGTTATCCCGAAGCTAAATGTCAGGAAGTCGTCTCCAATCTCAGCTTAAGCATTGATCGGCAGCCAGTACCGCTTTCAGTAAAACGCTCGACCGTCGAATTCCCACCGGGTGTAGGTGGATTAGCCACTTTACGCCTTACCTGCGCATTAGAGGACAAAACGTTTGTCGTCGGTACCCATCAAATCATTGAATTTGAAAACAAGCTTTACCCTGAGCGTCTCGGTTGGCAAGAGATGACCGTTGCGGCGAAGGATGTCTCCATTCAAGGAGACTTTAAGACGGAGAGCATTACAAAGCGTCTAACTGACTACCCTACCGATCTCCTGAGCAGTCCTCTTAACCAGCGTCAGCTTTCTGTTGACGTTAATCCACTTCAGACGCTGAGTCCACAGCAGAAATTTTCTCCAAAATTATCGAGGGTTTGGGGCGCTGCAATCTTAGATCGAGGAAATAATGCGTTCACGAGCCTAATCACGCAAGAGAACCTTACTGTTTCGACTGTTTTGATCGCGCTGCTTACTGCCTTTATTTGGGGTGGGTTTCACGCTTTATCACCAGGACACGGTAAGACCATTGTTGGCAGTTATTTAGTGGGTTCTCGGGGCACGATTAAACATGCTCTTTTTCTAGGTTTAACGGTAACAATTACCCATACGGCTGGCATTTTTGCATTGGGGTTAGTCATGTTAAGCACCTCTCAATTTCTCTTAACAGAGCAGCTTTATCCCTGGTTAAGTTTACTGTCGGGTTTATTAGTAACGGGGATTGGGTTAAATATCTTGATACGTCGATTGAAGGGTTCCCCAATTTTTCAGAACTGGATCTTAACGAAGAAGATGCCTAAACATGATTTAGCTTTTTCTGCTCAGCCTATGAGCTTAATTGACAGTCATCAATCCATCACCGATATTGCTGATTCTGTTCACAGTCATGACCATCATCATCATCACCACCATAGCCATGAACATCATCACTCCAATCACGGGCACCCCCACAGACATCATTCTCATCTGCCGCCACTTGGCACCGATGAAGCTCCCGTCACCTGGTCTAGTTTGTTAGCCCTAGGAATTTCAGGAGGGCTATTGCCTTGTCCGTCAGCGTTGGTGGTGTTACTCAGTGCGATCGCCTTAGGTCGAACTGGCTTTGGACTCTTGCTAGTCTCTGCTTTTAGCCTAGGACTTGCTGGGGTTCTGACCGGGATTGGTTTGCTTCTAATCTATGCTAAACAGCGATTTGAGCAAATGCCGATTCAGCTCCCTGGCAGCACTTTATTTCCTTCTATCAGCGCTCTATGCATCACCTTACTGGGGATAGGAATCGCAGTAAACGCGGTTCCTCTCGCTATTTTCTAGATCCGCAAGACTCTAAAAAATAGCTGAACTTTAAAAACCTATACTGGAGAAACCAAAATGAAAAAATTTAGCCTATTCTTCGCTATAACAGCGCTAAGCATCATTGGTTACTTTGAAATTAGCGTGTTTCAAGCCGAAAGACTTTTTTGGCTACAGTTAAGTCTGTAGTAAAAATTTTAGATATAGGAGGAATATGAAATAATTATACCTGTTGAATAAATCGTGAAGGTAAGATTCTCAATTCTGTATTTTGCCGATCAGGCCTTGCTCAGTTTCTTGAGCACTGAAAGGATGTTGAAGTCGTAATTAATTAAATTGTGAGTGAGTATTAATCATGAAAAAATCATTTTTGCTAGCTGGAACCTTGAGTTCTCTGAGTTTTGCTGTACTGAGCCTTGGATCACTAGGGCGTCCTGCCTTAGCCGAAGCGCTTAACCCTGCGGATCAGGTCATGTCTACATCAGAGCAAGATGCAGACATCGGTCAGGTTACGTCCGTTTCTCAGCTTTCCGATGTTCAGCCCACCGACTGGGCGTTTCAGGCGCTGCAATCCTTGGTTGAGCGCTACGGCTGTATCGCAGGGTATCCTGACGGCACCTTTAGAGGGAATCGTGCTGCTACCCGCTATGAGCTAGCCGCTGCGCTTAATGCCTGCTTAGACCAAATTAGCGACAGATTTGCCAACAAAGAAGACTTAGCAACCGTCAAAGCACTGCAAGAGGAATTTAAAACAGAACTTGCTACCCTTAAGGGTCGCGTGGATGGACTTGAAGCCCGCACCAAAACCCTTGAAGCCCAACAGTTCTCTACCACCACTAAACTTCAGGGAGAAGTGGTGATGGCGGTCCAGTATGGTGGCGACACCGTTGATAGGCGCTTTGGTGCTCCTATCAATGTAGATAGCCGCGCTACGGCGCTCGCCAGAGTTCGCCTCAACTTCAACACTAGTTTTAGCGGGAGTGATCTGCTGCAAACTCAGCTAGAAGTAGGCAATGGCGGCAGCGACCTATTTGGTGCTAGAGACGGCAATGGCAATCGCATTCTGGTTGACGATGGCAGATCACAGACGGGTTCTAACCTGTATGACAGCGGCATTATTGACTATGCTGGCGTCCCTAGCAATGTAACGCTGCGACGCTTAGCGTACTCTTTTAAGCCATCTAAAAATCTGACACTCACCATTGGTCCGCGCCTATTTCCAAGCGATTTCGTTGACTTTAACAGCTATGCTAATAACTCAGCCCAAGATTTTAGCTCTGGCTTCTTCATCAACAATCCTCTCATCATCAATAACCTCGTAGATGGGCCTGGCGGCGCAGGAGCCGCAGTCGATTGGAGGTTTGGTGGTGGCCCTATTAGCTTACGTGCAGCCTATGTAGCTGCAAACCCAACCAACTCTGTAGCAGCACCATTAAGCTTTGGTGGTGGACTTTTTGGCGACCCCTATCAAGCGACGGCTGAAGTGGAGTACGCGAAGACCTTTGGCGCTAGCAAAAAGAACAATTTTGCTGTGCGACTGCAATACACGCGTTCTTCTACCGAGGATTTTCATCAAAACGTCGTTGGCGTTAATACAGAACTCACCTTGGGTCGGTTTGGGGTGTTTGGTCGAGCCGGTTACTCGATTGACCCTCAGTTCATTAATGTTAGTGCAGGAAACATCATTACAAACGTTCCCATCGGCAAAAAAACGGACTACTTTCTGACCTGGCAAGCAGGCATTGGCATTAAGGATGTCTTGGTTCCTGGCTCTCTCTTTGCGGTAGCCGCAGGTCAGCCATTTATTGTCAACAATCAAGCTGGACCTGAACAGTTCAATTTTGAAGGGTTCTATCGCTTCCCTATTAATGACAACATCACGATTACACCAGCAGTGATGGTTATTACAGACGCCAACAATACTAAAAATGATGCTATTGTTCAGGGCGTAATTCGAGCAACGTTCTCATTTTAATAATGAGCATTTTCAGGAGTTTTTAACGACTTAAAAACTCCTGAAAATATAAACTTGATAAACCTCTCCCTAGCCGAGAATGCGCCGCTCATCCAAACGGACAGGACGCGGTAACCTTTGACGCTATTCACTGACTTTAAGGCTATTTAGTGTACTATTTTTCAGACTTTCGTTGAGAGGTATCCGGCACTCAGGCTGTAATCGGCAGTTCTGCAAGCCAATCGGCGATCGCCAAATTCACAACTTCTGCACATTCATCATGGGGGCAATGCCCTGCATCATCTAGCTCAATCAGCTTCAGCCGCGTATTCATCGCAGCAAACTTTTGAGCAAAAATGGGCGGCACCATCCGATCCTGACGACCCCACAATAGCAGTATCGGAATCTCTAACATTGGTAACACCACGTCCACCCGTGGCCCAAACCTGGGGTTTATCATCGCCTGCAAAATCATGCTGAAGGCGCGTGCCGCACCGCGATCGCCTGCTGGGGTGGTCAAAATTTCCACTAGCTCCTCGGTAATCGCCGCGCGGCTGGCATAGGCAAGCCCCGCCCAAGGGCGAATCACCTTTGGACGGCGCACCCCATAAAACAGCGATTTGAGAATCCATTCTGCTGTAAAGGCTCGCTCAATGCGAGATAAGACAGGACGACACCACTGAGGGATTAAATCTTCGCGCAGCGAAGGATCCGGTAAGCTCAGCATAACCAACCCCTCAGCCATTTCAGGATGTGCATGGGCTGCGCTCAAGGCCACTAAAGACCCAATTGAATTACCCACCAGGATGGCGGGACGACCCATAAACGTCTGCCAAAAACTGTGGAGCTGCTGCACCCATAAATCAACGCTGTAGGGCACTGCTGCTTTTTCAGAAGCCCCAAACCCCAGCAGATCTAGCGCATAGACCGTGTGGCGCTCTGCAAAAAAGGGTAGATTTTGTCGCCAATGTCCCAAAGACGCGCCAAACCCGTGGATAAATATGATGGGGGGGTGGTTGGTTTTTTGAGCAGGTCGGAGATAGGTATAGCGCGCTTGCCATCCCTGCCACATCCAGTCTCGCTGCTGGCCTAAGGGAGAGGGGCGAAGGCTTGTTTGGTTCACGGTGTGTCCTCGTTTCCCTTTCCTCTGATTCTAATGCCTTTATCAAAGCTCTTCCCAAAGGCTGAAACCCAAGCGTCTGCGGTTATTTCTGGACGACATCGTTTATCGTTAAGTAATGTAAATTTATTTTGGTACAAACAGTGTGCGTGGTGTGATGCAAGGCTTCTCAATCCAGCATAAAGATAAGGCAGATGCAGGGGGCAAAATAAGGGGTGTTGAGGTGTGGCTCAGTCCGGCGATCGCGCTTGGTATGGTCAGCCTTTGGGCAATCAGCGTAGGCGTTGCGTTTTCTCTCAACCTAGAATCCGTTCCCCTTATCGGAAAAGTGTTGATACTGCTATGGCAAACGCTTCTGTATACAGGGCTTTTCATTACGGCGCATGATGCCATGCATGGGGCGGCGTTCCCGCTGAATCGGGCGGTGAATGATGGCTTTGGCACCGTTGTGCTTTGGCTCTATGGGCTGTTTTCGTACAAAGAATTACTGCGTCGCCATACGCTGCACCATCAGTTTCCAGCGAGTGAAGAAGATCCTGATTACTCTAGGGGTGAACAGACTGGGTTTTGGGCATGGTACTGGTCATTTATGACGCGCTACTGGAGCTGGAAGCGCTTTTTTGCCCTTGTCGTTACCTTTCATCTTGTGCATCACTTCTTGGGCGTTGCCGAATCTAATCTGGCGTGGGGATGGGTTTATCCTTCGGTGCTGAGTTCGATGCATCTGTTTTACTTTGGCACCTACCTACCCCACCGTCAGCCAAAATCAGGGTATACCGATCATCATTGCTCTACGACCATTCCGCGTCCCTTTTTGCTGTCGCTACTGGCCTGCTATCACTTCGGCTACCACTATGAGCATCATGCTTACACTCAGGTGCCTTGGTGGCAGCTCCCTAAGGTTTATCGGCAAACGGTTGAGATGAGCTGACGCTGACAGTTGTAAAACATCTGAAAGACGTCAAAATCGAGCGAGACTTGCTGTCAGTCGATCAAATCGGTATTGACTAATAGTTCCTTCCTTAATTTTTTCAATTGCCTCCTCAATGACCTCAAGGGGTACGAGGAACCACTCTTTCGGCTTCACTGGCATGTCAAAGCGATCCTTCAGTTCTAAATCTAATCGAGCGCTGCTAAAAAACTTCTGAAGCAGTGCTTCTAGTTTCTGGCGATTGAGATTCGACAGTTTGAAAGTGGCGACGATTTCTACGTCTGCCAGCAGATAGGTGGGGTCTTTTTTAGCGTTGGCAATTCGGTTTTTTACGTCGCCTCCGGTTACGCCAATCTTGTGAATGACAGATCGGTTTTTGGCAATGAAGGGATGATCAGACTGGCTCCTGAGTACGTAAATGTAGCCCGTTGGTAAGTCGTCTGCTGCTTCAGCCTGAGAAAAAAGAGGGCCAAAGTCTGGATTGGTGATGCGGCGGCTGGCTTTGTCTTTGTTAAGGGCACGTTGGAGCGATCGCAGCAGTAAATCGCTCTCGGTAGCGTTGTCATAAATCACCCGCAGCCTCCGGTCTTGCCGCCCATAGTCGCTCACAAATGGCTCACCCATTTCGGCTACCATCACTTTCTGCCCATCAAGGATAAACAGGTCGCCTGGGTTGACTGCCGCATTGTCTTGATATTTCAGGGTTTGCCGTTCCCCCGTTTCTAACTGGCTCTGCACTTGGGTGAAGATAGGTCTGAATACGTCGAAGTCTTTGCAAGAAGTACGCTGGGCGATTTCCTCTGCGGCTTTAATTTCGCTGCGCGACCTTACATGGGTAAGCTGGGCAACATCGTTTTCTGGATTCGTATGGATCTCAAGAGCAGCCAGTAGTTCGTCATCGGTGAGATCCGCTGTCGCTAATTCGATATCGTCGCTAGCATCTAACAAACAATGGGAGTCTAACGGTTCCAAGATGCCGCGACATTCTTCAGAGTCGCGTAGGCGATCAAGCCGCACCGCATAAAGCCGCTCGAAGATATCGCGGTCTTCCCCGTGCTGGGGAAATCTGCCCTGTTCTTCTACAAACCGCTCAATCTCTTCAAACCCTGCGATAATTCGCTCCTCAGTAGCTGATCGACCACTACTTTTTTTCGCCTGAGCAAAGTCGTCAAGTTCTAACCTTAGTTCGTCGAGATCCATCTCAGTCATAGCGTCCTTCATCTTTGAAGCGGACAAATGCAGCAGCGCCCTCAGCCATTCGCTTCTCCCATGCATCGGGTGAATTGGATGAGGGCAGCCGTCCCCTTTCCTTTTTGAATTTAACAGCCCGCATGGCGAGGGCTTTGGCTTCTTCTGGTGTCAGGTTTGTCCACTTGGCAGCAATTACTGCAGCCACCTGCCGCAATCGCTCTTCGCTCATAGATTTGGCGAGAATGGCGTAGGCTTCGCCAAAGGGATTGATGCGATCAATCAGATCCATATCCAGCTCTGTGACGGATAGGGCAAACTGACGTACCCCGTCGATGAGGGCGGTGTTTTTTGCCGCTTCGCCATTACTAAGACCGATGGCATCGGGGTTGGCGGTGTAGGCTCCACTCGCCTCGTTTACGGTTTGCTTGGCTTGTTGAACAAGGTTTAGAGCAGCGATCGCATGTTGCCGTACCGTTTCTTGATCTTCTTCGTCTAAATTCGGGAATTTCTCTTTGACGATTTTGCCCATGCGAACCTGGGTCAGTTCTTCGGGGACGAGTTCTTCGTCGAAGAGACCGCGCTCGATTGTGGGTTTGTCTTGGACAAAAGCTGTCACCAGTTCGGTCAAGTCTTCGCGGCAGATGCGCTCGGCCTGTGGGCTTTTAGGTTCGGCTAGCCCTTTAATTTCTAGTTGAATTTGCCCCGTCGTGGGATTGACACCCACATTGCACTTGAGCGGATTGTAGCCGTCTTCGCCGTAGTCGTAGCCTGGGGTGGGCTGATTGTCGGGGCACTTGGGTTTGAACTCGAAGCGTGGTGCAAGAACCTGCTCCATTAGCAGGCTGGCGGCAATGGCTTTGAGGGTATCGTTTACCGCCTCAGCGACGGCGGCTTCGGTGGCATCGGGTTCGGCGATCAGGTTGGTGAAGCGGGCGCGGGTTTTGCCTGGTGCATCGCGGGTGGCGCGACCGATGATCTGGATGATCTCCGTTAGGCTGGAGCGGTAGCCAATGGTCAGGGCGTGTTCGCACCAGATCCAGTCAAAGCCTTCTTTTGCCATGCCGAGGGCGATGATAATATCGACGCGATCGCGGTTGTTTTTATGGGCGGGGTCTTTGAGGGCGGTGGCGACTTTATCGCGCTTGGTGGGGTCATCGTCTACGAGGTCGGCAATTTTGAGAATTTTGCCGTCGGTGGTTTTGACGAGTTGAAATCCCGTTTCGGGTTCTGTGCCCTGCCATTCGCCCAGTTCTTCGATGATGTGTTCGACTTCGCGGATTTTGTCTTTGGTGCTTTCGCGGGAGTTGACGTTGGGAATGTGCAGGATGGTTTTTTCTTTGGGGTTTAACACCTGCATGATTTCGTCGGTGTAGCGACCCGCGTAGAAGTAGTAGCCGATGTCAAGCTGCTTGAGGTATTGGTAGCCGTTGAGCTGTTCGTAGTAGGTGTAGGTGATCTTGTCGAATTTTGATTCGTCTTCGGGGTGCAGGACGGCGACCGCATCGCCGCGAAAATAGGAGCCAGTCATGGCGACAATATGGGTTTTGTCGCGGTTCATAAGCTGGCGGACATGATCGCCGAGCTTGTTGTCTGGGTTGGCGGAAACGTGGTGGAATTCGTCTACGGCGATGAGGCGATCGTCAAAAACTTCGATGCCAAACTTGTCTACGGCGAAGCGAAAGGTGGCGTGGGTGCAGACCAGCACTTTGGCCTCGCTTTCAAGGAATTTTTTAACTGCGTCTACCTTGCCGCCGTTGTCTCCCCCTGGTGCGTCGCAGAGATTCCATTTGGGTTCGACGTGCCAATCTGCCCAAAAGCCAAACTGGCTCAGTGGTTCGTTGTGAAAGCTGGAGCCGATCGCTTTTTCTGGTACAACGATGATGGCTTGTTTGAGGCTCTGGTTCTCTAGTTTGTCTAGGGCGATAAACATGAGTGCCCGACTTTTGCCAGAGGCAGGAGGCGATTTGATAAGAAGGTATTGTTCGCCGCGTTTTTGGTAAGCGCGTTCTTGCATGGGGCGCATACCGAGGGCGTTAGGGCGAGTGGAGGTGCCATCTTGGGCGTAGGTGACGGAGACGGCAGGAATGGCAATTGGCTTGCTCATGGAGTTCAATTTTTTTGCTGAAGCCAGTTAGTGAGATCGACGATACTTGTAAAACTCATCAAGTCTAGAGCGAGTCGATCCAACTGCTCGGTCGGCAGTTTTTTGATTTTCTCAACGGTCTCCGTAGAAATTTCCCCCACTTGGTGGGCTAACAGGAGGCTGATCAACTCGATCTTTCCCCTGGCTTCACCTCTGGCTTCACCCATCCTTTCGATCGCAGAAATGTACGGCATGTTTTTCCCTCGTTCGTAGGTTTCCAAGTCTTCTCTAAAAGCTTCTTCTAGCTCTAAAGGCAGTGTTAGTACCCAGTCGATGAAGCGGTAGAGGTCGATGATTTCCTGTTCGCTCCATCCTCGTTCGTAAAGCATTGTCGTTAGGCTGTACTTGCGTTGCCGTCGTCGCTGTTGGCTGGTTTTGCCTTTGGTGGCCTGTGCGGTCAAATGAGCCTGTACGACGATGGCAAAAGGGTTGTCGCTAGCTGTCAGTTCCTCCATTCGGTCTTTATAGTCTATCAATTTTGCAATCTGAAACGAAAAGTCGTGCTGGGATCCTAGGGCTTCTTGGTGGAAGGATTGGGGTCGCCAGTGGCGATCGGTGTCTCCCAAAACAGCAAAGCTGGCTACTGCTCGCCGAAATTTGTCGAACAGCCTTGTGGAGTATATGTAAACCCGCTCGCTAAATTCTTCTTCTTTCTGGTTTTGAATTTCGATATGCAGCAGCAGCCATTCTTCCTTACCATTGCGCAGGTAAACTTTGACGAGCTTATCCACGATTCGCTTGCCTGTCTCTGCCTCTAGAGTCACCTGCTGGAGTTCACTATCTAAAAAATCGAATCCTTTGCTCCAGTCGATCACCCCGTAGGCTTCGGGGAAAAAGAAGGCCATAAACTGAGGAAAGTAACCTTCTAGGATCTGCTTCCATGGGGTATCTAGGGGGGTACTCATGGTTTAGAACTGTTGGTTTTGCGGTTGGTGGGCTTTTGCGGCAGCGTTTGCTGAGTGGTCATTTTGGTATACAGCTCGAAGAGTTTTTCGAGGCGCTCGGTGTCGTTTTTGAAGCGGCGACCGATGTAGATGCGCTCTAAGATTTCGTCGTTGCGATCATGAGCTTCCCGAACCTGGGAGAATTCGGTATCCATGCGGGTCGGGTCGTACATGTCGGCGATGGTGGCGGGAAAATACTGCTCTCGCGCTAGCAGAATGTCTTCGGCGCTGCGGATGAGTTCTGCTTTGTTTTGGTCGGTGAGGGTGGGGACGGGGAAGGTATTCCAGCCAAGGGTGTTGGAGTAACGATATCGGGTTTCTAGCTTGCCACAGACAGTGGCGATCCAGACCAGGTGAAGGCGTGAGGCGATTAGCGCCATGTTCCAGAGGGGGGCATCGTAGAGAGCGAAGGCGAGATCTGTAATAATCGAACCAGATTCCAAGAGACCAACCGGAAGATACTCCCTGCTTTCTGAAGAGACTTTTGGCACAACGATGACTCGCTCATTACCCGTTTGCTTGACCTCTTCAAAACGGTGAGACCATTCAGATCCCCTTTGCGTAGCCACTTTGGGACTATTTCGACGGAGAGTAGCGACTGCTGAAAATCTTTGTGCAAAGTCAGCAGTTTTGTAGGCTTCTGAAATATCTTCATCATCAACCCAAATACAATATCGAACGTCTCCACGAATATATTCACTCGATCCGTAGGCGCGTTTGATGAACTTAATAGTTGTTGAGTGCTTTTGAAAAAGATAGTGTGCCTCACTACTGCTAATTAAAAGATTTCCACCCTCAACAGGCTTTCCACCTGCTTCAACTGTAGATCTACCATCACTGGGTAGTGAACATTTCTCTGCAATTACATTTGCTGCTGCTACTAAATAGGCGTTTATGTTGTCAGCATCTTTCGCAACTGTTTCACCATTATCATCAACAGAAAACAACTGTCGAACTTTACCAGCGTGGTTAGAAATCCCCACGATCGCCACCGTCACTCCTGCGTTATGGCTCGCCAGATTTGCCCATTTGAACGACGTATGAGCAAAGGCGATCTCATGCCCCGTCTCAAAAATCAGCGGCCACAAAATCGGCACCTGTTGCCCCTGACAAATTGAGTTAGTAGACACAAACGCAGCGGCAGATTTTGTCTGCGTTCCATAATCTGCTGCCTTCATAAACCAGCCCGACACATAATCTAGCGACTTCCACGTTTTTGTCCGTCCATCAAAAACAAGTTTTAGATCGTCCTTCTGTTCGTTAGATTGCCACGTCGATCCCAGATAGGGCGGGTTCCCACAGATATAAGTCTCCCCACCCTCATTCTCAAAATCAATCTCAGCCTGATCCAGCGGTGTACTAAACAAATCATTCGCAACTAACCTCACCCCTGTCCCCGTCGGCGGACAAATGCTCAACCAATCCAGCCGCAGCGCATTGCCACAGGTAATCCAGTTATCGCTTTCTAGCGGCAAAAACAGCAGCCGAGCCTCTTGCTGACCCAGATAAAGAACATCACATTGATACTTTGCAATAACCAGCGCCAGTCGGGCAATCTCACAGGAAAAGTGACGTAACTCCATCCCCCGAAAATTCGTCAGCGGAATCGCAGTGCGAAGATTACCCTCACCCCGCCGCCGATTAATCTCCGTCTCAATCTCCCGCATCTCCTTGTACGCAATCACCAAAAAGTTCCCCGATCCACACGCTGGGTCAAACACCCGAATCCGCGCTAGGCGCGATCGCAAATTCAGCAGCTTGCGCCCATTGTCCCCCGCCGTCTCTAGCTGGGCGCGCAACTCATCCAAAAACAGCGGATTCAACACCTTGAGGATATTTGGCACGCTGGTATAGTGCATCCCCAGCGCCCCGCGCTCCTCATCTTCTGCGATCGCCTGAATCATGGAGCCAAAAATGTCGGGGTTAATCTGCTTCCAGTCAAGATTGCCAACGTGGAGTAGATACGATCGAGCAATTTTGCTAAAGCGGGGGACTGCCATAGTAAGACCCTCACCCCCAGCCCCTCTCCCAAGCTGGGAGAGGGGAGCAGGAGCCGGATCTTGTCCCCCTTCTCCCAGCTTGGGAGAAGGGGCTAGGGGATGAGGGCAATCCATTAGACCTCTTGCGTGAATAGAGAGAAGTCGGTAGAAGTGTGTCAAGGTTCAAGGAGGGAACAGCCATGACCTACGAGCAACTGAAACATCTCAGCCCCAGTGCCTTCAAACGTCGTTGCGGCGTGCGACGAGGCACCT
>JANPLU010000069.1:0-7069 GCA_031422435.1 Acaryochloridaceae cyanobacterium VAR_48_metabat_390
CTCCATAAAAAATCTGCGTAAGAACCCTTACGCAGACTCAATCTGAGAAAACAAGGCACTAGATCAGTTTGACGGTCTTTAGGGCGTAGTACAGTGCCAAAGCAAGACCGACGAAAGATCCGGTGATGACGATATATGCGATAAAACCCATTGCGTATGCTCCAAAATAGGCGGCTTCCCTTTAGGTAGCTTAGGGCATTGGCGATCGCCAAGCCAAGCCTTATGCCAAAATGTTTGACTCAAAGGGTTGGTCTAACCGTGGTTTTCTAGATAGGTATTGAGGTCTTCGGTGATGCGGGTCAGTTCGGCTTCGGTGGTGATGCGGATGCGCTCATCTCGAACTGTAATTAACACCTTGGCGGCAAAAGGGCTAGGCCAGATATTAGGGTTGCAGAAGCACTCTATAAAAACGTCGCTGCGGTGCTGATACTCCATCGCCTTTTGGGGGACTGGCTTCTCGCCTGCGGTGGGCTTATTAGCAACGGCCTTGAGCTGCTGCATGAGTTGGGCGATCGCTGCTTGCAGACCCCGCGCCGCCTCTGGACTAAAGCTAAACGTAACCGACCCTTCAACCAAATTTAGCGTGAGTGGAGCGGAAGACATAGTAGGCAATCATCCAAGGAAACATACTTCATCGTAGCTGGCTGCGGTCACACAGATGCGGCCTATTCTGGAGGCGGTAGCTCTGCCTCTACCGGAGAATGGCGATCGCGAATCCGAGGATTTGCCACGTACTTTTGCACGAGTCGCGGCAGATCGCCCCGATGCCCCATCACAATCACCACGTCTCTCGACCTAAGTTCTAAAGACTGATCCGGGTGAATGGTTGTACTGCCATCTGCTGCTCGCCGTAGCGCCACCACAATAAAAGTGCCCTTGCCTCGAATTTCAATATCGCCAATGGTAGTCCCAATAATGGGCGAGTCGGGCACCACTACCAGCTCATCCACCTGAATGTCTACCTGGGACAACAGCTCATTAAGAGTTTGCCGTCCATCATCTTGGCTCAGAAAATCTAGCGTAACGGGATGGGTAATCATATAGGCCATCCGCTGAGCGCTGATTGATGCAGGCAAAACTACCTGATCGGCTCCCGCCAACTTCAGCTTTTTCTCGGTGCTAGGCAACTCACCCCGTGCAAAAATTCGCAAGTTGCCGTTTAGCTCTCGTGCGGTAAGCGTAATATAAACGTTGATGGCATCATCGGGCAGAACCGTGGCTAAAATTTTGGCTCGCGTAATGCCCACTTGCATCAAGACCAGCTCATCGGTGGCGTTGCCAAACTTAACCAAATAGTTCAAAGCCTCCGCCATTTCAACCCGCTCTTTATCGTGATCAATGACGACAAAGTCCAGCTCAGACTTTGAGAGCTGCCGTGCCAAAATCTGTCCCATCCGACCAAAGCCACATACAATAACGTGCTTTTGTAGAGACTCAATATCTCGGTTCATTCGCCGTACTCCCATGGCTTTATTAATTTCACCTTCTGTCACCATCTGGAGAAATGCCCCTACGATGTACACCGCTGACGTGGTGCCTGCAATGATGACGCAGATGGTAAAAATGCGGAGGCCAGGGGTTGTAATGGGTCGCACTTCTCCATAGCCCACTCCAAAAACGGTAATAACTACCATGTAAACCGCATCAAGCCACGACCAGCCTGAAAGTCTGTAGCCCAAAATGGCGACGATGAGGGTTGTGCAGAAAAACAAACCGCCAAAGACAAGGCGATTAAGGGATCTATTCATAGAAGGTGATGGTCATACGCAAAGAGAACGAATTGAGCGACGGCTTCAAGCAAGCGGTCTTCTTTTGCTAAACTCAAGTCATTCTGGGCGCAGCGATTGTTTAGGCGCAAAGAAAGATTGACAGCACCTGGATTTTAACGATTTTAGATGGTTCATAGATTGGTTTTACTTGCGATGTCTGTACGCTTCCGTTTGCCTTGCTGCGATCGCCGAAGGGGTTGTGCTTGAAGATTGTGCTTCAAGATATTAGTAAAGCCTACCGTCAGCGCTCGGTAGTAAACCACGTCACAGTGACGGTCAATCGTGGTGAAATTGTGGGGTTGTTAGGCCCCAATGGCGCTGGCAAAACCACGACGTTTTACATTGCCACAGGGCTAGAAAAACCGGACGAGGGCAAGGTTTGGCTGGATGGCAAAGACATTACGCGACTGCCCATGCACCAGCGCGCTAGACTCGGCATTAGCTATTTACCTCAAGAACCCAGCATTTTTAGAAATTTGTCCGTGCGCGACAATTTACTGCTGGCAATGGAACAAACCCAGGTACCTCGCCATCAGTGGCCTAAACGCATCAATTTTCTGATGAAAGAGTTTAACCTCCAAAAATTTGCCGATAGTCTTGGCCTTGCGGTTTCCGGCGGGGAGCGTCGTCGGACAGAGCTGGCGCGGGCTTTAGCGGCGGGCACTGAAGGGCCACAGTTTTTACTGCTGGATGAACCCTTTGCTGGGGTAGACCCGATCTCGGTGGCGGATATTCAGGAGATTGTGTCTCGACTGCGCGATCGCAACATCGGCATCTTAATTACAGACCATAACGTCCGCGAAACTTTAGCAATTACTGATCGCGCCTACATCATGCGAGAAGGACGTGTACTTACCTCTGGCACCCCCGATGAACTTTATAATGACCCCATGGTGCGCCAGTATTATTTAGGCAGTCAATTTCAACGATGACGCCTTACGCTTTGCGAGTGTCTCAGTCTGTGCAGCGACAGCGGCGATGGCCTTGGTTTCCAAGGCTATCGGTTTTAGATCGGTATGTGATTCAGGAATTACTGAAGCCGTTTTTATTTGGTGTAGGCATTTTTTCAGCGGTGGGGGTTTCAGCGGGTTCGTTGTTTACGCTATTGCAGCAGGTCACTTCAACCCAAATTCCCCTAGAGATTGCCCAGAAGATTTTGATGCTTCAGGTGCCGCGCTTCGTGAGCTTTGCCCTGCCAATGGCAATGCTGCTGGCAAGCCTGCTTTGTGTGGCGCGGCTGTCGAGCGATCGCGAACTGACGGCGTTCCGCGCCTGTGGTGTGAGCTTCTACCGTTTGCTGGTGCCTATTTTAGTCTTTTGCCTGAGCGTGATGGGGCTAATGTTTGCCCTCAATGAAGGTCTGGTGCCCTTTACGCAGTACCAGTCTAAGCTGATGATGCAGCAGCCTGCCTTGGAAGGAAAGCTCAACTTGCAGGACAAAAACGTTTTTTATCAAGAGTATGGGCCAGACCGAGAAGTGCGTCGGTTTTTCTACGCTCAAACCTTTGATGGTCAGTCGATGCAGGCGCTGACGATCTTAGACCTAACGCAGCCTAAGGCGAACCAGGTGATTTCAGCGGAGCGAGCGACTTGGGATCCAAAAGAAAGTCGTTGGCAGTTCCAGAATGGCAAAATCTATCGCGTGACGGCAGACGGGAGTGACCAAAGCGTTGCGTCTTTTAAGGATCAGCAGCTTTATATTCCGAGAGATCCCCTAGATTTAGCAGCGCCGCAGCAAGCCCTGGAGGATATGTCGATCGCCGATGCGCGTGCCTATTTAGCCCAGCAGCGGCAAAACGGAGATTCGATGAAACAGCGGAAGGCAGAACTCCATATTCAGCAGCAGTTTGCCCTGCCAGTGGTGACGCTACTGTTTGGGATAGTTGGAAGTACGCTGGGTACTTCATTACGGCGCGTCTCTAACAGCACTGGTTTTGGAATTAGCATTCTAATTGTGCTGGGGTACTACTTCTTAGGTTTTTTAACGAGCAGTTTGGGAAATTTGGGCATCTTGCCGCCCGTCGCCGCTGCTTGGCTGCCCAATGGGGCGATCGCACTTACTACGGTGTGGCTACTGGCAAGGGTTGATCGCTAGATTACGTGTAAGGGCAGGTTGTACGGCTGGCTGTTGCCGCCTTTGCCAGAATTTGATAAACGCCAGATAGATGATGAGTGACGGCGGTGACTTCTTCTGGGATCATGACGGTGGGCAAATAGTGAGAGGTTTTTGCCCGAACGGCGTCTATGGGGATATTAAGCTCTTGTTTGAGGACGTGTCGATAAAGAAACAGGAGTGAGCAAAGGGCTTGATTTTGGGTGGAGGCCGCAACGTGCTGTTCTACGGCAAGGTGGGTTAGAAAGGCTTCTATTTCAACGGCTCCCATTTCTTTGGGATGCCGTTTGTTATGGAACAATAGTTATCGCTTTGCCCAAGAAAGGTAGCTTCCTTCTGTGCGATGGGAGTAATGCTTAAGACGAATGGCATCACGCATCTGCTCTAGGAGCTTTTTAGGGGGTTTATCCATGGGGGCGAGTGGGGCGATGCATGAGTGAGAAGGGGTTAATAATTTGGGAGTATTGTATTAATTTTCCTGAATTTAGGCGGCAAAATGCTGTTTAACTACCCAGAATTAGATTATTATACCGAATGCTTGCTGTCTAATCGCTCAATTCAGAGATTTAGGCTGCAAGGTTTCGGCCTAAGATACCCAAATAAGGCGGATAGGCTGCAAATATCCGTCTAATTATAGTTAGACTTTTAATCCAATCGAGAGAAATTAGGGACAAGAAATGACAAAGCTCAAGTTTGCTGTAATGTTCGCTTTAATGGCTTGTGTAGCAGGAATCTTCTCAAAGCCTGTAAAGGCTCAACTGAGTAACTTGGGCATATATTGTTATTCGTGCGCATATAACCCAAACTACCCTTGGCTCGATCCATCCTCAGAGACGCAAAACTCTATCCAAAGTCGACCCAGAAATAATAACAATCGCACTTACCGTCCCAAGTCTAGTTCGTCTGTTGAAAGTTTTACATTAGAGCAAAAAATATGTGCTGCCAGAGCTGGAAATAAGTTGCGTTCCCTAATGGATAGCATCAGTGATTCTGATGTGGGGATAGCTATGAACAAGGCTGCAGACGAACTCAAAAATTGTGTTGAATCTCGCTGAATATCTAAAATAGTTGGAAAGGAAAAAAGATGCCGCACAGACTGAGCAACCCCATTACTGGCTAAATCGAGGGCAAAATAAATTCTGTGCTTCATGTCGTTTTACTGCACATGTCTAACTACTGCATACAGGCGGAACGGATTGTCACGCTATCTTCACGCTTATTTTGCATCGCCGTCCGCTGATGCAGATGACGTTAGGCTGCAATGATTGTCAATGGGATTAAAATAAACAATTCACGGTTATGTAACTTAATTAGATGAATTTCAAAGAGCCTGTAATACTCTTATATCTCTGGTTTTTTTACCTGTAGGAGTGGGGTCTTCGCGTTTTTTAGTTGCTCAGGTATTGTTGACTCAGATCAAAGCTATTCATATAAATCGACGAGCAGAGAAAAATCTTGGTTTAGCGCTAGAAAATGATAATGATGAAGTATTCAGAGAGTTCCTTTCAGCACTCTGGTTTGATCCAGGTAACGCAGCAGCCTATACGTACCTTGGACTACTTGCTCCTTATCTAGGATTGCTCAATTATCAGAATGGGAATCGAATGACTGATAAAGATTTCACGCTAGAGATTGAAGAAATTCATCGTAAGATAGCCAATAATGATTTTGAGTTTGCCAAACATGCTGTTGATCAGTCCATCTTGCGCCAAATTCGAGTACAGGAAATCAAGGATGTGATTTCTAATGGTCAACTTATTGAAGACTATCCAAACGATAAGTATGGTCCCAGTTGCCTTATGGGTGGCTTGACGCAGGCTGGACGACCAATTCATGTCCAGTGTAGCTATCCCATCCGACCATTAGTTAAAATTATTACAGTATACGAGCCTGACCCTGACAGATGGAACGACGACTTCACAATAAGGAGGATCGATAATGATGATGAATGATTGGCAAGAGCATCTGGCCGAGAAGCGAGTCACTTATACTCTAGAACTGAATGGCAAGTTTTTCTTGGTTGAAAATGTTCCTGCTCGTGTGAACGAAGAGACTGGAGAGCAATTCTTTTCTCCCTTGACTGTAGAGCATTTACAGCAAATTATTCTGCATGAAAAGCAACCATATCGTGTAATTGAGATTCCTGTATACAGCTATGTTGCGTAGCTTCAGCATAACATTAGGTAGATGAGCAAAGAATTAGCATGAAGGCACCATCGAAATCAGTTGCCACACTATCGACTGTGCTTCGTTTTTCCTGGCGAATTTTTTCAGTGAACCTGCTTCCAATTGTCTTGCTGACTCTCGTGATCAATATTCCCATTAATGCTCTCTTAGAATTTTCACCTCTTCCAGAGGATGCGAATTTAGAGGCATGGGGTCGCTACTTCCAAATCCAGCAAACTCTTCAATTTTGGGTTGGCACAGTTGGTGTTCTGGGTGTTATACATCTGACAGTGTCTACTTTCAGAGGAACTCGCCTGTCGCTTGGCGAGATTTTTCGTTGTGCATTCAAGGATTACGGCAGCTCTCTCTGGTCTCAGTTTCTTTACAACCTTGCATTTGGTATTGGTCTTCTGCTGGTTGTGGTTCCCGGTCTAGTCATCGGGGTATTTTGGTGCTTTTCACTACAAGCTATCGTGGTTCATAATGTATCAGGATTGAAGGCATTGGAGCATAGCTATCAAGTTGTGAAAGGACGCTGGTGGAAGTTTTTTGTTCGCCTAGTAACTCTTTATCTCCTCTATTTTGTTGGAATCGTGTTCTTGTCGGTTCCATCTTATTTCGTTCCAGAAACGCACCTTTTTCGAGTATTGACTATGATACCTGTTGACTTACTAGGGGCGTTTCTTGTCGTCTGTGTCACTGGGCTATATTTGATGTCTGAAGCAGCAGTCACTCAGCCGGAAATTGCAGATTCTGGCAAGACGACCCTGATTCTAAGTTAGTTTGTGTTCAAGGAATTTGCCCATGCCTCTGCCATTGAGGGAGGAGGCAATGAGGAGATTTTTGAGCCAGTGGTTGTCATAAGCAAAGCCATTAAGGCCTCTAAAGGGAGAGCAGGTAAAAGCGCAGTCCCCTTGGATCTTTTGGCAGTAAGGATGAAAATTCCACAACAGAGCCATCGCCCTTATGGCCAGACGTGTAGAGTCATCAGAGCCATGAAAATATTGCATCTGATAAAGGA
>JANPLU010000070.1:0-26377 GCA_031422435.1 Acaryochloridaceae cyanobacterium VAR_48_metabat_390
CTTTAATATATATTCTGCTCTAAATATGAGAGACTATTGTTATAAGATAAGATTATTATGATGTCTTAACTTAACTAATTAACCTTAATCGTCATGTTAGGATTAGTTGATCAACAAACTTTAAATAAAAGTAGTAACAAATCTTTTGTTTCCTATGCACTTACAGGACTAAAGCTTAGGAGATAGTTTGAAACACGATGCAAATATTTGCTTCTTGATTGATATAAGTTTTTGACGTATTATTTCTATCCATTTGCCATATTGTTTCATTTTCTTCCCACCATAACAATAGTTAAATATATAAGTATCTAACAAACAATCTCTTGTGACAAAAGGAGGATGTTTTAATTCCCAGATATCTTCTGTTTCCATACTAGCCAAATGATTTTCATAAGATGTATGCGTTGCATCGGCACCAAAGCCAATATTTGACACGAGATTTACAGCAGGTGAGATTGACAATTCATGTTGCATCCAACGAGCATATAACCATTGATAATCCCATGTACCAGGTATACCAGTTACAACTCGATCAAATATACTTGTCCAATACATCTTTTCTGCCCAATCATCATAAACATAGTCAATTGAGCTATTCTGTTTAACCTCTAACCAATTTTTCATGTCGCGATCATAATGTTGCCATGCTCTTTGCCAAGTTGCCCATCCCCAAATGCCTCCATACTTTGTAAATGAATAACTATAATTAGTTGCGTAATTATCAGATTTAAAATTATTACCACTAATATGCATAACTCTCATATCATTTCTGTAATGTTCAAGTAATGCCTGACAAAAATAAAAAAAGGACTCTGTGGGTAGACAATCATCTTCTAAAATAATAGCTTCTTCAACTTCTGAAAAGACCCAATCTAAGCCACTAGATACTCTTAGCTTACACCCCAGATTTATTTCTGATATATTTGTTAATACTTCGCAGTCCCAATCAACTCTATCAATAATCTTTCTAGCTTCATTACATTTTTGAAATTCTTTAGGGAATCGTGGTCCATCAGCAATAATTAAAAGTTTTTTTGGTTTCGCACTACGAATTGCCTCAAATACCCGAAGTGTTACGTCTGGACGATTAAAGATCAAGAATGCTACAGGTGTTGAAAGAATCATATATTTTTATATATTTACTATATGAATATTTTTATAGATAAATAAACATAGAAATTTATATATGCAAAAGTGATTTTAACTGAATCTGAAAGATTTTTTGAGTCTTCAAATCAATTGCGTTACCTAAAAATGCGGCAAAAGCTTGCGAAATCACTGTAGCTATAGCTGCCCCAATGCCACCATAAATAGGAATCAGAATAAAGTTTAAAACAATGTTTGTAATTGCTCCCATCAAAGTTCTATGAAATGTAAGGCTGGTCAAGCCTTCTGCAATAAACCAGTATGATGCTCCTACACCCATAAACACAAAAACAGATGCCCAAATGTGAACTGCTAATATAGAGCCTGATGCCACATATTCATTGCCAAATAAAAATGTTATTATTGTTCCAGATAGAAATGACATCGGCAAGGCAATTACAAAAGCTGTCAAAGACAAAAGTCGGATTAAATTTTCTATTTTTTGATAATACAAAAACTCATTTTTATCTCTTTTTGCTGCATAAATTGAGGGAGCCACAGAAGAGGCTATAGCTA
Organism: Acaryochloridaceae cyanobacterium VAR_48_metabat_390; assembly: GCA_031422435.1. Taxonomy (GTDB): domain Bacteria; phylum Cyanobacteriota; class Cyanobacteriia; order Thermosynechococcales; family Thermosynechococcaceae; genus JAAURS01. Next base: position 1,663 of record JANPLU010000070.1, read on the forward strand.
TAGGAATAAAATATAAAACCTCAGAAATTCTGGTTGCAGAAGAATAAAGTCCTACTTCTTTAATGCCTAGCATTTCTCCCAACATAATCTGATCAATCTTCATGTAAATCATGATTGTAAAGCCAGATATAATTAAAGGCCAACTTTCTTTAAGTAGGATCTTAGCCAAAGGTAAGTTCCAGTACCATAGACCGAGTGAATATTTCTTGATTCTATAAATTGATATTAATCCTAGAGAATTAAGAATTGTCTCTGCCAATATAGCTCCTGCAAAAGCTAGTAGCGGCGCATGAATATAAATCAAAATGATTTTGGCTATGGCAGTAAGTATAAAAGCTGCATTTCTTACAATTACTATATACTTAGACTGCACTTGAGATTGAAACCATAGGTCAATCGTATCGAAGGATTGAAAAACTCCAACAGATGCTAAGATAGCTACTAAGTAAATAGTTAGACTATCATTTTGTCGAAACATAAATATAAATCCAACTGTTAAAAGTAAACTGACGATTCCTCCATATAGCTTTAACCAGAATATGGTCCCTAAAATTACATCCTTCTTCCCAGGTTGATTAGCAATAGACTTAATTGCTAAGGATGATAAACCTAAATCAGATAAGGTGCTAAATAAACCTACAAAAGCCGTAGCATAGCTCAAGAGACCAAATTGCTGTACACCCAAATAACGAGCAACCCAGACTCCTATAAATAGACCCAATCCCATTCGTGAAATCCGGTCTGCAAAGAGCCAGCCAGTATTAGCAATGATTTTATATAGCTCATCACTTTTTTTTAGAGATACAATTTCTTTGAGGTTGAATTTATTCGGCATTGCATTAGTATGCCCCAACAACTCTCTGTCGCGATCTTTTTGATGGAGCTATGTACCGCTATTCAGGGTGTTGGCCAAAAATCAGCACTTAAAACCTGATCGACAGAAAAAGGACATATCTCAGGAAACTGTTCATCGGGTAAGTCTGTCTCAACTATTGCCAAATCCTTTGCTTCCTGCCAGCTTTCAGCCATCGCCTCATGTAAGCGAGGCTTTAGCCCAGGATTGCGCCGCAAAAGCTTTAGAATCGCGGTTCGCTGCACTCGGATTGTTGCCCGCCAGCTATTGGTGCGTTTCCAATGCTGAACTTGCCACTTGAGCAAATGAGCAGTGAGTTGCATTAAGCGAGATTCTAATTGGTCGTAGTGACGATTGCTCAAATCGTCTAGCTCCTCAGCTAAATGCGCTAAATCTAACTGATCAAATTGGCCTTGACGCAGCAGACTAGACTGTTGCCGCACCCAAGTATAAAAGTCTTGCTCATAAAGTGTATCCCTCATAGCTTACCCTCCGTCGATTACATTACCCATCTATAATTTCAGCCTGACAGCACATCACCCTGCCCGTTTGCCCACTGACGGACAGCCTTAGCCTAACTTGTCTCACCCATCTCCTGAGCCTGAGTCAAAAATCTCTTAAAAACCTCTACCGTTACCATCGGCAGCACTTGAGATTGATTCTGGGCGACGTACTCTGTAGCAACCAGTTTTAGAAGTTGGACACTTTCTCCATCAAATTGCCAAATCTCCGGTACGTCAAGTACCGCACAAATGGGCAACCTGGGTAAAGAAGGACTGCTGACATCAATTTCGATGTCTAAATCTGGTAGTGGATCTATCGCCAAATCAATCTTCATTTTGTCCGCACCAAAGACCGATAGGTCTGCAAGTGATGCCTTGCAATGTAACCCTAGAATGATGCTTAGAACGGTAAGTATGAGTTAGGCATAGCTGCTACGTTCCCCAATAAAACGACGTCTATAGGCTAGTTTACTGTTCTCAGGAATGATGGTGAACACGCAAGATTGAAAGCATTTGTTCAATAAAGCTTTTGCCATAAACAAATCCATCAATCCCCTCCTCGGAAAGGTAGAGATGAGTTAGGCATAAAAAGCACAGCATAATCTTCGCTCCACTCAGCTCTCTAGATAAAGTCTGAAAAACTGTATTCAACCCAACAGACGGAGGTAAGGTGACACAATATTGATGGAATATACGACAGTCATCCAGACCCGTGGGTCAAATTTCTGACAAACTGTCCACAACTTTTCTATAAAAAATAGGGAGGGCTTGAGTCATCACTCAAGCCCTCCCTATTCTAGGGTTAGACCTTCCCTGCTAGGGATCAGTCGTCTTTTTGCCAGAGAACTTAACGCTGATAGGGTCAGGATTTTCCCCAATCGAACGTGGCACGCTGTTGACCGCTTCACGACCTTCATTCACCTTTTCAGGGAAGACACCATCGCTGGGGTGCAGCAATGAAGTTTCGCCACTGGGCAAAATTCGATAGATTTTGTAATCGGTAATTTTTTTGGCGCGGAGCTGACGTAAGCCTAGGGCAAGGCACTGCTCTTTACGAGACAAGTACAGCAAATTTTCACCGGAGCGCATCACCGCAGCACCGCCAGTGGGCATCTCAAAAACCTGCTCCTTCGAGCTGGTCCAGGTGATGGCATACTTTTCTTCAACATCGGCCTTGCTGAGTAAGCCGCCGGTGCTGCCGCCAAAGAGCGGGGTTTGTCCAGTCAGTTGTTCTGCCATTCATTCTTCTCCCAAAACGGCACAAGTTTAATAAACACTCTTCTGTAGGGGTAAGAACAGCCCAAAAGCTGACTTAACCCTTAGTACAAGAGCGCTTTTGCGTTAACGTAGCAAGGTTCTTTATAGAATTGCACTGCGCTGAATGGCAGAGTATAGGACTCTACATGCAGCTAAATGCAGTGTTTTAGCTCTAGCCGAATCCTATCATCGCGTTTGACCGCGTTTAGCAAGTTCGTGAGGAACTGTAACAGTTCTTTAGCAGATATTTTGAGGATTGCAGTGAGGGAACGGTACGATATTCCTGACCAAACCTTACAACACCCCTTGGCGCAGGTTCCGCTGGGGTAGAGGGCGTTGCGTTGCGATCGCACTGGGCAACGTAAAGTGAAAGGTACTGCCCTGATCTTTGCCCAAAGATTTTGCCCAAATTTCGCCGCCGAGGTGATGAATAATTTGACGGCAAATGGCAAGCCCTAGCCCCGTGCCGCCCGTGGTGCGCCGTAAGGCTCCTTCTTCTTGGTAGAAGCGCTCAAACACAATTTCGAGACGGTCTGGCTCAATGCCTCGCCCTGTATCCGCCACCGTCACTTCAATCAGGTGGGCATCCGTTTCTTGGCCTCGGATCTTGATTTCGCCTGGGGGATCTGTGAATTTACAGGCGTTATCGAGCAGCTTTGCCAGTACCTCCACTAGCCATTCTCCGTCTGCCTGAATGAGGGGAAGTTCTTCGGGTACCTCTACCACAATGTCTGGCAGGGTTCCAGGCTGACTGCGGGTTCTGATGCTGCTGAGGGCTAAATCGACACACTCCTGTAATGACAGCGCTTCGGTATGCCACTTGACCCGACCGCTTTCTAAGCGAGACAGGGTTAAAAAGTCCTGGACTAGCTTTCTGAGGCGTTCTGCATCGGTGAGTGCGGTGCTGAGCATCACCTGCTGCACTTCTGGCGGCATATCCGGTTCGCTAGCAAGGCTCTCTAGACAAACTTGGATGGTCGACAGCGGCGTGCGCAGTTCGTGCCCTGTGATGGCAATGAGGTTACTGCGGGCGCGCTCTAATGCCTCAAGCTGCTGGTTTAGGTCTTCGAGTTCGGCGTAGGCTTGCGCCTGAATTAGCGCGATGCTGATTTGGGTGGCGATCGCCTCTACCAACGCAATATCCGAATCGCTCCAGCGGTACGGCTCCAGAGGGTCAGTGTGGTGAAGCTCTACCATACCGAGCAGTCGCCCCTGATACAGCATAGGCACCATCAGCAGCGAGTGCAGCTCAATCTCCGCAATACGGGTATTAAAGGCTTTGAAGCGCTTGAGGCGGGGATCGGTCGCGACTTCTTCGATGTAAACCCATTCTTCTTGTTTCACAACCTGTATAAACCAAGGGTTGCGCTCTAAAGGCCAAGGTTGACCTTTGAGAGAATGCTGTCCGGGCTGCACAAATTCGTACTGGATTACGGCGGTTTTGTCTGCGCCTTGACATTGATATAAAAGACAGCGATCGCACTCCAATGCCTGCCCCAACTCCTGTACCGCCACGCTCAGTACCTGATCTGCATTAAGCGATCGCCGAATTGCCGTGGTCATGGAGTTGATGAGCCGCTCCTTTAGCTCCTGAGCCGCAATTTGGCGGTATGCCTTGAGCTGGCGGTACTGACTGGCCTGAAGGTATGTGACCAGGCGATCAGCAAAGGGGGAAGGATGAACCAGAGGAGAGCCAGAAAACGCGGGGCGAACAATGGTTTCTAAAAGATGCTGGTTCTGTGCCTTGAGTTCTGGACGATACTGGCTGATGCGGTTAAGCAGTAACTCCGCTACCGTGCAGCTAATCTGACGCTCAAAAGTCCAAATGCCCTCAAACCGTCGAGACTGATCGACGTGCAAAAGCTGTCCGTTGCCAGATGCCTGGATATGCTCTCGACACACTAGACACACCGCATACTCTCGCCCAATTACCACCAGATGCCATTCTTGACTGAGTCCATCTTCTGGCGTAAAGGCAATAGTTTCGTGGGCACCCGACGCATTTTTGAAGTCTGTCTCTGGGGCAGCTAACACATACACATAGGGCGTGACATCCGCAATGCGCAGATATCGGTGAGATTCTTGGCGATAAAATCGCTCTCGCTGAAAGCAAGCAATCACCAAAGGCTGATCGGTTCCGGCTAGTACCTGATCTTCCATCGCGTGGGACAGCGCGGTGAGCGAAGACTTAAAGTACATTTGCGATCGGAGCTGTGGCTGGGCTTCTAGAAGTTCCTGCAATAGAGAAGTTGGAATCATCATCGACAAATCAACTTGCGTCAGACCAGCGTTTAGCGATGCTGCTGAAGGGCTAGGATGCGATAAGCAGACGCTTTTACAGCGTACTCGATTCCTACGGTACAGCGGCGATGACGGCAGGAATCTTTAATATATCCGCACGATTATGAGAGGTTTTAATGTTATTCCCCGAGATTTCTCTCTGCTTGTCTCCAGATGTAGTGTGTCAGACTCAACGTCTGCTCACTAGCTTTCGCCATTGGTTTGAGCGCGATTTATTGCCAGACCAAAGTACCGATTCGGCGATCGCAGCCCACCAGCTCTTTTTCGCACCCTTTGTGGTGCTTTCCCACGGGACTGAGGACGATCCAGTCCTCAACTATGGCAATCAAGCTGCCCTCAATTTATGGGAAATGGACTGGTCTAATTTTACCCAAATGCCCTCTCGCCTCACGGCTGAACCGGATTTACGGCAAGTGCGATCGCAGCTCCTTGCAACTGCCGCCCAGCAAGGCTACATTACCGATTATCAAGGTATACGCATTTCTAAAACAGGCCAACGTTTTTTCATCCAAAACGCCATCATCTGGAAAGTCTTGGATCAAACAGGTCAGTCCTGTGGACAAGCTGCTACCTTTTCAAAATGGGAGGCTGTACCCTGTTAAGCCTTGAAGTCTCGACGGAGCTAAATAACGTATTAGAGCAAATGGTTGAAAAGCATGTGGGCACTAATAAAAGTGAAGTGCTGCGTAAGGCGATCGCGCTGATTCAGGTTGCCGTTGAAGCGAGAGAAAAAGGCCAAAAGGTCGGAATTGCTGCAAAAGGCCAATCTCTAGCTACTGAATTTGTAGGCATCTAGCGGATGGGCTTGGCAACCGAAGACAATCCTAACGAGGCCGATAGTCACCAGATTGATTTAAGCCAACTGGCAAATCAACCTCGCTGGAAAGCGGAACTCAAAACCGAAGACCCACTTGAGCAACAAAATCGGCTGAACATTGAGAAGTGGGATGCCTGGTTTAGAAGGGAAGAGCGAGCCATCGGCATCGTTGTTTTGCTGGCTGGTATTAGCGTCATTGTCTGGCTATGTTATGGCATTAGCAGTAATCCAAAATCATCTGCGGATGACAAAAAATGGTCAACCTCTATTTTGGCTTCCATTGTTTCGTTAGGGGCTGGCTACTTAGCACCCAGGCTCAAGTAAAGCAAGATTACCCAACGTTAAAGGTATTTAAAACCTTTGCAACCTTAGAAGAATAAACCTCCAAATTGAGGTCTTGTTCTGCTAGCTGACGCGCCCTTTTTCCCATCTGATATGCTTCTACGGGGTGATTGAGTAAATAACTTAGGGCTTCTGTCCAGCCTTTTACGTCACCCGTCTCGACCCATAGGCCAATCCCTGCCGCCTCAATATCCATCACGTATCGGCTGAGGTTATTGCGCGTCATGATGACGGGTCGTCTCATGGCGATCGCCTCCAGCAGCACCGTTAGCCCAACGGCATTATTTGGCTTATGAGGATAATCTCCCAGCGGGATAGCAACGGCATAGGCTTTTCGGTACTCTTGCAATACCGCACGCCAAGGCAAAATTCCCTCATAAAAATGGGCATTGGCAGGCATTAAAAGCCCAGATTTTACGTTCTCGATATCAAAGCAGCAGATTTTGAGTTGGCACTTTAGGGGTTCAATGCCTTTGAGAAGCGTTGCGTAATCTCGGTAGGTTTTGCCTGTGGATAAAATCAGCGGTGGCTCTGAAGACGTTTCTGGTAAAGAGATCGCCTCATAAAACGGCAGATCTACGCCCCATTCAGCAACCGACAGCTTTTGAGCAGAAATACCGAAATCTTGAGCTAAGTCTTCTTTAAGCTGTTGATTGAGGCAAATAATGCGATCATTGCCATCGACGCAGAGTGCTGTAAAGAGTCGGCTGAGCAAGGTGGGCGGAAACGATTGATAGGCGATCGCCACCACTGGGGTCTTCAAAATCCTCAGCTTTCTTAGCAGGGCTAACAGTGGCGTTGTCAAATGATGGGCTGAATAGATCGCGTCATACTGCGAGGCTGCGCGAAGTACCCGAAACTGCTGGTCAAGATCGCCAAAGAGATTGATTTTACTGATTAATTTTAGAAATTTGAACCCTTGACAAGGCAGAATATCAACCTCAATGCCATGCTGATGCAGTGTGGTTACCCCCCATAAGTGTTCTGCTCGTGCCTGCTCTCCTTCAGCTTTCCATTTTGCATAAATGTCTGACAGCTCTTGGTTACTAAGGATGAGAACTTTCATAAGTGTGGATTAAACCCAGACATCTGCTTGGCGGAGGGTTGAAAAATCTAACTGCTGAAGTTTAGCGTAGGCGTGGTCAATAAAACGCTGTTGCCTCAGAAAGCCTGTGTTGGCACCAGGGCAAAGATACTGCAAAGAAGCATCATCAAAGCGCTCTAAAATCTGCTGCACCTGCTTGATCTGGCGAGGCCAATGAAAAGTCTTCGCCGTTCGCAGCGGCTGGGGGTTGCCGGAAGCATCAGGTAATAAATGCCGCCCCGTAAAGAGTACCCCGCTAGGCTGGTAGTACACACAGGCAGAGCCAGGAGAATATCCAGGCGTCCAGAAAATTTGGGTATTTGGCGTAATGATTATGCTCTCAGAGAAGGTTGTAACTTCCACATCAGGCAGAAGGTATGCCTCTTGCTCCTGCACCAAAACCTGACAGCCAAACTGCTTCTGAATGCTGACCGCCGCAGGACTCATGCCCTGGCGATGGGTTAGCACCAGCCACTTAACACCGCCTTTCTGCTCTAAAAACGTTTGGGTCTGCTCTCCCCAACTAGGACAATCAATCAGAATATTCCCAAATTTGCTTTGGGTTATGGGCGGGGAAACATTGTGAGAGATATTTTGGGAATTCTCTACAATAAGATAGGCCGTTCCACCAAAGGTCTCACGATTGGGCGGAAATGCCCAAATTGACTCCAGAACGGATCTCGGTTCTCTACTCACTCGGTTTTTTACTCACAAAGCCTGACTTCTGTTCTGAGGGCAGCGGAATGTGCTGTACTGACGATAGAACAGGTTCACTGACCCATTAGATCGCATTTTTCATTAACGCATGGTTTGGCTATTTGTTTTTCTGCTGGGTTTGACACTGTACTTTATTGTGCAGCGGAGCGTGGTGCGTGTGACCCATACACCGTGGTGGCAGCTTTGGCTGGCGCTTATGATTCCGGCCTTTGTAATTGTGGGCTGGGCGATCGCCCAGCAGTCTGTCAATGCAATCCCTACGTCGTTATTAGTCGGTTCTTTTGCCGTCAGCGTGGTGCTGTACATTTTTCTGATTACGCGTAATCCAAAAGTGCTGCCTGCCACTAAAGACACCGCTTTAGAGCCAGGTGTAGAGGCATTAAAAGCCGATGCCAATTCTGCTGCAATTCCGCTGACAAAAGAGGAACAGGCTCAGCTTCAAAACTGCTTTCCCTGGTCTACCTACTATCTAAAGAACATCGACCTCAAACCTCAAGCCGTCATCTGTCGCGGGCAGTTGCGATCAGAACCGGAGATGGCATACCAAACCATTCAGCAAAATATTAAGGCGGCCTTTGGCGATCGCTTTCTGGTGCTGTTTCAGACCGATGCTGCCAAACAGACTTACTTTGCCCTGGTTAATAACCCCTATGTTAAACCTCAGACCCGATCCGTTTATCGACCTGGGCTAGCCTTGGGTTTGCTGCTACTTACCTTAGTTACAACCACTTTGGCAGGGCTAGGGTTAAGTGACCCCACCCTCACCCCTGAGGCGATTTCAGGCAATCCACAAATTTTGCTCAATGGCTTGCCCTATGCGATCGCCCTGCTCAGCATTCTGGGCATCCGTGAATTGAGCTACTACTTTACCGCTCGCTCCTACAAAATTCAGATTACGCTGCCTTACCTGATTCCGATTCCCTTTGCCTTTGGCACCATTGGCGCTTACTTACTCAAACGTAGCCCCATTCCCAATCGTAAAGCGCTCTTTGACGTGGGGGTTGTGGGGCCTTTAGTGGGGTTTATCATCACCCTGCCTATTTTGATTTGGGGACTGATGCATTCTGAACTCGGCGCACTGCCCAGTAAACCAGGGGTATTGTCTACCGAGGCGCTTAACCCCAGGTTTTCCATTGCCTTTGCGATCGCCTGCCGTTTAGTCTTTGGGCAAAACTTATCGGCAAATTCTGGGGTAAACCTTCACCCTGTAGCCGTTGCAGGGGTAATCGGCATTGTGTTTGCCGCCATTCGGCTGGTTCCCTTTGGGCAATTTGATGGGGGTCGCATTGTCCATGCCATGTACGGACAGCGCATGGGGCTGATTGTGAGCCAAGTCTGCCGAATTTTGGTGCTGCTGCTGTCCTTTGTTCAGCCGATTTTGCTCTACCTCGGCATTTTCTTGATGGTGATACCTGCCGCCGACGAGCCAGCCCTCAATGATGTCACTGAGCTAGACAATTACCGAGATGGCCTAGGCTTACTGGCATTAGGACTGATGCTGTTTCTAATTTTGCCCGTCCCCACCGGACTAGAATCACTTTTGTTCACCGCAAACCCAACGCCATAGGGGATGAGTGGGTCCCTGCTGACGGATGCGAACCGCCTGCTGCTGGAGGCGGAGCTGCTCTTGCTTAGAAAGCCCAAAGAGAAGCGTACGGCTATGCCATCCCAATACCGCAATCGTCACGCCAAGGCACAAGAACAGCCCCAAGGCGGCTCCTTGGTGATAGGCCAAGCCGTACCTGACCGCCACCCAGGTAAAAGAATCGACTAAAAGCTGAATTCTATAGCGCAACTGCCATAGGCTACCTAAGCCGACGGTCAGCCACAGAAGCAGCACAACGAACCAACGCCCGTAGGTCATCAGTTTTAGGAGCCGTTTCAGGTCTGCTGGCTGCTGGCGATCGCAGGGGAGGTTAACGAAAGAAATAGGTTGAGGATCCTGCATGTTGTGTAATCTTTGAGGGGTCATGGGATCTCTTGACTACTCTGACAACGCTGCTGTTTCTTTTGCTTTTGATCTGGCTTGGGTAAACTCACGCCACCACACCAGTAGCGTACTGGCAATAAAGATGCTGGAGTAAGCCCCCGCCGTAAAGCCAATAATGAGGGTAAGTGCAAAATACTTAAGCGTTGCGCCGCCAAAGATAAAAATGGAGACGAGGGGTAGTAACACCGTCAGGGTTGTATTGATAGAACGCCCCAGAGTTTGATTAACGGCAATATCTACTGTTTCAGAAATGGGTTCATCAGGCTTGATGTTTTCGCGCACTCGGTCATAGATCACAACCGTGTCGTTAATAGAAAACCCCGTAATGGTCAACAGCGCCACGATAAATAGGCTGTCTGCTTCAATCCCAAAGACTAGACCCAGAATTGAAAAAATGCCAACCGTAATCAAAATATCGTGGAAGAGGGCGACGATGCCCCAAAAAGCATAGTCAAACTGATATCGGATGCTCAAATACAGCGCAATTCCCCCAAAGGAAACCAGCAGCGCCAGCAGCCCAGACGTTAAGAGCTGACGACCCAGCGTTGGCCCTACGGTATCAATCTGGTTCTTTGTAACGTCAAAAGGGCCTATTTTTTGATTCAGGGCGGCTTCAACCTTTCCGCGCGCCTCAAAGCCAAGGGTTTTGGTTCGGACTGAGATGGCCTGCTGCTTTTCACCCAACACTTGGATGCTGCTATCGCCCAGTCCCTGCGCCGTCAAAATATCGCGAACCACAGCGGTATCAATGGGGGCTGCACAGTCTGCTGGCTGCTGGCAACTGCGCTCAAACTGAAGCCTTGTGCCACCCACAAAGTCTAGGCTGGGTCGCAGGGGCGCACCCAACTGCATAAAGGAGATGACCATTGCGGTAATGCCTGCCAGAATCACCCCAACGGACACCGTCCACCATAGGGTGCGCTGCTTGCTCAAGACTAACTTCATTGAGCCACCTCCGGCTTTTGGGGGATATAGAGCTGCGGTTTGCGAAATTGAGGGGCGCTAATGGCAATAAAGAGCAGGGTTCTGCTGCAGGTGATGGCGGTAAACATACTAATCATGACGCCCAGCGCCAGGGTTAAAGCAAAGCCCTTCACCAAGCCAGAACCAAGCCAAAAGAGCGCGCCGCAGGCAATCAGCGTCGTGACGTTGCTGTCTAAGATACTTGAAAAGGCTCGGTTGAATCCTGACTCGATAGAGCGATACAGCGTCTTTCCGGCGCGTAATTCTTCACGAGTGCGCTCAAAGATCAGCACATTGGCATCCACTGCCATCCCAATGCTCAGAATAAATCCGGCAATACCCGGCAGGGTTAGGGTGACGCCCATCAGCACAAAGGTGGCATAGGTCAAAAGCGCGTATACCCCCAAGGAGATGTCTGCAATGACCCCTGGCAAGCGGTAGTAGATTCCCATAAAAATGAAGACTAAGACCAGACCGCCAACGGCTGCAAAAATGCTGCTGCGAATGCTGTCTTTGCCCAGGGTTGCCCCGACGGTGCGGTTCTCGACAATTTCGACGGGGACGGGTAAGGCTCCTCCCCGAAGCTGGACGGCTAAGGTGTTGGCAGACTTGGCGTCAAAGTTGCCAGAAATTTCGGCATTGCCCCCCGTAATCCCCGTCGCGGCATACTGTGCCGAAACGCCGGGATAGCTCAGAAGTCGGTCATCTAAGAAAATGCCGAGGGTTTGTTTAGTGCCTGCAATGGCTTTGGTCAGGTCGGCAAACAGTTCGCCCCCTTTGCCGTCAAACCGCACGGCGATCGCCCAGCTATCGGAACTCGCAGAGGTAGGCTGGGCAAAGGCATCGGTCAAATCTGAACCCGTCAGCTTTGAAGGTTCGTAAAGATCCAGAATGGTTTTCTGGACGGCCTTAATTTGAGGCTGAAGGGCGGCGATCGCCTTTTCGTCTCTGGGCGTAACTTTCTCTAGCTCGGTGAGCTGAACATCAATAAACGCTCGCTTTTGCAGCGCTTCACCCAGTAGTCCATCGGTTCCAGGCTTCTGTTGTCGGAACTCAAGCTGAGCGGTGCCGCCCAAGACCTGCTCTGCCTGCTTGGGGTCATTCACGCCAGGAAGCTGAACCAGAAGCTGATCTTTGCCAGAGGTCTGCACCAGCGCTTCGGAAACGCCCAGTCCATTGATGCGTCCCTCAACGACCTTCTGTACCCCTTCTAAAACCTGAGAAGTAATTTCTTTGACCTTATCCGTTGTCTTAACCTGAAGCGTTAGCTGCGTACCACCCGTTAAATCCAGTCCCAGTCGGGTTGGAATTTGGTTGATTACCACAATTGCTCCTACGATTAAGAGCAAAATAAACGCCAGCAGAAACCGTTGTTTACCAATCACAAGACCATCACCCAAAAATAAACAAGCCTGTTCTCCGTCCTTACCCAGGACGACAGCTCGCCACCCTTAAGCAGCAAGCTGTGATGTTTTCATTGGTGCCATAGCAACCAACTTTTGATTGCTATACCTGCAAGGCTACAACTTTTTGAACCGCCTCTACAATCTGTGCAGGCTGCACAATCGTCAGGTTCTCAAGCGTACCATTGTAGGGGGTAGGGATATCCTGGGACGACATCCGCAAAACAGGGCCATCTAGCTCATCAAAGAAGCGATCGCTAATGGAGGCCGTCAGCTCTGCCCCAATGCCTCCAGTTCTCATGCACTCTTCGACGATGATCACCCGATGGGTTTTGCGGATGGACGCGCCAATGGTGTCAAAATCCAAGGGCTTAAGCGACAGTAAATCAATGACTTCAGGGTCGTAGCCCTGAGTGACAAGGGTTTTGACCGCCTGCATGACGTGGTGACGCATTCTGGAATAGGTCAAGATGGTGACATCATTGCCTGGGCGTACAATTTCTGCCTTATCAAGGGGCAGCACATATTCTCCGTCTGGAATATCTTCTTTGAGGTTGTACAGCAGCACATGCTCAAAAAACAGAACGGGATTGGGGTCACGAATGGCGGCTTTTAGAAGACCTTTCGCGTTGTAGGGCGTAGAGCAGGCCACAATTTTGAGACCAGGAACCGCCTGAAAGTAGGCTTCGAGGCGCTGAGAATGCTCTGCCCCGAGCTGGCGACCCACGCCCCCAGGCCCGCGAATCACAATCGGGATTTTATAGTTGCCGCCGGAGGTGTAGCGCAGCATTCCGGCATTGTTAGAAATTTGGTTGAAGGCGAGTAACAAAAAGCCCATGTTCATCCCTTCAATGATGGGCTTTAGCCCCGTCATTGCGGCTCCGACAGCCATACCCGTGAAGCTGTTCTCAGCAATGGGAGTATCCAAAACCCGAAACTCGCCATACTTTTTATAAAGCCCCTTCGTGACCTTATAGGATCCTCCATATTGCCCCACGTCTTCGCCCATCACCATTACGGTGGGGTCATGAGCCATTTCTTCGTCGATTGCCGCTCGCAGCGCGTTAAAGAGGAGAACTTCAGCCATATCACTTTAGGGATGTACTAAAGCATACGTTAGCAGAAGAATGGCTTTGTCCTCTCGTTTTGGCACGGCAGGATGCTCCTAATTGTTGTCGTTTAGGGACTATTGCGGGCAATGGAACCAGGGCCACAGGCTCCGGCGATCGCAAAGGGTACCGTTCGTCCAAAGCTGTAGGCATCTCCAGGCTCCTGTAGCTCAACGTGGAGGTGAGGGCCAGAACTCCAGCCAGAGTTGCCGCTGTAGCCAATGAGCTGACCAATTTCGACGGTGTCTCCGGCTTTGACCTGCACCTTACCTCTAAACCCCTGCTGAAGATGCAGATAGGCAGAGCGATAGCCGCCATCATGCTCCACTAAAACATAGTTAAATTTAGAAATATTTTCCGCACCGCCCCCGGTGTCTGGGTATCGATCCTGTACCCCAATGACGCGTCCTTTACGCATGGCATAAACGGGTGTCCCAATGCTTGCCGCGAGGTCGTAGGCATACTCCATTCTGCCGCGATGGGTGGTTCCACGAATGCCTTGGGAAAGGTAGCCTACCCCATTGAGAGGGTGGCAGAATCCCGTTAGCGGAGAGGCCACCGTGGGATAGCGATTTGCGGACAGAGGGGTGTAGAACCCCTTCTCATCGGGCGTTCTAAAGGCTTGTAGAGTCGCAGCAGCAGCGGCGGTGGTTTGCGGGGCTGCCTTCCACTGCGGTTGACCTGCACCGCCAACCGCATCTGCCGTAGAGCTACCGCGCGCGGCAGAGGGACTAATTGCAACGTTCGCGCTACTGGGGGAGATCAGCTTAGGGGCGAGGGGAATTAACGTGCCGAGGGCAAATAAGACTGCTGCTGTCCAGTTGCGACGCTGCTGCTCTGTCAGCGCATTGCTGAGTTGCTGAAGCGTGACGGTGCCCTGCTGCACCAAAACTTCACCCAGCTTTAGGGATGTGTTTCGCTGCGCTAATAGCGCTTGATTTAAGTCATTTTTAGTGATGAGTCCTTTTTGAAGCAGAACTTCACCCACCCGAACTTTATCTGGCACTCGCGATCGCTTTTTAAACACAAAAATCTCCTAGGCTACTTCAAGCCGAACGTAAAGGGGGCACCATTCAGACCACCTGCGTATAAACATCCGTCAACGTTAAAAGACGCCGTCAACGGACTAGACATCTGGTTTTGATGTTTTAGTCTTATATGAGGGTTCGATTATGAGGGTTCAACCTACCATCAGGTCGCGTTACGTAGGGTTTTCTTACACTTCAAAACTTGATAAGCCGCAGATGAATGCCGTTTCCAGCTCCCCTATAGAGTGCCCTGAGCAAGACGACATGTGATCACAATTTTTAATATCTTTCGATTTTTTTAAGATTTATTTTTTGAGAGAGTAAAATAAGTTGTATCTGTATTTATCAATTTAATATAGACACAAATACAGTTGATAAATACAGGCTGATTTAGAGTGCTAAACAGGCCGTCAAAGTGGCCTCAACTGACGCTGCCAGGCTGCTGAGGTGATAGCCTCCTTCTAACCCAAACAAAATCTTTGGGGTTAAGGCTAAGCAATGAGCTGCTAATGTTTCAAAATCTTTTGGATTTAGATTGACGGCGGCAAGCGGGTCTGCCTGAGCCGCATCATAGCCAGCACTTACGATTAGTAAATCTGGTGCAAAGGTTTTGAGAAAGGGAATGACTTGGTTTTGGAAGGCGGCTTCATAGTCAGAGATTGTGCTGCCTGCCTGTAGGGGGATGTTGAGCAGCCGTGGGCTATTGTCTTGGGCTGAGCCAGTGCCAGGATAAAACGGGTACTGATGAAGGGAGCAATAGGCAATTTGAGAAGCCCCTTGCGGATGATTCGCCACGATCGCCTCTGTGCCATTTCCGTGGTGAACATCCCAATCGAGGATTGCAACGCGCTCCACTCCAGGCTGGGTGAGGGCGTAAAGGGCGGCGATCGCCGCATTGCCAAATACACAAAACCCCATCCCTTGATCGGGCAAAGCATGATGCCCAGGCGGACGGGCTAAGACAAACGCAGTCTGCTGCAAGGCTAAAACACTGTCTACGCCATCGAGCCAAGCATTGACCGCTAAACAGGCAACTTCATAACTTTGGGCAGAGAGAGGGGTATCGGGGTCTAATCGTCCGCCGCCACGAGCGGCAACTAACTTAACCTGCTCGATATACTCAGATGTATGGGCTTTCAGCATCCAGGGCAAAGGATCGCGGCTTTCTAGGCTGGATGGCACTCTCCAGTCGAAATGACTTGCCCACGACGATTGGTGTAAGTGTTTGACCACCGCCCTGAGTCGTTCAGGACGTTCGGGATGACCAAATCCCGTTTGATGCTCTAAAAAGGTTTCGCAATAGAAAATAGGTATCACTTCAGGCACCCTGACGGATGAAACTCCACCATAGTCAATAAAAGAGAGATTGAGCTACAGCGTTTTTGCCGCCTCAATGCTACTTCTCTGGGCATGATAAAATATTGAATAAGCAGCCGCAAATGTTGAGTAATCTTGATTTAGGGGCTGCTATTTTTCTTGATTGGCCTTTTTAGCCAATATTCCTCACCTTTTGGAGTCTTTTCGGTTATGACCTTTTCCCAGGAGCTGCCCCAAGAGCGAATTATCCCCATTGATTTACGGGATGAGATGTCTCGCTCCTACTTGGAATATGCCATGAGCGTGATCGTGGGTCGGGCGCTCCCCGATGCGCGAGATGGCCTAAAGCCCGTGCATCGCCGCATTCTTTATGCGATGCATGAACTGGGCTTAAGCCCCGACCGCCCTTTCCGTAAGTGCGCCCGCGTGGTGGGGGACGTGATTGGTAAATATCACCCCCACGGCGATTCTGCGGTTTACGAAGCCTTGGTGCGGATGGCGCAAGACTTTTCAATGCGGATCCCGCTCATTAACGGTCACGGCAACTTTGGATCTGTCGATAATGACCCTCCGGCGGCAATGCGGTACACCGAGTGTCGACTTCAGGCACTGACGGCAGATGCGCTCTTGCAGGACATTGAGCAAGAAACCGTTGATTTTAGCGACAACTACGACGGTTCGCAGCAAGAGCCGACCGTGATGCCGTCCCGTATCCCTCAGCTTTTGCTGAATGGGTCATCTGGGATTGCGGTGGGGATGGCGACCAATATCCCGCCCCACAACTTAGGGGAAATTGTGGATGGGCTGATTGCTCTGATTCATGACCCCGACATTACTGACACTGGACTGATGCAGTATGTCCACGGCCCTGATTTCCCCACGGGGGGTCAGATTCTGGGCACCAGCGGCATTCGGGAAGCCTTCACCACGGGGCGCGGTTCGATTACGATGCGCGGGGTTGCCTCTATCGAAACCCTGGAGCAAAAAGGTCGCCAAGATCGCGAAGCCATCATCATTACGGAGCTGCCCTACCAGACCAATAAGGCCGCGCTGATTGAGCGCATCGCTGAGATGGTGAACGAGAAGCGCCTCGAAGGGATCTCGGATATTCGGGATGAGAGCGATCGCGATGGCATGCGGATCGTGATCGAACTCAAGCGAGACGCTTACCCCCAGGTGGTACTCAACAACCTGTACAAACAGACGCCGCTCCAAAATAACTTTGGTGCAAATATGCTGGCGCTCGTCAACGGCGAACCGCAGCTTTTGAGCCTCAAGCGATTCTTGAGCGTCTTTTTGGAATTTCGTGAAGAATGCATTACGCGGCGCACGCAGTATCAGCTTCGTAAGGCACAAGAGCGGGATCATCTTTTGCAGGGGTTACTCATTGCCCTAGAGAATCTCGATCCGGTCATTCACCTGATTCGGGGGGCGGCAGATGCGGCGATCGCCAAGCAAGGCTTAGTAGAGCAGTTTGGCCTCTCAGAAGTGCAGGCTGACGCCATTTTACAAATGCAGCTTCGGCGGTTGACCGCCCTAGAAGCCGAAAAAATTCACAGAGAGCATGATGATCTCCAGATTCAAATTACAGATCTTCTCGATATCTTGAACCGTCGGGAGCGGATTCTAGAGATTATTGAACGGGAAGTGATCCAGATTAAGGAGAAATTTGCGTCTCCTCGGCGCTCCATTATTGAAAAAGCGGAAGGCGAAATTGGCGATATTGACCTGATCGCCAACGAGCAGTCTGTAATTCTGGTCACGGAGCAGGGCTACATCAAACGAATGCCCGTCAGCACCTTTGAAGCCCAAAGCCGCGCTACACGGGGTCGCGCAGGGGCGCGCATCAAAGAAGATGATGCCGTCGAGCATTTCTTTGCCTGTAACGACCACGACACCATTTTGTTCTTTAGCGATCGCGGCGTAGTCTTTGGCATCCGCGCCTATCAGATCCCGTTTGGGTCGAGGGCGGCGCGGGGCGCACCCGTCGTCCAGCTTTTGCCCATTAGCCGCGAAGAAAAAGTTACCTCCGTGATGCCCGTCAGCGAATTTAGCGAAGACGAGTATTTGGTGATGATGACCAATCTCGGGTTCATCAAAAAAACCTCTCTAGCCGCCTTTAGCAACATCCGCTCCAACGGACTCATCGCCATTTCTCTCGAAGAAGGCGATCAGCTCCGCTGGGTGCGTCGCGCCCGTGCCGAAGACAGCATCATCATCGGGTCACAGCGCGGCATGGCGATTCACTTTAGAGCCGACAACCAGCAGTTGCGGCCTTTAGGACGCGCCACACGCGGCGTGAGAGCCATGAGCCTCCGCGCTGGCGATGTGCTAATTGGGATGGATATTTTGCCAGGACTCATCACCGCTAGCCTCGAAGAGCAGGGCGACGAAGAGACCGATCTCGATCTTGTGGTGGATGAATCTTCTGCCGAGGCCGTCATCGAAGAACCGACCGCTCAAGGGCCGTGGGTATTGGTCATCACTACTCATGGTTTTGGTAAGCGGGTGCCCGTTTCTCAGTTCCGTCTGCAAAATCGCGCGGGTAAGGGCTTGACCTCAACCAAGTTCAAAACCACTCAGCCCCCCGATCAGGTAATGGCGCTGCGCATCGTCAACCCTGATGAAGAGCTAATGCTCGTAACCACGCGCGGCATTATTATCCGTCAGGCCATCAACGCGATTTCCTCTCAGTCTCGTGCCGCCACGGGCGTTAAAGTGCAGCGACTGGACGAAGATGATGCGATCGCCGCAGTTGCCGTTGTCCCCGCTTCAGAAATCTCTGAGGAAGAGGAAATTGTTGATGACGCGGTGCTTGATGAGATCGCAACTGAAAATACTGAGTTGGCAGAATAACGGTTGGTGCTGAGCCGCTTTCTTTTCAGAGCGTTCTGAATTAAGTTCGCCGATTCAAATCTAAAGTGTCTCAAAGCGCTGATGCTCGGCATCAGCGCTACTTAATATAAATTTTTATAAACTAATGCTGCCCTGAAATAGGGCAGCATTAGCTTCTGCTGATCAGGCAAAGAAGAGCCTTTTTAAGGCTGACGCTTACTGAAAAAGGTGCTGCATTCTGGGTTTAACAGTCAGAAATTGGCTTTTTGGTAAGCCTTTGAAGCGTTATTCAAAGCTGGACTCCTTTTCTTTGTTGATGGTTTAAGACGCGCCATAATTTTCTCTGAAGGAAGAGTAAGATGAGGTGCTTAACCTGGGAATAATATCTACCCTTTCGCAAAGGGTAGCCAGGAATACAAAAACATGTTTTTCATCTTTGCTCTAATGCCTTAGTTAAGAGAGACTTAACTGCAATCTTAAAATCCTTCAGAAAAAGAGGAACTGAGACCGTGTATCGACGACTGCTGGCTGTGGGGTTAACTGCCCCTGCTTTGTTGCTTCTTCCCCTCTCAAGTATGGCTTGGGCGGCAGATGCCCCCCCTGCCGCCGATACTGGGGATACCGCATTTATCCTCATTAGTGCAGCGCTTGTCTTGCTGATGACTCCAGGGCTTGCCTACTTTTATGGTGGTTTTGTCCGCTCCCGCAACATTCTCAACACGTTGATGATGAGTTTTGTGCTGATGGGGATTGTGGGCGTGACGTGGGTGCTGTGGGGCTACAGCTTAGCATTTGCCCCTGGCACAAGTTTTATTGGCGGTTTGCAGTGGCTTGGGCTAAATAATGTCACCGCCAATGCAGGCTACTACATTCCCAAAGATGCGATCGCCGCAATTGGGAATGTCGGCGCACTTTTTGTAGACGCCACTAAGGGTTCACCAACGGAAGGATTTGGCTCTTACTCCCCCACGATTCCGCATTCTGCCTTCATGATTTATCAGGCCATGTTTGCGATTATCACTCCGGCTCTGATGTCTGGGGCGATCGCAGAGCGGGTTAGCTTCAAAGCCTATTTTTGGTTTGTGCTACTCTGGTCAACCTTCATTTATAGTCCTCTTGCTCACATGGTGTGGGGCGTGGGCGGCTTCCTAGGACTCAATGGTGGGTTAGGGGGACTTGATTTTGCGGGTGGCACAGTTGTTCACATTAGCTCAGGGGTTTCTGCCCTTGTTGCCGCTTGGGTGATTGGTCCACGTAAAACCTTTCCAAATCAACTCAAGCCTCCTCACAATGTGCCATTTATTTTATTGGGGGCAGGGCTACTCTGGTTTGGCTGGTTTGGTTTCAATGCTGGAAGTGCGCTGGCGTCTGGTTCCCTCGCGACAGTCGCCTTTGTAAATACCAATACAGCAGCAGCAACGGGCGCGCTGGTCTGGATTATCTTAGAGTGGGTTCTGAGAGGCAAGCCTACGGCAGTCGGCATTGCGACAGGTGCCGTTGCAGGTCTAGTGGCTATTACCCCTGCGGCTGGGTTTGTGACTCCCTTAGGCGCGATTTTGGTGGGTGCTCTCACCACAACTGCCTGTTTCTTTGCGGTTAGCCTAAAGTCCAAGTTAAAGTTTGACGATTCTTTGGATACGTTCCCCGTTCATGGGGTTGGGGGAACGGTTGGTGCCATTCTCACTGGGGTTTTTGCAACAAAGCTTGTCAATGCAGGGGGAGCCAATGGTTTACTGTTTGGCGAAACGGGGCAGCTTTTTGTGGGAAATGATCCGTCTCAATTGGTCAAACAGATTGAGGGTGTTGTGTTTACCTACGTTTTTGCAGCGATCGGCACTTTCATTATTCTGAAGGTTTTAGACGCAACCATTGGGTTGCGCGTTACCCATGAGCAAGAGATTCAGGGACTTGACATTAACGAGCATGGAGAAGAAGGCTATAACGATCTAGCGTAAAAATTAAACGAAGGTTCTGCTTCTAAAAACGTTCTTCTCAAATAAAAGTTCACAAGCAAAGAGGGTGCCGTAAAATTACGGCACCCTCTTTGCTTGTGAACGAACGCTATCAGGGCAGAAGATGAACCAGAGTATAAACGCCAGATTGAGCTAAGGTTTGATACTGCTGTGGCGTTAGACTTGTCTCCGCCAGGAGTTTAGGAGTTGTAATGATGAAAGGATCGGGATGAGGCATTTCTTGTAAGCGTGATGCAAGCTGGCTCGGCAGCTCTATGTATTCAACATGCTGCTGAGTGTAGTAGACCAAACTGGGTTTACGAAAGCCAATCATAATAATGGGTTGCTGAGTGCCAAGCTGCTGAGCCGTAACTGCCGCCTTAGCTAATTCACGGAGCGGAAACTGACGCGCCTGGTCAACAATGGCAACCGCTGGGTGCAGCACCACGCTGATAAAGAGAAGAAATGCGATCACATTTACCAGCCATAGCCCATTGCTGCGCCACAGGATGCACAGTATCGCCGCCACAGCAGCCATAGCCCACAGCACCCCGCCATAGAGCGGAATGTTAGCCTCAGCAATTTTGTCACCTAGCGTAGGCATCCAAGGGTCTTGGGTCAGCCACGGCGCACAGGAAAATAATGCCCAAGACAACCCACCCATGAGCGCTACGTTAAACCATCGGCTTAAACTCCAGCGTTGAGGGGCGTGAGTAGAACGTTCTAAAATGGCATCTGTCCACAATAGACTGACCAAGATAGCGGCAGCAGGCATAAGGGGCAGCGTATAGCTGAAGTATTTTGTGACTGAGACTGTGAAAAACAGCAAAATGACGGCAAACCAGATGGCTGCGTATAGCCCTAGCTGCGCTGAACGCGATCGCCCCTGCCACTGTCTCCGTCGCCAAGGTTGGGTTTGATACAGCGCCACAGGTAGGTAGGCAGACCACGGTAAAAAACCAGCCAAAATTACGGCAAAGTGAAAATACCAAGGTCCCGAATGCTGATTCACCACGCTCGAAAAGCGCACAAGGTTGTGATATCCAAAAAAGGAACCAATAAACGCTTCTCCGTTTGCCAGCGTCACCAAAATGTACCAGGGAAGCGCCAATACCAAAATGAGTAACACGCCGCGTAAAAGCTGCATTTCGCGGATGACCTGCCGCAGATTACCCAGATATAGGGTAAACCCTCCCAAGATAGCCGCAGGTAGCACAATGGCGATCGGCCCTTTGGTTAACACCGCTAACGCTGTCACAACATAAAAAGCGCCGTACCAGCGTCGCTGAATCTGAGGGCTATCGACTTGGGCATAACCCATGAAAAAGGTCAGTAGGGATCCACCCATACAGGCCGTAAGTAACATATCGGCGTATCCGGTTCGACCCCAAAAGTAGGTGTTGAGGTTCAGCATTAGCATGGTTGCAGCCAGCCAAGCTGCCAAACTGCTCCGGCGCGGCTGAAGCAGTTTGGCAGCTTCAGGCTTCAGCCCTGGGCTATGCTGTCGCAGCACATAAAAGCAAAGCAAGACGGTACCCAATGCCGCCAATGCTGAGGGCATTCTTGCCGCCCATTCGCTCACGCCAAATGCCTTAAAGCACAGCACCATCAGCCAATAAATCAGCGGCGGCTTATCAAAACGGGTTTCGCCGTCAAAGTAGGGTGTAATCCAGTCCCCTGTGACCAGCATTTGGCGTGAGGCTTCAACAAACAGCGGCTCTGTCTCATCAATAAGTCCAATATCTCCAATGCCCCAGAACAACGTAATGAGGGCGATCGCCAGAATCCATCCCAACAAAATTATCAATTGCGTGCGCGGCTGAAGGGATTTTTCTAATCTGGAAACCCAGTGGGGCATGATTGACCTCTGACAAGTTGACATAACCGAATGACATCATCGCGTAACATAAACGCTCGTCTGCCATTCTGCCCTATTCAGGAACTCCTAACCCAACAAATTCTTTGGAAACATTTCGAGCCTAAAGTGGTCAATAGATTTAGCATCTAAAGCAGTTTAGATTTGCCTAAGAGTCAGTCACTACGCAGGTTTGTGTGGGTGGATGAGTTCGTGGGCAGGTTAATGCTGTCTGCTCATTTTTCCTCACATTGAATAAGGACACACCATGAAAAGCCAAAGAATTTTTGGATCGATCGCGGCATTGGGGCTTGCGGTGAGCGGTATCACTTCAGTTATGACAATTGGGGCCCCTAAGGCGCTCGCTGATGACAACTGGATTTTTTCAAAGGATCGTCCTGTCTGGAACCAACGCTGTGATCGCAACTGGGACAGTGAATACTGCAATCCTAAAATCAACCCCGGTAGCAATGGACAATGGTCAAATCAAGGGCAGTGGCAGAACCAAGATAAATTCTTCGGGTATCGTTTGTCTGCTGGAACGACTATCTTGGCTTATCCAGAGCGTCGTCAACGGATTGTGCTGCGTCGCTCAGAACGCTACCCCCTAACGCTCGTGGTGAGTGAAGATGTCGGCGGCGGCGGCGGCGCTTGGCGTTTTCGCAACAGTCGCGCTGTGTTGCCACGAGGCAGTCAGATTGAAGGGGCGCTAGTGCCCACGCAGAATGGCTATCGTTTTGAATCGAGTCGGGTACGTTTACCCAATGGAAGGCGTGAGCAGATCTGGGCTATTTCTAACACTATTAGACCCAATAACTCCTTTGATCGCTATGACCGCAATTCAGATGGGGTTTCCAGTGAGGCACAACGTATCTTGAACGCAATTATTTTCGGCCGAGCTAATACTTCTGGCTCAATCTATTCTGGCGATATCTTTGCAAGATATCCTAACTCCCGTCGTGATTTAGTCGTCATTTATCCTGATCAGACCCTTAAGTTGACGTTGACGCGTGAATTTGTAAGAGATCAGCGCAATTTCTAGCGGGTTTTGCCAAAACTTGGCAATATATTGCAACTGTTTTAAAAACTGTTGATTTAGCTGTAGCTCATTCCCTGTATGGGTTTGAGCTACTTTTTTATAATGGTAATCCCACATTGAGTAAATTAAGCCTATTGACTCTTGAAATGCTTGCGATACAATCCTCATAAAGGTTTCGAGGAGTTTTTATGAACAAAGGTGAATTAGTTGATGCGATCGCTGCGAAGGCAGACGTCACCAAAAAAGAAGCGGATGCAATTGTAAGTGCCGCCTTAGAAGTGATTACTGACGCCGTCAGCGAAGGCAACAAAGTCACATTGGTAGGGTTTGGCAGCTTTGAGAAGCGTCATCGTAAGGCACGGGAAGGTCGTAACCCTAAAACGGGCGAAACCATGACCATTGCGGCAACCAGCGTTCCTGCCTTTAGCGCAGGTAAGTTATTCAAAGAAAAAGTATCTGGGGATAAGGCAAAGCCAACAGCAGCGGCAGCACCAGCCGCTAAAGGGAAAGCGAAAAAATAGCCAATAGCGCGATTGCTCGTTCTTTTAATCGTAGCAATCGCGACTGAGTGGTAAGTCGGCTTTTGACTTTAATTAAACAGGTAAACCTGTACGGGGCTTATAGCTTTCAATTTGGCGAAGCTTCTCGTACAGGTCTTTTTCTTGAGGACTAACGCTGCGAGGCACATCAATGCGAATCTGCACGAGCTGATCACCTCGACTCCCATCTGCCCCAGGGTACCCTTTCCCGCCCAAGCGCAGCCGTTGTCCAGAGCGTACCCCAACGGGCAACGTCATCTTTACCCATCCATCCAGGGTGGGTGCTTCAATTTGACCGCCTAAAATTGCCTCACAGGGCGTAATGGGCAGCTCACAAATAATGTCAGTCCCCTCAACCTTAAAGAATTCATGGGGCAGAACCTCAATCTTGAGATAGAGATCTCCACCTGCTGTACCTTGGCCTTTGAGCCGGATGCGCTGACCGCTCACCATCGCCGTCGGCATATTAACCTCCAGCGATCGCCCATCTTCAAGCCGAATCCGCTCTCGTCCACCTGCGTAGGCTTTCTCTAGGGAAATCACTAGCCGTGCTTCAGCATCCCGTCGCCCTCGGGCATCTGCTGCGGGAGCTTTTGCTGCTGTACCTGCACGAGAGGGTTCCGGAGAGCGCCCAGCGCGAGTATTCGCGTTACTGCCGCTGGCTTTTTGACGGCGACCCATTAACTGATCGACAAATTCTTGAAAGTCTGCGTACTTACTAAAATCCACGTCCTCAGAGACAGCAGCAGAGGTTTTAGTGCGCTCTCCCCAGCTCTGGGGGCGAGCGGCGGCGGGGGCCTCATTTTTAAAG
>JANPLU010000071.1:0-21336 GCA_031422435.1 Acaryochloridaceae cyanobacterium VAR_48_metabat_390
ATTGAAGTCGCAAAACTATACGGTAATGCATCCACAACTTTTTCAGACATATTTTTAAGTAATTATCAATTACTTAAATCTCTAACTCGCGCTGGATTGCTCCTAGATGCCTTGCCAGTAGCAGAAAAAAATAAAGAGTTACTGCGCCAGCTTTTTGAGAACCAACTGCTACCGTTAAGCCAGGAAATTAGACCTTATATCATTACATCTGCTGGTCTTTTAGCCTATTCGCAAGATGATGCTGTTGAGCATCGTTATTTCCAGAATAATGTTGGAAAATTATTCACTGAGAATCACAATACATTTAAAATCAAAAAAAAATTACCTTATATAAATAAAGAAATAAAAATAAAAATTGGCTATATCGGAAGTACGCTCAGATCACATTCTGTCGGATGGCTCTGCCGATGGCTATTTAAATATCATGATCGCAATAGATTTGAGATTACAACATACTTAGTAAACCAAGTTCCAGGAAATCACTTTTATGAACAGTGGTTTAAGCCTAATGTAGACTACTCAAAATATTTTGATGTCAATCATCAAGAAATCGCGAACCAAATATATAATGATGAAGTTGATATTCTCATTGATCTAGATAGTATTACCCTTAACATTACTTATGAAGTAATGGCGCTTAAGCCAGCGCCTATCCAGGTTTCCTGGCTGGGCTGGGATGCACCTGGCCTATCAACGGTTGATTACTTTATTGCCGATCCTTACGTCTTGCCTACAAATGCTCAGACCTACTATCAAGAATCTATTTGGCGGCTACCAGAAACTTATGTTGCGATTGACGGTTTTGAAGTCGGCACTCCTGACCTGACAAGACAAGACTTAAATATCCCCAGTGATGCAGTCGTATTTTATAGTTCTCAAGCTGGGTCAAAACGACATCCAGAGACAGTCCGGCTACAGATGAAAATTCTTAAAGAGGTTCCTGAAAGTTATTTTTTAATTAAAGCGATTGGTGATGGAGAAGCGATTGAAGCACTATTTATAGAATTAGCTGAGCAAGAGGGAGTTTCTCCAGAACGGTTGCGATTTATTAGTTTCACTAAATCTGAGTATACACATCGAGCTAATCTGCAGTTAGTTGATATTGTTTTAGATACCTATCCCTATAATGGTGCTACGACAACCCTTGAAACGCTATGGGTAGGCATTCCGTTAGTTACAAGAGTTGGTAACACATTTTCGGCGCGCAACAGTTATTCCTTTATGGTAAATGCTGGATTAAGTGAAGGGATTTCATGGACTGATGCAGAGTATGTTGATTGGGGCGTTCGACTAGGCCGTGATGAAAAGCTACGTCAAACAGTCACCCATAAACTACGAAAATCCCGTCAAGCATCTCCTCTGTGGAATACTAAGCAGTTTGCAGGTGAGATGGAAAATGCTTATAGAAAAATGTGGCAAATCTATCTAGAAAAAAAATAACATAAATATATACGTGCAACGAATACACTTATTGGGAAAAATAAATACTAGATTAGATCGCGTTGTAATGAGGTTAAATGCTTAATGACTAAACTCCCTTGGCGTAATCAGGAACAAGAGTTTTTAGATCAAAATGCTCTGCATCAAACCATAAGTACCTTAGAAGATTCCATACAAGCAGATCCAACAAATCTCACAAGCTATTGGAATTTAGGATTAGCCTACCTTTTAGAAGGCGAAGAAGAAGCTGCTCAGCTAGTCTGGTTAAGTGCAATTGCAGAGCAAAATGCCGAAGACTATGATAAATCAATCCGTGATTTAGCACAAACACTTAGCACTTGTGCTAATCAACTCATCGAAACTGGTGAGTTTCAGCAAGTTTGGGTGATCCGCCATCATATTCGTGAGTTTCTGCCTCAAGAACCTCTTAATCTACTTTATATTATTGAGTTGTCTATTAAACTTAATAAATTTTCTGATGAGCTATTAAGTGAGCTAGGCATCCTTAAATTATTTCAAGAAGATCTTAAATTAGAAATTGATTTATCAGATCTCATTCGTGTGTTAGAACAAGTCCTACAGTTTCCTTTTCCTGAAACACTACATTTTGCAAAAGTTTGCTTTCCATATTTAAAGTCAGACAAAAAATGGTCAAAAATTATTATATCTGCGGCTGTAATTCATTTTTACAGCCGCAGATTAATTTATTTTGCGATTGCACTTATAGAACTGTGTTTAGAGTGTGATCCTAACAACATAGCAGCTTTAGGTTACTTGCCACGCCTTCTAATTGAATGTCATCGTTATACCGATGCAGTTGCCGCAGCCAAGCGTTTTTATAATTATTCCTCAGATGAAGACACTCGGTTCTTCTCATGTTGTATTTTGCTACAATCTTTGATGCGAGCAGGTGACTGGAATGAGATTCCAATTGCAGGTGATGAAGTTAAGTTCTTGATTTACAGTCTAATAAAAAAACAATCGACTCAGCTCCCTCTTAATACGATTCAGTTTTTGATTTTGAATGCTAGCTTATTTGTATATCTTCAAGATAATATTGTTGAAAATCGCCGATTACAGAATCAAGCAGCTCAACTCTTTCTGAAAAATATTGAAGCTAATGCTTCAGCATCAAGCAAGTCTAACTTAAGCATAGAAAAAGAAAAAGGAATCCGTCTTAGAATTGGATATATTGCCAGTACTTTTAGGACTCATTCAGTTAGTTGGTTATGTCGATGGTTGTTTAAGTATCATGATCGAGAGAGATTTGAAATATATATATATTTGGTTAAACAAGCTCCTCAAGATGATTTTTTTAATAAGTGGTTCGTACCCTATATCGATCAGTATAGATATCTTGATAATGGAATTGATGAAGCAGTTGATATTCTCCGACATGATAGCTTAGATATTCTAATCGACCTAGACAGCCTAACCCTTGATTTTACCTGTACAGTATTGGCTTTCAAGCCAGCTCCTATTCAAGCTACCTGGCTAGCTGGGGACGCTTCTGGCCTGCCTACGATTGATTATTTTATTGCTGATTCTTATGTTTTGCCAGATAATGCCCAGAGTTTTTATCAAGAAACTATTTGGAAACTCCCTCAAACCTACATTGCTGTTGACGGATTTGAGATTGGAATTCCAACACTTCGAAGATCAGACCTTAATATTCCAGTTAATGCAGTTATTTATTGGAGCAGCCAAGTTGGATATAAACGCAACCCAAGTATCATTCGCCTGCAAATGCGAATTTTAAAAGAAGTGCCAAATAGTTATTTTCTAATTAAGGGATTAGGCGATCAAGACACTATCCGTGACTTCTTTATACAAATCGCTGTTCAAGAAGGAGTCTTGCCTGAATATCTACGATTCATAGATTTAGCACCTGATGAGCTTACGCATCGAGCTAATCTTCAAATTGCAGATATTGTTCTAGACACATATCCTTATAATGGTGCTACTACAACCCTAGAAACATTGTGGGCAGGAGTGCCTCTTGTAACGCGGGTAGGCCAACAATTCGCAGCCCGAAACAGTTATGCATTTATGATGAATGTCGGTGTAACTGAAGGCATTGCCTGGACTGATGAAGAATACGTTGAATGGGGCATTCGCTTCGGCAAAGATGAACTACTACGCCAACAAGTCGCTTGGAAACTCAAGCAATCTCGCCATACCTCACCCCTCTGGAATGCCAGACAATTCACCCGCGACATGGAAGATGCCTATCGTGAAATGTGGGCTATTTACGCTGAAACTAACTCGCTGTAACTTTGCTTAATCTCGCTTAACAAACTCGTTGCTGTTTAGATTTCAGTATTTACCATGTCGAATCTTAAGCTACACATTGGGGGTACAGAAGCCAAACCAGGCTGGACAATTTTAGATGTTGAAGCTCGTCCAGAAGTAGACATTATTTCTGATGCTGCCAACCTCAAAGATATTGCTGACGATTCAGTTGCCGTCATTTACGCCAGCCATGTCCTAGAGCATTTTCACTATGGCCTAGAAAATAAGCTCATTCATACCTTGTCCGAATGGTATAGAGTTTTGCAGCCTGAAGGACAACTATTGATTAGCGTCCCTGACCTAAAAACCCTTTGCTGGCTGTTTCTCAACCCAAACTTTACCGTCTACGAGCGGCACCACATCATGCGAATCATCTTTGGCGGTCAAATCAATCTGTACGATGTGCACTATGTAGGCTTTGACTATGAAATTCTAGGCTCCTATCTGCAAGAAGTTGGATTTTCCATCATAGAGCAAGTCTCCGAATTTAATTTGTTTAGCGACTGTAGTAGTATCCGCATCTTAGATACCCTGATTAGCCTTAATGTAGTTGCTACTAAATTAAAATATATGACTACAAAGTTTTAGTTAGCTAGTTGAACTCTGATCTGTAATAATTAATGAATCTATAATAAATCAATGCCATGTTAAATAATATTAAGTTTTTTTTAGAAAAATCACCAATTAAAATTTATCAAAGAATTATTGAAAATATTAAATTATCCCTTAACGATTTTGGATGTATAGCTTCTATATTTAATCCGGAAGATTTCAGAAATATTAATGATTACGCAAGCTTTATTAACTCAAATAATTTTGATTACTGCATTATATCCAACTCAGATTCTCTCTTTTTATCATATTGCCCTGAAGCAGATTCATTTTTATTTGAAAAAGTTAACTCTAGCCTTATTTTTATTCATCACGATAATCCATTTAGTAAGTATGCGAGATTGGAGGATATTCATTCAATTATTTCTGCATATTTAGCAACTAGAAGTAAATCCTTTCATTTTTTTATTGAATATTCAAATTTTATTGATTTTAAATGTCTAGGAATTAATAACTCATTTCATATTTATCATTCATCAGAATTCACGCCCTTTAATGAAAGATCATTTCTAGAAAAACTCGATATCTCCTTTGTTGGTCATGTACTGCCAGGGAATGATCAAGGGTTAAATCAATTATCTTATTCACACTTTTTGAAGCGTGACTATTGGAAAAGAGTCGTATCTCTAGATCAAGGAAGTGAAGAATCTTCTCTTTTATTTGCTACTGAAATTTGTGATGACATAAAAGATAAAGTTAAACTATATTCTTTAAAGTTTTTTTATAGAGCAATATTGCATAAACTTTCTATTCCTTTTCGGGGAGAAATAATTAGTCGAATAAACAAAAATATAAATGTGAGTATCTTTGGAGGAGATCCTTCTTATATTTCAGGAGATGAACGCAAATTAATAATGCAAAATGAAAATATAAGTTATTTTCCTTGCACGAATGATTATCGGTTTTCCAATCAAATTTATTCTAAATCTAAGATAAACTTAAATATTACTTCTCTGCAGTTTGATACTGCGGTTATTAATCGAGTCATAGATATTGGAGCTTCTGGTGGATTTGTTTTGACAGATTGGAAAAGTGACTTGTCAAAAATAACTAGTGTTAGTGAGGAGATTTCCTATAAAACTATTGAAGAGTTAAACCATAAGATTGAATACTATCTGGCTCATGAGAAAGCAAGACAAGATGTAGCTTTTGAATTCTGTTCTGATATTGTAAGTAAGTGTTCTTACACTAACTTAATTAACTATATTCTCTCTCAGATAAATCCTATGAAATCAGACCAGACTGCATATCTCAGGATTGATTTAGGGTGCGGCCCAAGTAAGCCTGATGGTTTTATTGGTGTCGATATAGGATTTCAGCCTGGAGTTGATATTATTGCTGATCTCAATCGCTGTTTTCCTTTTGCCGATGACTCTGTTGATATCGTCCGAGCGCATGACACGGTTGAGCATCTGCACGATAGACTTCACACAATGAACGAAATTTGGCGAGTTTGTAAGCACGGAGCTTTAGTAGAAATCTTAGTGCCTTCTACTGATGGTAGAGGTGCATTTCAAGATCCTACTCATGTAAGTTACTGGAATATTAATTCTTTTAGATACTATTGTGTTGAATTTCCAGCCTATCTAAGTCTTTGTCAAAAGTACGGATTTAAAGGTCAATTTAGTCTGGATTCTTTGGAGAATATTGAATCAGAAGATCAAGTTATTCATGTTCTTGCAAAATTGAAGGCTATAAAAAAAAGTGAGTCACCGACTTGGATTCAAGATATTGACTTGAGAGCATTTAATATTCTTGTCGTCATAGATTGGAGACAAGCTGAAGACCTTCTAACTAAAAAACTTTCTGACTTCTTTAAGCTTGCTAGTACATGTAATGATTTAGACAAGCTAGGTATCCTATTCTATCTCAACGGACAAGTTACTTTAGAAAATGTACAGGCAATAATTTATGGAGTCATCATGGACTTGTATTTACAAGAAACTATCGAAGACCCTGAATGTTTTCATATTAGTTGTGTTCAGGAAATATTTGATGAGCGGAGTGAATTACTATTTCCTTATTTATTAGGACGAATCTCTATAGACAACATTTGTTTGCCGAATGTTCTCGATATGCTTCCTGTAAAAGCATCAATTTCAGACGTATTTTCAGCTTGAAAATAGTCATTACCTTCGCTTGGACAACCTTGCGATCATCGTTAGTCTGGTAAATCGGTGCGCTCGCCTTCCCTTTTATGCAACTTAGTTAATGTCGGTTAAGTTGAGGCGTGCGATCGCAGCCAGTTCAGGAAATCCATGCAATCGCCAAAGTCCAACCTAGCTAGTCCAACATAGACTACAGCGAGCTGCCAATACTTAAGCATTGGTCAAACATGAGATCTGGGAAAGTGAGAGATGCAATTAGGTCATCGTCTTGAAATTCTATTAGCATCATAAAATTCATGATCTAAAATGCAAAGAGTGATTTTCTAAGTAAGGGGGGCTACGATCTAGTACTCAGAAATTTCTAGAAGTCCATATCCCGAGTATTTCGAGCGATAGTCCTCAGCCCAGGTAGATGGGCTAACCACCTTGACAATCAGTAATGGCGGTGGTTCGTTGAGATTAATGACCGCCTCTCGGTCTATCATTGCGTCCCATTGCGCCATAGGCAAAATGGTGACATCAGAGATGCGGGATATTATCCCAACTTCGTTCATGCGGGGAGTGTCCACCGACAGTCATCTGTTTGCAAGTCCAGATGAGATTTTCTGTTGGATTTGCTTGCGAAACTCGTCAGACAAAAACTCCGTGATACTGCCATGTTTTTCTGTATTTACGTTCATAAATATAAGGTCTCCACCAACCAGCTCATAGCGGGTGTCGGTGCTGCCGCCATAGATTAAGTATTCTTCAAAGGTGAGCTTTCGAGTCGTGATAGTTGTGTTATTACTTGATCCTGCGCTTTCGCCTTCTTTATTATCAATTAGACTTAGGCTTAAGGGCATACTAAGACAACAGCTATTAACGGCAATAATCTATTGCACTAAATCTCAGTGCTATGACAAACTCTACAAAATTGACCGCTCCAATCTCAATTGTGACCCGATGGCATCAGCTTCTGCTGACGGTGTTAATCATTTTGCTCAGCTATGGCACTATCGTCCAACTTCAGTTTAGCCGTCTCTCTCAACTAGACCGCAAGGCCAACCAGCCCCTCACTAAAGCTGAATATTTACGCGAAGAACAGCAAATTAAAGCCAGTCTTCAGCTCTTAGATAAACTGCCAGCTTTTGGGTTTGACAATCTAGTGGCCAACTGGTCATTCCTTAACTTTTTACAATACTTCGGCGATGATCAAGCGCGTCCTAAAACGGGGTACCGTATCACCCCCAACTTTTTTCAAGTTATCGTTGATCGAGATCCACGTTTTTTGGCAATGTATCCGTACCTCTCTGCAAGTGTTTCACTTTATGGCGGACAGCCTCAGCAAACTGTTCGCTTGCTTCAGCAGGGGATAAGCAAAATTCCTTCCGCAATGCAGTCAGAAGCATACTTTCTATGGCAGGCTAAAGCCACTGATGAACTGCTATTTTTAGGTAAAACCCAAGATGCTCGGCATTCTTACGAAATGGCTGCAGCTTGGGCGAGTCAGTCAAGCGATCCTCAACTACAGGCGATCGCCATTCGTTCCCGCCAGACCGCCCAATTTCTCGCCACCAACCCCGATAGCCGCCGCGCCAGAGTTGGGTCTTGGTATAACATACTGACCAATGCGATCGATGACCCTACCCGCCAATTTGCAGCCAAGCAAATCAAGGCCTTAGGCGGCGAAATTGTTCAGCGAAATGGTGCTTTTCAGGTGAAATTACCGCAGGCCGATTAATTATCCAGCTTCATTGGGTATCCTCACTGCTGAGGGTGAAATAAATCTGTACAGATAGTTTTGAGGTGCGGACTCTGGGTGCGCAGCTTAGCGATCGCCCTCTCCTCACAGTACCCTTTCTAAAAGCTGCTATGGACTCTAATAAGACTACGCCCCTGTCTGCTTCTGCTCTGCAATTATCTACATCCAAAGATATATTGGGGTCTCTCGCGGCTGGCTTTTACGCGCTATTTACGCTTTTGCCCGACAGCAGTAGCTTAGTCGTCTCTTGGCCTTGGGTGTTTGTTTGGCAAGTGGCGTTGCTGCTGCCTTGGCTGTGGCTTTTACGGAACGGGTGGATTCAAAAACAGTTTATAGGGCTGGGCTACAGGCTCGATTATGGAGTGATATTAGCCGTTTTAGGGTTAATGGGGTCAACGCTGCTGGCTTCGTTTCTACAACAGGCGCGCTGGTATAGCTGGGCAGCACTTTGTGCTTTAGCAGCGCTCTATGCGCTGAATGCCTGGTGCACGAACCCAGGAAAAAGACTACAGTTGCTCAAGGCTCAAGGCGGTTTAAGCATTGCCTTTATTGTAGTCAGCCTAAGCCTTTGGGGCAGCCAAACCTTTTTGCCAGAGCTGAATCGCCTCCACAACTTACAAGCAGCAGGGCTAGATTTGCCCTACGATTTTTCGGTGTTAGAACTGCGCAATTGGGCACCCATTGGACATCAAAATTACGTCGTAGGCTACTTAGTATTGTGTTTGCCGCTGCTGTTGGGGCTAAGTATTTCTTCTAAAACTAGAGGTCGCTGGATCTGGGGAGCTGGCAGCGTTTTAGGGCTAGTGGACCTTTACACGACAAGTTCTCGCGGCGGTTGGCTGGGGATGGCGCTAGTAAGCCTACTTGGCGGGCTGCTTTTGCTGAAGCACTCTCGCCTATCACTTCGCCTCCGCTGGATGATTGGAGTGGGTCTGCTGACGGGGCTAGGCGGCATTCTGTTTGCCAACAATCGGCTGCGATCGCTGTTTTTTACCACAACGCCTCTAGATGGTGCGGGGGGCGAAACTGCCTTTCGCGCCATCACTAACGCAACGGGATGGGCGATGGGTTTAGCACATCCGTTCTTTGGGGCAGGACCCGGGAGCGTGCCCCTGCTTTATCAAAAGTACCGTCCTGCTTGGGCAGGTCGAGAGGCTGAGCTGTTATATCAGCTTCACGGAACACCTGCCCAGATTTGGGCAGAACTGGGCGGCGTTGGTATTGCCTTAAGCCTTGGGATGTTGGTCTGGCTAGGGTATTGGGGCATAAGGTTATGGAAATCGCAGTCCGTGGCCTTAGAATGCGATCGCATCCTATCCTGGAGTCTGTTGTCGGGGCTTGCCGGTTACGGCGTCGTCAGCTTTACAGATTACCAGCTCGATATTGTTTGCATTAGTGGCACTCTAATTGTCTATGGCGTCAGCTTGCTCTCGCTGCTGCGCCAATATGTTCCGTCGAACCTAGACGCTCACGTTGTAAAAACATCCCGTATTGTATGGCTATGCTGGGGCATCGTTGGTCTTCTGATTGCTGTCGGACTGTGGTTAGCGCCCATTCATCGCGCTTGGCAGCTTTCTAGCCTAGGGTTTAATGCCCTCAGTCAAAAACAAATTGAACCTTTCAAAAATTATCTCGCGCAAGCCCATCAGCTTGCCCTCTGGGAACCCTACTATTCTTATCAACTGGGCTGGAACCTGAGTACCGCGACCAGTGAAGATCAGCAGGTCAATCAAAGCCGATTAAGCCAAAGTCTCGAATTTTTTAGACACAATGTTAAGGCTTCTCCAAACCAAGAATCAAGCACCAGCAGTTTGGGGTGGATTCAGCTTTTTAGCCGCCAGCCTTCTTTAGCAACAGCCTCATTTCTGCAATCAACTCATTTAGTACCTGCCAAACGTGGCGGGTTTCATAGCTTAGGTATCAGCCTTTTAGGGCAGGGGAAAGTTGACCTAGGTATTCAGGCGATCGCCCTAGAAATAGTCCGCGATCCGCTTTGGCTCACTAGCCCTCTGTGGCGTTCTGCCCAGTATGCAGCGGTGTATCCGCAAGTTCAGGCGGCGGTGGTGCAAACCTACCAAAAACTGCTCCAAAATCGCTCTCCTAAAGATCCGCTGACGACTTACCTCCGTCAGGTTTTGGGAGGTGTTTTCTGGTGGCAGGGCAAGTTTACCGAGGCAGAGGCAGAGTGGCGCAGCCATAAAACAGGTTTGGGTCAGGTGGTGCTGGCGATTGCCAAGAACAATACCGCTTCCACAGAGGTTCCGATATTGCGAGCATGGTTAGAACCCAAAAACCGAACCCAGTGGATTGAGAAAGCATTGCTGGAGGCCAATCAAGCCTTGCCTAATCCTCAGGCAGTACAGGCCATTCAAACCAGTATGGATCAGTCCAAATCGTTGGATCTGTGGATCAGGCAAAATGCTCCTACTCGGCAATACCCACGAGAACGGGCTGGGTTTGGGGTTCTGAGCCGCCATATTGATGGACCAGCGCCGACGGATTTCTTCCCCGTAGTTGAAAACGTTGCCATGACTCAGTTTTTTGCAGAACTATTGCCATCGCCCAGCTACAGTCCTGACTTAGATAATGCCTTACAGCCTTTGCGAGAGCAGCTATGGGGAGTCATTGCGCCTGCCCAGCGCAAGCCTTAACGGTCCAGTAGCGGTATTTTAGTACGCCCCATTAGCAAACAATACAATCCGTAGGGTTTCGACCAAAATCTCAAAATCGAGGTTGAGCGTCCAGTTGTCGATGTAGTAGAGATCGAGACGGGCCGCTTGGTCAAAGTCGTCGAGGTGCGATCGCCCTGAAATTTGCCACAATCCCGTAATGCCTGGAAGCACCTGATGACGAATATGATGCCACGAGTTAAAGCGTTCGACATCTCGAATCGGTAAGGGGCGTGGTCCAACTAGGCTCATTTGCCCTATTACGACGTTAATGAGCTGGGGTAACTCATCAATACTGGTACGCCGCAGAAAGCTGCCAATTTTGGTACGGCGCGGGTCGTCTTTAATCTTAAATAGAATGCCGTCTTGCGATTCGTTCTGCTGCTCTAGGGCAGCCTGCATCACTTCGGCATTGACCACCATCGTCCGAAATTTCCACATCTGAAAGATATTGCCATGCAGCCCCACCCGCTCCTGACGATAAAATACAGGGCCAGGAGAAGTGAGCTTGATGGCGATCGCAATGCTCATTAAAAACGGTGCGAGTGCCAGTAGCCCCAAGGCTGCTGCCGTAACATCAATCACGCGCTTGGTGCGATAGTCTAGCCCTAGCAGCATGGGCGGCGCAGCTCGAAAGGTGGGCATTCCTGCAAAAATTTCGGGGATGCCCCGACGGTGCAGCACTTCTACACTAGAGGGGATCAGCCGCAGGGTAATGCCCAACCGCCGGAGCTGCCAGTAGAGCGTGGAGGCGAGTTCGGTTGGCGGTAAGCCTTCGACAATAACTTCCTGGGCGTTGGATTTGAGGATCGATTTAAGAGTGGTATGGGCGCTGGCGGTTGAGGCCAGAGCTGCACCCACAATACGGTAATGCGATCGCTGCTCTAGCAATTTAGATAGACGCGGTAAACGTTCTGCGGTCGCAATGAGAAAAACGCCCACGGTCGGCTGACGCTGCTCAAGCTGCTGAAGTAGCAGCGTAGAAAGGAGCCGAAACCCGATGATAAAGGCGACGCTGAGGAACCAAGCGCTAAAGAATAGCGATCGCGGGGCATCCAGTTTGGGGTCGTAGAAGTAGCTGATGGCGAGAGACAAAAGGTAAGCTAAACTAACCAACTGAGCAGACCGTACATAGTCTTTCCAAGCCGTGGCGCGGTTATAAAGGCCACCCCCTGCCAAAATCAGGATAGTCGAGAAGGAAAAAAACCAAAATGGGCTAGGTAGCCCTAGCCATACCCACCAGATCAGCTGTGGCGGCATAGGAGAATAAAAATGGTTGAGCTGCGCCGCGATTCTCCAAGCGCAGGCCAATGCCGCAATATCAGCCAAGCCCAGAAAGGATATGCCCAGCCAAGGTTGAAACCCTTGCATGAAGTAGTGTTTTAAGCCAGTAGCTCGGATATCGACCGATTGGCTTGGGTGCCCCTTACCTTTATTCACAGATATTTGACGATTTGTTGGACTTTGACAAAATTTGCTGGATGATGTGTGGCAGTTTTTTAATCATTCAGGAAAATTATGATCAAGGCTAGAGTTTCAACCCAAGCTGGATTTTAAGTGCTTTCTCAAGAGCCTGCATGTCAGCACTGGACAGCTTGCCAAACAACCCCTTACATCTGCTTTTATCCGCTGTGGTAATTTGATCTGTCATGACTTTGCTCTTTTGACCCTCTACGGTGACAATGGCTTCGCTAGGATAGAGTCTGCCTGTATTGCTTGTTAGTGGAACCACTTGAATTCGGTTTAAGGCTGCATTAGCTGCATTGTTACTGACAATTACAGCAGGTCGAGTTTTGCGAATTTCTCCGCCTAGGGATGGAGCAAAGTCTACCCACCAGACTTCACCACGTAGCATCAGCAACATCTCCAATTAATGCATTACTCCATTCCAAAGCTTTTTGCTCGCGATCAGTATCAGCAGCCATCGCTTGGTACGCAGAGGCTAGGTTATCTTGCATGACGTGGGGTCTTGCCAAATCTTCAAGGAACTGGCTAATTTTGCGCCGCCCAATAACTCTTACAAGCCCGTCGTAAACGTCTTCATCAAGCGTGATGGTCATTCGTTTATGCATAATTTTAATAATTGTCGTATGCGCACACGCATTATATCAAAATCTAAAGTTGGTGTTGATGATCGCTTAGGGCTGAATGCGAGCTTCAATGAGAGGGTGACTTGGGTGTGAGCAGCTAGAGATCATGCTTTTGCCACACAGGATAAGACTTGGTGCGAATACTTAAGCCAGGAAGTTTTGGAAGCAGATGCTTACGGGTATAGCGAATCATGCTTTTAAGATGTATCCACATATAGCGACTCCAAAGCTTCTTGTCGCTGACGGCAATGTGATGGTGGATAATTTGAGCGGTGGGCACATAGTAAACCTGCCAGTTTGCATCATGCATTCGGCGTGCCCAATCGATATCTTCGACGTATAAAAAGTAGCCTTCATCTAAAGGGCCAACGGTATCTAATACTTCTCGGCGGATAAACATACAGGCTCCTAAGAGCCAATCGACGGATTGGGTTTTGCTATGGTCTAAGTCGCCCATTAGGTGATGCTGATTGAGTACAGATTGACGCAGAAATATCCGCAGGGGAGTACGTCTGGCAATGACTGACCCAAGGGAGGGAAAACGACGGGGCGAAGGTTGAATGGTGCCATTGGGGAATAGGAGCTGTGCGCCGCACATGCCTACTTGCGGATGGGCATCCATGAACTGAATAAGGGTTTCTAAGGCTCCGGACTGCACTTCGGTGTCGGGGTTCAGCAGCAGCAGGTAGCGGCCTTTTGCTAAGGCCATGCCATAGTTATTGTTGGCTGAAAAGCCTTGTCGCTTGGTGTTGATGTGAAGATTGACGGTGGGGTGTTGTTGGGCGATCGCCGCACTTTCATCATCTGATGCGTTATCCACCACAATGACTTCACCGCCGAGTTGTTTTACTTCTGGCACTAGGGCATCTAGACAGCGCCCAATATAGTTGGCGTGGTTGTGGGTGACTGTAATGGTTGATAGGGGAAGAGAACTCATAGCTTTGTTGCAGGCTCAATCAGTCTAGATTTTGGGGGTTATGGCTAGTTCTATCAATGGTTCTATTCTGTAGCATTCCCAGTATGGAGTCGTTTGCTGCTATTTGAGAGTTTGCTCAAGATTCAGACTCTAGTTCTTGGGCGAGTTGATTAAGCCATCCGATAAAGGTTTGAATGTCCTGATGAAATTGTTGCCAAACTTCTGCGTAATCAGTGATGAGTTTATCTAGACGCTCAGGCTTTAGCTCAAAGCCATAAATGTTTCTGACGACATGGCGAAAGGCCAGATACTCTTCTAAACGCTGGGCTGTACTCTGGCGCAACAGGGCAGGTCGGTTGGTGTGGGGGACAGCCATGCGGCCTAATAACCGACGATGCCAATCAAAGGTGGTGGGCAGTCCGCCGTTGAGATCAGAGGCCACAATCTGAAAAATTCGCTCACAGCCTGTATAAAAGTGTGGTTAGGTCTGGATTTTCTGACATTTGCAGCTTTGTCGTTTTGATTTGCTGCTCTAATACTGCAACTTTTTTCAGCTCTGTCTGGATATCAGAAACAATTTCCCGAATCTGAGCGGCAGATATCTGCACCATAGAGACATTCTCCTGTTTGAATAACCCGTTGATAGAACGGTGTCTCTAAATCTTCAAGAGGTTTAAGGTCTATTTGAAATGAATCGCTGAGGCGATTTACTGCGGCTAGGGCGCTAAAGTATTGCTCGGGAGGAATGCCTGCAACCGCTAGATCAATATCTGAGTTTTGATGAAAGGTCTTTTTCGCGAGAGATCCAAACAGAATGACTTGTGTTACTTGAAATTGATTGGTTAGGAGCTGGATGATCTGAGGTAGCTTTTGCCTAGCTTGATCAGCTAAAGCTCGATTTTGATTTTGCTGTAAGGCTAGGCGGTTTTTCCAGTGGTCGATATATGGGCATGGAGTG
The DNA here is from genome assembly GCA_031422435.1 of Acaryochloridaceae cyanobacterium VAR_48_metabat_390. GTDB lineage: Bacteria > Cyanobacteriota > Cyanobacteriia > Thermosynechococcales > Thermosynechococcaceae > JAAURS01. The sequence goes on from JANPLU010000071.1 coordinate 14,827, forward strand.
GGTCTAGGCATGGGTAGTAAAAAAGCGATCACTTATTTTAATCATACTCAACGCTTGGGACGAAGATTTCACAGGTGGAGTGAAGGATCAGGGGGTAAGGGCGATCTCTGCACTTTCATCATCGGAGCGGTTATCGACTACAATGACCTCGCTACCCAGTCATTTTACTTCTGACACTAAGGCATCCAGACAGCGCCCAATATAGTTGGCATGGTTGTAGGTGATGGCAATGATTGATAGAAAGAAATGACGTCATAATTTCTAAATCAAGCTCAATAAGCCGAGATTTCGCAACACGCCATCATCAAATAGCCTATGACGGAATAAGAGCGATCGTTTTCTCCAATAGTTTGATCGTTCTATTGAGCTATAGGCTTCCACAACGGAATAATCCGCAAGTGTGAGTTGATCGCAGTAACGCTCTAAAAAGACCTGAGCCTGTTTCCAGGTTTTACGATAGTATTCACGAACCTTTTGCGGCTGTTGCAATCGCGAGAGAATATAGTGCCTAGTCCAAGCGCGAGAGCCAACTTGATTATAAGAATGTTGCCTGTATAAAACTGTAGCGTTATTGATAGGAACAACTTTTCCAAATGCGGCAGCAACCAGTGCCAGCCACCAATCATGCATAAAAGCATCGTCTGGAATTGGCAAAGCAAGATCTAGCAAGGATCTATTTACGACAACTGTACAGCCAGTAACGTTATTGCGTGGGAGTAAATGTTGGAAATGATTTCGATGAGGATTTAACCTACTTTGTTTCCAAAACGAGTTGCAAATAGAATCAAGATTTTCTGAGACCACGTTCAGATCAGTATGAACTAACAGAGGTATTTGACACCCAACTTCATGTTCAATAGCTTGAATAGCACTGAGGCTAAGAGATAGTTTTTGGTCAATCCAAATATCATCTTGATCGCACAAAAAAATGTATTTAGTTTCCGTATTTGACAAGAGATAGTTAAGATTTTTGATTACGCCTAGATTTTGGAAATTTGAGTTTAGAGTTTTAATTTTACACGGATATTTTTGATTGAATTTTTGGACAATTTTAGATGTCCCATCATTAGAGCAGTCATCTGCAATAATCAACGTCCAGTTTTGATAAGTTTGATCTAAAATGGATTGTATTTGTGACTCTAAGTACTTTTTGCCATTGTATGTAGGCAAAACTATATCAACAGGCACGTATTTCATAACTCTAAATTTTTTAAAAGTCTTATTTTGATTTTTAAGTATTGAAGAAACCATGAAAAGGTTTTAATAATAAATACGAGTAGTCCTACAGGGAAATAATACTTTTGCATAAAATAGAAGAATTGCGTAAATAGGCTATATCGAGATTTCTTGTCAAAAAAAACAGTTTTAATAGAAAGGTCATCAATAAACCGTTGGTTTACATAGCTAGTGAAATCGTGAATAACTTTGTCCATGCCAGCCAATGCAACTTTAACATCTCCTAAAATATATGCTTTAAAACCACATCGAGTTCCTCTTAAAATATACATATCATCTCCGCCATAGTGAGGAAATCGTTTATTATCAGGAAATCCAATATAATCAACTAAAGATTTAGAAAACCCTACACAATAGCCAGCCATGCTATCAACAGAAGTTACCTGATCTGGAGATGCCGTAACACGCCTGCGTCCTTGACAGCCATTTTCAATATATATTTTTGTTTTCTCTGAATAACAAATTGGTGCTGCGACAGTGTTTGTATTGTCACTCAAAAAATTAATGACATATTTAAGAGTGTCTACATCTGGCAGACAATCATCATTTAGCCAAATAAAGTATTCTGCTTTGTGCTGATAGGCATACTTCATTCCTTGCTTGATTGCGCCTGTCCACCATAAATTTCCATCACCTTTAATTAAAATAACTTGAGGATATTGCGCTTCTATCATTTCTGATGTTCCGTCTGTCGAACCATCATCAATTACTACTACATAATATTGACTCAAGATCATTTGTCGCTGAAGATGATCTAAGCAACGTAGTGTGATATCTCGACGGTTATGAACTGGAATCAGTATATAAACTGATTCTTTTTGATACTCTAATTGCATGTATTGAGATTACTTAAGTTTTGATACTGTTAAGGATTTATTAGAAGCTTTACAAGAAATATTCAAAAAGTTTTGTGCATAAGTCTGGCTGAGTTGTTGATTTTGCTTAAGAGCTTGAGTTTCAGCTAGTAGGTCTGGCCCAGGTGATAATGTAGGTAATAGTGTAGCTATTGTCTGGGCTAAATCTTCTGGAGAATGGGGAGAAAAATAAGTCGTGCATGGGGGATTTTGCTCTCGATGTACTAAAGTATCTGACAGAAGAATACTTTTGCTTAAAGTTCTCGCATCTTCAACCACTGTACTCCATCCCTCAAAAAGAGAGGGTTGAATAACTGCAAGTGACCTTCGCATTAATTGTATTTGGTCAAAACGAGAAATCAGACCCAAAATGATAAATTGTTGATGAAGTTTGAACTGATCAATTAACTGAAGTAAATTTTTTCCATGACTTGGAGATCGTTTGTCGTTCAGTTCTCCTGTACAGACAATGACTGGAAAAAGAGAGTATTCTTGAAGAATATGCAGAGATTCAATAAGAATTTGATGATTTTTATGTTTCCAAAATTGATTGCTAACCAGAAAGAAAAAATCAGGTAAATAATAGTTTTTTTGAACAGTTTTAGGATTGCCTTCAAACCAAGACTGTTCGGGTACTGTATGGAAATTTAGAACGAATGCTTGAGCAGTAGCTAAGGGGTAAAATTTTTGAAAGTCCTTTAGAGCAACTTGACTACTTAAAACAATATTAGCCGCATGATTAGCTATTCGATTAAACAAGGCATCTCTATATCGTAACTCAGATTCTTGGAAGAAGTGAGGTAGATGTTTATGTTGGAAGTCTGGTATCCAAGCAGCCCAATTAGAAGAAACATCCCATAAAAATTCTCGATTTCTAACCACTGGATAGAAAAAATCAATTGATTGAATTAATAATTCTATTGCCGCTGATGATGGAGTTAGGCATTTATGAAATGGAGGTAAAATCTTAGACACTCGATTTTTTATTTTATTTATGAATTTTTCATTTATAAAGTCGATGTTATGATGGACATCAACTAATGGCAGTAAATTCTTGTAAAAGTTTGGATTAGTCGTAGGTGTTGTAATAAGGTGCAAATTTATTTTTGCACGTTCATCTGTAGACAAAAAAGAGATCGCCTTTACTAGGTTTTGAATGTATACTGCACCGCCCATCCATGATGTAGAAGCGTGCATTAATAGTCCAATATTGATAGGTTTTACCATCCCCGAATCTCCGCACGACACCACTGAGAAAAAACTTGAAGGCCACGCTCGAGAGGAACCTCTAACTGAAAATCTAAGGATTGAATCATCTTAATATCCGCACACCAATTAAGCGGTGTCCCGATAGGTATGTGTCCATCAAATTCTAAAGGGATATTTAAATCAAGTTCATGGAGTATTTGAGTAGCCAATGTTTGTATGGTTGTCTCCATACCACTTGCTAGATTGTAGACCTCTGACTCAAAGGGTGCCCAATTAGCAAGTAAAAATAACGCTTTTGCAATATCACGGACATGGATAAAGTCTCGGCTTTCTTGCCCAGTGCCTCGAAGCTTTAGTACAGGCTGTGTAAGGGCTTTTTGGCAAATATCCCAGAGTACCTGTCGCCGTAAACCTGGCCCATAAGCTGAAAAGATCCGCACAATTGCGGTGGGCACTTGATACAGCTCAAAGAACTCTTTACAAAGCTGCTCGGACATCAACTTGTGGAAGCCATAGGGCGAAATTGGACATGCTTCATAAGTTTCTGAGACTGGTAGCTCAACTGGATTCCCATATACAGCAGCACTAGATAAAAATAACATTCGACATTTGGGAGCATAAATTCTCAATGCATCCAACAACTGAAAAGTAAGGGATACGCCAGACTGAAAGTCAGCTGCTGGATCGTGGACTGATAGATCGACGGATGCTCTTCCTGCACAATGAATACAAACATCTGGCTGCAAAGACTCAATCAATTTTGGCAATTCTGGAGATGGCAGAATTAGAGGCTGATAAAAATGCAAGTCTTGCCTAGGGGCATTCTCCAGAGGTCGAGTTCCTAGCCCTTGTACAGACCATCCTGCCTCAGAAAATTGACGCGCTACATAGCGCCCAATAAAACCTGTCGAACCGGTAATCAAAACATTTTTCAAGGTGTTTCGGGTTTAGTTGCTAAAAAGGAATATAGTCTGCCTGGAGTTTTACATCGCCAAGAACGGATCTGATTAATTGTTTGACAAAAGATGCTGGAGTTAATCAAAATATTTGATGCGGACTTTCCTATGAAACGGTCTAACTTTTTCTGAATAAGTGTTCGGTTTTGAGAGGATGTGATTGGAGCATAATTAATTTCTGAGTCGTAAGGACCTAGAATGAGTTTAATTTGAAGACCTGCCTCTTTGATTGCTTCGCTATACTCTTGCAAGAGAAAAGCATGTTCACCTCCGTATAAAGAATGAAGAGGATGGTTTTCTAGAAATAGAGGGAGATCTTTAGATATAGATATAACGTGTTCTCTAGTTGCAATAAAAATACCACCTGGTTTTAGAACCCTGGATGCTTCTATACATAATTGTTTTAGATCCCTAGCATGATGCAAAACTTGCCGCCCGTAGACAATATCAAAAGTATGATTGGCAAAGGGTATTGCTTCACCTTGAGCTTGTGTTGCTTGAATATTAAGGTTATAACTCTTTGCTAGTGTTCTGATTGCCTCCAATCCCACTGTAGAGCTTAAATCTGGCTCAATAGCAGTTACCGCGCAGCCTGCTTTTGCAAAACCAAAACTAGATACACCATTGCCAGCTCCAATATCTAAGACCTTTCCAGGCAAACAGAGTGCAAGAAGTTTCTTCACAGCTAACCATTCTTCACTTTGCTCAAAACGTTGAGCAGCATTAATGGTAGGAAGATCGTAATAACAAGCTTTTACTAAATCTTGTTGTTCAGGCTGGGCACGAAGCCAAGCAACAGCTTGTTCCCAAGTTAAGCTTTTATCGCTCATTTTCTGGAATCTCCCGAATTATCCTTGCTGGATTACCAGCGACAATAGTCCATGCTGGAACATCTTTAGTGACGACTGAGCCAGCCCCTACAACCGCCCCTTCTCCAATCGTTACACCCTTCAGAATTATAGTCTTAGCTCCAATCCATGCCCCTAAACATATTTGAATAGGTTTACTGTCTGTTGTAGTCCAATCGTGTTTTCGTTGCTTCCAAGCAGATAAATCATTCTTTCTAAGACTATATCTGATGCTGTGATTATTACTATCAGCCAAAACACATCCATAAGAAATTAGCACATCATTATCTATAGAGATTAATTTTACACAGTCAATTAATGTTCCCCCTCCTATATAAGTATTATCACCAATAGTTAATAAGCTTTCACTCGTTTCAGTTACCAAATCACCTTCAATTAGACAGTCATTACCTATTTTAATAACACTATTCTTATCCCGCTTGTCTATATGACCTAATATTTCTGTATTCTCACCAAGAAAATCTATGGACTTCAACGAAGTTTCACTTCGATTAAAAATTTTCAGAATAATTTTCTTAAGTACTTTTTGAGTTTCCATTTTTAGTAACCTTATTTCTATCTTTATAACAAATAAACCACTTCCCTACAGAAATCTTGTCGTTCCAGCAAGAGTCAATTACATAAACGCTTGGGTATGATAAATAAAATTTGTTTAGCCACCAATCAACAGAATTGTTATGAAAGCTTTGCAATGTTTTCATCCATCCCTCGTCCCTTCCACTTCTTGATACTGGCAGCATATGAAAAGAAGCAGTCTCTGTAACTCTAAAGGACTCGGCAATAAATTTTGAAATTCCTTCATTAGTAAAATGTTCTAAAGAACCTATTGAGTAGGAATGGTTAAAAAAATTATCAGGATAATTCATTCTGGTAGCATCACCAATCTTTAAATGAGTTTCTGAGATACCACGCTCAATAGCTTTTCTTATGAGCAAATCAGAAATATCAATTCCATAAACTTCAATATTAGAGAATTTAGAGATAATATCTATAGTTTTGCCAGTACCACAGGCGATATCTAGAATTCTACCTTTAGAATTTACCATAAGAAACTGAATTTCAGACCATACATTTCCTTCTCCCCATGTTTCTAATATCTTAGCCATATCGGCATTCCAATAGATATCTAAGTCTTGACGTTCCCCATCTTTAAAAAGATTAAAAGAAGAAGTCATAGAGAAATTACTTGAGTCATTTAAAGCTTCTTTAAATGATTTTAAAAATGACAAAAAACTCCAAAGAATAGGATGACAAATTTGTTTTATGATGCCTTTCATATATGTATCTCTTATTAATAAAAACTAAAGATTGGATAGATAGTTTTATCTATGTTTTTTATTTTCCTAATGTGTCAGTCAAAACTATTTAATGGTGAATTCAACCACT
>JANPLU010000072.1:0-30959 GCA_031422435.1 Acaryochloridaceae cyanobacterium VAR_48_metabat_390
CTCGCTGTTTGCGGATGATGTAGTAAAGGTCGCTAACAGTTGAGGCAGAAATGTAACCGATAAAGCGACCTTGTTGCAGGAACAGAAAGATTTGTTCGCTGTTTTTCCAGAATGGTTGGCGTTCGAGAGCGTAGTCTATGACGATGTGGGTGTCTAGCAAAACCTTCATAGATCGTATTTTTCTTTGAGCGCTTCCCATCTGGCCTGTTCGGGATCGAAGTCTGGGGGAGCTGGTTGGGTGTTTTCAAACAGATCCTGAAAGGCTTTAACTTGGGTTCTGGGCTTTTGGTCTAAGGGTTCGGGCGGAGATGTTTTAGGGTAGTCATTTATGTCTTTTGACTCAGATGACCACATAATGACCTCCACATCCCCTGGAGGGATAGCGATGGGGTCATGGATGACTAGATGACCGAAGGGATCGATGGTTCCTTTGAGTTTATAGGCTTGCATGGCTTACGGCTAAATTCTGAGGACGGAATAGTTGGGATGGTCGGGGTTGGGAATGAGGCGCTGATTTTTGCAATCAACAAGTAAATCTAGGGTTTCTAGAACGGTCTGGCCAATGAGCACGGTATCGCCCAACACAAGAGCGGCTTCGATAGTTTCACGACCCTCAATTTCAATGATGACGGGACCTGTGACGTTAACGGATTCTTTGGTACCGTTGGCGTATTGAGCCGTTTGCTGTCCTCTAATTCTAAGTCCCAGGTTTTGCACAACTACTTCGGGGAGAACCGTTCGTACCGCTCCGGTGTCTATAAGGGCTTCAGTTTCGTAGGCTCTGAGTAAGTTGGGGTTGAGGAGGCCGCGTTGAACCAGTTCTTCATCAACAGCATTGGCAAGTTTTACTTTGACGCGGACTTCACCCATTGAATTTTCTGACCTTGCTGTTGTTGAAAAGATTTGTACCATAGTTGTCTGCTCCTTAAATATCATCCAAGACTAAGCCTCCGCATCAGGCGGATCGTTAATTGATTGAAAGATCTGATAAAGCTTTTTAGAACAGACTTCGCCCAATGTTTCTTGCCAAAGGGATTTAAATTGTACTTCACCGATCTGGTTGAGCATTCGGCCTAAAGCTTCACAATCTGAAATAAACCACGCTTCATCATCAAACTTGAGGCCAATAGAAAAGGCTTGAATATAAGATTTGCATGCTTCAATAAAGTTCTGTTGAAATTCTAATATTTGACTAATAAATCTTAATGGTAAAGAGGTTTTATAAAAATCCTTATATTCTCGATAAATCTTAATAGCTCTTTGATAATAATTGACTGATTTTTCAAGTTTTTCTTGAATTTGTGCAATCATTCCAAGTAGCGTTATGTGATCTGCTGCTTTATACCAATCTTGCTTTGATTCTCTAATATCTAAAGCTTGTTTAGTATAGTCAATGCTTATTTCAAGATTTTGGCTTTGCTGCGGCAACTGACCTAATGTGTAATACAAAAGTCCCAGTTGATGATAAGTAATTGCTGTTGCATCCCACGCTTCTGATGCCTCATAATAACTTAGTGCTTTTTGATAGTACGCATCTGCATCACTAAAATTATTCTGCTGAAGAGCTATGCTTCCTAGCTGGAGGTATTCATCCGAAGCGTTAATAACATCTCTACTGTCTTCATAAATTTTTAATGCTTGCTTATAATATTCTCTTGCTTTCTCGAAGTCATTAATTTTATATGAAATATTTCCTAGCTGATGATATACAGTTGCCGCATCTTGAAGATTCTCTAATTTTAGATATATATTTAATGAGAGTTCGGCATACTCAATTGCATGTTTGTGCTCTCCAATCTCTAAGTGTATTTCACTTAACTGACAGTATTCACTTGATGTTTTATATAAGTTTTCATTGCTTTTGCAGATCTTTAGAGCCTCATTTGTAAACTTTATCGCCTCGTTAAAATTTCTTTGACCTAGAGCTGATTGACCTAGATCATGATAAGTACTTGAAGAATTATTGAGAGTTCCTATATTTTTTCTAATTTCTATAGATTTATGATAATAGAAGTCAGCTTTTGAGAGTTCTCCAGTCTTCAAGAAAGTGTTTCCTAAGTTATTGTATAGAGTTGCAGTTCCATCATCCAATCGAGCTATGTTTGACGATTCGAGCTTATCTAAAATTTCTTGATAAATAATTCTGGCTTCCTGAAACTTATTGGCTGATAAATATTGATTGGCTTTATTGTTTTGCAAATACATCCAATAATCTAGTGCGCCATCGTCTTCAGCTTTTGTGTTTAATAAATTTATATCAAATTGTTTTAACGATTTTTCTCTAAGAATTTTAAATTCGTCTTGTCTTCCTTGTTGTTTATATAATTCATTCAAAACAACAAGTATTGGTCGAGCATATTGCCACTTTTGTTTCTTTTCGGCTAATAACAAGTAGCTTAATAGATTAGGCTCCTCCAGCTTAATCATTGCAATACTTGAATCAAAGTTACTAGCTAGGTTTTCAGAGTAATATTCTGATAATCCTGAGTAAAATATCAAGAACAAGTCTTCTAGCTTCTGTATTTTTGATTGAGAGGCATCTTTGGCAAGCTTTTGACGTAGATAGCATGCTAAAGAAGGATGAATCTTATATACACTTTGACCAATATCTTCTAAGATTCCTGCTTCTGTTACATCTTTAAGAATAATTGACCAATCAGTAATACTTGGATTTTCTCCAATTACTGAGTTATAAGCTTTGCTAAAATCACTCTCGTGATTTTCAAAAAGTATGCCAAGCCAATATGCATATACTCTTTCATGGAAGAAGGTCAAAATGGGAAGATGCTGTTTGACTATCTTTGACAGTTTATTTAGGGAATAATCAAGTGAAACTGTTAGAGATTTGTCTCTTTCCTCCTCCTCTTGCTCCGCAAAAGTATCCAATCCCTGCCGTAGCGCCTCAATTAGGTTTTCAGGTGTTTGGGTTTTTAAGTGGGGCAACACCACCCGCAGCGACAATGAATGCCCCCCTAACAGCCTAAACAACTCCAGATATGCTGGAGATAACGTTGCACGGTCTACACCCACGCTGCACAAAATCTGCGCAGCAAACTCTTCTGCATCGGCAGGTGCAAGCCCCTTCAAGTGTTGTAACCCATAGCCGCAATCTAACCAAGTCTCCTCTCTGCGACTCGTAATCAGCACCCAAGACAGTCCCCCGCGTAACTGCCGCAGAAACTGTTTTAAGCGATCTCGCTCTGTTTGGCTCAGCAATGGCTCATTCCCCGCCGGAAAACCATTCACAAGTTCAAAATTGTCCCAGATTAGCAAACAAGGCGTGGCTTTTAAATAATTCAAAACCGCACTTTCTTGATCCGTCACCCCATATTGGGCAAACTTGTCTCCCCAAACCGCTCGCCCCACCTGATTTACTACATTACTCAGGGTTGCCCCCTGCTCAAAGGACAAAAAACAAATGGAGCCAGTGCGACCCTCGGTTTCATCCAGCCAACGGGCAAACCCGCAAGCCAACGCAGTTTTACCCATCCCGCCCATGCCCTGCAACAGCACTACAGCGCTTTGCCGAAATTTGCGCTCTAGCTGCAACAGGTCATAATCTCGCCCAATAAAGCCGTAGGTTCCCTCCGGTGAAAAGCCTACTAACCTCGTAGGGGCTGACTTCAGCAATGCCTCAATCTTAGGTACCGCTGTAGCGCATGTCTTTTCAGCCTTAAATGGTGCGTAGCCCTCCTGCTGGTACAGCACAGGCACCAACCAATCCTGTAATGGCAAATTCCCCTTCGGGCTAGGCCGCAATTGCTGATTCAGTACCGCCCGTCGCCCCGAAGCCACCGCACTCGCAACCCTCGCCCCCCGCGTCAAATCCCCATAAAAGCGACCCATAAACTGCCTCGCCGCTTCCACATAAACCGAGTAGGCCATTGCCACTACCCCCGTCGCCCCCACAGAAACCAACGCCGTCGCCACCGACGAAAACGCCCCTTCCCCCTCTTGGGCAGACTGGCACGCATTCAAGACAAAAATCGGCACCCGACAGTTCGCTAAATTCTGAGCAATCCGCGCCGCATCAATCACCTGCGGCGACCCATCCACACCCTCAAACACCAACGGCCCTTGCCCTTGGCCTATCCCCTGACCCAACTGCACCTGTCGCCCTAAACTGCTGGGATCAAAACTGCCGTGCCCATCAAAATGGACAATATGATAAAACCCCTTATGCTCATTCAGCTCCCGCTCAAACTGCTCAAAACTGGGCGGTCGTAGCACCTTAAAATGCACCCGCTCCCCCAAAGGCCGCAATGCCTCCAGCATTGGTCGCGCAATGGTACGCAGCGCCACATCCCGCTCCCCGTAGGGTCGAGCAATTACCACCAAAATATTCAGCCGATCCTGGGGCAACCCATCCAACGGTGCCCGTACAGGCTGGTTACTGCGGCTGCGGTACATCCCCGCCAGCAACGGCGCTAAAAATTGATAATCCGGCGCGTACAGTAACTCCCAAGGCAAATTCAGCACCGCCGCATCGTCAGAGACGATACTCAACTCGCATTGGTCAAGCCCTGCCCGTGTCGCCTCCTGCCAAAACTCTCGCGCCTTCTCACTCCCGCGAAACACCAGTTCAAACAACTGCTGCCCCCAACCCTGCAACTGCCCTTCCAGCCGCCGCGCCCGTTCTGGCTCTAGACCATAGGGAAATGTCAAATATTCTTCTAGATACCAGCGTAATTCTGCCAACGCCTTCACATCAAATGGATGCTCAAAGGTCGTTTCTGTGGCAAATCGAGGCGCTGAATTTTCCCGTTGCCAACCTAACCGAATCGATGCGCCGTCATGACTGATCGATAACCGATGGAGCACCATAGGAGTTATCAGAAAGGTGTCTTTTCAAGTGCTTTAATGCAGAAACTGAGGCTAAAAATTTCAAGATTCTGTTTATTTACAGTAACTCATTCCCAAGGGTGCTGACCTTGCCATAGCACGGTAGGAGAAGACCTTAGACACACCTGCTAGTCAGCAATCGCTTCTGCATAATTTAGGCTACAGATATCTAGAGACAATCCCTTCCTAAAGGGCGAGGGATACTGTAATTTTCCCCAAGCTTACCGTTTAGAAATCGAGACAGGTGTTGCGCCGCGATCGCAGTCGTTTAGAAACCACGCTAAGGCTTTCTGCTGCCGCCGCTTCTGCAAGCTGATCTGCCACCTTTGCCGCGTAGCCCTTCAAAAATGACCATGCCAAGGGAGCCAACCAACCCCGCAGCATGACGCAGTAAGAGATATAGGTGCCGCAAACGCTTGACTCTACTTGATAGGTGACGCGCTCTTCTAAGCCAGGTAGCCCCAAAATGCGAATGCTCAACAACTGCTGGGGGCGCACCCCTTCGACAAACATCTGAAACGGCAGGGGAACCAAGCGATTAATGGCTTCATAAATAAGTCCTGGTTTAGGAACTAAGCCATAGGGTACATTGGTGCGCGCAATGAGAGGGTGCCATGACAGATCGGCTAGGTCAATAATTTTTTGCCAAGTTAAATCAACCGAGGCGGGGGTTAACGCCCGATACCGTTTTACAAACGTCCAGCGCAGCGTAGAACGACGCTTTTGTATTCCCTTTGAGAACCAAGCACGGATCACCATGGATTTAAGCTCAGGTGCACCAGCAAGAAATATCTAAACCATCCTACCTTGTTCCAATCGCAGACCCAATATACCCATTGATTGAGCTAGACGATAACGGAGTTAAATCAAGACTGCCCGTTTCTGGCGCACCCAAAGGCCCTGTGGGGCCAAATCGCCAGTGCTGCACATAGCGATTCAAAATATCCTGCCCAATGATGCCATCTATCCCTAGGGTTTGGAAAACGGGGCTATTAACCACTAAAACATTGAGTTTTGAGATCTGAAGCGTTTGTAGGCTCAAGCGCTCAAGCTGCGATCGCCTTGCTACGGTCTGCCCACCTAAGCCTGCCACCCGTAAGGTTTGGGCTAGTTGAGTTTTAAGCGGTAGCTGCTGGGCTAAACGCTCTGAAAGGCTGGTGATGGATGCACCCGTATCGACCAAAAACCGATAAGGACCTTTGCCATTGACATAAACCTTCGGGATGGTCATTACGCCCAAGCGGCTCTCTAAGGCGATTCCAGTAGCAACGGGGCGGGAGGGCTTAATGAGCTGAAGACTGCGGCGTTGTGGATTCAAAACCATATCAAAGCGGCTCAGAAAGTCTAGCCCCAAAATACCAGCCGTTCTAAAGGGCAATACGGTGGTAGAAAGCCCGATGCCGAACAGTTTGTTAACTTGTGCCCCCCCTACCCTGAGCGGCGGTAAGTGATATAGCAACATTTTTTGTTTGGCGAACTGCTGCCCTACGGCTAGGTACCCCAAAAAATCTGACGGGACGGGCTGTCCTTTGAGTCCAAGTCGCTCAGCAATCTGAATATCTAAAATAGAATTAGATGCACCTGAATCTAAAACAAACGAGAGAGTTTGATTTTGGATTTGAACCGGGACAGTAAAAATGCTCTGTGCCGGAAGCCCCTGAAGTGCAACGTTAGCCTGTCCCTGGGCGATCGCCTTGGGTAGTGTAGCGCCTGTCGCTTGTAAGAGGGTGATCATACGATCGCTAGCATCTGTACGCACGGTGCCGTCAGGGTTAAGCATCACGACTGCAAATACGCAGCGAGTCTTGATATCTTGGGTGACAGCTACGTTTTTCTGCGTAGTTTCTTTCTGAATGCACTGCTGCACCTGAAGCAGTAGCGGGTTAACGGAAGGTGGAGGTGCGGTCTGCCCCAGACAGATCCCACCTAAAAATACAGCCCAAGCCGCAGCGCTGCACAGCCAAGTCGGAATACCGTAGGAACCAAACCAACGCCACGGGTGCTGCTTCACGAAAGGGGTTCTCCAAAATGGATGAGGGCAAGGCTTTTAGGGCGATCGAGCAGTTCTTGAGCCAGTAGCACTCCGGCAATGCTCCAGGTTTGATGACGACGCGCCATTCGTCCAATCAGGCGACCATTACCCCCATCATAATATTCCGGCCATCGGTCTTGGATGAGGCGCTGTCCTGCTTTCATAATGTCTTCTCGCAGCTGTTCTATGAGGCTCGGATGCTTCACCTTAAGAGTTGCCGCAGCCAGCAGCCAGGTCAACATAGGCCAGCTCCCGCCATTGTGGTAAGACCAAGGCTTATTTTTAGGGTCGCACCCCGTCACGAGATGCCACTCTAACCCCTCTAGGGCTGGGTAGCAGACCTTCATGGGCATTTCTGCCAGCAGGTCTGCGCGGCGTAGATAAATCAGATCGATGATGCTACGGGCTTGGGCGGTAGGGAGCAGATTGCTAACCACTCCCATTAAGTTGCCGATCGCGAAAAAGCGACAGTCAAGGTGAGATGGCCCTAGGTTGCCAACCAAATAGCCTGCTCTCTCCGGTAGCCACTGAATGAGGCGTTCGTAGGGAATAGATTCTGGATAAAGGTTGTATTTGTTAAAAAAATGGTCTTCAGCATCAGAACTCGGCGTAGCGTCATACTGTTCGCTTTGGGCTTGGTACAGCACACGCAGTCGCCGGAGGTCTAACCAGTAGTCTTCACAAAGCTGGCGCTGAAGCCGCCCTAGTCGACGTTGAATTCTAATCTGGTAGGGTTCTTCAGGCTTTAGGAACTCGCGGGCGACCTGAAGTCCGGCATAAAAGAGGGTTTGAATCTCAAGGGGGTAGCCGTTCAGCCCCATACGCCGATCAATCATGCAGGCTCCATCGGGCACCAGTATCATGGGTTCCGCGTCAAACCGATGGGACAGATAAAGGCTCAAAATCAGCCGAATTGCCCGCCTTAGCTTGGGCTGTGGCTCACTGCCGTCAAATAAGTCGGGGTGCAGCGCCGTTGAGTCCTGGGTGCAGGCGCGGTAGTAGGCCTGAAGCAAAATCAGCCACCACAAACAGGAGTCTACAGGGGTGACTTGGGCGATCGCCCGTTCGCCATAGTCAGGCTTCAGGGTGTCATTTTCTACCTTAAAGCTGGCGGGCATCATCCCTGGCGATCGCTCCATGCGCTTCGCCAACTCTGGCGTAATTTGGAGCTTCAGGATGGTGGCAAGAAAGTTGCCGACAACTGCTCGACTAGAGACTGCTTCGCCGTTAAGTCCTGCAATATCCTGATTTTTAATGAGATAAACCAGCGCAACGGGCACGAAATCTCGCACAAAACACTGGTCGTAGTTAACCGACGATATATCTGGCGGAACATCTGCCGCCTTAGTGCCTAAAGGCTCACCTTTGCAGTAGACCAAATATTTAGGCTGATTCAGTTCTTTCCATGCAGTTTCTTTAAGCCCGTGCCAAGACAGCGCTACCATAATCTCCTTATTGCAGTCAAACCCATCAAAATCGTGCAAATTTACCGCACTGTACAGATATGGCTACCGCTTTGAAACTGCTCCAAACTCATGCTCATAGTGCGGATCGCAAGTCCCCAGTAGCCTATCCCAAAACGTAAAATACAGTCCATAGTGAACCGTATATTTACGATGATGAATAGAATGATGAGCTGGCCCAATAAACCATCGGCCTAGCCAATGATGAGGAAAGGCAGGCGGAAAAAGCTCCAGCCCTAAATGATTGAGTACAGCCCAAAACGTCATGGTAATAGAAATAGCAATGAGCGTAATAAAGTGGAGCGGAACAACAAACACAATGCCAATCAAAAAAAGAGATTGAATCACTGCTTCTAAAGGGTCAAAGGCAAACGAAGTCCAGGCCGTGGGCTGTCTAGATTTATGATGCCCTTGATGTAGCCACATAAATAATGCAGGATGATGCAGGATTCGGTGGACGAAGTAAAAATAGGCATCTTGGAGAATCAGCACTCCCCCATAGCTGAACCCGAGATACCATAAATCCTGAGATTTAAAATCACTGTAGAGCAGCGTCCCGCCCCGATCATAAGCCCAAATAATAAATGCAGCACCCAGCGCAAATATGGTTGAGGAAAAACAAGATAGTTTAATGTCTTGATAAATGAGGTTTTTCTGCGAAGCATCTAAGGAAGTTTTCTGATGTGCCGAAGACTCCATTAAAAGTGAGTAAAAGAGCAGATGAGTGCTGCCAGCAACCAAGAAATATCGCAGCAAAATTAGGGCAAGAAACGAAAAATAGTAAAATAAAAATGAGTGCTGCATTAATGTAGTACCTTGCATTTAGCCATGCTCTTTAAAAGATTTTTCGCCCATATTGAGCCTGAGCTTACTGTAGAAAAAGAGAAAGCCTCTCTGCCATTGACATGATTTATAGTAGATTTTGGCTTGAGCTGACAGGCCTGAGATTCCAAAACGCCAGTATGACAAGGCTTTTAGGCTTTACAGATGTCCCTTACTAAACACAAATTCAGCAAACCCGAAAATTAAACCCTCTAAGCCTTATAATCATGAATTAAAGTTCACGCTTTACGCTGTAATACTTGTAAAGCTTTGACCTATGCGGCATTCAGCATAGAGATTAGATGTGCGGCGTTCACCTCAACTATCCTTTGTCAGGTGGTCAATATAAATCTTCTTTTCAGGCTTTTTGCAAAGGTATAGTATGTGTCTATCAGTGAAGCGATGGGAATGGTGGAATCAATGTTCAAAACTCCCAAGCCCGAAACCCAGGCAGACCTTGAAACAGATCCTAACCCAATCGCTTCTCAGCGTAGAGTAGTAGGGACGAGTAAGCACTGTGGTCGCTGCAAAAGCACCAACACCCGAAAATCTAAAGTTCGTAATGTATTTGAAGCTTTAGTCAGAATATTTGGCTTTAATTACCACCGATGTCGAGGCTGTGGACATCGTTTTCTTCGCTTTCTGTAAAGCATTACTCAATGCCAAGGCGGTCATAAATAACGGTAAGGTTTTGTAAATGGTGCTGAGGGTTGAAGCACTCGGCTAAGTCGCTGGCAGAGAGATGCGCCTGCACCTTGGGGTCTTGAGCGACCAAGGCTCTAAAGTCACCGCCTTCTGTATTCCAAGCCTGGTGGGCATTGCCCTGCACAATAGCGTAGGCTTCTTCGCGCAGCATTCCTTTTTCTACCAGCGTTAGCAGCACGCGCTGACTAAAGATTACCCCGCCATAGAGGTTCATGTTGCGCTTCATGTTTTCAGGATAGACCAGCAGGTTTTTTACCAAATCTGTAGTTTCGACCAGCATGAAGTGCGTCAAAATACAGGCATCGGGCATCATGACTCGCTCTGCGGAGCTATGGGAAATATCGCGCTCATGCCAGAGCGCCACGTTTTCAAGGGCGGTGGTGGCGTAACCCCGAATCAGCCGCGCTAGCCCCGTCAGCCGCTCTGAGCGGATCGGGTTTCGCTTATGGGGCATAGCGGAGGAGCCTTTTTGCCCTTTAGAAAAGTATTCTTCAACTTCTAAAACATCGGTGCGCTGAAGGTTGCGAATTTCAACAGCGATGCGTTCGATGGTGGCGGCGAGTAATGCCAACACCTGAAGGTAATTGGCGTGGCGATCACGCGAAATCACCTGCGTAGAGGCCGTATCAGGAGTTAGACCGAGCTTTTGACAGGCGATCGCCTCTACCTGCGGATCTACATTGGCATAGGTGCCCACGGCTCCAGAGATTTTGCCAACCGCAATCTCGGTTTTGAGATAGAGGAGACGGTCTTTGCTGCGTAAGACCTCCGCCAGCCAACCCGCCAGCTTAAACCCAAAGGTGATTGGCTCTGCATGGATGCCGTGACTACGACCCACCATCACAGTGTAGCGATGCTGAAAGGCTTGGGTGCGAATGGCATCAATGAGCGCATCCACATGCTTGAGGATAATGTCTAGGCTGGCGACCAACTGAAGGGCGAGGGCGGTATCCAGCACATCTGAGCTGGTCATGCCAACGTGAATATAGCGACCTGCATCGCCGACGTACTCATTGACGTTGGTGAGAAAGGCAATCACGTCATGCTTGACGGTGGCCTCAATTTCTAAAATGCGCTGTGGGTCAAAGTCCGCTTTTGCCTTAATTTCGGCAACGGCTTCTGCCGAAATGGTGCCCAGTTCTGCTTGGGCTTCACAGGCTGCAACTTCTACCTGGAGCCACGTCTTATACTTATAGGCTTCAGTCCACAGGCTGCCCATTTCGGGTAAAGTATATCGTTCTAGCAAGGTGACTTCGCAGGTTACAACTGAACCATTGTAAGCTGCAACACAGCTTTTTGTATCGATGGCGATCGCCAGACCTTAACCCAACGGTTCTTTTATCTCCGTAAGGGTAAGCTGAACGGCAGATGAATTCTCCGCGAATTGAGGATCTGCGCAATTGCCCCCTTCCCATTAAAGCGCCTTATTTTCGTTCGGGATGCTCTAGTTCAGGTGCGCCGCCCATCGCATTAATGGCAGAAATCATCTGATACAGCCGCCCTAAATCTCGCTGATTAAAGTGAAACACCAGTCGCGGGAGCTGTTCGGTTTGATCCATGACCTGCTGGGGCTGCGGCTGCTGATGCTCTGCTTCGCCGAGTAGCATAGTGCTTTTCTCGATGCGACCCGACAGCAAAATATCGTGAAAAGTTTGGTTGAGGGTTTCAACTTGGTCTGTTGTGAGGTCATGGTTGAGCCGCATGACGAGCTGGTCGCCCACGTACCGACTGGAATGGTAGACGCGGTAAAACCCTGCGATTGCCTCACAGCCCACCTGTAAATCATCGGTAATGGTATAAAGCTGACGATCTTCTGGATTAATCAGACCTCTGGGAATCAGCTCTTTTTGAATATACTCATCCCAGGCGTGCCAGTAGGTGCCCCCAGGTTTATCAATTAGCACAAGGGGCACGGGGGGAGATTTTCCGGTTTGGCTGAGGGTTAGCGCCTCAAACGCTTCGTCTTGGGTGCCAAATCCGCCAGGGAAAGCGGCGATCGCATCGGCTTCGCGCAGAAAAAACAGCTTGCGGGTAAAGAAATATTTAAAGTTAATCAGCTTCGGATCCCCTTCAATAAAGGGATTAGAATTTTGCTCAAAGGGGAGCTGAATATTGAGTCCAAAGGACTGTTCGGCTCCGGCTCCTTTATTGACGGCTTCCATAATGCCACCGCCAGCACCCGTCATCACCATAAAGCCTTGGCCTGTGATGCAGCGTGCAAAGTTAGCCGCCATCTGGTATTCGTCGCTGTCTGCGGGGAGCCGAGCCGAGCCAAAGACCGCAATTTTACGGACGTGACGGTAGCTGTTAAAGACCTGAAACGCCCGCTCCATATCTTTGAGGGCCGCTTTCAGAATTTTCCAGTCAAGGCGGGCAATATCCTCTTCGGTCATCCGCAGCAGCGTCAGCAGCGCTTCGTAGATATATTCCCCATTTTGGAGGTTAGGCAGACGACCTAACAGATGGTCAAAGTCATCTTTTAACGTGTGGATCGCCTGACTTGAAAGCTGAGGAACCATAGTCGCGTGCGCTCAGAGAGTGGGACTTTATTCTACTCAAATTTAGGGATATTCATCGGGTTTCAAAGGCTTTAGTGCTGTACTAACGCTTCTCCTCGTCGGTAAAGTTCACGAGCATACTCTGTCCAAGTGCCCTGCCCCCAGTACCGGAAGCAGCTTGTTTGCACGAGTAAGTTGTAAAGCAGCGCCTCTTGATAATCTTGGCGCTGGGTAACGGACGGATCGGCCTGCACTAGCAAGTCATATTTTTCATGAAAATGGGCGCTGAGCTGATTCATGGGTTCCAGCACATTCTCGTAGCCCTGCACCCAGCTCAGGTCATTCGTCCAGGATGCGCCATCCATGTGGAACTGATGGTCGGTGGCTTTGAGTTCGGCGATCGCTCCCTCAACCGCCTCCACAGTCGCATAGTCTGGGTCAACCCGCTGCCAGATTTTGTGCTGCTGCACGGCCTGACAGGTGGGGTAGTCGTCTGGCTTGACTCCCGCTGCCTCAATCAACTCTAGGTATTCTGTGCCGTTAAAGCCCACCACGGCGGATTGCTGGTCACGGATTTCGTGCCAAGGTCTAGGGAAATCGCGGGGGAATTCGTTCATCATCACGCCGCCATTTTCGCCATCGGCAATTTGGGTTACAAGGGAAGGGACTTCTATACCGCCAATGGTTTGTCGCCCCCAACCCTTGGCCTCATGGTAGGGCTGCATCTGCGCCACTAGCTTAGTATCGGAGCCTTGGGTTTTTATGAGCGTCGTAATGCTAATGGTTTCGCCCTTAGAATTACGCGCCACCAAACGATTTGGGATATATTTCTGCGCCTGACTTAGGCTAGAGCCATCCAGGTTTTCTAAAGAATGCTCCTGCACCATCAGCCAGCGATAGCCGCATTCTTTGAGGGCTTTAATGTACTCGTACAGCACATCAGGATGGTTGGGCATGTGCATTTCTGGCGGTGAAAAGCCTTTCACGCGCTGAAGCGCTTCCGTACCAAAAATAGAGGCAAAATACTGTTGCCAAGCCTGGATCTGAAGCTTGAGGTCAGGGATTGGCGTAGAGGGCACCACGGCATGGCTCCACATGGTGCCGAGCCACTCGACATAGGGCTGATATTGGGAATTACAGGTGATGCGCTTGAGGTTGCTAAGAATGTCATCTCGTCCCATCTGGACGAGTCCCCATAGCAAATTGCCGGAGTAATCAAGCATGATGCGCGGGTTACAGCCCTGGTCAATTAGCTCTGGGATAAAATCTCCCATGCGGCTGTAGCACCAGGCAAAGACGCTAGCGTTGTGGTTGTCGCCATCGCCCTGATGCTCAAACATATTTTGCAGGTTGCAAATCAGCTTTCCCTTGGCTCCGGCGGGGATAGTGGGCTGGTGCATGTGGAGGGCGCAGGCAAACCCAGCGGTAATGTTTTCTAGGCTCAGGTTTGTTTGAGAGAGAAAGATGGGTTCAGAATGATTGGTGATAGCGGCAAGGTTTGCTTCCGCTCCAGCGATGTGGGGCAATGCGACTTGAAGGTTTTCCAGTCCGGAAGGGGAAGGTGCTGCTGCAATCATCGTCAGTTTCCTTGCGGTGTGCGGGTCAAATTTCGCCGCCGATCCACTTATCTATATCACGATTGATTGACCTATCTGATGCCGTTTAGGATTAAGCAAGACTTTAAAGAACTATCCGCTCCTAATTAAAATAAACATCTGAGTTACAACCCAAATATTCATCTAACTAGGAGCGGTCTAGGGGGTCTCTAGGGTTAAACCTGACTGCCGGGGAACCCCGCATCAGATGCACTAGGACAACTGGGTTTAGAGAACAGCCTCGGCACACAGTCGGCTTTGGTTAACCTGGAGACCCATGGGTTTACTACTGTCTGGCATGGGCATCACCTCCGTAATTTTGAATGTTTGCGCTTGAAAAGCAGCCCGTTTGCTGCTGACCTAAAGCTAACACATCTGTTTCTAATTCTGGGCAGTTTGCCAGGAATTTTAGCGGAATATTTTAGAGAAGCCTCCATTTAGGCCATGTGCCCAAATTGCCGAAAGTCTTCATCGCGATCGCTCAGCTTGACCCAGCCCACGCCTAGCTGCTGCAAACGCTCCACTAGTCGAGCACAGGCGGGGCGCTCGGTGGCGTAGTGGCCTGCATCAATCAAGATGAGATTGCGATCGCGGCTTTCTTGAAACTGATGGAATTTACAGTCTGAGGTGAGGTAGGCTTGCGCCCCAGTTTTACAAACCGCGCCAATGTAGCTTGCGCCTGAACCGCCCAATACCGCAACTCTCTCAATTAGCTGCTGGCGGTCTGCGGTAGGCGAGACAATTAAATCTGGCGGGCTTAGAATCTGCTGAATATGCTCAAGAAGCTGCTGAAGCGTCAGTGTGGGCTGTAAGTTGCCAACGCGACCGTAGCCTAAGCCATTTTGGGTTGGCGCAATGGGTTCGGTGTTCTGAAGGTTGAGAAGCTGCGCCAGTACGTCAGCGGTGCCGTCTACGACCTGGTCAAAGTTGGTGTGAGCGCTGTAGATGCCAATATTGTGGGCGATCGCCAGTCGTATCATATCCCCCATGGGGTCGCCCTTCTGAATCGACTTAAGCGGACTAAAGATCAGCGGATGGTGGGCAAAGATAAGATTAACGGGAGTGCCTTGTTGGGACAGGGAAGGCTCTTGGTGCGTAGCGATCGCCTCTTTCATTACTGCTAGGGTCGGTGTGAGACAGACTAATACCCGTGCAGGTTTGTCTAAAACCCCCGGCTCAATCTGCCAGCCGCAGTTGTCCCATTTCTCTTGCCAGGAAGGATTAGCCCAATGTTCAAACCATTGAATGAGTTCTGCAATGTTCATGGCGCTATTTTAGCGTGCAGCTCTATCTGAACAACGAGGCCTTCTGGATTAATCCGAGCCACCTGTACAACCAGAGCATTAGAATTCCTACTGGATCAGCTCCAGAAGAGCCTTAGCCTGCTTGGCTTCGCCCTGCTTTTGATACAGCTCTGCCGCCATTTTAAGGTCAGACTGAACCTCACCTTCAGCCCCTTTACGGCTGAGTCGCGCCATAGCGCGACCGTGATAGGCTCTCGCACTACTGGGTTCTAAGGCAATGGCTGCGGTGTAGTCGGAGATCGCCGCATCGGTTTTGCCAAGGGCATCATAGGCGATCGCACGGTTCACGTACACCGCCGCATCTTTAGGATTGATCTGAATAGCCTGGGCGTAGTCTAAAACAGCAGCATCCAAATCTCCCATCGTGACCTGCACCATGCCGCGATTGTTATAGGCGGGTGCAAATTTAGGGTTGATTTTAATCGCCTTAGTAAATTCAGCCAGCGCTTTCTTTAAGTCGCCCTTTGCCATGTAGTCAATCGCTCGATTATTGAGGGCTGCTGCCGACTGAGGGTTAAGCTGCGTGGCGCGCTCAAAGTTTTTAGCGGCGTCCTGCTTTTTGCCCAGGGATTCAAGGGCAACGCCACGATGGTTAAAGGCGGCGGCATATTGGGGGTCAAGGGCGATCGCCTTATCGTAGTCTTTAACCGCCGCTGCATTTTGCTTGAGCGCCATGTTTGCATTACCCCGAAAGGCATAGGCCACAGCGGACTTGGGATTGAGGGTAATAACGCGGTTAAAGTCGGCGATCGCATTTTTATAGTCGGTAGCCTGCGATCGTAGTAACCCTCGCTGAAGATAGGCCGTTGCTGCCTTTGGGTCTAGACGAATCGCTTCATCATAATCTTGGGCTGCGCCAGCAGTGTCTTGCAGAGACGTTTTAGCAAGACCCCGCTGAATGTAAAGTTCTGCCCACTTGGGGTCGGTGGCGAGCGCGGTGGTAAGGTCGGCAATAGCGGAGGTGTTGTCTTTGCGCACTGCGTGGGCAAGGGCACGATAGTACAACACTTTAACATTGGTTTTAATATCCTTGGGCGTTAGCGTAAGGGCTTCGGTAAACGTGGCGATCGCGCCTTTATAATCACCTTTTCCATACTGCTTGACCCCTTTTTGAAAGAGTATTTTTGCCTGTCGGTTAAGTTTAGTATCAGATGCAGACTTTGCTTTAGAAGCAGTTTGCGGCTTAACCGCAGGCGTAAGCGTTGGGCTGGGGAGTGGTTTAGACTTAGGACGGGGCTTAGAAATAGGCTGGACGACTGTTGGCGCTGCTTCTGCCTTGGGAACACTAGGCTGCTGCCCTGCACTCGCTGCGAGTCCTATCGACACTAGCCCAATGGCAGCAAGGTTACACCCCAGAAGCGATTGCATTATCGAGTATTTTCTTGCAGACATTATTTTGACCAAGGGCAATAACTTCTAATAAAATTATATTAGATCTTAAAAATCTTTACCTTTTTAAGTGAAACGGTAAAGATTTTTCTAAACTTAAACCAATTTGAAAGAGACTGCTTTGGGTTCGAGTAAAGCTGTGGCTATGCACTCTTAACTCGGCACAAATGAAGAGAAAATCGCTATTTTATAAAATATCTAGACGGCTCGGTTTTTGATCTAGGCGGGTGGCCTGGGCGATCGCAGTCCTCTCTTTTGCCCGCTGGACATAGGGCTGGAGCCGAGTTGAATCTAACCCTGTCAAAATACTCAAATTCTCTACGCTGATGCCCCTAAGCAACATATCAATACACCAGGTTTGCTGAGCCTGTTCGATTTTGGGGAGCTGACCGGACGGCGTTAAATGCCCCTGAGTCCATACCTGCCAGCACTCCTGGAGATACAGCACCGTAAGAGGCTTACCCTCAGGCTCTAAAAATAGAGATGCCTGCTGATCTTTACGATTCTTGAGCCAGCGCGTGAGTGGGTTAGCAGTGTAGGACCCATAGCGCTTTCCTAAAATCCACTGATTGACGGGCACTTGTCGCGTCTCAACCTGTAAAACGTGCTGATGAACATCGCTGATGACGTGCGGTCTTTCTAGGCGCACAATATCTGCCGCTGTTAGCCCTGCACCAAATAAGACATAGGCCAAAGCATAGTCTTGCTGGCTCACCTTTTTGGCCTGCTGAAGAATGTCATGAACCAAGTTTGCAGGTAGATCTGCAATGTCCGTCGCCACTGCTGACGCTGCCTGATGGGCTGAAGATATTGGCTCTGCGATCGCCAAAACTGCGCCATTCACAAAAAGCTGCACCAGCGTATCTAAAAAATCAGTTCGGCCTTTCCAAAGCTCATGGAATTCGCTGGTTAGCTCAATGACGGCATAGCCCAAAATCATGCTGTTGAGCACACTTGCAAGCTGCTCTGGCGGTAGAGACGTTGTGAGCTGCCCTTGTTTGATTACCGCTGCAAGATACTCTGCCACATAGCGATTAGCTGCCGTTAAGCCCTGCCCTAACGCACGTCGATTTTCTGCCGGAAATTGATGAGACTCTCCCACCACCGAACGCACTAAATCTGGCACCCGCTCTAAGGCCGTAAGGCAGTCGCTGGCGTAAGTCCGCAGGGCTTGGCTCATACTGTCAGTGTGACTTGCATGACTCAGCAGAGACTCCCCTAAATTGCGGAAGGCTGAAGAATCTTCAAGTACCGCCAAGAGCAGCCCGTGCTTGTTGCCGAAATGACGGAACAGCGTCACCTCATTAACTTCTGCACGTTCTGCAATACTGCGCGTGGTGGTGTTGCCTACGCCTTGAGCCGTAAAGAGCGCTAGGGCAGACTGAATCAGGCGATCGCGGGTTGAGTTCATAGGATACACAATAATTTGTAAGTGCCACTTGCAGTTTTTAACAAGAGTTGTTAGGATAAACACATGCAAGCAACACTTGCTTTCTCCACTGTACGGTCTAGCCGATCAAAAATCAAACATCGTCCGTTCAGTAGAAGCGTCCGTTGGCTTTAGTGATTTAAGGTGCAGCCTACTGCCGCCGCTGTTACTCCGCCTACCAAAAGGATTTTTATGACTGCAAATGCAAATACTATGCCGACTGCACCATCGGGTGGTCACTCGTCTGCACTGAATTGGACAAATGTTGGATTTTTTGGGGTGTTCCACTTGATCGCGCTGCTGGTTGCGCCGTGGTTTTTCTCGTGGTCAGCCATTGGAGTTGCTTTGCTGCTGCACTGGCTTTTTGGGGGCATCGGCATTTGTCTGGGCTATCACCGAATGCTGAGCCACCGAAGCTTTCGGGTGCCGCAGTGGTTGGAGTACATTATCGTGACCCTGGGCGCACTTGCCATTCAGGGGGGACCAACCTTCTGGGTGAGTGGACACCGTCAGCACCACGCCCATACCGAGCATCTTGATAAAGACCCTTACTCTGCCCAGCGTGGGTTTTGGTGGAGCCACATGCAGTGGATTCTGTGCCCTCAGCCGGAGTTTTTTGATGCTAATCTCTACCAAAAGTTTGCCCCAGACTTAATGCGTCAGCCCTACTATCGCTGGCTCGATCGCAACTTTTTGCTGCTGCAAGTACCGCTGGCGCTGCTGCTGTACGCCCTGGGTGGATGGTCGTTCGTGCTTTACGGAATCTTTGTGCGCTCCGTTTTGCTTTGGCACTCCACATGGCTCGTGAACTCTGCGTCTCACCTTCGGGGCTACCGCACCTTTGAATCGAATGATGGCGCTCGTAATCTCTGGTGGGTTTCAGTTTTAACCTACGGTGAAGGCTGGCACAATAATCACCACGCCTTTCCCCATGTTGCAAAGTCAGGCTTTCGCTGGTGGGAAATAGATGTGACCTGGTGGGCGATCGCCGCGCTCCAAAAGCTAGGTCTTGCCAAGAAGGTTGTGATGTATCCCAAAAGCCTACAGCCATAAGAGCCGCGTCATTCTTGGCTTGAATTATAAAATACTCAGCAAGGCACTATGCCCTGCTGAGTATTTTACAAATTGGGCGGTCTTTTTTTGTTAATAGAGAGCATGGGCAGTTCTGCCTGAGAAGACTGAGACGGTAGGTAGTGCTGTGCCGCCAATGGTTCATCAGTCATAATGTCTGGGCGGCGCAGGCTCTGGAGCAACTTTAGGCCAAGGGCACCCCCAAACATCATCACGCCTAAAATTAGCAGCCCGCCATGACTACTTGCCCCACCCAAGGCAACCTCCGCTGCCCCCATCGTCATGAAAAAGCTAGGGATAGGATCTCTGCGATAAGTTGACCGAAGAAAACGGGGCAAGAGCATGGTGATTACAGGGCTTAGTGGGTTAATGTTGCGCTTAAGTGGCTCAATATTGATGGAGTCTCTACTCTAAACCTGCTGTATCGTCAACTCTAGCGCAGCCCCAGCCAGGTCAATACACCTTGCCCCGTCAGGGCTTCAATGACCACCGCCACAATAAATCCCAGCATTGCGGCGCGGCCATTTAAGCGCTCGACGTAGTCGTTAAACCCATACTTTGAGCTAGAAACTTTGGGGACTTGAGTGGGCTGAATCATAAACACACCAAATTTTTGTGGGCTAATGGGATCGGCGTTAAGCCTCAGTGTTAATTATTCTAACAAAAGATTAGATTCGCCTTGAGAACGCCTACTTGGTACGCCCATTAAGTGCGCCAAAGGGCATCCGCTACTCGGCACACGTCCACCATTTCAGAGCCATCATGCACCCTGAGAATATCTGCACCTCCTACGATCGCCCCACAGCAGGCCGCAGCCGTTCCCCAAACTCGCTGAGTCGGATCCGGCTGATTGAGGATATGACCAATAAAGCTTTTGCGCGAAGGCCCCACTAGGATAGGGCAGCTCAAAGCCTGAAATGCCGAAAGATGTTTCAGGAGTTCGATACTCTGGTATGCCGCCTTTGCAAACCCAATGCCCGGATCGACCGCAATGTAGTGACGAGGAACACCCGCTGCGATCGCCGCTTCAATGCGTTCTTTTAGCCATGCAGTCACTTCACCCACCACATCCTGGTAGTCGGTCATCTGCTGCATGGTCTTGGCATTGCCTCGGATATGCATTAGCACAATGGGCACGCTTAGCTCTGCGGCAGTGGCAAGCATTTCAAGATCATAGGTTGCGCCAGAAATATCGTTGATAAGGTCAGCCCCTGCGGCGATCGCCGCCCTTGCTACAGCGGCCTTGGTGGTATCGACCGAAATGGGCACCTCAGATACCTGCCGAATCGCCTTAATCACAGGGATCACGCGATCTAGCTCAGTCTGGAGCAATAAATCTTCTGCATTGGGGCGCGTAGACTGCCCTCCAATGTCGAGGATGTCTACCCCCGCCTGCTCTAGCTTCTGGGCTTGGTCTACGGCAGCTTCTGTAGTGTGGAATTGCCCACCATCGCTGAAGCTATCGGGCGTAACGTTGAGGATACCCATGGTATAGGTGCGCTGACCCCAGTAGAAGAGGCGATTGCGCAGTAACCAAGGTGTTAAGTGGGCTGCTTTCATCCCAATGACTGCGATAGGTTTGTTTTGGAGGGTCTTCAGCGGTACTATGAAATGCCATAAGTTTCTGACGTATAGTAGCTAATGCACGGCTTAAGCGTGAGTTCGCCCTCGACAAACTTAACATTTTGACGTTAATTAACGCTGCTCTTATTCGCTGTATCTGGTATCACACCTTATGACTCAAATGGATTTTGCAGCACAGAAAATTTTGGTCACGGGTGGCGCTGGCTTTTTGGGGAAACAGGTCATTGCCCAACTGCTTAAGGCAGGCGCACAAGCAGAAAATATTTCAGTCCCTCGTTCTAAAACCTGCGACCTGCGATCGCTTGAGCAGTGTGAAGCTGCTGTGAAGGGGCAAGATTTGGTCATTCACCTAGCGGCGCACGTCGGCGGTATTGGACTCAATCTAGTAAAACCTGCTGAGCTGTTTTACGACAACCTCATGATGGGGACGCAGCTTATTCATGCCGCTTACCAGGCTGGGGTTAAGAAATTTGTGTGCGCGGGGACGATTTGCGCTTATCCCAAATTTACGCCTGTTCCGTTTAAAGAAGAGGATCTCTGGAATGGCTATCCAGAAGAAACCAATGCCCCCTACGGCGTTGCCAAAAAGGCACTCTTAGTTCAGCTTCAGGCCTACCGTCAACAGTATGGATTTGACGGAATCTTTTTACTGCCTGTGAATCTTTATGGCCCTGAAGATAATTTCAACCCCGCAAGTTCCCACGTTATTCCGGCGCTGATTCGTAAAGTTTATGAGGCCAAGCAGCAGGGCTTAAAACATTTGCCAGTGTGGGGCGATGGTAGCCCCACACGAGAATTTCTGTTTTCTGAAGATGCGGCACGCGGCATTGTGATGGGTGCCCAACTATATGACGACGCGGAACCTGTGAATTTAGGCACAAACCATGAAATTTCAATTCGGGATTTGGTTGAGTTAATTTGTCGCCTGATGGCGTTTGATGGGGAACTCGTTTGGGAAACCGATCAGCCCAATGGTCAACCCCGCCGCTGTTTAGATACGACTCGTGCAAAAGCAGCCTTCGGGTTTACAGCTCAGGTGAGTCTAGAAGAAGGGTTGCGTCGAACCATTGATTGGTACAGTCAGCGTCCTGACTCATGATTGTGAATTGGCAAGGCTACCTATCTCTTAACGAAAGGACGGAACGATTACCGCTACCCTAGGGTCGGCAAACGGCAATGCCGCCTAGCGTAATTTCTTTGCTACGATCGTGCGATGGCGCGGGTCGCTAGCAACCGTAATCGGCGTTTCAAACCCTACTTGAGTGAGCGCCGCCTCTACATCAAAGGTGTAATAGTCATCACTCCAAGGCTCTGTGCTTTTCATTAGCGTAAACAGCACAGGCGGTAGGTTTTGAATCACAGGCGATTGCGGGTTGTTGTCTACAATTGCCAAACATCCACCTAGACGAAGCAGCCGCAGCGCTTCTTGAAACACCGCGCTACTGGCTTCACGAGGTAGCTCGTGAATCAAAAACTGGAGCGTAATTAAATCAAAAGATTCATCAGGCAATCCAGTGGCCTCACCCTTGCAATGGATCCACTGAGCCACCTCGTTTTGAGCATCTCGCACCTGCGCTACCGACAGCATATAGGGTGACAGATCTAATCCCACCGTGTTAACCGATAGACCCTTGCTGGCATAGTAGCGATGGAGCGTGAGGGTAGAAATGCCAACGGAGCAGCCAATATCCAAGATATCTTTGACCTGCTCGGGGCCGTGGTCTGCTAGCACCCCATGAAAGCTTGAGCGCAGCCGATCTTGAGCGGCCTGCCACGTTAGATTTTCTGCGAGCCATACCCGCATCGCCATTGAGTAGGTTGCGGGTTCTGCTTCAAAGGCTGCCAACCAGCAGAGATTACCTTCGTCGTAGGCATGGAAGGGCACATTGTAGTAGTCAGGATAAGTGACGCTAGGATCGGTGATTTGATCTAGTTGTGCTTGAATGCCAGATGCTTCAAAGTCCTGCACCGTCTGCCGCCAGGGGATGCCATTTTTCTCGGCAGTGTTAATCAACACCTTGCGTGCCTGCTGTTTCATTAGCCCATAGATGGGCTTGGTCTTAATGAGTCCATTCACCACCTGAGACAGAAGGTTTTCGCCAGCCCAGTCAGGCTTTAGTTTTACGGTCATTGCTCTCTTTGGTATGTGGGCAGAGGTATTAAGAAAGACGCTATTGTAATCTTAAAGCGCTGAGGGCGCAGGAAATTAAGGGGTGCCTCTTTGCGCAGAATCGTACAGGGTGTGTTGATGGATATAGGTGGCGATCGCCGGAATCATCACATCTTCTGCCTTCTTCTGCCGATACTCGGTAGATGACACATCTGGCCCTACAAAATCTGCTGCCACCTTCAGGGTTGCGCCCAATGTCTGAAGGGTGTTAAGGTCTGCACCGCTCACAGGAAATCCTGGGCGCGGCACAATTTGTAAGTGAACAACCTTCAACAACTCATTAATACGGTACCAACTGGGCAGAGACTCCAGCACATCAGAACCCACGACTAAAACAAGCTGCGCCTGAGGCCAGTCTCGCTGAGCAAGATGAACGGAATTGAGCGATCGCCCATCACTCAAGTGAGGGCACAGCCGCACATTAGAATATTGCTGCCCCACAGACTCTAGCAGCAGCGCCAGCATAGCCTGCCGATGCACCAAAGGCGTTTGACCGACCTTAAAGGGGTTATCTGCAGCCCAAACCGCCACCTCATCAAAGCGGGTTGCCAGCCATTCCACGATGGCTCGATGTCCGGTTGTGGGCGGGTCGGCACTGGTGCCAAAAAGCGCAACTTGAGCCATAAATTTAGGCAACGACCTAGAGACGAGCGAGGCGATCGCACAAAATCTCAACCTGTTTCTCGGCTTCTGCAAGAGTATCCCGTGCGCCCTGCACTACTTCTGGCGGGGCCTGGTCTACAAACTTTTGGTTTTGGAGACGACCTTGAAAAGACTGCACTTCTTTTTCAGCCTTCGCAAGGTCTTTTTCGAGTTTGGCGCGGAGTGCGTCAATATCAATCACGCCTGCTAAAGGAATCAGCACCTGTACGGTTCCGGTAACTCCCACCATCGTTTGCTTAAGGTCATCTTCAATCACTGTGGTAGCAATGGTGAGTTCTGCCACCTTTGCCAGATCTTTGATGTAGTCTTGACCGTTGGTGAGGGCAAGACGTTCGCGTTCGCTTTCACTTTGCAGCGTGACCGCAATGGGTAGCCCAGGCTTGATGCTGGCCTCTTGGCGCAGGTTACGGATGGTGCGGATGGTGTCGATAATCAGCTCAAACTGCGCTTCAATACCAAGCGGGGCAGATGCCGTTTGTGTTATGAGTGCGCGATCTGAAGTCTTGATGGCTCGCAGTCGCTGAAGAGCAAGGACGGCGGTGTTGTCTTCCAATACCTCCGCCGTTTGCTCAGATGTGTTGTTAGCTCCGTCTCGAATAGACTTGAGAATCTTTTGCTTTTCTTCGCCTAGGGAACGAGTGAAGGCTTGACGGCGATCGCTCCACAGCAAATTCTTATAGATAAACTGCCCTAGGTAATACAGCCCGAATAGCTCTAGGGTGGGTTCTACAAAGGGCACAGCGTTGAGAGTGCTGATCACGCCATCCAATACATTAAACCCAATAATGGCGGCTACTACACCCAGCCCAATTAACAGCACCTGCTTGTACTGCAACGCAAACTTAATAAGTTGCCCTGGTTCAGACAAAACGTTGAGAGAGGGTTTTTCGGTCTTAGGCATAGCGGCTGCTGATGCGGTGGCGGTAGCTTCCTCCGGTTCGGCGGGGTTCCAAGGGTCGTCGTTATCTAGGCTGGTCTGCACTACTGGAGCAGCAGCTTTTGGATAAGGCTGAAGTGCCAAAAACTGATCTGCGCTGGCTTGGGTAAGGGTATGCCAAATTTCTTCTGTCACATGAGGCATAAACGGATGCAAAAGCTTGAGCGTGCCCTCTAAGACATAGGCTAAAGTCTGCTGTGCTGCAAGGCGAGAGGGGCTGTCATCTTGACGAAGGCGGGGCTTAACCAGCTCGATGTACCAGTCACAGAAATCGCCCCACATAAACTCGTAAAGCCCCTTGGCGGCTTCTCCTAATCCGTAGCTATCAATAGATGTACGGGTTTGGGTCACAAGACGCTCAAATTTTTCTAAAATCCAGCGATCTGCGAGTTCTAAGTTGTCTCGGTTGGGGTTGCCTAACTGAGCTGGAGTCTGCCCATTGAGGTTAATCATCACAAACCGAGAGGCATTCCAAAGCTTGTTGGCAAAGTTACGGGATGCTTCTACAGATCCTGATTCGTCGGTGGCGCGGTTGTACTCTAGGCGGATATCTTGCCCTGCCCCCGCCACTTCACGGATAAGGGCATAGCGCAGGGCATCGGTGCCATACTTTTCGATCAGAATCAGCGGGTTAATGCCGTTGTCTGCCGACTTCGACATTTTCTTGCCGTTTTCATCTCGCACCAAGCCGTGAATGTACACATCCTTAAACGGAATTTGCCCCGTAAAGTGTGAGGCCATCAGCGCCATCCGCGCTACCCAGAAAAAGATGATGTCAAATCCGGTGACGAGGGTGGTGGTGGGGTAGTAAAAGTTTAGGTCGGCGGTTTGCTCAGGCCAGCCCAAGGTCGAAAAAGGCCACAGCCCAGACGAAAACCAGGTGTCAAGGACGTCCGGATCCTGCTGAATTTTGACCTGATCGCCAAACTGAGCGACGGCTTTTTCCCAGGCTTCAGCTTCAGACTTTGCCACCACAAAAGGGGTGTTGTCTCTAATCTCACCCTCGGTTTCGCTGACGGCATACCAAGCAGGGATTTGATGCCCCCACCATAACTGCCGCGAAATACACCAGTCTTTGAGGTTCACCAGCCAGTCGCGGTAGACTTTGCCCCAGCGCTCTGGCACAAAGTGAGGGGACTGTTCCTCGTCTAAAAAGGCTAGGGTCTTTTGGGCAATTGGCTCAATTTTGACAAACCACTGCGTTGAAATCAGCGGCTCTACAGGCACCTTACCGCGATCGCTGTAGGGTACGGTGTGCTTGTAGTCTTCAATTTTGACCAGCGCCCCTTCCGTTTGCAGCCACTCAATGACTTCTTTTCGCGCTTCAAAGCGGTCTAAGCCTTCAAATGGTCCACCATTCTCGTTGA
This sequence comes from Acaryochloridaceae cyanobacterium VAR_48_metabat_390, assembly GCA_031422435.1. Taxonomy (GTDB): domain Bacteria; phylum Cyanobacteriota; class Cyanobacteriia; order Thermosynechococcales; family Thermosynechococcaceae; genus JAAURS01. Next base: position 25,872 of record JANPLU010000072.1, read on the forward strand.
GAGTGCCATCTTTGTTGAGGATGTTAATGAAGGGCAAATTGTGGCGCTGACCCATTGCAAAGTCATTGGGGTCGTGGGCGGGGGTGACTTTCACGCAGCCCGTCCCAAATGTAGGGTCTACCAGTTCATCCCCAATAATGGGAATCTCGCGCTCCATGATGGGTAGCTTGAGGGTTTTGCCAATCAGGTGCCTGTAGCGATCGTCTTCTGGATTAACTGCCACTGCCGTATCGCCCAGCATGGTTTCTGGACGAGTAGTCGCTACCTCTACATAGCCTGACCCATCCGTCAGCGGGTAGCGGAAGTGCCACAGGTTGCCGTCTACTTCTTTACTCTCTACCTCTAGATCAGAGACGGCAGACTGACTGGCGGGGCACCAGTTAACCATGTAGTTGCCGCGATAAATTAGCCCTTCTTCGTAAAAACGCACAAAAGCTTCTAAAACGGCCTTAGACAACCCCTCATCCATCGTGAAGCGCTCGCGGCTCCAATCTACAGAGACACCCAATCGCCGAAGCTGGTTAACAATAGTGCCGCCAGATTCCGCCTTCCACTGCCAAGCTTTCTCTAAAAATGCTTCGCGCCCAATGTCATTGCGCGTTTTATCTTCGGCCTTAAGCTGCCGCTCTAAAATGGTTTGCACCGCAATGCTGGCGTGGTCTGTACCAGGGAGCCATAGGGTATTGCGCCCAATCATGCGGTGGTAGCGCACGAGGGTATCAATCAGCGCACTTTCAAAGGCGTGACCCATGTGGAGACTGCCCGTCACGTTAGGGGGCGGAATCACGACGCAGTAGGGTTCTCCTCCTTTAGACGCATCGGCTTGAAAGGCATGGTTGTCTTCCCAAAGAGCCTGCCACTTGACTTCGGTGGCGCTGGGTTCGTACTGGCTGGAGAGGGCGGGGAGGGTTTCTGTCATGGAAGTCTGTCAGGGGGTAAGGATGCGATCGCATAGGACTCGCTTAAAATCCGGTTCAAGGAGGAGCGTTATGGCTCCTATCCTCAATCTCTAAAAACTCTATGATACCGTCATCCCTGAAGGGTTGATGACCGAATTGAAAGGTAGACCTTAACCTAGTCTTAGTGTGCGATCGCATTCTTTGAATGATATCAATGGAATATTCCATTCAATACTCAAGGTATAAAAGCGTCGTATGTTTTATCCTGAGTTTGAGTGGATATTTTGTTTGTGTGATGATGTGAGGTGTGTATGAGTTTTAGTAAGTTTCAGTTCTCTTGGCTAATTCAGCCAGCATTTTTGGGTCTCGCTGCAGGCAGCTCTTTCTTTTTAGCAGGGACAGCAAAAGCCAGTGAACTCGTTGAGTCTACTGCTTCCGCTACGCTACCGACTGCTTCAACAAGCGTACTATCTGCCCCCGATGCATTACCTGGAACCTTTTCACCCCTGGTAGCGGATGTCACTAGCTCGACCGATGCAGGTCAAGTCACCTCCGTTTCTCAGCTATCCGATGTGCAGCCCACCGACTGGGCATTTCAGGCGCTGCAATCTTTGGTTGAGCGCTATGGCTGTATTGCGGGTTATCCTGATGGCACCTTCCGAGGCAACCGTGCTGCAACCCGTTATGAGTTGGCTGCCGCACTCAACGCTTGCTTAGACCAAATTAGCGACAGATTTGCCACCAAAGAAGATCTTGCCACTGTCAAAGCGCTGCAAGAAGAATTTAGAACTGAGCTTGCAACCCTTAAAGGCCGAGTGGATGGCTTAGAAGCCCGTACTAAGACCCTCGAAGCTCAGCAGTTTTCGACCACTACCAAGCTTAGTGGTGAAGTCCTTTTCGTTGTATCTGAAGTGTTTTCAGGTGACGACCGCAAAGCCGTTTCTGCGCTTCAGGCTAGAGATCCCCTGAATGCTCGTCCTATTTTTGGCAGCCGTGCCCGTTTGAACTTTGATACTAGCTTCAACGGTACAGATCGTTTGCGCGTCAGGCTTCAAGCACGGGACATCGAAAGTTTCTCGGCTGTGAGTGGAACTAACATGGCGCGGCTGGGCTATGACGGAGACAACAACAACCAATTTCAACTAGACGACCTTTGGTATCGTTTCAACATTGGCAAAAAAGCAAGAGTAACCGTCATTGCAAACTCAGGTGAATTTAACGACTTTGTTGGCGATACTTTTAATCCCTACTTGTCTAGCAGTGCAAATGGTTCAATATCACGTTTTGGTCGATTCAACCCAATTTATAGATTCTCAGATAGCAGTGTTGGCAGTTCTGGAGTTGTCGTTAACTACAAGTTTAATGACAAATTGGCTGCCTCTGTCGGGTATTTAGCAGATAGTCCAAAAACATCTGTTGGGCCAACAGGTGGTCTATTTGGTGGCTCTTATTCAGCCCTTGCTCAACTAGAGTTCAAGCCAACAAAAAATCTAGGTTTAGGCATTACTTATGTTCGTTCGTTCCAGGAAAGTGGCCTTGTAAGCTTAGCTGGTGGGACAGGCAGTAGCCTTGCCAATCGCCCCTTCGGTAACGTCGGAACTGAATCAAACTCAGCAGGGCTGGAGTTTACTTGGAAACTGGCAAAGTGGCTCAATATTTCCGGTTGGGGTGGCGTTACCTTTGCTGAGTCAACTGTTAACAATGATTCTGCTACAGTTTTAAACTGGGCCACTACGCTGGTTTTCCCTGACCTCCTCATCCCTGGCAATATGGGTGCATTGGTCATCGGTCAACAGCCTAGAATTGTTGGCGGTAGCGTATCCAGCTGTGGGGCATCAGGTTCAAGTCAAAATGCTGTTCCAGATTGCGACATGAACTTACATCTAGAGGCACTCTACAAGTTTAAGGTCAACGGCAATATCACAGTTACTCCTGGAGTAATTGTGATTCTCAACCCAGAAAACAACGAGCGCAACAGCACTGAGTTTGTGCCTGTCGTTAGAACAACCTTTACGTTCTAAATCGTTACTTAACCTCTTTTTATCCCAAGTTTTGGAACTGATTTAGCTTCATAGACAAGCAGAACTCTAGCGCTAGAGTTCTGCTTTTGTGTTTGAGCAGCCTGAAATTGTCAAGGGTCAAAATTGACCCTTGACAATCTGCCTGATAATTGAGGATTATATTTAGTTGGCGCTATTGCGCTCGCTCGGATCAGGTGAACTGACTTTATAAACTTGGATTTCATCAGCCACGGTTATTAACCAAGTACCTGTACGGCGGAACAAAAATAAGGTGAACTATGGCATACGCAATTATTGAGACGGGTGGCAAACAGCTCAAAGTTGAGCCCGGTCGGTTCTACGACATTGAGCTTCTGCATGATGACGTAGATACAAACGTTTCCATTGACCAGGTTTTGCTGGTGAGTGATGGCAGCACCGTTACCGTTGGGCGACCCTTGGTTGAAGGAGCCGTTGTAGAGGGCACAATTATGGAGCATCGCCGAGACAAAAAAATTATTGTATACAAAATGCAGCCCAAAAAGAAAACCCGCAAGAAACAGGGGCACCGTCAGGAGCTAACACGGCTCATGATTAACTCGATTTCTGTGGGTGGCAAAGCTCTAGAAGCGGTCTAAGCTAAAGGTTCATTAAGCATTAGCGTGAATTAAGGAAGGGTAACAATGGCTCATAAGAAGGGTACAGGCAGTACACGTAACGGTCGTGACTCAAATGCAAAGCGACTGGGTGTCAAAAAGTATGGTGGCGAGGTGGTTCGCGCCGGAAACATCATCATTCGTCAGCGTGGGACTAAGGTTCACCCTGGTGAAAATGTGGGTCGTGGAAATGACGACACCCTTTATGCGCTGTCTGATGGTGTTGTAACATTTGAGCGCAAGGGTAAGAGCCGTAAGAAAGTGAGTGTTTATCCTGTCGTCGCCGCTGCGCCTGTCACGGTAGCGGCTTAGTCAACAGAACAATCTCTCAAAATAGAGAGGTCGATGTCTGCTACTACATCGACCTCTCTATTTTTTAGAGAAGTTGATATTTATAATGTTGAATAACAAACTTTCTCAGAATTAACAAACTATTACAGAATCTATCGTTAGCCAAGAGATCGAAGCAATCTGCTTAAATTTAGCTCCGTTTTTTGAGCCTCATTCACCAAAGATACTGAATATCAAAAAGGCCGAAATGCTTTCTATATAAGGCTTTTGAGATTTTTAGACGCATATACAGCTTTAGAATAATAAATTCATAACAAAAATATCTTAAAAATCTTTATATCTTTTTGCTTTTTACCATTTTATATTTTTGCATAACCATTAATATAAGTTATTGAAACTTATTTCCCGTAAAGGTTCCGACGTTTCCTCCGAAGGATTTTTACAGAAATTCTCACTAAACCATTTAATATAGAACTGAATAGCTACGACATTGAAGTTACTCAATTAAAGCCACTTGATGAATCCATAGAGGAGTTCATGCATGAATAAGGGAGAACTGGTGGACGCGATCGCCGATAAGGCAAGCGTTACCAAAAAGCAGGCCGATGCAGTGTTAAGCGCTGCCCTTGAAAGCATTGTCGAAGCAGTCTCTTCTGAGCAGAAGGTGACATTGGTCGGGTTTGGATCTTTTGAAGCGCGTCAGCGTAAAGCGCGGGAAGGGCGCAACCCTAAAACAAGCGATAAAATGCAGATCCCAGCCACCAAAGTACCTGCCTTCTCAGCAGGTAAACTGTTCAAAGAAAAAGTGGCTCCATAGGCCGCGTTAGAAAGGTTTAACGAAATTAGCTTGTCTTTACCGCGTCCTCATCATGGCGGCAACCTATCTTGGGCAGCAGCGCTTGCAGGCTGCCGCCCTCAAGAAATACTAGATTTTTCCGCCAGCATTAACCCGCTAGGGCCACCTGCTTCAGTGTTGGCCGCCATCACGCAGCACCTGGACGATATTCAGGCATATCCAGACCCAAGTGCCGCCGTGCTGCGCAAACAGCTAAGTCTGCACCATCAGGTGCCCATCGAGTGGGTGATGGTAGGCAACGGGGCGGCGGAGCTGTTGACTTGGGCTTGTCGCAGCCTGAGTGAAATGACTGAAGCTCATTTGCTCACCCCTGCCTTTGGAGACTATTGGCGAGCGCTAAAGGCGTTTGATACTAAAGTTGTCCCCCATTCCATTTTTGCGACTAC
>JANPLU010000073.1:0-2398 GCA_031422435.1 Acaryochloridaceae cyanobacterium VAR_48_metabat_390
GTAGGCACATCGGTTACAACCTGACAGCCCGATTTAAGTGCCTCTCGGCTGGCTGAGATCGCGCCTTTACTCAACCGCACGAATGGCACTAAACTCACATCCCCGCAGGCCAGCACCAGTTTTGAGAGCAAATCGACCTCAATTTCAGAGCGACCCGATAGGTTAGGCAAAAGACGCTCCAGAGATTCTTGAAACGCCTCTGGATGGGCTTGGACATCTGCATCCAATCCACTCCACAGTTTTTCGAGTGTTCCAAACCCAGACTGAGTTTCGACTTCCAACAGCTTGAGCTGGGCGATCGCCTCGGCTTGAGCCACCTGACAATGCCGATCTCGCCCTAAGATTCCTTCCAAGGCGGTAGCAGTCTGCCGCAGGTGGGTGATTTGCTGAATAACGGCCTGGTACTGCTGCTGAAGTTTTGCCAAAAGCGTTTGGGTCATGCCTGCGTCGGGCGAGGTTTCTAGCAACTGCTGAATATGGGAAAGCTGAAAGCCTTGCTGCTTGAGCGCCACAATCCGCTGGAGCCGCTGCGCGTCTTGTTCTGTGTAGAGACGGTAATTTCCCAGCGATCGCGCTGGCGGTGGCAATAGCCCTAACGTATGGTAGTGCCGCACCATACGTGGCGTAATGCGACCCTCAACCGTTTCTGTGAGTTCTTTGATGGTCAGGTGGGGAGTGCTCATGGAGTTAGTTTAATCTAATTCCTTGACATTAACAGTAATGTCAAGGTTTAGGGTGAGAAGGTGATTCCGCTTAACTACAAGTCTGATGTCTTCTACACCCCTTCCCATTTCTCGCTTCTCAACACTGCTCAAAGATCATCCTGACGCGGTAGCGGCTCTTGCTTGCGCTGTTCTGGTCTTTTTGGGCTGGCAAACGCTCAATCTTGGTTGGATTGGAGCCGCCCTATTTATTCTGACCGCTGCCTATGTGGTGGGTGGGTTTGAGAGTGCTCGTGAAGGGTTGACAACCCTGTTTGAAGAAAAAGAACTGGATGTAGACCTGTTGATGATTGTGGCGGCCTTGGGTGCAGCAGCGCTAGGGCTATGGCGACACGAATATTACCTAATCGTGGATGGAGCAGTATTAATTCTCATTTTTGCGATTAGTGGGGCACTCGAAGGCTATGCCATGCAGCGCACCGAGCGTAGTATTCAGGGATTAATGAGTCTGACAACCGATACCGCACGGGTAATCTTGAATGGACAGGAGCAAACCGTACCGATTAATGATCTGAAGATTGGCGATCAGGTTTTGGTTAAGCCAGGGGAATTGGTGCCTACCGATGGGTTAGTGATAGAAGGCTTCAGTACCCTGAACCAAGCTTCGATTACAGGTGAGTCTATCCCCGTCGAGAGAACGGTTGGCGATGAAGTCTTTGCAGGCACGATTAATGGCAGTGGGGCGCTGCGGCTTAAGATTCATCAACCGCCCGAAAGTAGCTTGATTCAACGGGTGATCCGTCTAGTCCAGCAAGCTCAAAATGAAGCCCCGCCTTCTCAGCAGTTTATTGAACGATTTGAGCGAGGGTATGCGAAGGTCATTGTAATAGTAGGTATTTTGCTAAGCACCCTGCCGCCCTTCCTGTTGGGCTGGAACTGGGAAGATACCATTTATCGAGCCTTAATTTTTCTGGTTGTCGCGTCACCCTGTGCGTTGATGGCGGCGATTATGCCAACCTTGCTCTCTGGAATTGCTAACGGTGCGCGCAATGGAATCTTGTTCAAGAACGGAGCGCAGTTGGAACGAATTGGGCAAGTCAGGGCGATCGCTTTTGATAAAACCGGAACCCTGACGACGGGTAAGCTTCAGGTCATTCATGCCATGGCAGGTCAAAAGTCTGCAGACTCGTTACTTCAGGTTGCTGCGGCATTAGAGAGTTTGTCTGAACATCCGATTGGTAACGCGATTGTTCAGGCTGCGCGCAAACAAAAATTGACTTGGGCAGAAGCCATCAATGGTCAAGCGCAAGCCGGAGAGGGAATTACTGGAGAAATTGATCATCAAACGGCGGTGGTTGGAAAAGCTGCTTTTGTTCAGGCGCAAGCGAAGTCTGCTTCAACAGCCCTAATCAAGCAAAGTCAGCAGTGGGAAGCAGAGGGTAAAACGGTGGTGTGGGTTGCCTACGCAGGAGAGATTCTCGGTATTATTGCTGTTGCCGATACGGTGCGACCTGAGGCGGCTCAGGCAATCTCTCGACTGAAACGTTTAGGAGTTGAGCGTCTTGTTATGCTCACAGGCGACAATTCGCGTACGGCTCACAGTATTGCTGAGCAAATTGGGGTAGACCAGGTATATGCAGAACTTTTGCCGGAAGATAAAGTCGATGTGATTCGACAGCTCCAAAATCAATACCAGACGGTCGCAATGGTCGGGGATGGCATCAATGATGCGCCGG
>JANPLU010000074.1:0-6957 GCA_031422435.1 Acaryochloridaceae cyanobacterium VAR_48_metabat_390
TTGCGGGGTTTATTGCGGGCGTATGCCGGGGTTTTAACCCCATCTTCGCCCTACTGCCTGCCAACGTTTATTTCCTGAATCCCCAACCGGGTTGGGGCTTGGGGGGGTTAGTCAGTGGCGCAATTGACCGACCCACCCCGCCCTCTGGGCACCCCTCCGAGGAGGGGATTGGTGACGGTACATGTATCCCAGTCCTAGTCGAATTACGATTCTGGTCTGGCTCTATCCTTGATCGCATTCAAGCCTTTTTCCAACGCCACGATCTCCGACTTGATCGCGCTCAAATCGAAGACCTACTGTTTCATCGACGGTTATTACTGTTGATGGATGGGCTGAATGAATTGCCCTCAGAGGCGGCTCGACGGGATGTAGTAAAATTCCGGCAAGATTACCCCAAGGTGTCGATGATATTTACGACGCGGGATTTGAGTTTAGGGGGCGATTTTGGACTAGAGAAAAAGCTGGAGATGCAGCCGCTAACGGAAGCGCAAATGCGGAAGTTTGTGCGATCGTATGTGCCAGAGCAGGCGGAGGCGCTGCTACGGCAGTTGAAAGATCGGTTGCGGGAGTTTGGGCAAACGCCGCTGTTGTTGTGGATGTTGTGTGAGGTATGTAAACACAGTCCACACAAACAACTCCCTTCTAACTTAGGTGATGTCTTTAGAACTTTTACTAAAGATTATGAACTGAATAGTGTTCGGGAACATCAAGTTGCGGTAAGGAAGGGAGATGTTCAACCACTATCGGATAGAGATCTTTGGTTCCCCGCATTAAAGCACTTAGCCGCTGTAATGATGAATGGTGAAACCGTAGTCGATTTTCGCAGGGTAATCGGTAAAACAGAAGCTGAACAGGAGTTTCAGAATATTTTCTCAGACGAACCAAATTCTAGTAAGACAGCAAGGGATTGTCTAAAAGACTTACTTAAATACCATTTACTTCAAAATAAAACTGATGACAGTATAGAGTTTAAGCATCAGCTAATTCAGGAATATTATGCAGCAGAGTATTTACTAAGTAGACTTGATCAGATTGAAGACTTTGAACTAAAGCGAGATTATTTAAATTATCTTAAATGGACAGAACCCTTAGCGCTGATGCTAAGACTAGAAAAAGAATCTGAAAGAGCTATCCGAATTATAAAACTAGCTCTTGAAGTTGACTTTCAACTAGGAGCAAGATTAGTTGGAGAATCTCAACAAGAATTTCACTCACAAACCATTAAACTTCTAGGAAATCTAGAAATCCCTGATTGGTTCAAGCTCCATCTTTTAGGAGAAACAAAATCTTTTGAAGCTATTAAAATACTAAATAAAGCCTTGCTTGAACAAGATGTTTCTCAATCCTGGTTTTCTGTTTTTGCATTGCATAAAATAGAAACGCCAGAAAAAATATTCAAGCCTCTGATTGAAGCATTGAAGAATCCAGATGCGGCTGTGCATGGACTCGCAATTATGATGCTCAGGGAAATTGTTAATGAACAGCTCTCGGATGACTTGCTGAGTATATTGTGCGAGAGTCTTGATTCAAATTTGAAGGAAAGAGTAATTGCTATACTTGTCCAAATTCCCTCTGATACGCTTTTTAATATACTCCAAGCAATTGTTCATGATTCAGACCAAGAATCTGCACTTAGACAGAGGGCGATAGCAGCCTTGCGACAAGTTGGGAATGAACGGGCTGTTGAACCCCTCCAGAAATTGTTAAAAAATATAGACTTTGACATTCGCGCCAGAGTTGTTTCTACATTAGCTGACATCAAACATGAGTCTGTTGTTAATCCATTGATGTCAGTATTAGATGATCGATCTGAAAATCATGATTTGCGTATAACGGCCGCTGAAGCATTAGCTGAGATGTGCATTCCTCAGGCAGTTGAACTAATGCAAGAAATTCTGTTAGATTTCACCGATAATCTTGAACTTCGCCAAGCACTACCCCGTCAACTAGAACAATGTAGAAACGATAAAGTTGTTCAATCTCTCTTACAAGTTTCAGAAAATCTGCAAGAAGAACTCTGGCTCAGAATCAGTTCAGTTGATGCTTTAGGTTCAATTAGGAATCTAAAGCCTGTTAAGATTTTGCAGAAAATCGTTTTAGATGGAGATAAAGACTCAAATTTACGTTCGAGATCTGCTATTAGTCTTGCAAGAATCAATGAAGATAAAACTTTGGAATTCTTGCTGAATATTATTGAAGATGAAAATGAAGATTTAGAGTTTCGTGGTCAAATTATTCATGTATTAGAACGGCTGGCTGCCGATTGTAGCGTCATCAATAAATTGCAGGATTTTTTGCTCGATCATTCTAACCCCTCTAAACTGAGAGGAATTGCTGCTTATACGCTTCGATGTAGTAATAGCCCAAAAACCGAAAAAATTCTTATACAAATATTGAAAGATCCAAGTTCTATAGTAGTGAGCAGTTCTGTTCATGCACTTCGAGAACTTCGTAGCCATGCGGCATCTTCAGCATTGATAAAACTCTTGAAGCACGATGATTGTAGTGTACGTCAAGACGCAGCTCATGCCTTAGGCTCAATTAGTAGCAAAGAAGCAATTTCAGAGCTGATAAATTTATTGCAAGATGAAGATTTAGCTGTAAACGAGGCAGTAATTTTTGCGCTTACCCAAATTGGGGGTCAGGAAGTTGCTAATGCACTTCTTCAAGTTCTACCAACTCTTCAGGATTATTCTATGCTCTATAGACTTGTAGTTCATGCGTTGGGACAAGGTGAAAGTGAAGTTGTAACTGAACCCTTATTTCAGGCTTTTATGGCTGCTGATTCTGATCATAAACATATTGCTGGTGAAGTTTTAGGAAAAGTTGCTAGTCCCACCATTTTGTCTAGATTAGTTTCTCTAATTCCTGAAGCTAGAAGTGATGCTTTAGAAGTCATTTCATCAATCCAAATCCGCTGCAAATACTATAACTACGATCTTACCCAATGGAGCGACCCAGACGAAGCCTTCACCCACATCGCGCAAGGCATCCGCAAAGTCGTCGCCGAACTCCAGCAGCGCAAAAGCAGCCCCGCCACACCCCAATCTAAAGCCGCTTTACCTCAGTCTGCAAATGTCACAATGAACTTTTACGGCACCGTCCACGGCGCAGCCGGAACCGTTCAAGGAGACCAAACTATCCAACCCTAACCCAAAAAATCACCATGACAAACCCCCTAACTATCCAACTCCCCCCCAAACTAGAGCAACAAATGCTCCACGAAGCTCAAAAACAAAACAAAACCCTAGAACACCTTGTCTTGGGCTTAATCCAACAACATTATGATGTCCACCCAACTGGCATTAACTCCTTAGAAGAGTTCTTCGTCGCTATCCATAACGCCATTCAAAGCAAGCAACCAATTGTCCAAGCACCCGTTGACGATGTTTACCTTAAAATTGCAGCAAGCCTCAAACGCTCAGGCATTCTTCTAGATGTCCAATCCAGCGACCAAAGCCTAATCTTGTATTTCAACCCAAACCCTCCCCCTCCAGCAAACCCTTCACTCCCTGACCTCGATCCGTCAGAACTCGATCCAAAACTGGCAAAAATTGTTAAAGACATCAAGGACGAAGATGAAACCGTCCGGTTTCAGGCTATCCAAGCAATAGCGCAGTGGCATGAACAATAAATCTAACCACAACTGGTTCGTTCCATTACTCTGTCATGCGCTCCTCCACGACCCCTCTCCCACAAACCGTTCTAACGCAGCGCAAACTTTAATTGCTTTAGGTGATCTTCCCCAAGAAGCAACCGATATGTTGTACATCGCCATCGTAGAAGACCTCGACGAGTCCGTTCGTAATGCGATCATTCAGGCAATTCGGATGTGCTATACCCCTCAATCCACACAAACCATGTCAGATCGACCCGAAATCCAAATGGTCTTTAACGCTCCCGTCTACGGCGCAGCAGGCAATATCGAAGGCAATCAAATCATCAACGCCTCAAACCAAAACTTTGACGCACTCCTAAACGACTACAAACAATTTTTCAACGACCTTCAGCAAAAATATCCTACCTATATTCCCGAAGCGGCTTTACTGCCCATCATTGACGCAGAATTTCAAGAAATCCAAAAGACTCAACCCCAACGCTGGCAGAACTTCCTAAACCTAACACGTCTCTGGAACAGCGGCAAAAAAGCAACCCTTAAAATGGGCGAACATTTCACCGAAGAGAATTTATGGGGCAAAATGGCGATCGCATTCCTCGAAGGCATAACTGAAGACCCAGAGTAAACCCAACGCGTCCAATCCACTCCCGAAAAGGAATGCTTGCGGATTATGATGTTGCGATCGCCTAAACCTTGCCTTCTGATGCAGATAGATCAGGGTAAACCGTGTCATTCCCCTCATCTTTCTGGGGAATCTCGTAAACTTGTCTGCGCCGACCTGCCACCCGCATTCCTGCCCAAAAAGTAGTAGCGGCGATCGCCCCGCCCAAAGGCATCCACCCCCACCAGGGGAGCGTCAACTTCTGAAGATTGGCACCAGAAGATGCTGCTGGCGTTTCTGTCTGCTCCTCTTCTTTCGAGGTACCGCCTCTCAAAGATTGCGCATAGAGTTGAGTGGCTCGCTGTGTTACCACGCGATCACCATCAAACAAACCGCTCTTAATCTCCACTAACGCTCCAGAAGTTTTTCCTACGGACACCTCTGCCGACTGATAGGCATTTCCATTCTGTACAAACACCACGGTTTTTTTGTCGTTTGTTTCAACAATGGCAGACTGAGGGATTACCAACACAGGTGCAGAGGAACGACCCGTCAGCAGATCCAATTCAGCAAACATTCCTGGCTTTAACCCACCGTCTGGATTATCCAATTCAGCTTTGACAGGCACAACGCGCGTTTCCCCTTCCACCGCAGCCCCAATCACGCTAATGCGTCCAACAAAAGTACGGCTTGCCACTTTAACTCGCACCTGCTGCCCCACCTGGATTTGATCCAAGTCTTTTTCATAAACATTGGCGGCGACTAAAACGCTGCGGTCATTGAGGATCGTCATAATGGGCTTGCCAGCATCTTCGCCAGATTCCCCTAACGTGACTTCGCGATCTGCCACTGTCCCAGAGATTGGGGCTTTTATCGTGATTGTTCCGTTGGTGTTGGCGCTGGCACCTAGCTGTTTTAACCGCGCCTCATACCCTGCATCGCTGAGTTGAATCCGCGATCGCGCCAAGGACACATCAGATTGAGCCTTTTGAAGATCAGATTCAGCCTGCAAAAAATCGAGACGGCTATTGGACTTTGCCACGACGGATTTAACCGCCATCAGCTGCGTTTCAGACTCCAGCACCTGACGGCGGGGGATGGCACCCACTTTTAGGAGGTCGCGATCGCGGTCATATTTCTCTTGAGCAAAGGCTAGTTGCGACCGAGCCTGCTGCAAATCAGCGGACGCAATTTGGCGCTGACGGACTGTGTTCTGTTGCGCCAGCCTTAAATCTGCTTCAGCTTTTCTAAGGTCTGCCTCTGCCTCAGAGCGTTTTTGAATTGAATCCACCCGCAGTTCGGCAATTTCTGAGCTAGAGAGAATGGCAACAGGCTGACCTGCCTGCACAACTTCACCAGGCTGCACCAAGAGCTGAGTCACCGTGCCTTTGATGGGGGTTGTCACCTCCACCTTGCGATTGGGGGCTGCCTCAATCTGTCCCGTTGTTTTAATGCTTAACGCCAAGGACTGACGGCGGACTGACGCAACGTTCAACCCCATGCGCTTAGCAGTTGCCGCATCCACCTCAATAGAGCCTGCGGCGGGCGCAGAACTATGCTGAAATTCATCCCCATGTCCGCCATGCGCCAAGACAGAGGCAGAGGCTGTGGTTAATAACAGCGCACTAACCAACGTTACAGACGATTTTCTCCACTGTAAACGGGAACGTTGAGGGATGAAGGTCATCGGGAACGTCCTTAAATTTCAAAGCTAAAAACTAACTGTGACAGCCAAACATAAAACAGAGATGAAGTGGCTTATTTGCCGTACCAGGCTTTGCGCCATTGCTTCATCTGCGAAATTTCAGCTTGCTGCGATGTCACGATCGCGTTAGCCATCTGCGAAATTTCAGGCCGCTTTGTCTTGCCCAACACCTCTTTTGCCATTGTTACGGCTCCCTCATGGTGTGGAATCATTGCGTCGATAAAGCGCAGGTCAAAGTTAGCATCGGCAGCGCCTAAGTCTTGGGTCATCATCATGCCTTGCTTTTGCTCTGGCGACATCGCCATCATGTGACCCATTTGGGCGTTATGAGCCATGGGCGTATCGCTGGCTTTGGGATACCACGCTTTGCGCCACTGCTTCATTTGGGCAATTTCTGTATCTTGAGCCTGGATAATATCCGCTGCCAGCTTTTGGATTTCCGGACGCTTGGATTTTTGCTGCGCTTCTTTTGCCATCACCACAGCGCCTTCATGGTGCGGGGTCATCGCGTCAATAAAGCGCAGGTCAAGGTTAGCATCGGCTGGCCCTAGATCCATGGACATGCCGCCCATGCTGCCGTGATCCATTCCTTTCATGCCCGTATCCATCATGGTGGGGCTTGGAGATTGAGCGCTCGGTTGGGAGCCAGCAGAGCAGGCGGTGGTGATACTGCTAATGGCGATACTTGCCATCAGCCCCAAACTAAAGGAGGTCAGTTTTAACGAATTAAGCTGCATATTGTTTTGAGTACATGATAAAAGCTCGTTAATAACAGCTTTACATCTAAAAATAAAACTAAGATAAAACTTAGGCAGCGGGTAGCTTGATAGTAAAAATGCTGCCGCGCCCAAGCTGGCTTTGAACCTGGATGGTACCGTGATGCGCCCTGGCGATCGCCATTGCAATCGCTAGCCCTAACCCCGAACCGCCCGTTGCCCTAGAGCGATCGCTATCCACCCGATAGAACCGCTCGAAAATCCGGGCTTGTTCTTCAGGGGCAATACCAATGCCCGTATCTTGAACTCGGATTAA
>JANPLU010000075.1:0-9501 GCA_031422435.1 Acaryochloridaceae cyanobacterium VAR_48_metabat_390
ACTGGGGATATAGAGACCTGGAACCTGGGCTAAATGACGGTATTTAACTGAACGCGGCTGGTGGCGCACCTGCTGATACGCCTCGATAAACTGATGCAGCAGATGCTCGCCATCCCCTAGCAACACCACATCAAAAAAGTCAGCAAATGGCTCAGGATTCGCCGAAAGAACCGATCCGCCGCCGAACACAAGGGGATGATCGTCTGTACGCTGAGCAGCACGAAGTGGAATTTTGAGCTGTTCTAGTAAATCTAAAAGATGGGCGTAATCTAGCTCCCAAGACAGGGAAAATCCTACAATTTCAGGCGTGGTAGGCAGTACCTCGCTTAGGTCGGTAAACAGTCGGCTAACCGCTACATCAGAACGCCCAGAGAGCAAAGCCCACACCACTTGATAGCCTAGACTGGTAATCCCCACGCTGTAGCTGTTGGGGAATGCAAAAATCAGCGGTACCGCACCGGCAGCGGAAGGCACTGGCTCAAATAAAAGACGTTCAGTATTAAATTCAGTGTTAAAAACGGACACGCGGTTGATTTTGCCAAAAAGATGATGATTGCAGGAGTTTAATGCGCTAACACTGCCATAGCCGTCTAAGCGGAAAGAAAAAGGCGGTTTATGAGTAAACTAAAGTCTGATGCTCATATCAAACAAAAACTTTTAGACATTTGCTGCAAGCTGCTTAAGCTGACGTGAGATATATACTGTTTTGAAGTTTGAATGTGGGCTTCACAGCGAGAAGCCTCACTCTAACTTGTCGGGGTATCTTTCTGACCAATGCCTAGGCTTTTATGATAGCAACGCTTTAACAACGCAAGTTAGTAATTTTTTAACAACAAGCTCACGCAACCCGTTCCAGCAACAAGCTCATGCAACAAGCTGTGCCAACCATTGATTGTCCAAACTTAAGATGCCGCGCTGCCAATCTTGAGGGCGATCGCGTCTGTCAAACCTGTGGGACGAGCATTCCCCTACGCTATCTTTGGGTTGCAAATGCACAATCTAATCCCAATCAGGCTGGGGATAAGATATTAGATCGCTATCTCTTCAAAACGCCTCAGGTGATACTAGATACTCAGCCAGGGCTGCCAATATCCAGCGCGTTTGATATTACCGATAGCGTTTTGCCCTATCTCAAACTTTTTCCCTTCCGTCTGCATCTGCCTCAACTTTATAGTTTGCTTAGGCTTGAAGCTGCGGCTGCGGAGTCTCAAATCTTAGTGATTTTAGAAGATGCACCGCTCACCGTGGCTGATTTTAGTCAGGCCACTACGGCAATTGGGGCTTTTCCTGAGCTGATCCCACAAATTGCCGTTGCAGAACTTTTTACTGAAGCCTGGCGAACTGCCCCTGCGCTCAGGCAGGTCAATTGGCTTTGGCAAATGGTGCAGCTTTGGGAACCTCTTCAACGAGAGGGTGTGGCCTGGAGCCTCATTAACCCTGACTTACTGCGGGTAGAAGGCTCTCTCCTGCGGTTGCTGTCTCTTGACTTTAATGCACAAACTGCTCCGGCACTGGCGGCGCTAGGAGAATTTTGGGTGAAGTGGTGTCTGCCCTATGTGGGTCAGTGGCGCACTAAGTTTTCAGAACTGTGCGATCGCCTGACTAGTGAAGACATTGACACCGTAGCAGCCCTCTGCGCGGAGCTAGAGGCATGGCAAACTGCCGTACGAGCCTCTTCTCAAGTCAGAATTGGCATTGCGACTCGAACTGACCCTGGTCCGAGCCGCGACCAAAACGAAGATGCCTGCTACCCTCACGACGGCATGGTGCTTCAAAACGCCCAGGAGGGGCTAATGATTGTCTGCGATGGGGTAGGCGGACATGAAGGTGGAGAAGTTGCTTCAGGCATTGCCATTTCGGTTTTGACAGAGCATCTCAAGGAAACGCCACAGATGTCGCCTGCTGGCGTCATGACAGAGTCTGAAATAGCGGTAGGGATGGCGAATGATCGGATCGTGAAGCAAAACGATCAGGAAAATCGCCATGATCGCGATCGCATGGGCACCACTGTGGTGATGGCGTTAGCCCAAGGTCATGACCTTTACCTCACAAACCTAGGCGATAGCCGTGCCTATCTCATTACTCAGCAGGGCTGCTATCAGCTCACCACCGATGATGATATTGCCACCCGTGAAGTGCGGCTGGGGTATCTTCCCTACCGAGATGCTGTGCGTCAACCTGGTTCAGGGTCTTTGATCCAGGCGTTGGGCATGGTGCCCTCCACCATGCTGCGACCCTCCGTTCAGCGCTTTATCGTCGATTCAGACTGTCTTTTTCTGCTGTGCTCCGATGGGTTAAGTGATTTTGAGCGGGTTGAAACCCTTTGGCAACAGCATTTGCTGCCCCTACTGTCAGGGAAGATGGATCTGGCCGAAACCACTAAAATCCTTATTACCGAAGCCAATCGCCTGAATGGTCACGATAACGTCACCATTGGTCTGCTGCACTACCATGTCCAAGAGGCTTCCACTTCAGCGCAGCCGACCCCGATTGGACAATCTCAAGCTTGGCAATCTCCAGCGCTACCCACTCAGGCGGCAGCCGCACCGACCCAGACCGCCAGACATTCAGTTAGTGCTTCTGGGCAGTGGTGGCGCTGGCTAATGCTGGCAATGATTACGCTTATTAGCGGCATTGCCTTGGGATGGCTACTTTGGCCTAAAACAGCTTCAAAACCAGAGCCAATCGTTACTGCCTCTACACCCGTGCTTTCCCCTGAAACAACGGTGGAGGATCTTAAAAGCTACTGGATCGTTCGCAGTCCGCAGAGTAACAGTGCTACACCTCCAGCGTCTCTCAGTGTATCTATAGACCTTAGGCTCAAACCCAGTCCAAGCGCAGTGTTTTTGGGTTCACTCTCCGATGACATGGTTCTAAAAATTCTTAGCAATCAACAAAATGCAGGAGATCAGACCCGCTGGTTGTCCATCCAGGTCTGCGGACGATTGCCGAATCAGCTTTCTTCTCCCTCAGGTCAATCCGTCTCTGTATCTCCTCGCCCCTCCCCCAATTTAGCCCCATCAGATCGACCTCCTTTGAAGCCAGGGATTAAAGGCTATGTCAAATCCAGTGATTTCTTTGGTACGGCAGTGCGTTTAGATTCAGCAAAAGTGAGTGCCTTGAGCTTTAATGGTTGCTCAGTACCAGTAGCCATTCCCCCCACTTCGTCTCCAGAGCCTAAGTCAACAAATCAATGAGCTACCTTTCTAATATTCTGGAACAGCCCCAGGTCTTGAGGTCTTTGACGGCAGTTTATAAAGAATCTCCGGTATGGGCGCAGCTTGCGCAGGCGTGGGCTACGCGCCCCTCTTGCAAACTGGTGCTAACGGGGTTAGGCGCTTCTTTTAATGCCCTTTATCCAGCACGTTATTACCTTCATCAACAGGGCATTTCGGCACTGCATTTAGATACCGGGGAACTGATTCACTATTTACCAGAGATGCTTCAGCGCTCACAGCCGTTGATGCTGGTGGTTGTGTCTCAGTCTGGGGAGAGTATTGAAATTAAGCGGCTTTTGGAGCAAATTGCTCTACTTACCCCTAAAGCTAAACCCTGGGTTATCAGCGTCACCAATGAAGTGGGCAATACTTTAGCGCAATACAGTGACTTGGCGCTTTACACTCGGGCTGGGTCTGAGGTGGGCGTAGCGACCAAGACCTACACCAGCACTCTGGCAGTGTTGCACTGGCTGGCGCGTGCGCTAACCGGAGCACCCCAACCTCAAGACTATTTAGACGTGCTTCAGGCTGCGCAACAGTGCGAAAAGCTACTACAAATCTGGAAGTCGCTTCTAGAGCCTGCGTTTGATGCTGTACAGCAGGCAACAAGCTTTGCGCTAGTAGCGCGAGGGCCTGCCATTGCCTCGGCCTGTAATGGTGCCTTGGGATTGCAAGAGGCGGTGCGTAAGCCCGCAGCAGGCTTCGTCGGGAGCCAGTTCCGGCATGGCCCGATGGAAATGCTGTCGCCTCAATTGGCAACGCTGCTGTTTACATTACCAGGACGCACTTTGGCGCTGAGTCAGGACATGGCAAGGGATATCTGCGATCGCAAGGGCTGTCTGGTCACCATCGGATCCAAAGTGCCAGACTTAGACTGTGCCCACATCACACTGCCTGTCCTCAATGAATGGGTTAGCCCAATGGTGGAGATCGTAGCGGTTCAGCTTTTAGTCGCAAAACTGGCCGAGGCTGCCGGAATTGTAGCAGGACAGTTTCGCTGGGCGGGTAAGGTTATTGTGCAGGAATAGCCATCTCATAGGCCAGCCGCTTTTGATGACGATAAGGACCCATCATGGCACCCCATAATGACTGACCTGTCTCTGGATCAACGCCTCGATCATAGCTGAGAAATTCTGTCTGGCTCACCTCAAAACCCAAAACCACTTGGCGAAGTTTGCTGTCATAAGTAAAACAACAGCGATCGCCTGCTCTAGGCGTTGCTTTAAAAGTATCTCCCACTCTCTCCACGTCTAGCCAACAACCAGGCAGCAGTTCTAAGGCTGGCTCCAGAGCTTGCTTGAGTAAATCTGGATTTGCCCCAGCGCCACGAAACTGATTGGGGTCTTTGAAAGCCCAATACTGAACGGCTAACCGATCATTTGCCTGTGGCTCTATTACCAAAATCCGCTGGCGATAGGGACGATCAAGCTGTAAAAAGTTAGACTGCTCGGCAAAGACCGCCCACTTACCCTGAATCTGCTGAGGCAAAAGTCGATGCCATAGCCGGAGCGGAACATACCAGGCCGGCTCTTCTTTTGACTGCGCCGTATTATCAAATTCACCAATTAACCATGCAATGAGTTTAGATTCGTCCATAAAACTCCGACCTGAAAGAACTGTTCTTGTCAAGCTTATGATCAGAACTCACCCTTGAACGTATTTCGCCAGTTCAAACCTTTGGGGAAATGGCTGAAAAAGCCACCGATTACCTCAATGCAGGGGTTCTAAGAGTTTGGGTGGTAGACCTTAAAGCCAAAAGCATCACGGTTTTTGCCCCAGATACTGCACCTATTACTTATAGGCGCGATCGCCTCCTCACCGATCCACGTTTCCCTGGCTTAGAACTCACGGCTCAACAGGTTTTTCAACAGGCTGGATTAGAGCGCTGAAAGCGTGGAGACTCTTTCTGTTGCTTAAATCTAGGTAAAATCAATATGTAGATAAATAGCCATTCAAATCCGCTTACTTTTGAACCAATGTTATCTAAACTACGAGTTCAGCACTACAAAAGCCTCTTTGATACCGAAGTTGATCTAGAGCCATTGACCGTTTTCATTGGCCCAAATGGCTCTGGAAAATCAAATATTTGTGAAGCTCTTTTTGTCTGGTCTAACTTTCTTCAAAAAATACTATTCCAAGAGATAATATATAGCATACAAGCTCATAATATAGTTCCTTTGTTATCAGAATCTTTGTCAGAAATAAGTCAGAGTTCACAGGATATTGAATCTAAGTTTTGGCATGGAAGCCTGGATTACTTGAGATTTATTGCCGAAGCGATTCCTAAGCAGGATAATCCCTCAAGTTCAGTTGAAAAATTCGATCTATCAGTTTACTATCCTCAGAGAGAAGCTTCTATTTCTTTCGGGGAAAATGCTAAAAAAAGAATTGAAGATACTCTGAATCTGAAAGGGTTTCTTCTTGCTAATCAATATATAGATTCTGCTTTTGCAGATGCATTTAGAAAAGTGAATGTTTATGATTTTACCCCAATCAATCTTTCAATCGGAAATCCATCATCCGTTAGTATGAGAAGGACAGGAGAAGGTATTGCTTATGCATTGGTGGATATTTTACATTCAAATAGAGCGCATTTTGACGAATTAGAAGACAGTTTTATACGGCTAGTGCCAAACATACAAAGGATTTTGCTACCCCGAAAAGAAAGTCAGACTTTTTCGCTAGAGTTAGTAGATAGATATTCAGAACATCACATCCCTGCTTCTGATATATCAGATGGAACACTAAGAATTTTGGCATTTTTAACTGCCCTATATCAAGAAGATACGCCAAGTATTATTTGTTTTGAAGAACTAGAAAACGGGGTTCATCCCTGGTTACTTCATAAAATGATGGAATTATTAAAAATAGTTTCTACGGAAGGCATCAATGGAAAGCCTGTCCAAATTCTGATTACAACTCATTCGCCTTTGCTGCTAGATTACGTCGAACCGCATCAGGTCAGAGCCGTTGAGCTAGACCACGAAGGTAAAACCCAAGTCCATGCTTTACCCACAGATTCAGTGCGTTTCCAGAAAGCACTAGAAGCCTACGATGGTGCATTAAGCGAACTTTGGTTTACCAACGTGTTTGGAGGCAATCCGGTGTGAATCGACCGATACGGATTGGACTCATTGCTGAAGGTGAGGCAGAATTGGGGCCAAGCATCCCCTACATCAAACCCGAAGATGGAGGGAAGCTCATTGACCAAGAAGCAGAGGGCGCACTCCATACTTTAATTCGACGAGAACTTGAAGGCTTTGGCTTACCTAACTGTCAGTTTGTGCAGAGACACCCATCAAGCCGCGAGAGTCGAGTTTTGAAGCGTAGAGTTGGGCATTCAATATTAGAGTGTAAATACCTCGCTCAGGTTGTTTCCGTATGGAAACCTGAAGAGGTCGATATGATCGTGATTGTGGTCGATGCAGATGATGTCATAGCCCAAAGGCAACGGGGTTTAGAACTTGCCCTCAACACCATTCGTGATAATCATTTGGACGTAAATGAGCAGACAGTGTGTGATCGCAGTGCAGGCGGCTTAGCCATCAAAAACTTCGATACATGGCTATTAGCCGATACTCAGACTGTTTCAGAAATTTTAGACGTAGGACTTGAGCCACCTGAAAATCTAGAAGATCTGAATAATGCAAAGGACGTTTTAGAAAGTGCGATTACAAACTCTGCCTATCTTTACGAAGACACAACGAACCAACGTCTACTCAGAATTAAGTGGAAACTCGCATTCAAGATCGATCTGCAAGTCCTCAAGACGCTTTGCCCAAATGGATATGCTGTTTTTGCCGAAGGGTTAAGCTCAGCAGCAAAGGCAGTTGCCAGCGCTCACCGCTCAATTACCCCACAGAACCCTAGACCTGATTAAGATCAAAAAGTAACTTCATGGGTTCTAGCTGCATGGCGCGGATTGTTCTGATCGCAGGGTTTGAATCCTTTAATATTGACCTCTACCGAAATGCGGCAGAACTCGCTATAGCCCGCTGCCCCAATCTAGACATTCGCGTGTTTAGCGATCGCGATATCACAACATCCCACACACTCATCGCCGAAGCGCTCATCGGTGCCGATGTCTTCTTCGCCAGCCTAATTTTTGACTATGACCAAGTGATGTGGCTGCGCGATCGCACCCAGCATATCCCCATTCGTCTCGTGTTTGAGTCGGCTTTAGAATTAATCAGCCTGACGCAACTGGGCAAATTTGCTATTGGCGATAAGCCGAAAGGTATGCCCAAACCCGTCAAATTCATCCTCGATAAATTTGGTAACGGCAAAGAAGAAGATAAGCTCGCAGGCTACATCAGCTTTCTCAAAGTAGGGCCAAAACTGCTGAAGTACATCCCCGTTGGCAAAGTTCAGGATTTACGGAACTGGCTCATTATCTACGGCTACTGGAATGCCGGCGGTGCTGAAAATGTGGCAGCCATGTTTTGGGTTCTCGCCGAAACGTACCTCAACCTTCCCGTGGGTGAAATTCCGTCGCTGCTAGAAACGCCCAATATTGGGCTACTGCATCCAGAGCATCTTGGCTATTTTGAATCGCCCAAGGCATACCTGAATTGGTATCGCAAGACGAAACCAGAATCTAAAACCTGGTCAACGGTGGGCGTTTTGCTCTACCGCAAGCACGTTATTACCAAGCAGTCCTATATTTCGCAGCTCATCGGGCAAATGGAGGCAGCTCATTTGCTGCCTGTCCCCATTTTTATTAATGGCGTAGAAGGCCATGTGGCGGTGCGAGATTTAATGACTACGCACTTTGAGCAACTACAGCGCACCCAAGGCATTAACGCTACCCTCTCGCTATCTAAAGAAGCAGTTACGGTTGATGCCATTGTTTCAACCATCGGTTTCCCGCTGGTTGGTGGCCCTGCGGGGTCAATGGAAGCAGGGCGACAGGTGGAAGTTGCCACCAAAATTCTTCGCGCCAAAAACGTACCCTACATTGTCGCGGCACCTCTGCTGATTCAGGATATCCATAGCTGGACGCGGCAAGGCATTGGAGGGTTACAAAGCGTGGTGCTGTACGCCCTGCCGGAATTGGATGGGGCGATCGACACTATTCCCCTAGGCGGGTTGGTCGGCAACGAGATTTACCTGATTCCAGAACGGGTGCAGCGCTTAACCGGACGGCTGAAACAGTGGATTAGCCTGCGCCAGAAGCCCCTCTCTGAACGCAAAATTGCCATTGTGCTATATGGCTTTCCGCCAGGATATGGGGCTACGGGCACAGCCGCTTTGCTGAACGTACCGCGATCGCTCCTCAAACTCCTTCAGGCATTAAAAGCAGAAGGATATACCGTCGGGGATTTACCAGAAAACGGCGAAGCGCTCATTGAGCAGGTTCGACAGGCAGAGAATGGCTATACCGAACAGCCTGACTCTATTGCAGACCATGAGCTGCGCGAAGGTTTAGCAACTGTCCACGTCCGCCAGCTCGAAAAATGGCTCGGCTATCT
Source organism: Acaryochloridaceae cyanobacterium VAR_48_metabat_390 (assembly GCA_031422435.1). Classification (GTDB taxonomy): domain Bacteria; phylum Cyanobacteriota; class Cyanobacteriia; order Thermosynechococcales; family Thermosynechococcaceae; genus JAAURS01. Next base: position 8,690 of record JANPLU010000075.1, read on the forward strand.
GCTCACCTCTCGCATTAAAAAACAGTGGCAGTCTCTAACCGGAACAGGTATTAAAACAACAGGCGATCGCTTTGACCTCGGCGGGGTGCAGCTCGGCAACGTCTGGATTGGGGTACAGCCACCCCTCGGCATTTTGGGCGACCCCATGCGGCTGATGTTTGAGCGAGATATGACCCCCCATCCGCAGTACGCAGCCTTTTATAAGTGGCTGCAAAATGACCTTCAGGCCGATGCGGTGGTTCATTTTGGGATGCACGGCACTGTGGAATGGCTCCCAGGTTCACCCTTGGGGAATACGGGCTATTCTTGGTCAGATGTGTTGCTGGGGAATCTCCCTAACCTTTATATTTACGCCGCCAACAACCCATCAGAATCTATCTTGGCAAAACGTCGCGGCTATGGCGTTTTAGTCTCTCACAACGTCCCGCCCTATGGTCGAGCGGATCTTTATAAAGAACTCGCGGCGCTCAAAGATTTAATTGCAGAATATCGTGAAGACCCTGACAAAAACGACGTCCTGCGAGAAGGCATCTGCAAAAAGATTGTGGACGCAGGCATTGATGCAGACTGTCCCTTTACCGCAGCGCAAAAGCTGGGCATTGAATTCACCCCCGAAAATGCGCGGATGTTCAGCGCCCATGCCTTTCAGGATTACCTTGTTGAACTTTACGACTACCTGTTAGTGCTAGAAAACCGACTATTTTCATCGGGGCTACACGTTTTGGGTCAGGCTCCAGACCCTGAGGCGGTTCTGAGTTACCTAGATGCCTACTTTGGTGAGGCGGTGCCGAGGGTTGCGGTGGAGGCGATCG
>JANPLU010000076.1:0-11984 GCA_031422435.1 Acaryochloridaceae cyanobacterium VAR_48_metabat_390
GGTAGAGGGGAGAGTTTTTTTAAGCATTCTGGTTGATGAGTGGTTTCTGATTCCAGAATGCTGGCTCTCCTTGAATCTTGTCAATTCCCATTCTCCAAAGCGTCCCAGCTCTTTGCCTCAAACTTTTGTCAGTCAACCAGGAGGTTTACTCTCAATGTCAGGCGATCAGGTTGTAGTATGCACCTTTAAATCAGTCTGAAAACTTTTTTGACATTTTACTTCTAATCGACCGTTTGCACATTCTTGTAAACTTCTACAAGATCATTGGAGATTAGTTCTGGAATATCATCAATTATTTTGTTTATAATTTCAAGCTTTAATGATTCTTCCTTTCCTTTTTTAATGCCGTTTAATTCTGGAAATGACTTGAGTATCATTTCTTCTAATTGATGTCCTTGATGATGCAAATACCAGGCTGGGATGTCTATATATAATCCATTCAAAAGTTTTACATTTGATGTCGTTAGATTAATTGGATTAACATTTAATGACACCTTGTGCACTACAAAATCTGAGATTACCTGGAGCTGACCTTGGCTTAAGCTTTTGAAATCTGTATAAGTCTCGTTGTTTCTTAGATCAAGATCTTCTCTGGAAATAAATCTTTCATGCAATAGTAATGCAGCCAATAATATTGGATCAAGCAAATAATTCTCTATACTGTATCTATTTCCATTTCCCAATACTTTTACATAGGAACTATTCTGATTTTTTCCATCCCAGTCTATGATTCCCCAAACAAATTTATTCCCTGATCGCCTTAGAATATCAGTAATATTTACTACTTGCTCACAGTTGGAAACATTTGTTCCATTTTTGTCTGTTCTACTTTCTCCCGAAGAAATGAAGCTTAGAGAAATTTCAGGAATTAAGTGATTTGAAATTTTTTGATATATCTTTTCGTAGAATAAAACGTCATTTGGACTTTCAACAAATACCTGTCTTCTGTTTTCATAATTTACACTAAAAGATGGGACACCAGAGGTTAAGATTTTAAGTGCTTTGTCTTTAGTTACTTTCTCAATACGTTGCCCCGTTTTATTTGCAATAAAAATTGCCTCCTCAGGTGCCAGTGCAACTGTCGATGGCGAATGAGTGGTTATAATTACTTTTACTTTTTTCTCAAGAACAAAAACTTTTTGGATAACTTCTAAAAATTGTTTTGACATTGATGGATGCAATGATGCATCTGGTTCATCCATTAACAATACCTTTGGAAATTCAATATCAAAATTTGAATTATATAAAGCCAATGCCAAAGACATCAAAACTTTTTCGCCTGAAGACAAATCACCAAATTGAATTTCAGCTCTATTAATATTATTTACTAACTTTAATTCAAATGGTGCATCTCTGTGGCTATTCGCAGGTGAGTTAATATGATAATCTAACTTGGCTCCTGCAATAATTTTATTTACAAAATCCCAAGGTGCTTCACCAAAAGAATTTATAAATTGCACTTGGCTTAAAAAAGTTATTTCTTTGTGATTTTTTACTTCGTTTCTATACTGTCGATATTCATTGTCTTCAAATTTGTCTTGATATCTTTTGAAGAGATTAGAGAAGTTCTGATAAAAAAATATCTGTTTGCGATAGCCCATCTTCTAAGGGATAGTGATTAAAAAAGTCATCGGGATTTAGATCGTCTAAATCTTTCTTTGAGCTTTTTGTTATTTTTTCGATGGTTTTAACCTGAGGTGTATCATGACTTCCAAAAATATTGATTAAGCTAAAATTTGGATTTTGTTTTTTGCTTTGAATATAACTATTGAAATTACTCCATAGGTTTTGGGTATTGGCATTTAACTGTTCTCTAGTTATAATTGCACTTTCGTTAGGTGAAAGAGTTTGAGATGTCACATATTTTTTGGGATTGAGTTCTCCATTATTTTCATCAGTCATCTGGAGCTGATTGTCTCTTATTGCAGTTAGTAATTGCGTTTTGCCAGCTCCGTTTATTCCTGTCAAAATCACTAAGTCTGGTAAGTCAACAGTAAATGGATCTAGTGATTTAAATTTTGTTGTTAATGTTAATCTCATTTTTTTCAATGTGTCACTTTAGCATCATTATAATAAATTGTTTGTGATTGCCCTTCGGTCACCAATGTATCTGTCGTTATGACGATCGCCTACTCTTATGCCTGCGATCGCTTTGGGGTGTGGAGGATGGTACTGCCATCGCCTCAAGCGTTGTGGTTTTAGGATGGCGATCATTGAGATTGAGGACTAGACTTGTTCTACAGCCTCATAAAGACCCTACCATTTATGAAAATAAACACCGAAGGCCAAATCACCATTCCCCCTGACATTCAAGAACAGCTTGGACTGTTCCCTAGCACAGAAATCCACCTTAAAGTCATTGGCGATACCCTACAAATTTGTAAGACAACCCCAAATCGAGGCGCAAACATTATTGCTGCCATGCGCGGTAAAGCAACCCGAAACTTAAGCACCGACGAGATTATGCAGCTCACCCGCGACCATTCATGACCGATATCCTAGTCGATAGCAACATCATCCTTGATATCTTGACCGAAGACCCTCAATGGTTTGAATGGTCTGCCCAAAAACTCGCAGAATATGCAGATCAAGGAGCATTGGTCATAAACCCCATCATCTACGCTGAAATTTCTACAGGCTTTAGTCAGCCACAAGAACTAGAATCAGCAATCCCCGCAGACTTTTTCCGCCGTGACCTCTTGCTCTATGAGGCAGCATTTCTCGCCGGACAAAGCTTTTTAGAATACCGTCGTCGCGGAGGAGAACGGCGATCGCCCTTGCCCGATTTTTATATTGGTGCTCACGCTTTAGTAGCTGAAATCCCCTTGTTAACACGAGACGTAAAGCGTTACCGAACTTACTTCCCAAAGGTTCAACTGATTACACCATAAACTGATTGCTATCAGCCACAAACGCACCTGCCGCTATGGCGATCACCCCAACGATCCGATTGATGACATTATTCTGTTCGACGAAAGGGTTTCTTGGATTGTTGATCTGTTATTCCCCAGCCGCCGCGACCTGATTTTCCTTTCGTAGATAAGCTTCAATAAAAGGATCTAACTCACCATCCATAACATTTTCAATCGCGGTGGTTTCTACACCCGTCCGCAGATCTTTCACCATCTGGTAAGGGTGAAAAACATAGTTGCGGATTTGGGTGCCCCAAGCCGCCTCAACAATATCGCCGCGAATATCCGCAATTTCACGGGCGCGCTGCTCCTGCGCCACAATGAGCAGCTTTGCCTTCAAAATCACCAGGGCTTTCTCTTTGTTTTGGAGCTGCGATCGCTCTTGAGTACAGCGCACTGCCAACCCCGTCGGCAGATGAACAATCCTTACCGCCGTCTCAACCTTATTGACGTTTTGACCGCCCTTACCCCCAGCGCGAGTGGTGGTGATCTCTAAATCTTTATCAGGGATATTTAGCTCCACGCCGTGGTCTAGTTCCGGCATCACCTCAACCCCAGCAAAACTGGTTTGACGCTTGCCGTTGGCGTTAAAGGGCGAAATGCGAACCAGTCGGTGCGTCCCTTTCTCAGACTTTAGGTAGCCATAGGCATAAGAACCAGAAATTTCAAGGGTGACGGATTTAAGACCCGCCTCATCCCCCTCAGAAATTTCGGCTAACTGCACCTTATAGCCCTGCTTTTCGGCCCAGCGCGTATACATTCGCAGCAGCATTTCGGCCCAGTCTTGCGCGTCCGTCCCCCCTGCACCTGCATTGATGGTGAGGACTGCGCCACCTTTGTCGTAAATGCCTGACAAAAGCTGCTGAAGCTCCCACTGATCGAGCTGGTGTGCCAACTGCTTTAGGCTTGTTTCGGCTTCGCTTAGTAAAGCTGAATCGTCCTCAAGCTCTAATAGTTCTAAGACCGTCTTGGCATCTTCTACGGTCGTGTGCCAGCGCTGTAGCCCGTCTAAATGAGATTTAAGTTCGTTCAGCGATTGAAGCGTGGTTTGTGCCGTCGTTTGGTTGTCCCAAAAGCTGGGCTGAGCGGCAACTTGCTCTAGGTCAGAAATTTTTGCATTAAGAGCAGGAACGTCAAAGATAGTCCTGGGTTTTACCCAGGCGCTCAGACAGCATCTCAATGTCTCGTTTTAAATCGACAACATCCATGAACCTTAGCGTTACTCCCCGTCTCTTTTGGGATGTTTGACTGAGTAATCAGAAATTGGAGGGGCAGGTTTTGTAGAGATGCCCTGTACATCACTCATACAGCTCTCTCGAAACCTGTCCCCACCGCACAACTAAATTAATTCACGATCCTTCGCAAAATCGAATGAAGCTAGAGCTTATTTAACTAAAAATCGTTTAACTAAAACTTGTTTAAGTTAATGCCAGCTTGTTTTGCAAGAGAATCAATCCCTTGAGTTTGCAGGGTTTTAATCGCCTTTGTGGAGAGGCGAAGCTTAACCCAGCGCTTGCCTTCAGGCCACCAGATTCGTTTCCACTGCAAATTGACTTCTTGCAGCTTTTTGGTGCGATGGTGAGAGTGAGAAACCGCGAAGGCGTTATTCGCTTTTCTACCGGTCAGTTGACACTTACGACTCATTGAAAATGCTCCGAGGATCTGTGAAGTGGTGCGATCTACTTTTATACACTAGGCACAGCCAAGGTGCAAATCAGTACTGAAACTATTTTAATGCAGATTGGCTGCTGCTAACGGTATTTTGGTCAGCGCCTTTCCAAATCAAACCCTCAACCAATGGGTGTTTTCTTCTTTAAGGCTGACGCGCTATTGTTGACTACAGCGTGACGGCGCAACTTAACCACGCCAATCTAGCAAAATCAGCTATGCATATTGTTGTTCTTATCCTCATCGAGCTATTGGTTGTTATTGGGCTATCTCGGCTCATGGGGCTTGGCTTTGAGCGGATTAAGCAGCCCCTCGTGATTGGGGAAATTGTGGCAGGCATTATGCTGGGGCCATCGCTGTTGGGGTGGTTAGCCCCCACCTGGAAGGCTGCTCTGTTTCCTGCCGAGGCGTTGCCCTCTTTGGGAGTGCTGGCTCAAATTGGCCTCATCTTTTTTATGTTTTTGATTGGCCTAGAGCTGAACCCAAAGTATTTGCGCGGCAATCTTGACATTGCGGTGCTGATCTCCCATGTCAGTATTTTGGTGCCCTTTTCTTTGGGCTGTTTGCTGGCGCTGTTTCTCTACCCGCTGGTTTCCAATGGGGATGTGACCTTTACAGCCTTTGCCCTATTTTTAGGGGCGGCAATGTCGATTACGGCGTTTCCGGTACTGGCGCGCATTATTACAGAAAACAATCTCCAGGGCAGTCGGCTGGGGACGTTAGCGCTGACCTGTGCTGCGGTGGATGATGTGACGGCTTGGTGTGTGTTGGCACTGGCGATCGCCGTAACCCGCACCAACAGTATGGCGGGTGCCATTCCAACCATTCTGTTCTCTATTGTCTACATCGGGGTGATGGTGACAGTGGGGCGGCAGTTCCTCAAAAACTTGTCTAAATACTATGACCGCAAAGGAAAGCTCCCTCAGTTTTTGGTGGCGATTATCTACATGGGTGTAGTGGCCTCTGCCCTCATCACAGAGGTTATCGGTATTCACTTCATTTTTGGCGCTTTTCTGCTAGGGGCGGTGATGCCTAAAAATGCAGGCTTGACTCGTGAGCTGGCAGAGAAAACCGAAGATTTTGTCTTAGTGTTTTTGCTGCCGCTCTTCTTTGCCTACAGCGGCCTCAAAACCGAGGTGGGGCTACTCAATAGCCCAGACAAATGGCTGCTGTGCTTTGCGGTGGTTGGGGTTGCCATTATTGGCAAATATGTGGGCACCTACATTGCAGCTCGCGTGTCTGGCATCGATAAACGGGAGTCTGCGGCGCTGGGTTGGCTGATGAATACCCGTGGCCTCACGGAATTAATTGTGCTTAACATTGGCCTAGAGCTAAAGGTGATTTCGCCGCTGCTGTTTACCATGCTGGTGATTATGGCGCTCGTGACTACCTTTATGACCTCTCCGCTGCTGGAGTGGACGTATCCCAAACGGCTAATTCGGTTGGATGTGACGGACACTGAAGCAGCAGAAGCATCTTCTGAAGCACAGCAGATCTATCGTGTGCTGGTGCCTGTCGCAAACCCGAAGACGCAGAAGGGGTTGATTAATTTGGCCTTGGCGATCGCCGGAACCCGCCCCAATGCCATTGTGCATCCGCTCAGCCTCGTCGAAATTGAGGAGAACTATGCTTTTGCCAGTACACCCATTGAAGCAGATCGGCTTGTAGAACAGCGTCGTATTCAGATCGATAGTCTGGTGCAGAGCATCCAACCGCCTGAGGTCAGAGCGCGGCTGCGGCCTATCGTGCGGGTTTCTAGCGATGTTGCCCGCGAAACAAGCAGAATTACAGCACTCGATCACACGGACTTGGTTTTAGTGGGTTGGCACAGACCTGTCTTTGATCAAAATCGGCTGGGAGGTCGCGTGGGTCAGATCCTGAGTTCAGCCCGTGCGGATGTTGCAGTCTTTGCAGATCGGGGATTGCAGCAAATTTCTAAAATTTTGGTGCCCTACGCGCCCAGCCTTCATGACGAACTGGGCTTAGAACTAGCGTTACGGCTGCTCATTAATGGAGAACATATTCAGCTTCAGGTGATGCGAGTGACTAGTCCTGACACCCCTGCGGGTGAATTAAGTCGTGAGTTCACTGAGGTTTTGGCTCAGCTAGCGCCCTCAGTTCGCAGTCGCATAGAGACGCCTATTTTAGAGACCTATTTAGATCCGCTTCAGGCTGTTGTAGATCATTCAGCCACGGTTGATTTAACCATTGCTGGCGCAAGTAGAGCGTGGGGTTCTGAACGGCAAACCTTAGGACGTTATGCTGATGCACTGGTTACTCAGTGTGCTTCTTCCCTGCTCATTACGCGCAAATATAGTCAGGTCACGTCTCATCTTGCGTCTGTGCTAGACATCAACCCCCATGAACCGCAGATCGAGCAGCTATGAATCACTTTCAGCCTAAATCTCTTGCCTTTTACGGCGGTGCGATCGCTTTTGTCGTTGGCCTATTTGGGGTCGTTACAGCCTATGGCGAAGCAAACCTTAAGACGGCGCAAAGTATTGGAGGAGAGTATCAACTCAATCTGCCCGTTTCTGCATCCTGCGGTGGCGGTAAGTCTGTTTTACTCTCAGTGCAGCAGTCCGGCATCTATGTAGCGGCAGCACTGACTAATCCAGCCTTAATGCGTAGCTCCTCGGGTTCTAAGCCGATGACGTTAAGTGGTCAATGGCAAAAACAACAGCTCAGTCTTGTGGGACAGGTTCCGGTGAGAATGCTGTGCGATAACTCGAAAGAGACTGCTCCTATCATGGTCAAGATTAAGGGTGCGATTTCCCCAAACCAAACGTCCACTGAGTCTACGACCTTAACGGGCACACTTTCTCTGAATGCAGAAACTGCTCCGTTAATGGCTCAACGTCAGCCCGTTGCCAAAGATGAACTAAAGTAGACGGCAAAGTCAGTCCATCTTGGAGCTAGATACTGCATAAAGTATCTGATCCCTGCCGATATCCGTCCCAGGTTTCGGATCACCACTCCCTGGCTAAAAGATGTTGGCCATGAACGGCGATCGCAGTTTGTCAAACCCGCTGTGATCGAGACAATTCGACGCTCCGGCTGTGTAAAGCCGTTGAGCTTAGAAACGTCCTTCTACAAAAACATCACAGCAAATGAATATAGGATAAATTTTGAGGGCTAAAGTGGGCAGTCCAGGCCAAATTCAGCTTCTCTAGGCAGCGGACTAACCAGTCTACAGATCCACGCGATTGTAATCCGTAGTGTTGAAATAGAAGAGAAAGCCGCCGCTCTAAGTAAGGCTTTACCTTACTGCACAACAGCACCACCTTCAGCAGCAGCCCTACGGTCAGCGTAGACCCTAAATTATTTAACAAATCCATAAATACGGAGTGATTCGGTCGCTGCTTACTTTCAATCACCATAAAATTGAGAACCTGATTGCAGGTACGCACCACAAGAAAATCATTCACCGCAGAGGCATCACTCTCGGGCTGAAGGCTGTTGAGATACCCTCGAAACTGATCGTTAAATCGGCACTGCCCAAACTTTGACGGAATACTGCTGGCAATGTAATCGGTCAAAGCTACCTTAAATTTTCCATAGGTTTGAGGCTGCTGTCCCGGCATCCAAAACTGCTGAGCCATTTCTTTATAGGTTCCGCGCGAGTCTACTTTTGCGACGTAGTGCCTCAGACTTGAGCAGATATCTTGATGGGTCAACAGCGTCGGGTTCTTTGAAGGGGCAGTGGATATTGTTTGATTCTGCTTTTCTTTATGAATCAGAGAATACGTCAGATAGCTGGATAAATCCTGCTGAAACTGCCGACTCGCATTGCGTTGGGTCACGACAATCAGCTTTTGGTAGTCTTCGCCGTCGTCTTGATTGGTAAGACAATGCGAATAAAGATAAGGATAGCGGTGCAGCAGGGTAGATAAAGGGCGCTGTTTATCAGCGTCATTATTAGGGTTCAGCAGGTCAGCCAACTGACGAATACGCTGAAAGTAGGGGCTTTGCACAAATTCATGAACTGAAAACCGTAGGCGTCCAGTGGGACTAGGCTGTCCGCCAATCACCGAGGCACCACGGCATTGATGGAGCAGCTCCACTAATTCTATGATGGCTCCTCGATGGAGCATATTCATCTGCCAACGGTTAATCAAAATAAAGCAGCAGCGGTTGAAAAATGGCTGAAAGCTATGTTTTAGATTCCACCCTCGCAAAAGCTCATTTAGGGTCATCCGAATACTAGGCTCAGGGTACATTCCACCCTGAATAAACAAAAGTTGAAACCGCTGGAGTACTTGTTCTGGTAACTCCGTACGGACACAGTGGAGAAAATGATCATAGACGACCTGCTCCAGTACTTTAACGGATTGATGGGTATGAGTGTCTAAGACGTTCACGGCAATTTCCACCGCTATAAAGAAGAATTTATGATCGATCAAGGGTTAAGCCGTCAGACAAAAACTTACGTCAAGTGTCCCTACAAAAATTTCACTTGGGTATAGCTTTAGTCGTAGTCCTAACCTAGGATGCCCTTCTACTTCTGCATTTCTAACATTCATCGCAGTAAATTTCTACCAGGCTTTTATTTGCATAGCGTTTCCCGATTCCAAACCCACCACAAAGCCACCGCTTGAGGATTAACTAATTTCCTGCCGTTAAAACAAAAAAGAGGGCGTTAACGCCCTCTTTTTTGTTTTAGCCAACGACCTATTGAAAAATTGAGAGTTTACTCTCTATAGGCAGCAGCTCTAGTCGCTTCTGCTTCAGAGACTGTCTTAGGTGCGCTAAAAACGGCATTGTAGACAAACCCTGCAATCACAGCGCCTACAATCGGTGCCAACCAAAACAGCCAGAGCTGGGCAATATGCTCAGTCCCCGCAAACAGAGCCACCCCTGTACTACGGGCAGGATTGACGGACGTATTGGTAACGGGAATGCTAATTAAGTGAATCAGCGTTAGTCCTAGACCAATAGGTACGGGTGCAAAGCCTTGAGGTGCGCGTGCATCCGTCGCGCCTAAAATAATAATCAAGAAAAAGAAGGTCATGACCACTTCTGTTACCAAAGCCGCAAAAAGGGAATATCCGCCAGGTGAATATTCGCCAAATCCGTTTGTCGCCAGTGGGTTAGACCCAGATAGCTCGAACCCAGCTTTGCCGCTGGCAATGAGGTAAATCACACCACCACCCACCACTGCCCCAAGCACTTGAGCAACAATGTACGGCAGCAAATCTTTGGCAGGAAATCGCTTGCCAGCCCAGAGGCCAAAAGAGACCGCCGGATTAAAGTGACCACCCGAAATATGGCCCACTGCATAGGCCATCGTCAAAACCGTTAGACCAAAGGCAAGAGAAACACCCACAAATGCAATCCCTAGTAAAAGGGTTGCTTCTTCACCCTTGGGTCCAAGTTTTGCGGTAAACGCAGCGGCTAGCACAGCGCTACCGCAGCCGCCTAACACCAGCCACAAGGTACCCAGAAATTCTGCAACTAATCGACTTACAAGAGGCATACTTAACTTCACTCCCATGTACTTCACTAAGATTAAAATCATGATCAAATGATCATGATTTTTCAAGCCCCCCTTTATTTAGATACTGCTATCCTTGATACAGCTAGAAAACCAGCTTAGGGCGTTTGCTTTTTTTGCGCAAATTTTATTTGCTTAACTCAGGACATTTTTCATGAATCTGTAACAATTTCGTCACGTTACGGATGACTTTTGCGGCCATGACTGTTTATTTCATGCTCATACCGCCTGACGTCAAAGTGATCAGGGCTAATTCCTTTTTTTGTTTTTAGCTTGTCGGATCTGTCTGGTGTCAGGTCAATCGTTCTGGCTGTGCCATTTTCATCAAAAGGCGATGGGCACTGCGATCCATTTCGTTTTCAGCAGGGCGGCGCTGAATATACTGACCATCAGGCTGTAAATCCCAGGCGTGGCGATTGTCGCTGAGATATAAATCCAGTAATTCCCGAATCTGCATGGCAAGGTCTGGATCTTCAATGGGCACAACGGCCTCCACCCGACGCTCTAGGTTGCGGGTACGCCAGTCTGCACTGCCAATAAAGACTTTGGGTTTTCCATTGTTGTGGAAGTAAAAAATGCGCTCGTGTTCTAAAAAGCGACCAATAATGCTGATGACGCGAATATTATCGCTAAGACCCTTAATTCCAGGCTTAAGAGAGACATTACCCCGCACAATGACGTCGATTTGTACCCCCGTTTGAGAGGCAGCATACAGCGCTGCGATCATCTCTGAATCTAAGAGAGAATTCATTTTGACAATGATGCGCCCCTTTTTGCCGCGTCGCTCTAGCTCCATTTCTCGCTGGATGAACTCAATCATGCGATCTCGTAGATTGACAGGCGCGACCAATATTTTGCGGTAAGAGAGCTGCCGAGAATAGCCCGTCAAGTGGTTAAACAAGTCCGTTAGGTCAGCGCCTAAGTCTTCGCGACAGCTAAAGAGTCCCAAATCGGTGTAGAGTCTGGCGGTTTTGGGATTGTAGTTCCCCGTCCCAATATGCACATAGCGACGGAGTTTCTGCCCTTCACGGCGCACCACTAAAACAACTTTTGTATGAGTTTTTAGACCTACCAGGCCATACACCACATGGGCACCCACCTTCTCTAGCTTGCGCGCCCACTGAATATTATTGGCCTCGTCAAACCGCGCTTTCAGCTCAACGAGCGCGACCACCTGTTTCCCGTTCTCGGCGGCTGTAATAAGGCTGCTGACAATGGGGGAATCTGCAAACTTAGAATCCCCTGCCGTGCGGTAGAGCGTCATTTTAATGGTCAGGACGTTAGGGTCATGGGCGGCTTCGGCAACAAAGCGATGTACTGTCGATAAAAACGAGTCGTAGGGGTGATGCACCAAAACATCGCCCGTACGAATGATGGAAAAAATATCCATCTGATCGTCTTCGCCATGAAGGTTGATAACGCCTGAATCTTCTTCGCCTGGGAGGGGCAAAGCCGCCAACTTTCTGAGGCGAGGGGGAACGACGGGCGTCCAAGAAGGATCTTTTAATTCTGGGAACGGGAGGCTGCTGAGGGCAAATAAATCACTCAGGCTCAATAAGCCTTCCACGGCATAGATGTCTTGGTCAATTAAGTCCATTTCTTCCATGAGGGTTTTTTGAAGCTCTGGGGGGGTGCCCACCTGAATCTCCATCCGCATTACAGAGCCAAATCGACGCTTGCGAATTTCCTGCTCGATCGCCAGCAGTAAATCATCTGCTTCATCTTCTTCAAGCTCAAAATCGGCATTACGCGTAATGCGGAACGGATGACAGGTCTGAATTTCCATGCCTGGAAACAGCTTATAGAGGTTGTGGGTAATGACCTGCTCTAGGGGCACACCCCACCAGCGGAGGTTCTCCGTATCGCTTTTAGGAATGGGCAGCGCCACAAATCGCGGGAGTTGATCGGGC
>JANPLU010000077.1:0-24160 GCA_031422435.1 Acaryochloridaceae cyanobacterium VAR_48_metabat_390
CTTCAACTGTACGATGCGCCAACGAGTCTCACGATTAGTTCGTAAAACACTTTCCTTCTCCAAAAAACTGGAGAATCATATTGGGGCTATTTGGCTCTTTGTGCATCATTACAATGCATCCTTACTTGTTTAGGACTACCCATCTTGCATAGGCTTAACTCAGCTAATTTATGATCGCTAATATCTTCAGCAATTCCGGCTATGCGGTATACGTGCCCTTCGGCATTCCGGATGGGGAAGGAGCGGTCTCGAATCCACCGGATTTCGCTGTCGGGTCTCAGAATTCGGTACTCTACATCGTATTCTGACTGGAGTTGTGTAGGCAGCAGCGATCGCACTCGTTCTTGATCCTCAGGATGAATTGCGGTTAGCCATGCTGAAGGGTCTCGATATAACGACTCGCAGGTGCTTCCCCATACCTTTTCGTAAGCAGGACTGATATAAAGTAGAGTCTCCTCCAAAATTCCAGTCATCCAAAAAACCTGGTTGAGATTCTCCGCAAATTGCCTAAACTTTTCTTCGCTAGCTTGTAAAATTGTCTGGGCACTGAGAAGCTCCACCGTTCGCGCCTGCACACGAGCTTCTAATTCGGCATTCATTTCTCTTAATGCCACTTCAGCTTTGATGCGATCGCTAATATCCCGTCCTTCTGGGATTAGCAGGATCACATTTCCGGCATCGTTAAAAATCGGCTGAATTGAAAAATCTACGAAAATGGAGTTTCCGTTAGCCAAAATATGTTCAGCTTCAAACCGGACTAATTCTCCTTGGGCAGCGAAGTCTATCGCCTGTTTAAGCTGTGCTTGCAACGCAAGAGAATGAGTCCACCAGGGCGTTGCCCAGAAGGGTTGACCCACGACATCAGTGAGCGTAGCTCCAATAGCCTCTAAAGCAGGTTGATTCGCTTCAATTAAAGTTCCTGCTGGGTTCAAAAGCCCAATAAATTGAAAGGTGCCATCGAAGATTGCGCGAAATTTTTGTTCGCTTTGCTTTAGATTTTCTTCGGCTTGTTTTTGATCGCTAATATCCTCTACTACATAGGCAAATCGGGCAGGGTGCCCCTCCTTCTGCTCTACAGCGGCGACGGTCGCAGATAACCATCGGTGCCCTGCATCTGTTTCGTGTGGATATTCAAACTTTTGCGGCTGATGCATTCTTTGAGCCTCACGGTAGTGAGCCATCCACTGACCAATGTAGTCAGCAGAAATACCCATTTCGCTAGCGCGTTGATTTTGCATTTCGAGTGGCTTGATGCCGAACAGCCGAGCCGTTTCGGCATTGTCGGAAAGATGTAAGATGTCGTCCTCTAACAGTTCCACAACGCCCATCATCATTGGCGCACTGTCAAAAAAACTGCGCAGTATCGATTCGCGTTCCGCAAGCAAACGGTTGGTACGTCTTAGCTCCAACAGGTTAACCACTTGACGGCTTAAGGCTTGCAGTGTTTGAATTTGTTCTTCTGTAAGCTGCATGGGCACTGGGGCGATCACACAGAGTGTCCCGATCCGATAACCAGTGGACACAATGAGGGGAACCCCAGCATAAAATCGGATATTTGGTTCGCCCGTCACTAAAGGATTGTGGGCAAAGCGCTCATCCAATAGGGCATCTTCAACCACCAAAGGGCGATCGCTTTGAATCGTATGGAGGCAGAAGGCTACAGATTTAGGCGTTTCTGAAAGAGTCAGCCCCTTTTTAGACTTAAACCACTGGCGCGTTTGGTCGAGCAGACTGATTAAGGCAATGGGAGTCTGACAAATCTGGGCGGCCAAAGCAGTGAGATCGTCAAATTCAAGTTCCGAAGGCGTATCTAAGATGTCGTAAGCATGGAGTGCCTTTAACCGCTCTGCTTCCCCCCCATTATAATTTTTCATGCGTGCTCTTTTCTACTTTTATGCAAACGTTAAAATCTTGTTTAATCTTTAATTAATGAAATCTAGAAATAAAGAATTTTTAAAGGCTAATTTAATTTTCTGATGTCTAAAAATTTCAAGTGTTTGCGATCTTAATTTATTTGAATATTGATAATAGCTTTGCTTTTTGAAGATTTGATACACTCTGGCTAAAGCTTACAATTATTTGACACAAAAATCTATGTTTTTTGTTTCTTTAGTGTGCGAAAATAAAAACTTACTAGAACCAATTTTCTCTCGTTTCTGAGAATTTAAATCGAGATTTTATGGGTCAAATATTATCTTAATATAATTAAAATACTTTTCAAGGAATAAGTAGTCATTAATGAAATTTCAGCTCAATTAAGAATTTATAAACACCAAAAGTATTTCTACAAGAAGTTGTCTCCAAAAAGGCTTTCATTTGAACTGCCAGAAAAGTTGCTCATTTCTTGAAGATACTCAGAAGTATAGATAGAAATAATTCTTCTGTAGTCCTCATTAATGCTTTCTTTTTCAAGTCTTTCAGGTAAATCGCGGATTAATTGGCAGCATTGGTTCATAAAATTTCTAGTCCATTCTCTAACACTGAGAATAGCAAGCGGATTGATTTTTTTGTCAGGATCTCCGCAAAATATGATCTCTGAAGAATATTTTATTTCAAACTGAAATAGCCATTCATTCTTAGGTCGAGAAATGTTCCAAAAGTTTGATGTAATTTTTGGCCCTAGAAAGCTGCATACGAAATGACTTAAATAATTGAGTGCATCTAGAATTAAATCAAGATCAGGCTCACTAATGATTTTCTTAGAAGCATGACTATAAATTTGACTAAACTTTTGAACACTGTCGCCTGCATGAACTTCTTTGATGATTTGCTCCGGCAATGAATCTTGATTTGATAATTCATCAAATATTTTAATTGTTAGATTAATGTCTTCCTGCAACTTTGCGCATAGTTGTTTAGCTCTAAAAGATTTAACTACGTTATTATCATGCAGCACTAAAGTTAGAATTTTATACTTATCGTCCAATCGATAGAGATAAGCGTAGTAATCTTGTACTGAAAACTCAAGGAAGTCAGCATCTTCTGGCAAGCCAAAGATGATACTCCGGATACTATGGATTAATTCTTTTTTTTGTAAATCTTTCTGAAGCGGTTCTTTAAAGTAAGAATTTGTGACAAACTTGGCCTGACAGAGCGTAATACCTAAGACGACGGGTATCTCCAAAAAACTTTTAATGTAAGCATCCTGCAACATATCTTTATAAGATTAATTCGAAAAGTTATTAAATTTAGCCGCAGCAATGCACGATGCCTGTCACTGGAGTTGCTGCGATAAGGTCATTAGACGTCTCCGATGCTTTTTGCTTCGTGCGATCGCAGGCGTTGTGCCATAAAAGTCTCTCGGAGATTCGATTTAGATCCCCAGCCTCCATATTTTTCAGTCTTTTCAAGAATATTCTAGATAGACTCTCTGATTAGAGTTCCCAAAACTTGATGGATTGAAACTGTCTATTGGGATCACTGTGTTAAAGAATGTATCGAAGCGAATACTGAGGGATTCTGTATCCTGGATACAGTCCTCAGTCATATTCTAAATTCGTTGAATGAGATCGATCTCCGACTCTGCCTTCTGGAGAGCCGTCTTAGGGGTACGACCCAACTTTGAGGGTGGGTGGGTGATCGCATCGGGTATGTCTTCTAAACGATTTTCAATGGTGTGGTAGGCACTTCAGCATCACCGAGTGTACTTCTGGCAGACCTGTTGAATATTTTGACGACGCAGATCGCTCATCCATGCCATTTCTGCATGATGTTTTTGGTCTAACTAATACTGGAGCCGCTGTGTGCTAAGGCTACGATCGGTTTAGGGGATAGGTCTGGATAGCCAAATGCAGACAAGTGCGGCGACTCCAGGCAAGGTTTGAATTAAAAGCGTTGTGGGTTTTAGGGTGACTGCACCAAATAGGCCAGCAATGATAACGCAGGCTAAAAAGAAGATTTTGAGGGGTTAGCCCTCTGTGTCGGAAATGATGCCCCAGGTCAGGCCAGAGACGAT
Organism: Acaryochloridaceae cyanobacterium VAR_48_metabat_390; assembly: GCA_031422435.1. Lineage (GTDB taxonomy): Bacteria > Cyanobacteriota > Cyanobacteriia > Thermosynechococcales > Thermosynechococcaceae > JAAURS01. The sequence goes on from JANPLU010000077.1 coordinate 3,956, forward strand.
AAACCCGTTATAAAGTTCGACGTTTGCAACGATAGCAGAGACTTTAGGGGCTTCTGTGAGGTCAAAGGTTAGTCAATCATGGATGATGCCAGTAACAATTTTCCAACCTTCAGAAGTTTGACGAAATGTGTAGGTGTAGCCGAAGCGCTCTAGAACAGAGCTGTCTGTTTTATAACGTGTTGCATTGCCAGTGATGCTCCCTAACGTTGCACTCAAAAGCTTAACTTGGGGGTCATCGTCCAGTTCGCTATGGTCAAATCCTCTCTTTTCTAAGTCTTTAAAAACTTTTTTGAACCCCAAAGCTGACTTAATCTTTCCAATAATACTTTTGTCCAATATGACAGGATCTTTCTCGCGATCAACCAAAAGAATTGGATCGTGAAAAAAGGGGAATAAATTAGAGCCTTTTTTCGTATTAAAAGCTTTAATATATTCTTGAAACGTAGCCTTAATATTTTCGCTTGAGTGTGTCATGTTTTTCAATCTTTGTGAAAATTAATTTAACTTAAGAAATCGTGGATTAATTGAGCAGTTTTAGCTGCATGGCTAAAGGTGAAGCCGTGAGCGGAATTAGGTATGATTTCTAGTTTGGCATTAGGAATTTCTTTGACCAGGAAATCGCTATTGCTAGAAGGAATGGCGGTATCGCTGTCTCCGGTGAGGATGAGGGTTGGGGCTGAAATTTTGGATAGGGTGTTGCAGGTGTTGTGGGTGCCAAGGGCTTTAAGTTGGCGTTGTAGTGCTTCGCCTTTGCTATGCAAGAGTTGCGCTTTGGCTAGATGCTCATTAAGGATTTGTTGATGGGCTTGGATATAGGGTGGGGTGAACAGCAGGTCTAGGAGGTTGCCGTTTAGAAGGGGGCTGAGGTCGCCAAATTGACTACAGGTGCTGCCTGCAAAGGTACAGCCGAGGATGAGTTTATCGACTTTGTTGGGGTGACGAAGGTCAAGTTGTTGGGCAATGGCTCCGCCCATGCTCACGCCAAAAATATAGGCTTTGGGAATTTTTAGGGCATCTAGCAGATTTGCGGTGTCGTCTGCCATATCGGGAATGGTGTAGTCGCCTTGGGATTGGCTGGTTAAGCCTGCATCGCGGTTGTCGAAGAGGATGAGTTGATGGTTGGAGGCAAGGAGTGCGGGGAGTTCTGTGCCCCAATCAAGATGGCTGAAGCTTAGCCCCATGATCAGGAGTAGCGGTGAACCACTCCCTTGGATTTGGTAGTTTATGTCGATGTCGCCAACGGTTGTTTTTGGCATAATTTTTTGGAGTAATAGGCTGAGAAAAAATTAAAGGAGCTAGCTGGGTGGTTCAGAAAACTCAATTTTGGGAAAATCCCAAATTGTAATGAGGGCAGTGGGTTTCAGCCTCTATTTTGAGCGTTTATTCTGTTGTGCATGAGAATCTAAAAAGTTTTCTGCACCACTTAAGGTTCCTGGCTGAGACCCATCGGGGCATCTCTCAGGAAAAACTCCGGTTGTATTTGAGCTTCTTTGAGCTTGTCTACAATGTCAAACGCAGAGGTAAAGCCTTGCTCAGTGCTTTCTTGGAGTCCTTACTTCTACCTCCCCTAAACACCTATTGAGCCTAATTTTTTACCTTATTTAACATGATTATTCACTTTTTGAAAACCACAGTTCATATAGTCTAGGACGAGTTGAAAGTTCATATCCTTTCAAATACTTAGTTACTGCTTTAGTATTTCTAGCCATGATAAAAGATGTGAGTAATTCTGCTTCTACTCTGTCAGACATTCTAAAGTATCGAAGCTGAGTTTCTTTAGGTATTGAACCCGTGATTGATATTTTTGGAACGATAAAATTATTTTCTCTAAGAAAATTGGCAATTTCATCTGCCTTTAATCTTTGACTTTCATTACTAATATGAAAATAAATTCGAGCAGGATTTTCAGTTATTGAAGATGACTTATTCGGGCTAAGCTCTATATTAAGTTTTTCAATTTTGTCAATTATTTGAGTCTTGGCAGATGGATTCTTTTCTTTTTTTGCCTTCTCTTCAAGATCTTTTTTCTTTTGCTCTGTTTGAACATATTCTGCTTCAACATTTGTTGCGTACTCAGACCAACGCTTTCTCATCTCATCAGATCTAGTGACAGTAGCAAAGTACTGCGCAAATCTACGTCTTATGCCAACATCTTCTTGTAAAGCTTGTTGTACAAACTGACCAATGGATGTCTGTTCTTTGATTGTTATCTCTCTATTTTGGATGTGGTAGTTAATATTTGTCGAAATAAGACCTAATCCAATTGTTCCAACAACAAACTGAAAAAAATCAAAAATAATCTTAAGTTTTTCATTTTCCATAGTTTACTTTTTAATTGAATGCATCCAAATATTACTAGGATTATTCATTGATTCAGGTGAGCATACTTTAGCAATTAAACTATAAGAATAGTGTAACCCATCACCACTTTTAGACCGATCATATCCCCAACTAAAATATTCACCGTGAGGGTCATTAACAATAAATCCATTGTCGTCATACCCTTTTACAACAATAATATGTCCTGGTGGAGTAAACATGCCATGAATGATTACAGGATATCCTTGATCAATAGAATCTCTAATTTTTTTAAATGACCCATTGAACGTGAATTCATCTGAAAGATTAAAATTAGGATACTCGTCAACTAACTGCTTTAGATGTTCAGGATTTCCGCGATTTAAACTTTTTCTTCGTATAGTTTTCATTAATTGATCTTCAAGTTGACCACTACCATCTCCCTTGACTCCATAGAATCTTAAGCACATTGCAACACAAGTAACATTGCAAGTTTCATAAGGGTCAATTACATTATCATTTTGAGATAGATAGGGAACCTTTAAAATTCCTTTTGTGTTATCGAAGGTTCTTTGAAGAACTACATTTTCGTTGCTCTCAGCCTCACTAAAATTCCAATGATCTTTAAAAATCCACCAAGTACCTGCATTATATTCTAGGCGAATTTGTTGGTTATTACCTTGCTCATCAACAAATTCATCAACTTCATAGTATTTTCCGCTAATTACTGATTTGAGTTGATTTGCTTCTAATTCTTGGGAATCTTTATTTTCTTTCTTGAGAAAAGTATACTGTCTAGCTCGAATAATTTTACTTTTTGAGCTTTGACTTGTTGTACCAGTACGAATTTTTGTAAGACCCTTAAGCCAAAGGTCTCCTTCTGCTCCACGTCGCCGCCGTAATCCAGCCTCTACTGAAGAACCTGGATTGACATAAAGAAGCATGGCTTGGGCAACTGAGTCCCATTCTTTATCTCTTAAACAGTTACTAATAGTGTTGAACCCAGATGTTCCATAAAACCCAGCCCCTAAGTTATATGCGAAGCTGCAAAGTGCAGAACGCATTTCATCATTCATTCCATCCCAATTAGGAATAATTTCTTTTATCCGATCCCAATAATTATTTTTTAAGTCTTTGATAAAAAATTTATCAATTTCTTCTCTTGTCTTTAAATCATTTTCTTTAACTTTCTGGCCACCAGGATAGACAGTTGTCCCCCACCCAATTGTGTAAGGCTCTCCTCCAGATTTTGGATCTGGATATGCTTTGACCATTGGGGGTTGAGACTTAATATCAGCTAAGCCTTCAAATTCTTGAATTAGTTTTATTGCAACTACGGGAACTCCATTTGTATCTATAGTTATCCTCTTTGACTCTTTTCCCCCTGAAAGGGATAAAAAATATTCATCTACTAATTTTGATCTTTCATCATGTTCAGATTGACTGGCTTTATCAAAAACTTTTAGGAAACTTTCAGATACTTCGAGAAAATTTTTAGCTTTGACGTCATCTATTTTTTTTAGTCTCTCTATGTCTTGAATTAATTTCGTTCGTTGAGGGTTAGAGTTTAAACGATTTAGTAAATCCTTGATTTCATCAGTTGAGTTTGACATAGTTTATCTAATCCTAATATGTTTTACATTCAAAAATACTTATGAATTTCTCATTCTAGAAAGTAGGCTTTTTACTTCCTCTCGGCTCGAATTTGTCTCATTGTTTTGATTTGTCTCATTGTTTTCTCTACTAGCCTTAAGGGTTAAATATGTTCCTGAACTAATACCCTGTAGGGCTAATAATGTAGTATCAAATTCAGGCATTTTATATGTATTTATAACTTGATATAGAAAAATAAAACCAAGCAAGATAGTCCATATCACTATTTGGTATCTATGGATATTAACTTGCCCACTAGAGTCCGTAACAACATCTTGAAGAATATTTATTGATTGCAGCTCATATTTATTTAATTGTTTTTTATTATCTAACAACTCCTTTTTTTTCTCAGCAGATTTCATTCTGCTGCTTTCTATTTTTATCCGTTTATCCTCTAGGGTTTGAATTTGAGAATTCTTGTCAGAATCATAGTCCAGATTTTTTTCATCTGATACATTGTCAATAATACTTGACCCAAGCGTAGTCAGAGAACCAATTCCTAGTAAAACCATTGACTGGCTTGTGACTATATTTGTGTAACTACCAGTAATAACGAACAAGCTCAAAAAAGAAAAGAAAATTATATAAAACCACCAGGCTAACTGAGTTTTTGCAAGGCTATAACATCGCTTAGCTGTTATACCCGATGTCCGAAGAAGTCCGCCGTCTCTGAAACAAAGAAATATAGACAATACAAGAATTATTAGTGGTAGCAATATCCAGAAAAATCGAACTAAATTCCATAAAGTAATTTTCAATATGAATTCTTGAGTTTGTGAAACTGCTTGTCCGTTTGGACATCCTACAGAAACTCTGACATCTTTTTCTATTTTTGAAGCATTACCTAATATGGCGCTCCATTGTGGATGAGAGTCTGCATCTGAGGTAAGCTCAAACTCTAACTCATTATTTGAAATAGAAGTGCCGTGAATATGGTTTAACGGATACCCATCTAGTTGTAATACGAGATTTTTGTAATTAAATGGTGTAAGTGTTCTTGTTTGACTATCTTGATTAAAGTTGTATGAATACCCTTGATTAATCGCTTTATCTATTCCTTCTATATATACACGAACTTTATCTCCCAGTGAAACTGACTTTAGTTCTCCTGTAGTGAAGTCAGTAGTGACCTTTGATACCTTCAGTAAGATATTTTCATCTTTCGTATTTACTACTTTATTTACAGATGCTGTCTTCGTTCCTTTACTTGGCTCCAGTTTTTGTTCTACTCTTGCAATTGGAGATATTGAACATTGAGCTGATTCAGTTAACAAGGTTGATTGGGTATTTCCTGGTAAGTCAGTACAAAGTATTACAATAATTACCGCCAATGATATAAAAGGAAGAATTCTTCTATTTTTAGTTTTCATATTGTTAAATTTAATTTTATTATTAATTTTTATTATTTCAGCATCCTAGTTCAAAACTATTTACTCCTATTGTGAAGCTTTAGCCGCAGCCCACACCTATATGAGTGAGGATATGCCTGACTTTGATCCGTTGACTTGATTAAAGCAGTTATCTTGGAGCTTTCTGCCTACCTCAGAACCTATTCACTTTCAGCGTATAATGCTTCAGTCTTTTAGTTTTCTTTTAAAGTCAGAAAATTTAGTAATTTGTTTATCTACCCTTGGTGGTGCAGAAAACTTTTTAGATTCTCATGCGCAACAGAATAAGCGCTTAAAATAGAGGCTGAAACCCACTACCCTCGTTAAGTTTTGGGAAAATCCCAAAATTGCCATTTTGTCCGTAATCTTTTATTCAAAAGGGTTTCATGAGTTTTCTGAACCATCAAGCTACTTGACATAAGCACTAAGTGCTTCAAATCTATCCTTCATCTAGATGTTGCACTTCAAATTAGAATTTGCATATTCTTATTTATGGAAACGACAGGAGAGATTGGCTCACTCATTTGTATATACGGGAACAATAGAATCTCTTCAACGGATGGTCTATGGGAAAAAATCATAAAAAATCAGGTTTTGCCTCAGAAAAAGTCAAATTATGTAAATAAATGTATAAATCCTTGTCCAGTAAATGTTCTAGGAGATTGTGGAGTTGAACAATTTTGGGCTATGTATAAAAATGAATTCGGTTAAAGAAGTGCTGCCGGTACTAGATGCCGTCCTGACTTCTGATGAGCTAAGTAATCTCCTAGAATTCATCGTGCGCGAATGCTGGCAAAGGAGAAAACCATGCCAATTCGCCCAAACCATAGGCTACGATGACAACTACATCGGCGGTGTTGGGCTTCAGTTCTAATGGCGATTGTCCCCAACCCTTAACGAAAAAGCTTTCAATGGCAACTTCAAAGCTGTGCTGCGCTGTCGTGCCCAAGGGCAGCATGCTACAGCTTTAGCACTATCGCGCTTAGTTGATCAGGGCACTGCTGCCGATGTGCTGGTCTTTCTTGGGCGCGATTAATCTATCGCCCCCATCCAAAGATTTTACTCAATGTCAAAGTTTTTCCTAACCCGTCTCGCTCGAGCATGCTGCGCTCAGACCTTGAGCTTATGTTTATATGGCAAGAAATTTAGGGTTGGCAATTGTCTTATTGCTGATTATTTTGAAGCCAACTTGTCAAATCATTAGGGCTTGAGAAATCTAGTAGAGCCTCACCCAATGCTTCGATCTGCGTTAAGGGTAAAGTTTGCACCTGCGACCTTACTTCAGAAGACATGTCGCCGATACGCCGCGAGAGTTGCCGGAGAACCAGCGAAAGAGCCTCTTCGAATTTGCCTTCTTGCAAAAACTCTTCTCGCCACTCTTGATAGATCACAGATTGCTGCATGATTTCTCTCCGAAGCACCTGATGAATGAAATCTTTCTTCAATACTAGCCCAGCCAGAAGACTGGCAGAAGCCACAAGGTTAGCCTGAGTTCTTACCTCAGGAATCGCGTCAATGTGTAAAGCAACCTGCCGTAGGGTATTTTTTTTATCTTGAGTATTGGATAAAACCGCCAAAGGCAGTAACCCTGTAGCCTCAAAAAATATATCCGTGGGCTGCTCCCAGAGGCGGATGACCTCAAATTCATGCCGAGTACCAGGAATAATAAAAGCAGTCTGGTAAACCAGTTCAGAATTAGTGGGGTTCAAATAAATGACAATCTGCCGCACTTGCTTTTTAGGAAATCGCCGAAAAATTCTGAGGCGATAATCCGCCAGCCTAAAAGGCATATCAGGGTCAGGTTCGGTTTGAAACTCGGCATGGAGAATCAGATCTTCAGAGTCGAGCAAAATTAAAGCATCTGCGCGAATGGGTTCAAGGGAGAGTTCTGAAGGGCTGAGTTTAGAAAAAACGATTGGTTTGCCGAGTAACCAAGCGGCAAAATCGCTAGAAAAGCTCTCAGCGAGGAACTTACAGGTAGAATCAAACGCCATTGAAGAACTTTAGCATTGAGTTGTTAGCTAGGGCTAAAGCTTCGCCTCTTTAGATCAGGGATTGCTTGGATTCTGTAAATTGGTGCGCCCTACTGGATGCCCAAAGTTGGATTGGGCATTGATCGCCATTAGACGGAGATAGTAGGCTGGCAGCGAAAAGTTTTGACTTAGCTTAATGCCCAAGGCGATCGCCCTTCAACCGCCCTCGAGCAAGAACGTAACCTACAGCACCGTTGGGGATTGATTTGCGATCATCGCAAGGGGTCGACCCCAATCATCTACCAGAATAGAAAAGATCGATTTATCTTCAGAGAAATCAAACATAGGGCCGCATTGAGAAAGCCCTATGTTTGACCCTTGAGATTGTGGACATTGCTGACCGTGGAGGCGGGGGGAAGCCTTAAGCAGTCATTTGTATATCCACTGACAATGTAAATCCTCTTGGAGGTTTAGGCTGTGATGAAAAATCATAAAAAATCTGATTTTTGCCTTGGAAAAGGTTAAATTGAGTGCATAAATGCATAAGCCCCTGTTTAGAGATTGTTCTGGGAGATTGTGGGGTTAAACAAGTTGGGGCAAGGGGATCACGAATGAAGTCTGTTGAGGAAGTGCTGTCGGTGCTGGATGCCGTCCTGACTCCTGTTGGGCTGAGCAACCTCCAAGAGCTGATCGTGCGCGGATGCTGGGAGGGGCAAACCTATACCCAAATTGCCGAAACCACAGGCTACGATGACGACTACATCCGCGATGTAGGGTTTCAGCTTTGGCGCAAATTGTCCCAAACCCTTGGCGAAAAAGTTTCTAAAAGCAACTTCAAAACTGTGTTGCGTCGTCATGCCCCAGAACAGCGCCCTCCTACAGCTTTGGCTTCTGTTTCAGCGATGCTCCGTGGGGCTGACTGGGGCACCGCTGCCGATGTCCCGCTCTTTTTTGGACGCGATCGCGAGTTCATCACCCTCACCCAATGGGTAAAAGATCATCACTGTCGGCTCATCAGCATTTTGGGCATGGGCGGCATGGGCAAGACCTCCTTTACGACTCGCTTTGCCCACGCTTTGCAAGACGAATTTGATGGGCTGATCTGGCGATCGCTCAAAGCCGCCCCACCGCTTAACGACCTTCTGAACAATTTACTCAAGGCTTTGGCACCTTCCCCTGACCAACCCCTGCCCGATAATATTCCTGGCAAACTCGAAACACTGATTGAATACCTGCGCCAAAGCCGCTGCCTCATTATTTTGGATAACTTCGACGTACTGCTGCAGGCAGAGCAGCTAGGCGGCATATTTCAACCTGACCATGAAGACTATGGCGAACTGCTTCAGTACGTGGGGGCGATTGCCCACAGTAGCTGCGTTCTCATCACAAGCCGTGAGAAACCAGAAGGGATTGATGGGATGGAGGGCGATCGCCTCCCCGTCCGCACTCTTTACCTGGAGGGGTTAGACAACGCCGCCAGCGCCAAAATTCTTCACCAAAAACAACTCATCGGGACAAAACAAGACCTTCAGTGCCTCATCGACTACTACCGAGGCCATCCCCTCGCCCTCAAAATTATTGCCACCTCCATCCGCGATTTATTTGATGGCAACATCGCCCAGTTCTTGGAGCAGGGGGCCGGCGTTTTTAATGGACTCCAAAAGCTCCTCGCCAAACAGCTAGAGCGCCTCTCAACCCTAGAGCAAGCCATTCTCTACTGGTTAGCCATCAACCATGAACCCGTCTTGGTCGAACAGCTCCAAGCAGATTTAGTCCCAGAGCCAGCGAAGGCAAAGCTGCTGGAAGCGTTGGAGTCACTTAAACGGCGATCTCTCATCGAGACGGCACAGACAGCCCTCACCCTAGCCCTCTCCCACGGGGAGAGGGAACAAGAAAATCCCCCATCCAATGCAACAACCGAGCGGCGACGTAACCGCTTACGCCTCTTTCCCCACGGGAAAGGAGTTGGGGGTGAAGGCGATTCCATTCGCTTCACCCTCCAGCCCGTCATCATGGAATGTCTTCTGGATGATCTCGTTCAGAGAGTTTGTGGCGAAATCAAGGCGATCGCGCCCCAAGTTTTCCTCAGCCATGCCCTCATCAAAGCCCAAACCGAAGACAACCTTCGCGATTGTCAAACCCGCCTGATTTTGCAACCCCTCACCGCCCAACTCATGGGGCACTTTGGCAGTGCGATCGCCCTGTCTCAGCACCTGCAAACCCTATGCCAACATTTGCAAACCCTGCCCACCCATCAGATCGGCTACGGCGGCGGCAATCTCCTGAACCTATTTCGCCACCTCAAAACTGATCTCACAGGCCATGACTTTTCTGGTCTAACCCTGCGTCAGGCTATCCTGCACGATATTTCTCTGAAGCAGACCAACTTTGCCCAAGCCACCTTTCGGCAGTGCAGCTTTGCCAACACCTTTGGCGGTATTACCAGCATTGCCTTTAGCCCCGATGGCAACCGCTTTGCCACCTGCGATAGCAACGGCAATGTTGCCCTGTGGTCTGTGACAGGAATGCACCCTACCGCCAAATGTATTGGGCATGATTTCTGGACTTGGGCCGTCACCTTTAGCCCCAATAGTGCGCGACTTGCCAGTTGCGGGCAGGATCAAACCATTCGCCTATGGGACACCGCCACAGGTCACTGTCATAAAATCCTGAAAGGGCACACCAACATCGTGACCGATGTGACCTTCAGCCCTGATGGGTCTTCTTTGCTAAGCTGCAGCACCGATGGCACCGTCAAACTGTGGAATCTGGCGACGGGAAACTGTGTGCAAACCTTTAGGGGACACGAGAAGTGCGTTTGGGGTGTCGTTTTTGCCCCCGATGGACAGCATTGCTACAGCGGCGGCGAAGATAACTGCATTCGCTACTGGGATCTGCACACTGGTGAGTGCCTCAACGTCTTTACTGGACACACTCAATGGATCATGGCGATCGCCCTCAGCCCCGATGGACTCCAGATTGCCAGCGCCAGCTTGGACGGCACCCTCAAAGTGTGGTGTACTGCCACTGCCAATTGTCTGCATACGCTATTGGGTCATCCAGCACCTGCCCTCAGCGTGGCCTTTAGCCCCAACGGTCACACCCTTGCCAGCGGCAGCTACGACCAAACCGTTCGCCTCTGGAATATCCATAGCGGCGCTTGCACCCAGATCCTCAAAAAACATACCAACCGCATCTGGTGCGTTAAATTCCATCCCAGCGGCACCCTCCTTGCCAGCGGTGGCGATGACCACACCACGCGGTTTTGGAACCCTGTCACGGGCGAACCCACCACCACCCTTCAGGGTCACAGCAACGGCATTTATGCAATTTCGCTACATCCTAACGGCACCCTTCTGGCCAGCGCCCATGAAGATCAAACCGTGCGCCTGTGGCAAGTGCCCCCAGAACCCATGACCACCGCTCAACTCCCCCTTGAGCCATTCCAAACCCTGCGGGGACACCAAAACCGGATACTGGCGATCGCCTTTAGCCCCGACGGTCACACCCTCGCCAGCGGTAGCCTTGATCGCACCATTAAACTCTGGAACCCAGAGACGTATCAGTGCCGCATTACCCTCCAAGGCCACCAAAGCTGGATCTGGGATGTTGCCTTTCACCCCAATGGCAAAACCCTTGCCAGTGCCAGCTACGATCGCACCGTGAAGCTATGGGATCTCCAAACAGGCCACTGCACCCATACCCTTGAAGGCCATCTCGGTTCAGCCCTCTCCGTTGCCTTTAGCCCCGATGGACAATGGCTTGTCAGTGGCGGCTACGAACAAATGCTGAAGCTGTGGAAGCCAGAGTCCGGTGAATGCGTTCGCACTTGGTACGCCCACCCCAATCGCGTCTGGGCAGTGGCCTTTAGCCCCAATAGTCAGTGGTTAGCCACCGCTGGAGAAGACGGCAATATTATTCTGTGGGATGTAGAAACAGGCGATCGCCTCCAAACCCTCAGCGGTCATCTGCAATCAGTTTTGTGCGTGCGTTTCAGTGAAGATGGTCAACGGTTGTTCAGCAGCAGCGGCGATCGCACCGTTAAACAATGGGATGTACAGACGGGTCAATGTCTCCAAACCTTTGCGGGTCACGAACACTGGGTCTGGTCTTTAGCATTAGTCCCTGTCAATATCCTCCTGAGCGGGAGTCAAGATGAAATCATTCAACGTTGGCACTTAAAAACAGGGCAACCCCTTCAACGATTAGAAGTTCCCCGTCCCTATGCAGGCATGAATATTACAGGTGCTAAAGGCTTGACCGATGCTCAACGCCAAACGCTGACGGTTTTAGGGGCTGGAGATCGCGAGATTGGTTCTTGCCTCTCACCCTAATGTTTTACGGTGCTGCAAAAATGAGATCAATCCGCGACTGTGCCTCTTGGAGGGCAACCTCAGGGGCACGACCCAGAAGGGTTGCCTCTAGCGCCCGACCCAAGTTATCGGAAACCCTCGCGTAGCCTGGAAAGATGGGACGCGATCGCGCATTTTCCATCTGCCCTAAAAAGACGCTAAGGCTGGGCTGTTTTTGCACAAATGCCTTATATTCTGAGGTCTCACGAGACTTAAGGTTTACAGGTAGATAGCCCGTGCCTAACGCCCACTCCGACTGAAATTCTTCGCTAGCGGCATATTCTGCAAATTCAAAGGCGGCACGTTCGCGCTCGGGGGTCGTCTTAAACACAAACAAGTTTTCGCCACCTAAGGCCGTAGCCGCTTGAGCCTGCATGGGCATCGGGAACACGCCAAAATCTACGTTAGAGCTTTGAAGCTGCCCGAGCGTCCAAGGGCCAGAAATTTGCATGGCGACTTTCCCCGCCAAGAAATTATCCAGTTCATAGCCGCGTTCTGGCTGAGACAAAATGGCCGAACCATCCTTGACGAGATCTTGCCAGAATTTTAGAGCGGCGATCGCCCCACTCTGGTTCACATTCACCGCAAGGCCATTGGCATTGGGTTCTGCATCAATACTGCTGCCAGCACTCCACAGAAATGGCAGCCAGGTAAAGACCGCAAATTCCCCTTTCCCGAGGGCAAGCTGAATGCCGTGGCGATCGGCGCGTCCATCCCCATTGGTGTCTTGGGTCAGCCGCTTTGCAGCAGCGCGGAACTCTGTCCAGGTTTTGGGGAGGGTTTCAATTCCGGCTTTCTTAAACAGGCTAGGCCGATAGAAGATGCCCACATTATTGGTATCAAAGGGCATTGACCACAGGCGATTTTCGTAGCGCATGGAGGTCAGCAAGGCGGGGTCAATCTCGTCCTTAACAGGCGACTGAGCCAACCATTCATCGAGAGGACGGATAGCATTTAGCTCAATAAGCTGACCCGTCAGCGTTGGATTAAACCACAGCAGATCGGGCGGGGCATTGCCGACAACCGAAGCCAGAATTTTGGGCATTTGCTGGTCAGGCTGACCAATGTAGAGCGACTCTACCTGTACATTGGGGTGACTTTGGTTAAAGCGATCCACCAGCTTTTGAAAAACCGCTCGATTCGGCGGTGGGTTGATACCCTGCCATAGGGTGAGTTTTAGAGGTGCAGCGACCTTATTAACGTTGGAGGGTTCGCATCCCTGTAAAATCAGACTACAAAATACGAGTGCTAAAATGCAGCAGATGCGAAGCGAATGGGTGATCGCGTTTTGAATGCGATCAATGGCGACTCGAAGGAATTTTGTCTGCATCAGTTTTATTGTCCAAACGTAAGTTCAGTATGGCAGGACACAGTAAGTGGGCTAACATCAAGCGGCAAAAGGCTGTCGTTGACGGTAAAAAAGCCCAGATTTTTGCACGACTCTCACGGGAAATGATTGTCGCTGCCCGTCAGGGACTCCCCGACCCCAACGCTAACTTTCAGCTTCGGTCAGCCATCGAAAAAGCCAAAGCCGCAGGCATCCCCAACGAAAATATCGAACGCGCGATCGCCAAGGGTTCCGGTCAGTGGGGACAAGACGGCGATCGCTGGGAATCCATCCGTTATGAGGGCTACGGCCCTGGCGGGGTCGCTGTCCTCATTGAGGCATTTACCGATAACCGCCACCGCACCGCTGCCGAAGTGCGCTTTGCATTTACCAAACAAAATGGCAACCTAGGGGAACTGGGCTGTGTCGGCTGGATGTTTGACCAAAAAGGGGTTTTGACGCTTGCCCCCATAGATGATGAAGAACAGCTTTTAGATACCCTGCTCGAAGCCGATGCTGAAACCTATGAAATACTTGAGACAGATGAAGAGGCGTTTGTAGAAGTATTTTGTGAGGGCGATCGCCTAGAGCAAGTTGCCCAAAGCCTCAAAACCCAGGGATATCCCGTCCGCGAAGCCGAACTTCGCTGGATTCCCAATAACCTCGTCGAAGTCACCGACCCAGACCAGGCGCGTAGGCTTCTAAAGCTGATAGATACTCTCGAAGATCTCGACGATATCCAAAGCGTAACCGCAAACTTTGACATGAATATAGAACTGCTGAGCGCGGCGATCGCCTAAGCCCCCTACGCATCTAGCCAATCTAAAATCGTGCGCTCCAGGGAAACATGATCCCGATAAAACTCCTGTGTGACCCACTGCCCCAACGCATCGAAAGCAGAAAACCCTTTCTGAGCCTGCCAAGGGATATTTTGACCCAGAGGGGTAAGATGATTGCCCTGAAGCCGCTCAATGGTTACATCATCGGCAAAGCGATCGCCCAAAATCACCGCAATCTGGCGCGTTTGGTCTAAATCATCATTGCGAAACCGAATCAGCAGATTGTGCGGAGTCGGATAATAGCGCTGCACCAGTCGATAGGTCTGGGCAGGCGTTGGCGTAAACTGTACGCTTGCAGACGCATTCAGCCACTCTACAAAGGGGATGGCGCGATCCGCATCAAAATTATTAAACGACATTAAAATGTTGCCTGCCCGCTCCGTTTCAAACAGGCTGCCAATTAATAAATGAACTTTACAGCCCATGCTGTGGCCTAAGCCATAGATGGGCAAAAAGCGGTCAATCGCCAGTCTTCGATGGAGCCGATCAAGGGTATTTTCAAACTGATTGAGAACTGTAGTGGCGATCACCTTATGGTCTAACGTATTGATAAATGGCGTGGCAATGATGGCATAGCCCTGAGTGGCGATCGCCTCCAGCAGCTTGCTGTAGGATAGCTGCGGCGCAGCACCCACAAAAGCCCCTCCCACAAAATGAATTACCGCCCTCACGGGACAGCGGGGTAAAAGCACCCAGTTTTGACCTATTGCCTGCCAATCGCTCATGGCAGTGGGTCTCTGGGCTTAAGCTGACTAGGAGGGCGATCATTACTCCAAGCCCACCAGACTTGACCGCAGCCGCAGTGATAAAACTCTTGCCACTTGCGGCGATTATCTTCTGTAAAAACCGGAGAACGACGGTTGAGCCAAACGCTAGTCGCTTCCTGACAGCCTGCTTGACAGCGTGGACAGCAAAACTGAGGCGCATGAATGGCAGTTCGAGTCCACTCCGGCGGGGTCGGGTCAAATGCATTCATAAAAAATACCAAAGCGTGCGCTCAGGCTCAGAGCACAAGGATTCACAGATACCATGATGCCAAAAATTGTTTCTCTTGCCCACGCCTTAGTGCTCTAAAGCTTAAACTTTAGGCCTCAATCTTCAGTCTGTTCACTTTGAGCTTTTTTTTAGATTAGAAGTTGATAAAACTACTTCCATAGAGCGATGGGCGGTTTGTCAACCACTTGTTATACTCTTTAACAAATACGTCCATGCTTGAGCAGGAGTTCAGGAGTGAATTTATGGATAACGCATTTCAGCTATCAATGGAGCAAGAGTTCAGTATCCGTTCCTTTTCGGATCAGGTTCAAAGTCTTTCCCAAGAAGAAGCCCAAGACTTTTTGGTAAAGCTCTATCGCCAAATGGTGATGAAAGAAACGATGTACAAACACTTTCTAGCCCAAGAATGGGGTATTGGGTCACAGCCCAAACTCACTTAGTTTGCTCCATTTTAGACTGGTTAGACGGTATTCTCTAAATTTCACCTCTGTCTCTTGCTTCTTCTATAAGAATCAGATCAGGCTAGGGTCTGGGGTTAATTAGAGTTTACTTATTGAACGTTCACTGACTTTTCAATCCTTCTTGACCTAAAGCCAATCAAAAAATCACTGGGTCATTGGCTGCCCTAGCTTTTTCTAGTTTCTTGAGCATTGACGGCTTAATTCTGTCAAACTCCGTCTTCAAGATTTGTTTACTTACGGACGGTCTCGCCGTCGAAATGCTCTGATTAGCCATGACCAACCAGTCTTGAAAAAGCTGTCGTTGATAAGGTGCAATCGTAACTGTTTTAACATTGGCGGATTCAGACGTTGATTCCGACGCAAAAAACAGTAGTAAGTAGTAACCATGACTGCTCAAAAGCCTAAGCATTTGCTGACTTTGTTCAAGCTTAAGATCAAGATAGCAAGGCATCCACCGCGCGCCAATTTGAGCATCGTGAATTGCTGTCACCCAGAGCAACATTGGGTGGGGAGCCATGAGACATAGAAAATGGTTATATCGAGTGCTGAGAAGCCGCTGCTGAATCTCAGCACGAGAGAGCATCACCCACAACCCTACGGCGGCTTCCTGGTCTGAGGTGAGTATTTGCGGAAAAGCAATCTCAGCAATCGGTTTGTCAGACGGCCAAGGTACATTCCAGCCAGCTTGCTCAATAGACCAAAATCGCTTCTGGGGCAGAGGAATAACCGGAACGTGCGTAGATTTAGAGGTGGTTACTCTGACGACTGGTTCAGATTCAATAATTGTTTCTTCTACCTTAGAAGAAGACTTTGACGGAGTGGCAACGCCGTCTATGGGCAGCGTTCTTTGCTGAGTGCGAATCTGCTCTAAAAGCCCCAGAATTTCCACCATGCTTTGGGGACGCTCGTCAGGTGTTTTAGCCATGCAGCCCATAATCAGGTCTTCTAAACCTGGAGGGAGCTTTAGACTAGGCAAAGCATCTGCAAAACGTTTGGGCGGCTTGTCTCGATGGGCTTTGTACCAGCTCAGTAGCGTATGGGTATCTGGCTCAATGGGCATTTTGCCCGTCAAGATCTCAAACATCGTAATGCCGAGGCTATAGATATCAGAGCGAGAATCTAACTCTTTTCCTTCAATTTGTTCTGGAGAGCAGTAGGCCAAAGTTCCCATAAAGGAACGGGTTTGGCGACCATCTACATCATCTCTAAACAGCTTTGCAATCCCAAAATCTAGAACCTTCGCAACTTCGCCCAAGCCCGGATCTGAAATGACAAATACATTACTGGGCTTCACATCTCGATGCACAATCTTACAGACAGCACCATCAATTTTGATGCCTTCATGAGCGCACTGTAAGCCTAAGCACATGTGACGGGCTAGTCGCATAAACCGATCAACTGTCAGCGTCGCTGGCAGAATTAGGTCGCTTAGGTTTTTCCCTTCCATGTATTCCATTACATAGAAAGGGGCTTCATTGCGATGCACACCGTAGTCTAATACGCGCACAATGTGTATGCTGCGCTGCCCTAGCTGTGCCCCTGTACGCGCCTCATCCGCAAATCTTTGCTTCATCTTCGAGTTAAGCAAAGTTTGCGACAAAAACTTGACCGCTACGGTCACGTTACCTAAAAGCTGATCTTCCGCACGGTAAACCCTGCCCATAGAACCCTGCCCAATCATTTCGATCAGGCGGTAGCGGTTGATTAAAATCTGCCCAATGTTAGGATCGGTGTGTTCATCCATACATAAATATATTTTGGCTCAACCTAAGGTCACTAGGCAACTACAGATCCTTGTTTCTACTATATTTTCCGTCTCCCATCACTCTTTGTGGGTAAACATGTTGCGGTTTACATGTTGTTCATCTAGCCCGAAGACTCAAACAGTACAGTTTTGAGAAAAAGATATAGATGACGAAACTCTTGCATACTAAAGTTTTTGGCGGTTTCTTGCGTATAAAAGACGCTAACTTGATCATATCGGTTTCTGGAGTAAATGTCAGAGAATGCTGACGATTCCAATAGTTTAACGTTGTCTTGGTAGTATGCCCAAGGTTTTAGAATTTTTGATAAAAGAAAGAAAAGCTACTCCGTCGCAATGCATCCGAGGCTATGCAGGCTCAGAATATTGATTTTTTCTAAAAATATTGCTGGTGCATTATGATTTTATTTTTCTAGTCTGTATTTTCGGCTCGGAAAGAATGCAGTTATCGCGTATCATGAAAATAATGAGTTTCTTAGGTTTTATGTCTTGGGCAAAAATGAAGGGTGAGAGTTTTTAGAGGTAATAAATCAAAAGTTATGGGTTAATATTCAGCAGTGGAAATGAACACAGAGCTAAGTTCGCATACTATTCTAACTAAAACCTCCATAACTAAACCCTTAAAAACTACTTATGAAGCTCCACGATATCTATCATTTCTTTCAAGATCCTCCTCCTATCTATCTTAGTAAAGAGGCTGCAGTTTGTTATGTGTTAGCGGTTTTGTTAGAGCATGGGGACTCTTACGGTACGGCTCTAATACAGCGAATTGAGCAAGAGCATTCCCTGTATCGACTATCCGATACAGTGCTTTACAGCGCGCTTCAGTTTCTTGAAGATGAAAAGGTTATTGATGGCTATTGGCAAAAAGTCGAGGGTCGAGGTCGTCCCCGAAGAATGTATCAGGTTAGAATCAGCGAGCTAGATTTAGCTAGGAAGCTGGGTCGTCTTTGGCAAGGATATGCACTGCAGACCAATTCGCAGGGTAATCAGCGGCAGTCTAGCTAAAAATTAAATCTCCAATTGAAGTCTTAAAATAGTTTTTATCGGCATCTTAAATTAAAAACATCTCCATAATCTGATCGGAGTAACCTTATTTAAATAGACTGGAGATTGATTTTAATTGACGTAGAATTTCTAAATACTTTTATGCTGGAATGTTTAACAATTTCATGTTTTGTCGGAACGATTTGCTTTTCTTAGCTTGTAAAGACTGTAGCTTGTTCTGACAACGCCTCTATCAAGAGGTTGACCAATTTCCCGTTCTAGCTCAATAATCTTCCGATATAAGTATTCAATCGTTTGCTTTTTAACCCAGCCACGCTCGACAATGATGTCGCCAAATCGCATGCCAGTTGAGTATTGATCGTTGAGGGCAACCTCAACTTGAGAAGTCGTTAGCAATCCTGCATCTATAAGATAGCTTCCTAATCGTTTGTCCGCAGGATCGTAGGAAATCATGAGTACCGACCTTACATTGGCTCAATATAAAAGTACCGATAGAAGCTTCACTTTTACTTGAGTGAATAGTGCAAGAAAAATTTGCTTTTTCAGTTTACGCTCAGTCTAGCGAATGTTTGAGTGGTAAATGCTCTCAACAATATGAGCCTACGCTCAAACTAAGGCACACCAATATATATACCCATTTCTGCTCGCTAAACGATCATCTGGGCATATTTTCTACATGTTCGTGCAAACAAGGCGTACAATAAGTCTCGACATACCTCTTCAGTGCGCAGCGTTTGACGACGATATGACCCACGCAACAGATATCGGTACTTTAGTGCGCTGGATGGCGGGCGACTTTAGTAATCAGGCTCAAGCCGTTGATAATCCGCCATTCTTTGCTCATATTCGGGTTTGTATGCGTCCATTGCCGACGGGATTTTTATCTGGGGTAAGCCTTTTTTTAGAACAGGCGTATGACTTTGCGCTCAGTCAACCCTATCGTCTACGGGTGCTAGAATTTCTGCCCTTGGGGGACAAAATCTTACTTCATAACCATTCTTTGAAAGAGGGAGAACGTTTCTTTGGCGCTGCGCGTAATCCACAGCAGCTTCAGGACATTCACCCTAATGACATTGTAGAGATGCCAGGGTGCAGCATGGATGTGGAATGGACAGGCCATAGTTTCATTGGGCGAATCCAGGGAAAAGGCTGTAAGGTAAACTGGAAAGGTCAAGATACTTACCTAGATAACGAATTTGAGATTAGTGAAGATCGGCTTCTGAGCCTAGATCGCGGACGAGATCCGGTGACTGATGAGCGTATCTGGGGTTCAATTGCAGGACCGTTTCAGTTTAGTCGGCGCACTAGTTTTGCTGATGAAGTCTTGATCTAAAAATGTGCCTTTGACCAGGATGTCAACTGACCCTAATCCTGGTACTTTGATTAGAAGGCTGTTATGCCTACAGAAAACACCTAACAAAAGTGGCATACATGAAAGTCCTCGTAATTGGCGGTGATGGCTACTGCGGTTGGGCAACGGCACTATATCTATCGAACCGAGGCTACGACGTTGGTATTTTAGATAGCCTAGTGCGGCGACATTGGGATAACACACTCTGCATTGACACCCTTACGCCTATTGCCCCGATTCAGCAGCGGATCCAGCGCTGGAAAGATCTGACGGGTAAAGTGATTGATCTATTTATTGGCGACATCACGGACTACTCATTTTTGAGTGGCGTGATGCATCAATTTGAGCCGCAGTCTGTGGTGCATTTTGGCGAGCAGCGTTCGGCTCCGTTCTCGATGATTGACCGAGAACATGCGGTTCTTACTCAGACGAATAATGTAGTGGGGACTCTCAACCTGCTTTACAGTCTTCATCAAGACTTTCCAGACTGCCACCTTGTGAAGCTTGGCACGATGGGTGAGTACGGTACGCCCAACATTGATATTGAAGAAGGCTACATTACCATTGAGCACAATGGTCGTAAAGATACGCTGCCTTATCCAAAACAGCCTGGTTCTTTCTATCACCTTAGTAAAGTCCACGATAGCCACAATATTAGCTTCGCCTGCAAAACTTGGGGACTTAGAGCCACTGACCTCAACCAGGGGGTTGTGTATGGTGTCCTGACCGAAGAAACAGGTATGGATGAGCTGCTCATTAATCGCTTAGATTATGACGGTGTTTTTGGAACCGCGCTC